>DASYTJ010000112.1:0-22481 GCA_036002325.1 Thermoanaerobaculia bacterium | reverse complement strand
CCAGCGCGTAATAGGCGCCCAGCGAGAAGCCGATCACTGCGATGCCGCGGTCGGCTTCTTCAACGCGGTCGTTGAGAAACAGGGTTGCATTCGCGACGTCGGCCTTGGCCTGACTGGCGTCGAGTGCTTTGCTGAGGGTTTCGGCCTCGGCAATGCTGCCCGTGACTTTGCCGTGATAGAGGTCTGGGGCGAACGCCAGGAAGCCGGATTCAGCAAGCCGCGAGCAGAAGGCCTTCATCGTGTCGTTCAGTCCCCACCACGCGTGGAGAACCAATACGCCGGGTCCCTTGCCAGTGGGTGGGACGGCGACAAAACCCTGAGGTTGCATCATGCTGATGTGTCCTGTCCGATCCACAGCCGGTTGCCATCCGGATCGTCGAGCCGAAACTCGGTCAGGCCGTAAAAGGTGACATTCAGGTCGGGGACGGCCAGTCCGTTCTCTCGCACCTGTCGGTGATACTCCACGATGTCCTCGGGATACAAGTAGATGACGGATTGGCGGGGAGCGTCCCGATGAAGGTTGATCGATTGATCCACCATCAGGTGGCACTCGTCGAAGCGGAGCATGGCCCAACCCCAATGATCCTCCCTTCGCCCGACGCTGAATCCCAGCTTCTGGTAGAACTCGACGCTCGCGGGCATGCTCTTCACCGGCAGCATCGGTATGAGACGATTCATTTTCATTGGGTACTCTCCCCTGATGATCACTTAAACGGGTTTGCGCGCCAGGAACCCGACATGCCCGGGACCGAATGGCACCGAGCCGTAGGCGTCGAGAATCCGCGCCTGAAAGCCGATATCCTGCAGCCACGACAATACCTGGGCTCGGGGCAATAGCCGCTGCCGGTGCACCTCGTGGCTCCGCCGGTAGAGATCACCAACCTTGCGAAACGTGGTGATGCTTCGAGTCAGCAGCGACTGTCGCGGGTCCTCCTCCACAGTAGCGAGCACCGCCCAGTCTTCCTTCTCCATGTGAGTCTTCGACGATCCACCGGGCACGCGCCCCGGTTCGGCGACGTCGAAGATCAAGGCCCCGCCCGGCGCCAAAGCCGCGAAGATACGCTTCAGAACCTGCTGAATACCCTCCACGCTGTGCTCTCCGTCGAACAGGTAATTGAGGACCTCGCCGACGGCGGCGACGCCGACGCATGGGGGGATCTCGGCCTTCAGCAGCGACTCCACGCGGAACTGACCCTGCGGCACCCGCTGCCGCGCCAGAGCGACGAAGGCTTCGGATACGTCGATCCCCAGAACGTCGAATCCCTGGGCCGCGATCGGTTCCGACAGGATGCCGCTGCCGCAGCCCAAGTCGATCACCAGGCCGTGGTCCAACCCGCTATGGCGCAGCTCTTCCAGCATCAGCCCGGCGGCGCCTCGCGCGAAGTCGCCGAAGCCCGAGTCGTGGATGTAAGCCAGGTCGTTGCCGTAAGCGCCGTTCATCTTGGCGAAGGTAGAGTGACGGGTCTCGATGGCCGCCGTCATGGGTCACTCTCTTTCGTAGCTGGGATAAGGTCCGACAAGCTCTTTCGTTCTTCCATCAGAGAACCACGGCAGAGGTTGCCGATGGTCCAGGTCTTTCCTCAGTTGCTCCGCTCGAAGACGCTGAAAGCTGAGGAGATAGCGGCGATAGACCGCGGGACGATCCTCGGTAGTAAGCTCCGGCGAGAATTCGCTATACGTGAACCACTTGCCCATCAAATAGAGGCCTTCGCCTCTCTCCGGTTCCCAACCTGGAAACCAGCGGGAGGCCAGGAGCCTACATTTACTGTTCGGACTGGCCCGTGTGAGATAACTCATGATGCCGTAATCTTCCACATCAAGCGGTTTCGTCAGCTTGTCGCCGACGATGGCTCGCACCTCCCAGTACTCAATACCCATGCCATTGCTCATCGTAATCAGGGTTGCCACAACGAGATCCTGGCGGCCTGTACCTGTGAGATCCGCACCATCGACACCAAAGGTGGCAAGAGAGGCAGGAAGGATAAAGCCGCTATCCCACCGCTGCTCGATGGCGCCATCCCTTTCGACCAGCATCTCCGCGCTGGATGCATCTTGTGATTTCCTGCAACTGCATACCCGAGCTGTCGCTGCTGTCTTCACACAATAGGCTTCATTGCAGCCCTTGATCGCTGCTTCTTCCGGCTTCGAATACCTGGTCCCACAGGGGATATCCTCTCGCGATGGCTCGGACTCGCTCGCCGCAACGGGTGAAATCAACAGAGTTGCAAGAGCAACCAGCGCGTGAAGGTAAATGACACCTCGGACAGTGTTCTTCATATTTGTCAGCGCCCTCATGATGTTTTCTACCTACTGCAGAATTCTTGGGAATCCCAGCTTCGAAAACAGCTCGGGGCTGACGAAGCTCACCTTCTCCACAATGCTCGTACCGGAAGCATCGAGCGTGGCCACCGTGAGGGCGAGGGCCTGATAGGGGCCGCCGGCCTGCTCTCGGCAGTACTCGGCAAAGGCGAGCTCGCCGTTCAGGGCTGTCGGGAGAACTCGGAAAACTCCGGGACGGGGGCGCTCTCCCCAGACTTCATAACCGCTGTACAGCACGCGGAGCGCCTCTCGTCCGACGAACCACGACGGCCACGGAGGCATGGCATGGAGGGCGTCGACCGTGAGCATCGACACGATCGCGTCCATGTCCCCCGCTTCCCACGCGTGGACGTAGCGCGCGGCCATTTCGGTTTCCTGCTTGTCGCGCAAGGGCCGTGCCGGCGGGTCATCCGCCTGCGCCCTGCTCTGGTCGATGGTGGCCCGCGCCCGCTGCAACGAGCTGTTGACGGCCGCCACGGAAGTCCCGAGCGCCGCGGCAACTTCGTTGGCGGTCCAGTCGAAGACTTCCCGCAGGATCAGCACCGCCCGCTGCCGCGGCGGGAGGAGCTGCCAGGCCCGTACGAAGGCCAGCCGCACGCTCTCCCGCAGATCCGCCGCCGCGGCGGGGTCCACGCTCGGCAGGTACGCATCCGGGAACGGCTCGAGCCAGGGAATGTCGTGCCGCTGCAGGCCGAGCCCCAACGCCGGATCCCTGGCGTCGCTGATGTCCTGGGGAAGCACACGCCGGCGGCGGGTCCTCAGGGCATCGAGGCACGTGTTCGTCACCACCCTGAACATCCAGGTGCTGAAGCTCGCGCGGCCGTCGTAGGTATGGAGATTGCGCCAGGCCTTCAACTGGGCATCCTGCAGGAAGTCCTCGGCGTCGTGGAACGATCCCAGCATGCTGTAGCAGAGGAGATGCAGCTCGCGGCGGGCGGGCTCCACGAGCTGCCGGAAGGCATCCTCGTCGCCGGTAGCGGCGGCCGCAACCAGGCCGGCCTCTTCTGCTGCGCTCTTTGTCATGACCGATGAGTTCTCCGGAGGGCGGACGTCTAATGGTATGTGAGCGGCGGCCCGATTCAAAGGAAGTCGGGGCGAGGGGGGGACAGGGTGAGGCTTCGAAGGGCAGACCGGTCCGACATCCACAGGCAAACCATAAAGGAGAAGCTGCGAATGAAGCTCTACACCCACCTCAACTTCGGGGGCAACTGCGAAGAAGCGTTCCGTTTCTATGAGCAGCACCTGGGCGGCAAGATCACGATGATCATGAAGCAGAGCCAGATGCCGGCGGACGTCAAGCCGCCGGGAGGCTCCGAGGATGCCGTGATTCACGCGCGCATGAGCGTCGCCGGCGTGGAGCTGATCGGCAATGACGTGCCGCCGGGCCACTTCAAACCGATCCGCAGCTCGTATCTGTATCTTGAAACCGACTCGGCGGAGGACGCCGACAGAATCTACACGGTCCTGGCCGAGGGAGGGGAGATCGGAATCCCAATGGGAGAGCAGTTCTTCGCCCCTCGTTTCGCGCAGCTACGGGACAGGTTCGGAACTCTGTGGACGATCATCTATCAGCCGGAGCCGGAGGGCGGTCGCTGACGCGGGCCGCTCTGCGGGGAGAGGAGCTTTGGAGCGCAAATCCTTCCCCTCTCCTTTAGGGTCGAGATGAGTTACGCTGTCGGGAGAGGAGGCGCTGATGAGCACGCAAAGCTCCAAACCGTCCAAGTACTTCGCCGAAACCGCCGTCGGAGCGGTGGTGCTGGTCTCCCTCCAGTTCCTCTCGCTCTCCCTTCTTGTCGGCGGCCTGCTGTTGATCGGCATCGCGAAGCTGGTCTCCGCCCCCCGTGCCAGCCGGGCCGGATCGGGAACCCAGAGCTCGTGAACCGATCCGCCGGCTCGTGGCTTCGTCCAGGTATTCGGCAACGCGTCCACGAGCTCGTGAGCCGGCCCACGAACTCGGCAACGCGTCCACGAGCTCGTCAGCCGGTCTACCAACTCGTCAGCGCGTCCACGAATTCGTAGACGGGCTGACGAGCTCGGAAATGCGTTCACGAACCCGTAGACCGGCTGACGAACTCAGAAACGCGTCCACGAGTTGGTAAATGCGTCCACGAACTCGTGAACGCGTTTATTCCGGCAAAGGTGTAGACCTTTGAAAAGGCAGAGCTTAGCAGGACGGACTGCCGGGTGTAGGGGCTCGGACTGGGGCCAACACGTCCGAGGCGAGCACCTATAATCCCCCCCCGCCATGCCGCCCGCCGTCCTCTTGAGCTGCGAATCCATCGGCAAGGGGTATGGCGCCCGGCCGCTGTTCGAGAACCTCTCGTTCGGCCTCTTCGAGGGCGACCGCGTGGGTCTCGTGGGCCCGAACGGCTCCGGAAAGACGACCCTGCTGCGGATCCTGGCCGGCATCGAGGAGCCCGACGCCGGGATCCGCGCCCTGCGTCGCGGCACCCGCTTCGGCTATGTCCCTCAGGATCCCTCCTTCCCTCCGGGACGGACGCCGGAGGAGGTGCTCGCCGAGGCGCTGGCGGACGATGCGGCCGAGGACTTCGAGAAGGCCGCCCGGATCGCCGTCACGCTGGGCAAGGCCGGCTTCGAGAGCCCCTCTCAGCCGGTGGACGTGCTCTCCGGCGGCTGGAAGAAGCGGCTGGCGATCGCCCGCGAGCTGGTCAAGGCGCCGGACGTCCTGCTCATGGACGAGCCCACGAACCACTTGGACGTGGAAGGCATCCTCTGGCTGGAAGGGCTGCTGCGCGGCGAGCCGCTGGCCTACCTGGTGGTGAGCCACGACCGCTGGTTCCTGGAGAACGTGGCCAACCGCGTCCTGGAGCTGGACCGCCGCTATCCGGACGGCCTCTTCCAGGCCGCCGGGAGCTACAGCGACTTCCTGGAGAAGCGCGATGAGGTGCTGCGCAATCAGGCGGAGTACCAGGCGTCGCTGGCCAACCGGGTGCGCCGCGAGGTGGAGTGGCTGAAGCGCGGCGCCAAGGCCCGCACGACCAAGGCGAAGGGGCGCATTCAGGAGGCCGAACGGCTGATCGCCGAGCTGGGGGAGCTGAAGGAGCGGACCGGGCCGGCCGCCAGCGCCCGGGCGGGAATCGACTTCAACGCCTCGGACCGCAAGACGAAGAAGCTCCTGGTGGCCCGCGGGTTGACCAAATCGTTCGACGGCCGGCGGATCTTCGCCGGGCTCGACCTCAAGCTCACTCCGGGAACGAAGCTGGGCCTCCTCGGACCGAACGGCAGCGGCAAGACGACGGTGCTCTCGCTGCTCGACGGCAGCCTGGAGCCGGACGCCGGCACGATCGACCGGGCCGCCTGGTTGAAGACGGTCCGCTTCGAGCAGGGCCGGGAGACCCTGGACCGTTCGGTCTCCTTGCGGCGGGCGCTGGCACCCGAAGGGGACTCGGTCGTCTACCAGGGACGGCCGGTGCACGTGGCCTCATGGGCGAAGCGCTTTCTCTTTCGCTCCGAGCAGCTCGACACGCCAGTCTCCCGGCTTTCGGGCGGCGAGCAGGCCCGCATCCTGATCGCCCGCCTCATGCTCCAGCCGGCCGACCTCCTCCTCCTCGACGAGCCGACAAACGATCTCGACATCCCGACTCTGGAGGTCCTCGAAGAGAGCCTCCTGGAGTTTCCCGGCGCCGTCGTCCTCGTCACGCACGACCGCTATCTCCTGGAGAGCGTCTCGACCTACATCCTCGCCCTGGATGGCCGGGGCAACGCCGAGTATTTCGCCGACTATCCGCAGTGGGAGGCGCGCCGCGCCGAGCGCCAGCCGTCCCCGAAGCCCGCCGCGCCCAAGCCGCTTGCCGCGCCCCGAGAGGTGAAGCCCACGAAGCGGCTCTCCTACAAGGAGAATCTCGAGTGGGAGCAGATGGAGGCGAGGATCCTCGCCGCCGAGGAGGCCCTCGCGGCGGCGCAGCAGGCGGTGGAGGATCCGGCGGTGGCCTCCGACGCGGCCGAGCTCCATGCGCGTTGCGCGACCCTGGAAGAGGCGCGCCGGGAGGTCGAGCGCCTCTACTCCCGCTGGGCGGAGCTGGAGGAGAAGCGGGGCGGCTGAGCCTTCCTCCTCTCCAGCTCCGCTGGAGAGGAGGGCAGGGGTGAGGTTGCGAAGAGCGCGCCTGCCCGACCGGCAAGACGCGACTGGACCTACTCCCTTACGAGCAGGTACTCCTGGATCCCATGCTGCAGCAGGAACGAGCGGTCGACGCGGAAACCCTTGAGGAGACCGGTGACCTCCGCCGGAACATACCGGGGCGAGGGACGCTCGGCGGCTGTTCGCCGGTCGTAGATGAGGCTCCGCTCGTCCTTGACCTTGAAGCGGTACGGCTGGGCTGGAATCTGCTTGTGGTAGGACATCAGCGCGAAGGCCAATGCCCCCGGGTGGGTGTAGCGCCGGAGCTGCTCGCCGAAGTACGCCAGCTCCTTGCGCCGCAGGTAGTTGAACCGGTCCCAGGCCAGGATCACGTCGAACCGGGTGTCCTCCGGCACGGAGAGGAACTCGGAGAAGAACTCCGGACCGGCGAGATCACCCTCCCCCGACGGCGTGCGCGAGGAGAGGGCGGCATAGAGATCCTCGATGAACAGCTTGCAGCCGTACTGTGAAAAGAACTCGACGTTCGAGCCTACGGCGGAGCCGAGGTCCAGCACGGTCACCCGGCGTCCGCGGATCTCCTGGAAGAGCGCGGCGAGTGCCAGGGAGCGGTGGACGTCGGGCTCGGGCGGGGCCGGAACCGGGATCTGCTCCTTGCGGAGACCGACGCTGCGAGTAGAGGAAAACCAGCTCATCAGGCGGTGGCCTTCACTCCCGCGGCCTCAGTCCGGACGGTTTCCCGCGGCTGCTCCGGCTGGAGCGTCTCCCGCTGGGGCTCGATTGTCCGCACCGCCGCCGCAGGCTTCCCGGTCTCTTTCGGCGGCTCCATGTCGATGCTGCCCTTGAAACGCGAGCCGTCTTCGAGGATCACGCGGGGCGCCGTGATATTGCCCCGGATCGCTCCCGACTGGCGGAGGATCGCCTGCTCCCGGGCGAAGACGTTGCCGTCCACCTCACCCTCGATGGTAACGACGCGGCCGAAAATGTCGGCGCTGACCTTACCGTTCTTGCCGACGGTGACGTTGTTCTGCTTCAAGTCCACCCTGCCTTCGACCCTTCCCTCGATGACGAGGTCTTCCTCGCCGGAGAGGTCGCCCTTGATGAAAATCGAAGGGCCGATCGTGGCGCGGTCGGTCCGTCGCGGCGGCTCGTTCGACACGGGCGAGGGCGCCGGGGCCGAGGTGGCGACGGGGCGGGGTGGAGTGGTCGCTGTCGGTTCGGGGTGGGACGGAGTCGGCGGGTCGTCACGCTTCCAGGCCATCAACATCTCCTTCTTCTAACGACAAGAGGTTACAGCGCTCAGGGTAGGGGCGGAGAGGGAGGATGTCAAGGTGTTAAATAGAGTTTTGGCTATTTTTTATCGCGACGGGGTATGAGGGCGTCTTGGGTCTTGGGTCTTGAAAAGCCTGCCCAGGACCCAAGACCCAGGACGGAGGGGGATCGGGTTACCCCGCCAGCCGGGCGTTGAGGGTGATCTCGACGCCGCCCAGAGCCTGCGAGACGGGACAGCCCTCCTTGGCTTTGCGGGCGGCCTCCTGGAAAGCGGCGTCGTCGATGCCCGGCACCTCGGACTCGTTGTCGAGTTCGATGCGCGTGATCTTGAATCCCTCGCCCACCTTTTCGATATGCACCTTGGCCGAGGTGGCGACGCGCTTCGGGGTGAAACCCGCACGGCCGAGGCCGGCGGAGAGAGCCATCGAGAAGCAGCCGGCGTGGGCGGCGCCGATCAGCTCCTCGGGATTGGTGCCTCCCGCCTCTTCGAAGCGCGAGCCGAAGGAATAACGGCCCTCGAAGGCGCCGCTCCCCAGCCTCATCGTTCCTTGTCCATCCTTGAGACTCCCTTCCCAGACCGCGTTGGCTTTGCGTACGGGCATGGTTCCTCCTTGATTGGCTATGGCTAGAAGTCGTTACGGGTTCCGCGGCGGCTTGGCGGCGCGGAAGACGAGCTCGGTCTGCGGCGGGAGCTTCTGGATCCGGATGATCTCGACCGGCGTATCGGCCTGCCAGTCGACGTGGATCGTCACCTGGACCTTGTCGTTGGTTTGAATCCCGGTGAGCGGAACGCCCGCGGCCACGGGGTACGACATGGCCATGGAGTCCATGCCCTCCACCTTGCCGTCGCGCCCCATCCAGTCGTCGATGGCCTCATGGTAGAGGTAGAGGCCGGCGCCGGGATTGGCGGGATCGGGGGCTTGCACCATCTGGGCGCGGAAGGTGTAGTCCCGCCCCGCCGGCTTCGTGCCGCACGCCACAGCCAGCGGCAGGACCGCCAGGATGAGACTCCGTTTCAGCGCTCTCCGCATCGCTCGCTCATCGAGGGCGGATCGTAGCATGCCCCGCCTCCTGGTAAGGGGATTGAAGCCCGGCACAGTTTAGGCCGGCGGCGAGAGGAGCCAGAACGGAATTGTTTTTGCAGCTCTCTTTCCTCTCCCGGTGAGGTGGGAAGGGAGGGGGCGGGAGAGGCGGGCCGGGGAGGTGAGGGCCGGGTGGGGAACGCCGAGGAGGGTTGCGACGGTGACGGCCTGATAAGGTAGGACCCGGGGGAAGGAGAAGCGGCATGAGCGATCAAGGGGACCTCCGGCTGGGAGGGTTGACGGGCGCCGTCGAGACGCGGCTCGCGCGCTGGGAAGAGGAGGGCTTCGGGCCGCGGCTCTGGGAGAAGGATCACAGCCTGTGGTCTCCGCAGCCGATTCCGGAGCTGACCGACCGCTTGGGCTGGCTGCAATTGCCCGACACGATGACGGCGGAGGTGGGGCGGCTCACGCGCTTCGCCAGGGAGGTGGCGGAGGCAGGTTTCCGCGACGCGGTCATGCTGGGGATGGGCGGCTCGAGCCTCGCTCCCGAAGTCTATTCGCGGGCGTTTGGCCATGCCTTCGGCCGCCCTGCCGTCACCGTTCTCGACAGCACCCATCCCGACGCCGTGCGTTCCCTGGCCGGGAGGCTCGATCCCGAGAAGAGCCTGTTCGTGGTGTCGAGCAAATCGGGCACCACCACCGAGATGCTCTCCTTTTTCCATTGCTTCTGGGAGCTGCTGCGAGAAGTGCCGGAGCGGGGCCGGCATTTCGTGGCGGTGACCGACCCGGGGACCCCGCTGCAGGCGCTGGCACGCGAGCGCGGTTTCCGGGACGTGTTCAACGCTCCCCCGGACGTCGGCGGGCGCTACAGCGCTCTGACGCCCTTCGGCCTGCTGCCGGCGGCCCTGCTGGGAGTGGACGTGGGCCGCCTCCTCTCGCATGCCCGTGCCATGGCGCAATCCTGTCGCTCCGCTTCCGCGAGCGCCAATCCGGGCTTGCGGCTGGGAGCGGCGCTGGGCGAGCTGGCCCGGGCCGGGCGCGACAAGGTGACGTTCTTCACCTCCCACTCGCTGGACTCGCTTCCCGACTGGCTCGAGCAGCTCATCGCCGAAAGCACCGGCAAGACCATTCTCGCCGGCGGCGAGCGGCGCGGCATCGTCCCGGTGGTGGGGGAGCCTCTGGGTCCGCCCGAAGCCTACGGTGAGGACCGTTTCTTCGCCGCCCTCCTGCTCGCCGGGGACGACGTCTCCGCCATGGAGAAGCGCCTCGAAGCCCTGGAGCTGGCCGGCCACCCCGTCGCCCGTTTCCGGCTGACCGACCGCTATGACCTGGGCAGCGAGATGTTCCGGTGGGAGGTGGCCACCGCCGTTGCCGGGGCCGTGCTCGAGCTGAACCCCTTCGATCAACCGGACGTGCAGCTCGCCAAGGAGCTGGCGAACGAGGCGATGAAGAATGCTGCGGCCGGAGCCGGCGGCGCCGCCGTCGCAGCCTCCGATCCGGAAGCCCTGAGCCCGGCCCTGGCCGCCTGGTTGGGCGGCGCCCGTCCCGGCGACTACCTGGGCCTCCATGCCTACCTGCCGCCGCGGCCGGAGACGACCGAAGCGCTGCGGGCCCTGCAGGCGGCCCTGCACGCGAGGACCCGTCTCGCCGTCACGCTGGGCTATGGACCCCGCTTCCTCCATTCCACCGGTCAGCTCCACAAGGGCGGACCGGACCGCTGCCGCTTCCTCCAGCTCCTGGACGAGCCGGCCGAGGATCTGGCGGTGCCGGAAACCCACTACACCCTGGGGACCCTGATCCGCGCCCAGGCCGACGGCGACCGACAGGCGCTGGAGCAGCGGGGGCGCGCGGTCCTGCGCGTTCAGCTCGGCAGGGAAGATGCAGAGGGGTTGCGGCGGCTGGTGGAGGCGGTGGAGGAGATGCGGTGATCCTGGCCGGCGACATCGGCGGCACGAAGAGCAATCTCGGGCTCTTCGAGGTGGAGCCCGGCGGCGGGTTGCGGCTCGTGCGTTCGGCCCGCTATCGCAGCGTGGAGTTCCCCGGGTTGGCGGCGGTGATCGAGGCTTTTCTGGCAGCGGGCCCGGAACGGGTGCCCATCGACGTCGCCTGCTTCGGCATCCCCGGTCCTGTGATCGCCAACCGGGCGAGCACTCTGAACCTCGCCTGGGTGGTGGACGGCGCCGCCGTGGCCGCGGAGGCCCGGGTGCCGCGGGTGGTGTTGATCAACGACCTGGTGGCCACGGCGGAGGGGCTGCTCCTGCTAGCTCCGGACGAGCAGGCGATCCTTCAGGAGGGAGTCCCCGAACGAGAGGGCAACCGGGCGCTCATCGCCGCCGGCACCGGTCTCGGGATGACTCTGATCCCGTGCGTCGGCGACCGCTGGGTGCCGGTGCCGTCCGAGGGCGGCCACATGGATTTCGCTCCGCGCACGGAAGAAGAGGTCGGGCTTCTGCGCTATCTGCGGGAGCGCTTCGGCCGGGTGAGTGTGGAGCGGGTGATCTCGGGCCCCGGGCTCTTCAACATCTATCAGTACTTGCGGGACGTCCTCCGCCTGCCGGAGAGCCCGCACGTGCGCGAGGCGCTCGCCCGGGACGAAGACCCGGCGCGGGTGATCGGCGAGTCGGGCCTGGCGGGAGCCGCCTCCGGCTGTCCGCTCTGCTTCCGGGCCCTGGAGATGTTCGTCGCCGCCTACGGCGCGATGGCCGGCAACCTGGCATTGCTGGGCACGGCGACCGACGGCGTCTGGCTGGGCGGAGGCATCGCGCCGAAAATCCTGCCCCGTCTTCAGGACGGCCTCTTCCTCCAGACCTTTGTCGCCAAGGGCCGCTTCGTGCCGTTCCTGGAGAAGATCCCCGTACGCGTCATCCTCAACGACCGGGCGGCGCTGCTGGGAGCTGCGCGGCATGCCTCCTCGCTGATCTCGAGTTGAACGCGCCGTTTTGGCCAGGGGCGTCCGGGTGGCACGCCAGGAAAGCCCGATCGTCGAGCCCTCACCCACGCCTCTTCAAAAAACCTTTCAAAATGCCGTCTTCAGAATGATTTTTTTGCTGGCATCGCCGATGCAGAGACCAGGAGCGGCGAACGGAGATGGGCTCCGTTCCATTCTTGGAGGGTGCTACCATGCGCAAAGTGTCGATCACAGCACTGATCTTTTGCCTCGTTCTCGGCACTGGTGTCGCCGCGATGGCCAAGGGAACCACTCACACCGCAAGCGGCACGGTTACGGCGGTGAACACGGCTGACAACAGCCTTTCGGTGAAAGAAAAAGCCGGTGAGGAGACCTTCCAGGTCGGCACCGGCGCCAAGCTCGAGGAGCACGGGAAAACGATTGCCCTGGCCGACTTGAAGAGCGGCGAAAAGGTCACGATCTGGTACACGACCAACGCCGGCAAGAACGAGGCCTCCAGGGTCATCGTCCATTCCATGAAGGAGAACCCCGTCAAGAGCTCGGGCCGCCGGTAAGGCGCGCGAGGCCCTCACCTCCCCTGCCCCCCCTCTCCCAAAGGGCGAGGAGGGGAAAAGAAACATTTTCCTACAGGTTTTTCTCCCTCCTCTCCCGCCGGGAGAGGAGGGCCGGGGTGGTGAGGGCTTCGAAGGGCATCTCGCCTTTTATCGCCCGCCGCTCCTGCTCTTCAAGTTCCGGGCGAGGAAGGCCGTGGTGCGCTGCCAGGCGTCCTTGGCGGCTTCGGGCCGGTAATTGCCGCCGGAGGGGTTGGCGAAGGCGTGGCCGGCGCCGTCATAGATCTTGATCTCGACCGGCTTGCCGAGCTTCTTCAGGGCGGCTTCGAATTCCCGCACGCTCGCCACTGGAAGACTTTTATCCTCGGCGCCGAACGAGCCGAGGATGGGAGATTTGATCGTCGCGAGCTTGACGGGGTCGGTCTCGAGATGGCCGTAATAGATCACCGTGGCAGCGATCTTCTCCGGAACGAGCAGCGCGGTGGCGAGCGACCAGCCGCCGCCGAAGCACCAGCCGATCACGCCGATCTTCGGCGCTCCCTGGCGCTCCAGGTAGGAGACGGCGTGCCGCAGGTTTTCTCCGGCTGGCGCGGTGTTCTGCAAGACGGCGTTGACGAGCTTCATGGCGGCGTCGGGGTTGTCCGCCGTCTGTCCGCCGAAGAGGTCGACGGCGAGCGCCTGGTACCCTTCGCCGGCCAGCCGCCGGGTCATGGCGCGCATGTTGTCGTTCAGGCCCCACCACTCGTGGATGACGATCACCCCGGGTAGGACGCCCTGGGGGGTCCGCGGTTTGGCGAGATAGCCGCGAACCGGCTTGCCGCCGACTTCGCCGTAGGTGACTTCTTCGGCGGTCACGGGATGCGCCGGTTCCTCCATCGCCGCTTGGGTCGGAACGGGTTTGTCGTGCTGGTGCTCCTGGGCCATGCGATCCATGTCCGTCCGCTCGTCGGCGCGGGCCATGGCTGGAAGGAGGAGCAGGAGCAGGGAAAGAGAGAGGATGTTCGGAGTCATGTGACCTCCTTTCTTCAGTCGAGATCGGTTCCGCTTGCTCTCCGCCTCATGGACTTCTCCCGACTCCTCGGCAACTTATCATGAGGGGATTCCCGGCATATACTCCGGCCGTTCCAGCCGAGGCCGTCCAGTGAAGATCGCCCTGAAAGCCGTTGCCGCCCTGTTCCTGCTGGTGCTCACCGTCTGGGCCATCGGCTCCGACGGCGACGGGAAGGAGGGCAATGTCAGGGCCGCGCCGCGCGGAGCTCAGGCGACCGGGACAGCCGATGCCTCCTGGCGCAGCTCGCCGGTTTGGGACGACGGCAAGGCCGAGTTCTGCGCCTATGAAGTCACCTGGGCGCGGTACGGCCACCACTTCGACGGCCGCGCCCTGCTGATCCTGGTCAAGGAGCCGTGGGCGCCCGACCTGAACGTCAAGGCGGACACGCCGCGGCCGGGCGGCTTCGACGTGCTGAAGCTCAATCACGTGCGGGACGTGCCCACCGGCATCTACACCTACCACCAGATGGCGAGCATCTTTTTTCGCCGCGACTCCGGGTCCCTGCAGAAGATCGCCGCCACCAGCTCCGAAGCCTGCGGCATCTCCACCGCTGAGATGCTCGGCGGGCGGCTCGCGACCCGCTCCTACTTCGACGGCCAGGGGGACCGCTCCGTACCCTGGCCGGCCGGCGCTCTCCCCGAAGACGGCCTGCCGGCCCTCCTGCGCGACTACGTGGCCGGTCAGGCGCCGGCGACGCTCCGGGTCTTCCCGTCGCTGCTGGCGGGCCGCTTCGCGGATCTCGAGCCGTTGACCTACCGCGTGGAGAAGAAAGAGGTGGCGGAAGGAGTCCAGCTCCGCCTGACGAACGGACCCTCGACCCTGACCTACACCTTCGAGAGGGAAGCCCCCTATCTCCTCCGCCGTTTCGAGCGCGAGGACGGCACGGTCTACCGGCTGGCGAAGTGCGGCCGCATCGCCTACTGGGAGATGCACGATCCCGGCGGCGAGGCGTGGCTGCCGGACCCTCACCCCTGAGGGCCTACAGCGTCGTCAGCACCTTCTCCAGCCGCTCGAGCGCCCAGTCGATCTCTTCCTTCTTGATCGTGAGCGGCGGGGCGATGCGGATGACGTGGTCGTGCGTCTCTTTGCAGAGGAGCCCCTCGCGCTGCAGGGCTTCGCAGAAGCGGCGGGCGCCGCCCGCCTCGCGGTGCAGCTCGATGCCGATCCACAGGCCCTTGCCGCGGACCTCCTTGATGTGCTTCGACGCGATCCGCTGCAGCCGTTCCATGAAATAGGGGCCGAGCTCGGCGGAGTTTTCCACCATCTTCTCCTCGACCAGCACCCGCAGGGCGGCGCGCGCCACGGCGGCGCCCATCGGATTGCCGCCGTAGGTGGAGCCGTGCTCGCCCGGCTGGAAGACCCCCATCACCGGATCGTCGGCGAGGATGCCGGACACCGGGTAGAAGCCGCCCGAGAGGGCCTTGCCGACGATCACGACGTCGGGCCGGATCCCCTCGTGCTCGAAGGCGAAGAGCTTGCCGGTGCGGCCGAGGCCGGACTGGATCTCGTCGGCGATCAGCAGGCAGTTGTGCTGGCGGGTGATCTCGCGCAGGCGCTGGAGGTACCCCTCGGGCGGCACCACGATGCCCGCCTCGCCCTGGATCGGCTCGACGAGGACGGCAGCGACGTTCGGGTGCATGGCCCGCTCGACGGCGTCGGTATCGCCATAGGGGAGGACGCGGAAGCCCGGGGTGAAGGGACCGAAGCCGGAGCGGTAGAGCTCCTCGGTCGAAAAGCTGACGATGGCGATGGTGCGGCCGTGGAAGTTGTTAGCGAAGGTCAGGATCTCGGCCTGGCCGTCCGGTACGCCCTTGACCTTGTAGGCCCACTTGCGAGCGGTCTTCAGGGCCGTCTCGACCGCTTCGGCGCCGGTGTTCATGGGCAGGAACTTGTCGAAGCCGGAAAGCTCGCAGAGCTGCTGGTAGAAGGGACCGAGCTGGTCGTTGCGGAAAGCGCGGGAGGTGAGCGTCACCTGGCGCGCCTGTCCGATGGCGGCGTTCACGATCTCCGGGTGGCAGTGCCCCTGGTTGACGGCCGAGTAGGCCGCCAGGAAGTCCAGATACTTCTTGCCTTCGACGTCCCAGACCCAGACGCCTTCGCCGTGGCTGATCACGACGTCGAGGGGATGGTAGTTGTGCGCGCCGTAGCGCTCCTCGAGAGCGATGTAGTCGGCTGCCCGCAGGCTGGCCTTCTTTTCTTCAAGCACAGACGTGCTCATAATTCCTCCGCTGGAAAGGCAGGCACGGGATGGGGATTTGCTTTTTCGGGGGCCGGTGAGCCAAAAGCCATCGCCGACCCTCCCGTTTCTACCACAAACGGGGTGCCCTCGCCCACCCCCGGCTCGCTTCCGGCCGTCGTTTCGATGCTGGTATCATGGGGCTCGCAACCCTGCTCAGTATCAAATGGTCGACTACTCAAATATCCCTCGCGATTCGCGGCGCGTGCCCCTGGAGACGCGTGTCCAGTTCAAGTTCGACCGATTCAGCGGGTTCATCAGCGAATACTCGGCCAATATCTCGCCGGGCGGCATATTCCTGCGCACGGTCACCCCGCGGCCGCCGGGCTCCATGCTCGAGCTGGAGTTCCGGCTCGGCGACGGCTTCGAGCTGATCAAAGGCCGCGGCGAGGTGATCTGGGCCCGTGCCGAGGATGAAGGGCCGGGCCGGCCGCCGGGGATGGGCATCCGTTTCCTGGAGCTGAGTGAAGGCAGCCGCGAGCTGATCTATCGCATCGTCGACCAGCACATCCTTCAGGGGGGCACGCCGTTCGACGTGACGCAGAAGCCCCCCGGGCCTGTTTCGGCGCCACCCCGGAATGCCGGGCTGCCTTCGGTTTCGGACCTCTTCGAGCTGCCGCCTGCCGCAAGCGCGCCGGAGCCGCCTGCCGCCGAACCGTTCCCCGCTCTCGCCCCGCAGCGTGCCCGGCCGGTGAATGCGGCCTCGACGTTCGCGCCGACTTTCGGCAGCGCCTCCCTGCAGAGGCCGCCCCGCCGCGTCCTGCCCTGGGCGCTGCTGGTCGTCGGTCTGGTGCTCGCGGCAGGGGCCTTCCTGCTGCGGGACCGCCTGCGGGAGTGGACCGGTTTCGGCGGCGAAGCGGCGCCGCCGGCCCGGCCGGTTGCCGCGAACCCGAAGCCTGGCAGTGCCTCCTCCGCCGCGCCGGAACCGGCGCCTGCCGTTCCGCCCCCAGCTCCCGAAGCGGCCGTCCCGGCCCCTTCGCCCGTTCTCGAACCGGACTCGGGGCCGGCGCTCACCCGGCTGGACCAGATCACCTGGGAGAGGGTCTCCGGGGGAACGGACGTCCTCCTGTGGGGCAACGGCGCGATCTCTCCCGAGACCTACAAACGGAGCCGGATCGAAGGCAACCCCCCACGGGAGCTGATCCGGCTCTCCGGCGTCCAGGCCGCTCACCGCCAGGACCGCGTGGTCGCCGGAACCGCGGAGCTCCTTCAGATCCGCATGGGATACCACCCGGAGGCCGGCAGGGGTGAGCTGCACGTGGTCCTCGATCTCGCCCACCCGACCGTGGCCGTCACCGGGATGGTCCAGGAGCCGCACCGGCTGCGGATTCGCCTGCAGCGACGGTAAGGTACCTCCTTGCCGCGGTTGTAGTAGAATCCCTGCCCCTGAATCGCGCCGGGAAGAAGTAAGTCGTTGGAGTCGCTCGGGAAACGCTGATGGCGAATGTCGACCGCATCAAGCGGGAGCTCCTGCGCGACCTTGTGCAGCAGAACGTGGACCTGATCCACGGCCGCGCCACCCGGCGCCGGCGCCGTGGCGACGGCTGGCGGTTCGCAGCGCGGGTCGCCTCGCTGGGCTTCCTTTCCATCGCCCTCGCCGGCTCGTCACGGCTCATCTCCACGCTCGGCGAGCCGCGCGCCGCGGCGACGGTGCAGGCCAGCGGCACCGCGGCGGCGCAGCCGGCTCCCGTCGTCGCCACGGTGAAGCCGGCCGGCCCGCCCCTCGCCGCTCCGGATCCGATCGACGCCGCCGTCTTCCCGCTCGCCGTGCGCAGGATCGTCATCGATGCCGGGCACGGCGGCGGCAATACCGGCACCCATACGCCTCAGGGGCTGTTGGAAAAGGATCTGACGCTCGACATCGCCGAGCGTCTGGAGCGGCTGCTGCTGAAGCAGTCCTTCCAGGTGATCATGACCCGCGAGAGCGATCAGGACGTTTCGCTCGAGCAGCGCGGCGTACTCGCCAACCAGGCGGGAGCCGACATCTTCGTCTCGATTCACCTCAACTGGATCCAGAACGAGCGCTCGCGCGGGGTGGAGACCTACTATCTCGGCCCGACCGACGATCCCTATCTGACCCGCCTCGCGGCCTCCGAGAACCGGGAGTCGGGCTACTCCCTGGCCGACATGCGGCACCTGCTCGAGCGCATCTACGCCGGCGTGCGGCAGGACAAATCGCGCCGGCTGGCCGACACGGTGCAGCGCGCGCTTTTCCAGTCGCTGGGCAAGCTGAGCCCGGAGGTGGAGAACCGCGGGGTGAAGGCGGCTCCCTTCATCGTGCTCCTCTCCACGGAGATGCCCGCCATCCTCGCCGAGGTCTCCTCGCTGTCGAACGAGCAGGAGGCCCGGCTGCTGACGAAACCACTGTACCGGCAGTACATTGCCGAGGCCCTGGCCAAGGGAATCCGCGACTACGCGGCGGCCGTCGAGGGGGCTCCGGAGACGGTTGCGGCCGGAGAGAAAGGAAGCTGATCGATGAGCGAGAAGAAAGAGGTTGTCCACGTCGGAATCGACCTCGGCACGTCCAGGAGCTCCATCTCGACCTCCAACGGCCAGCGCCATGTCGTCGAGAGCTACGTCGGCTGGCCGCTCGACATGGTGGCGCGCAAGGTGTTGAAGAAGACCGTTCTCATCGGCCATGAGGCCCTGGAGAACCGCTCCATGCTGGACCTCCACCGGCCGCTGGAGGAGGGCCTGATCAAGGACGGCTCCGAGAAGGACGAGGCGGCCGTGCGCGAGCTGCTGCGCCACCTGCTGTCGCTGGCGGGGGTCGATCCGGGGGCGCGCAACGGCGGCAAGGTCCGCGCCGTCGTCGGCGTTCCGGCCGAGGCCCTGCGCGTCAACAAGCAGCAGGTGCGCAAGGCGCTCCACGACGCCGTGGACAGCCTGATGATCGTCTCCGAGCCCTTCGCCGTGGCCTACGGCCTGGAGGCCCTGCTGCACACGATGATCATCGACATCGGCGCGGGCACGACCGACTTCTGCGTGATGAACGGCCACCTGCCCACCGAGGACGATCAGCGCACTCTGACCCAGGCGGGCGATTTCATCGACGAGCAGCTCATGCGCCTCACCCGCGAGCGCCATCCGCAAGCGAAATTCTCCATCCACATGGTGCGCGGGTGGAAGGAGGAGGGGAGCTTCGTCGGTCAGGCGAAGCACCCCGTCATCGTCACCGCCCCGGTGGACGGCAAGCCGACCCAGCTCGACATCACGCAGGAGATGCGCCAGGCCTGCGAGAGCATCCTGCCGCCGCTGATCGAGTCCATGCTCGATCTGCTCTCTCGGGTGCAGCCCGAGTACCAGGAGAAGGTTCGCAACAACGTCGTGCTCTCGGGTGGAACGGGATTGATCCGTGGCTTGGGACCGCGTCTGGAGCAGGAGCTGACGGTGATCGGCGGCGGCAAGGTGCGGGTCGTCAAGGATCCCGTTTTCGTCGGCTCGGACGGCGGTCTCGCTATCGCCGTCGATGCGCCGGATTCGGACTGGGAGAGGCTGACGGCGTAGGCGGTTGCCCCCAGGCCCTTGCCAGCGTATCGCCCAACGCGTAGGTCAGAAACGCCCATAGCGTTCCGAGCAGAGACGCCGCGAGGACGCCTCCCCAGGGGGCGTCCGGCACGGCCGCCAGCTCCTCGATCTTCTTGATCAGGTCGTCGCCGCGCAGCAGCGCCTGCGCGGCGGGTCCAGCCCACGCGGGGAGACGAGTCACGAGGATCGAGCCGATCTCGTACGCGTCCCCGGTCAGGGACAGGAAGGGCGCGACGGCAAAGGGAAGCGAGGCGCCGAAGAAAAAGGCGGACCTGCTCCGGGCCGCCCGCCGCAAGCCCCAGACCCCCGGAAAGAGGGTCAACACGAAGGGGCCCAGGTCGGTGGCCAGATAGATCCAGTCGCTGCCGCGGGTATCGAAGCCGGAGAGCCTTCCGGCGTACTCGCTCGCGGGGACGACAAAAGGGAAGATGTAGGCGAGAGCGGCGCCGCCATAGACACGGTCGATCTCCAGCCGCGTCACCTCACCTCCCGCGGCCCAGCAGGCGGCGGCGTGCAGCAGCTCATGCAACGGCACATAGACCCACCAGCCGGCCAGCAGGCCTGCGGCCACGAGCGCCAGGCCCCGAACGCCGCGGTCCAGACAGCGATCGAGCCCCCGGAACACGTCCATGAAAGGAGCCAGGAAGGGCTGGAGCAAGCGGGGGCGCATGGGCAGGGCGCGATGATACGCTACGGCGTCCTGGTGATTTCCGAGCGGTTAATCTAAAATACGAAGAAGTACTCATGGCTGAACATTCAGAGGAGAGCCGAATCGCGGCTCTGTTGCGCGAGCTGATCGCTCGGAGCGGGACCACCGTGAAGGTGGTGGAGAGCCGTCTCGGTTGGGAGCCTGGCCGGCTGACGGCTCTCCTCGACGGCCAGCTTGCCCTCAGCTTCGACGAGGTCCTGGACGTCCTGCCCCTGATCGGCGTCGCGCCGATCGAGTTCTTTGCCGGCCTCTATGGCTTCGAGGCGAGGGACGCCCTCGGAGCGCTGGGCGGTGTGCCCGAGCCGCTGGCTCCGAGCGGCTTGCAGAAGCAGCGGGCGATGGATCGCCTCTTCGAGCGGAGCCTTAAGGCGGTCAGGAAAGCGATCGCGCGCCGGACGGCTTGGAAGCGGGAGCGCAACGGCGCGACCTGAACGCCTTCAGTTCTCCTCAATGCGTTGCCGGCGCAACGGCTCGATGCGGGCGCTGAGGGCACTGATCAGCTCGAGCGCCTGCTGCTCCTGGCCGGCGATCTGCTGCAGCTGGAGGAGCGAGGCGAGCGTCTCCAGCCCCACGCGCAGCGCATGGAAGATGGGTACCGTTTCCAGCACCGTCCGCTTCAGCTTTTCCACCCGGCCGTCCTTGACGTACAGGGTGGCGAGGTCGAGAGAGACGAGCGCCACCTCATAGGCGAGCTTCCTCTCCAGATAGCCCTTGCGCGCCCGCAGCAGGGTCGTCTCGGCGGCCTGGAGATGCCCGAGGTCGCGCAGGAGGCGTCCCTCCTGCCAGGTCGCCCGCAGCAGGATCAAGGGGTCTTCGATCCCTTGATAGAGATCCTTGGTCTCAGAGTAGAGCTGCAGGGCTTGATCCGGCCGCCCGAGGTCAATGTAACAATGGATCAAGTTGTGACAGGCCACGAGCAGGAGATGTGGGTCCTCCTCGTAATCGATGAGGGGGATCGCCTGATTGAGGACGCGGACTGCGCTCTCCGCCTCACCCGAATAGAGCGTGGCAATGGCCTTTTGGACCATGGTGCTGGCCAGGAGGTGGCTCTCTCCGAGCTCGCGATAGATCTCGCCTGCTTCCTCGCACTTCTCAATCGCGTCATCGAAGCGGCCTTGGAAGATCACCAAGGGCGTGATCTTCTCAAGCAGCCAGGCGCGCAACAGGGGATCGCCGGTTCCCTCTCGGCGGCAATGCTGAGCTGTCGCGAAAGCTCCCTCGGCTTCGCGTGGCCTCCCCAGGACGCGCAGGGCATTGCCGTATTGTGCCCAGGCCCGTGTGCGCAGATCGGCGAGCCGGAGATCGTTCCCTGCTTCGGCCGGCGAGCAGGCATCCGCGGCGAGCCGTGCCAGGTTCGCAAGACGAAGCATCTCCTCAGCGTCCTGGTACCGGATGGCGTGACTGCGCTCGATGAGAGCCTCGATCACCGGCGGGGCGACGAAGGACCCGCCGGCGCTCACCCTGCGGGCTTGCTCTTCCGCCGGCAAGGAGTCCAGCTCGGCCAGCACCATGGCGGGCGCCTGCGGCCATTGACGCTCAGGGCTCAGTATCGCGGAGACTGAGCGCGTCGCGAGATCGAACGCACGGCTGTAATCGGGTTCGTCCGTGGCCATCAAAGCCAGGTAGCTTTCGATAGGGGCGTTCTCCGCTCCAGGTTCGAGGAGTCGAGTCAGGTGGCGATGATCCCAGCCTACCGCGCTCAGACGTTCGCGGCATATGGCGCATCCGAACAACAGATGGCGCATCACCTGTGCGTTCTGGCCCTGCGTTGCCCGCCGGGAGGTGTTCCCCAGGAATACGGCGAGATCTTCTAGGGCGGGATGGTTCAGGGGCATGGTTCACCTCCCAGGCGATTCAACGACGTTCCACGTCCTTTGCGACTCGATCAGTACCCACCGCAAAGGGGACTTCCTTGGGGGTCGATGCACGCCCCTCCCACAGGCAGACGCCCCCCTTTTGGATCGGAGTCCTGCGATTTGGTGGCCCGGTGATGGCGGCCAGGAGCCGGAAATTGAAGGCCGACCGTGTTCCCCAACCATTTCAAAGCGGCTCCGAACCAGCTAGCCTCAGTACGATCTACCGCCTGCGAAGTTTCCAGGGGCCGGGCGCCGGCGAAAGGCACGGAGACCAGGGCGAGAATGGCTGTAAGCGCGAGTACCAGAAGGCAACGAGGAATGCGGGTCATGGCGGTTCTCTCCTCTCCATCGGATGCGGCCCCGGCGTAGCTCGATACCCGGTCGACCGCGAAGTTACGGCCTATGACGGCCCTCAATGGAATACGTCTTTGAAGAACAAGGTGCGCAGTTTACGGGAAAGCGGGACAGGCAGGACTTGCAAAGAGAACCCAAGCATCGGGGCGTGTGTGCTCCCTAGGCTCTACCTACTAAACATGGAGGAGAGAGGCTAGCACCTCACGGCTGAGACACATTGCCCGGAATATAGTTGTCGTCTCGGCGACGACCTGCCGTATCTCTTCAGCCTTTCCAAGCTTCGAATACACCTCCACAAGATCCAGACTCACAAGAGCCGTCTCATAAGCCAAGCCTTGCTCCGTGAAGCCCTGGCGGGCACGAAGCAGGGCGGCTGCAGCGTTGTTTAGGTGCCCGATTTCGCTAAGTAGCGAGCCCTCCTGCCAAGTTGCCCGGAGAAGGATCAAAGGGGCCCTACAATCGTGATAAAGGGGTCGCGCGGCGCAATGGACGGCCAAGGCCTCCTCTGGTTGATCAGCTTCTATGTAGCATCGTACTAAATTATGCTGTGCGGCGAGAAGAAGGTGAGGATCTTTTTCG
>DASYTJ010000111.1:0-20314 GCA_036002325.1 Thermoanaerobaculia bacterium | reverse complement strand
GGATTCAAACTCCATAGCGGGCAGCTCGGACTCACCCGCGGCTTCGTTCAACCTGGGTCTATCCGAAATCCTCCCGGCACCGATGGGGGACGTCGGGGCGATCTCATGCGGGAGGACTTCGGATAGACCCTTTATGGTTGGGCGGCATGATCATGCGTAGCTCAGCTCTTCTCATCGTTTCGGCTCTGACTCTTCTGCCCGCCTGCGCGACTTTAGCGCCGGAAAGGTCGAGTGGGCAGTGTCGAGCGACGCCCGTGAGCCTCAGCCTGGGGCCGATTGCCCCGGCGGTCGGCACATCTCCGGTTTGGATGACCGGTGGAAGCCTCGGCTGTTGGTGCGGTCAGAGGCCGCTGAAGACAGCCTGGATACTTGACCGTCGCTATGCGGGTACATTGAGTATTCGAGGTGCAAATACTGAAGGTGACGTGGTCGTCTACTTTCCCGGTGAGGTGTCCGACGTCGAGACGACGTTCCTCGTGCCCAACGCCACGGAGAGCAGCTCAGCCGAACCTGGCGGTGCTAGCGCAGAGCTGCTGGCGAAGTATGCGTTCCACAACGGCTACGTCTCCTACCCTAGCCCGGGATGCTTCCACCTCACGGCAACTCTGGGTATCAAGTCGGTCGACATTGTAGTGAGCCAAAAGCGGTGCCAAGATTGCATCGAAGTTGAATCGAGCAAGCCTTGAACCAGCGACCATCGCGCGATGCCGCCCAACCCCGGCTGCTGCAGCGGACCGAAAGCTCTGCTTTCCGGCCGCTGAGCAGCAAGCCGTTAGGCCGCACCCCAACTCTCGTCGACACTCGGATTGATGCCAATGAGCGAGGATGGTTCCAATGGATATGAGGGGATCGCAAGCATTTACGTTGCCGGACGTGGCACCCGTCCCCTAGTCGGCGATGCGATCGGCGCCGCCACCGTCCGGGCGTGGGCGCAAGCCTTTCCCCCGGGTGCGACAGTCCTCGACCTCGGCTCCGGCCCCGGTGAGCCGAGCACGCGGATCCTGCAGGAGGCCGGCCTTGCGACCTACGCAGTCGATGCATCATCCGCGATGGTCGCTGCATTCCGCGAACGTTTCCCGGGCGTGCCGATCGAGCAAAACACAGTCGAAGCGTCTGAGTTCTTCGACCGGACCTTCGATGGGGTGCTTGCGTGGGGGCTCCTGTTCTTGCTCAAGCCAGCAGCTCAAGCGCTTGTCATCGAGAAGGTGGCGGGCGCGCTCAACCCCGGAGGGCGTTTCCTCTTCACGGCCCCTAAAGAGCCCATCGAATGGTTGGATGCCATGACCGGCCGTCAGTCGCAGTCACTCGGGGCGCAAACCTATGAGCGATTGCTGCGCGATGCCGGTCTGACGTGGGTGGCCGAAGCGCAGGACGAGGGAGATAACCACTATTACTTCGTCGAGAGGCGGCAGCCGAGCCGAGGCTTGTAGGAACGAACAGACGCCGTTAGGCGGCCGCAGATGAGACGCTTCACCCTGCTATTTGCACATGCCCTTTTGGTTGCACTGTGTGTGCCATTACACGCTCAGTCGGCCACCGACGAAAGCCTCGTGCGCGCAGTCGCGACGCGCTGGGAGGAGGCGTGGAATCGTCACGATATGAAAGCGCTAGCCGAAACATGGCTGATCCGCGCCGCGCAAAACACGAACCTGGGAAATCTTGCGCCGCACGCGGCTCCGGGAGAGCCGGACCCGCTTCCCGTCAAGCCGACTAACCCGGGAAAGGTGCCACCGTAATCTACGGCTCTCAAAGGTGAGCGGGTAGAGCCGACGCGGGTGTGGCGGCGACGAAGAGCACGGCGGCACAGAACAGGATCGTGAAGAGGTAATAGCGGCCCGGTCAATCCCTCCTATTGCCTTCCCATACGTCTCCATGATATGGGTATCCCATATGAGAGAACCCAAGGCGGACGTTTGGCAAGGAACCCTGGCCCTGATGGTGCTCAAGACGCTGGAGATCCTGGGGCCGCTTCACGGTTACGGCATCGCCCGGCGCATCGAGCAGACGAGCGGCGATCTGCTGGCAGTCAACTACGGCACGCTGTATCCGGCGCTGCTCAAGCTCGAGCAGGAGGGCTTCATCGCGTCGGAGTGGGGCGTCTCGGAGAACAACCGCAAGGCCAAGTTCTACAAGCTCACCCGCGCCGGCCGGGCGCAGCTCGCGAAGGAGGCGCGGGAGTGGGAGCGGACGACGGCGATCATCGCCCGCTTCTTCGCCGCCGGAGAGGAGCCGACATGAGAGCGCTGCGCGCCATGCTGGTGCGGTTCGCCGCGATCTTCGACCGCGGCCGCCTCGATCGCGAGCTGGCGGCGGAGCTCGAGGGCCATCTCGCGATGGCCATCGACGACAATCTGCGGGCGGGCATGACGGCCGAGGAGGCGCGCCGGCACGCGCACATTCAGCTCGGCGGCGTCGCCCAGGTCGAGGAGAGCTACCGGGAGCGCCGCGGCCTTCCCGCGCTGGAGAATCTGGCCCGCGACCTGCGCTTCGGCGCGCGGATGCTGCTGAGAAATCCCGGCTTCACCGCCGTCGCCGTGCTGACCCTCGGCCTGGGGATCGGTGCGAACACAGCCATCTTTTCGGTCGTTCACGAGGTGCTCCTGCGTCCGTTGCCCTTCCCCGACGCGGAGCGGCTCGTCATGCTGTGGGAGGTCACCCCGGACGGTGGACATCAGAACACCACTTCACGTTTCAACTTTCGGACCTGGCGCGAGCAGAGCAAGAGCTTCGAGGCGATGGCGGCGTTCTCCGACCAGCGCAGCAGCCTGAGCGGCGGCGGCGAGCCGGAGGAGGTCTCCGTCCAGCTGGCCACCCCGGAGCTGTTCCGGATCCTCGGCATCGCGCCGATCCTCGGCCGGGTGCTGATGTCGGAGGACGCTCGGCCTGACGCGCCCCGCGTAGCCGTCCTGGGGTACGCTTTCTGGCAAAGGCGGTTCGGCGGCGATCCGCGGGTGATCGGCAAGGTCATCACGCTCAACGGCTCGCCCCGCACCGTGGTCGGCGTCCTGCCCGCGGGATTTCAGTGGCATATCAGTAAGAAGTCGGGAACGGTGAAGCCCGCCGAAATCTGGGTGACGCTCACGATGCCCACGGAAGGGCCGGGAGTCCACGGCCGGTTCCTTTCGGTGGTGGCGCGACTCAAGCGCGGCGTCTCCTACGAACAGGCAACAGCCGAGATGAAGGCTCACGCGGCCCGCCTCGCTCAGGATGTGCCCGAGCATAGCAAGGGTTATAGCGCGGAGGTCATTCCGCTGCGCGAGCAAATCGTCGGCAATGTCCGGCGCGCGCTCTTGATCCTTCTCGGCGCCGTCGGTTTCGTGCTGCTGATCGCCTGCGCCAACGTCGCCAACCTCCTGCTCTCTCGCGCCGCCGCACGGGAGAAGGAAATCGCGCTCCGGACGGCGCTCGGCGCACGCCGCATGCGCGTCGTCCGGCAATTGCTCACCGAGAGCGTGCTGCTCGCCGCACTGGGCAGCCTGCTCGGGCTGGGGCTGGCGTGGTGGGGGATCCGGGCTCTCGTGGCGATCAGTCCGCGCGATCTCGTCAATCTGCAGGGCGTCGGCCTTCAGCTCCCGGTGCTCGCCTGGACGCTGGCCGTTTCGCTGGCGACCGGAATCCTTTTCGGCCTGGTTCCCGCGCTCGAAGCGACGCGTCTGAACCTCAACGATACGCTCAAGGAAGGGACAAAAAGCTCCGGGGGGCAGAGCGCCCGCAGCCGGCGCTTGCGGAGCATCCTGGTGGTCGCGGAAGTCGCGCTGTCGCTCGTGCTCTTGACCAGCGCGGGGTTGCTGATGAAGAGCTTCGATCGCCTGCAAAAGATCGACACCGGGTTCAACACAGAGAACGTGTTGACCATGGTCGTGCGTCTGCCGGACGCCAAGTACAGGGAAGATCCTCAGATTGTCGGTTTCTTCCGTGAGGCCCTGGAACGCATCCGGACGCTCCCCGGCGTTCGCTTCGCCGGGATGGTGAACTATCTGCCGCTGTACGGCGGGCTCGGCGCCGCGACCGGCTTCACCGTCGAGGGCAGGCCCGTGCCGCCGGGCGAGGAACCCTCCACGGACGTGCGCGTGGCCGACCCGGGTTATTTCCGCGCGATGGAGATCCCGCTGCTGCGCGGCCGCAATTTCACGGACCTCGAAGCCCGCGAGGCGAGGCACGTCGTGCTCGTCAGCGAGTCCATGGCGCGCCAGCACTTCCCGGGAGAAAACCCCATCGGCAAGCGTATCAGCGTCGCTATGTTCGACCAACCGGTGCTGACGGAGATCATCGGCATCGTCGGCGATGTCCGATACGACAGTCTGATCGACAAGGTTGAACCGACCGTTTATTTCCCGCTCCCGGAGCTCGCCTACGCGTTCATGACTCTTGTCATTCGAACCACCGGCGATCCCGCGGAAATAGCCCCCGCGGTGCGGCGCGAGCTGCGCGAGATCGATCCGGACCAGCCGGTGTCCGACGTGCGGACCATGAATCAGGTCATGGCCGACACGGTCGGCCGCGCCCGTTTCAACACGCTCCTGCTCGGGCTCTTCGCGGGGCTGGCGACGCTGCTCGCCGCGATCGGTGTCTTCGGAGTGATCAATTATTCGGTGACCCTGCGGACCCGCGAGATCGGACTGCGGATGGCTCTCGGCGCCCAGCCGGGCAAGGTCCTGATGCTCGTTCTGAAGCAGGGGCTCCTCCTCGCCTGGATGGGGATCGGGATCGGACTGGCCGGCGCGCTCGCCCTGACGCGCCTCCTGTCCAGTCTGCTCTACGAAGTCAGCGCGACCGATCCGCTGACGTTCGCGGTCATCGCGCTGCTGCTCACGGGCGTTTCCTGGCTCGCCTGCTACCTCCCGGCCCGGCGCGCGGCGCGCCTGGAGCCTCTCATCGCGCTGCGGTACGACGGATAGGAGGAATTCGTGAAGAGGGTTCTTGCTCTTGCTGTCCTCTCCCTGGCATCGCTGTCCGCCGCCGCCCTGAACCAAGTTGAACGGACCTCCGCCGCCCCTCCATGCGGCGCGTCCGTGGTTCCGGTGGCGGATCACCATGCCCATCTGCTGAGCCCAGCCACGGTAAAACTGATCAATCCTCCGCCGCTGCCACAGATCGAGCTGCCTGCGGATCTCGCCCGTCTGCTCCGAGCGCGGGAAAGCGCTTGGAACGAGAAGTCGGCTCTCATGAAGCTCTATACGGAGGACAGCCTGGTCTTCGACATGCTTGACCACCGCTGGATTCGCGGCCGCGCCGAGGTCGCCGCCTACCTGGCCGAGCTCTTCGCCCGGCCTTACCGGGTGACTCCGATCGCCTGCACAACAGACGGCGCGGCCGGCCATATCGCCGCCTATTTCACTCGCGGCGACGGGGCCTCCGCCTCTCACTTCGGGCAGGTTCTCTTCTCTTTGCGGAAGGGCTCTGATCGTTCCTGGCGGATCGCGGCCGAGAGCCCTTCGTTTCCAGGGCCCACGAGCCGCGAACCGAAAACGGCCGAGCAGCTCATCGCGCAACTGGACGACGCCGGCATTCAGCGTGCGGTCTTACTTTCCGCCGCCTACTGGTTCGGAGGCCCGGACATGCCGAAGGCCGAGGGCGACGAGTATGCGAACGTTCGGGCGGAGAACGACTGGAACGCCGGCGAGGCGGCGCGCTTCCCCGACCGCCTGGTGGCCTTCTGCAGCTTCAACCCCTTACAGGACTACGCCCTCGCGGAGATCGATCGCTGCGCGAAGCTCCCCCATGTCAAGGGCCTGAAATTGCACTTCGCCAACTCGAATGTGGAGGTGAAAAATCCGCAGCATATCGAGAAGCTCCGCCGCGTCTTCGCTGCGGCAAACGAACACCGGCTGGCCATCGTCGCTCACCTCTGGACGGGTCGCACCTATGGCCGCGAAGATGCCGAGATCTTCCTCAACCAGATCCTTCCGGCGGCGCCCGACGTTCCGGTTCAGATCGCGCACTTCGCCGGCGGCGGACCCGGCTACACCGACGAGGCCCTGGCGGTCTACGCAGACGCGATCGCCGCCGGCGATCCGCGGACGAAGAATCTCTATTTCGATGTCGCAACCGTGGCCGACGGCCAGTCCGACGCAACCCTGAGTCAGTTCGCAACGCGCATCCGGCAGGTCGGACCGAAGCGCGTCCTGTTCGGAACCGATCTAGGCCCCCCTCCGGCGCGCCAATCGTGGAAGATCTTCCGTACAACGGTGCCGTTGACCGAGGATGAGATCAGAACGATCGCGGCGAATGTGGCTCCGTACCTGCGTTGAGCCCCTCCGGGGAGGTTTCGCCGGACGCCGTCAGCCCCAGACCGAGGCCTTTTTCGCCCACGTGCTGTCGGAATATCTCTCCTTGAACGCCGCCGTGGTGGCGGCGAGCGCCGCGGGATCGTTGGTGGCCTTGTAGCGGGTCACGCCGCGCCAGTACTGGGCCTCGGGCGCCGCATCCGTCGACGGGTAGCGCTCGAGCACCTGGTCGTGCCACCTCCCCGCGCGGTCCCACTCCTGGTTGGCGAAAGCGATCTTGCCCAGGCCGAGCGTGAGCTGCGCGAGGAAGTCGTCGACGTCGAGGAACCCTTCGATGCGGTGGTGCTCCTTACCGGCCGGACCGCGCAGCAGGATAGTCGGCGTCCACTGCACGTTGAACCGCTCCATGCCGCCCGGGTTCTCCCGCACGTCGATGCGCAGCGGGACGAAGTTTTCACGGATCAGTTGTTCGACGCGGGGTTCGGGGTAGACCTCGGCCTCCAGCCGAGCACAGCCGCTTCAGAGGGGGGCGGCGGTGAAGTCGAGCAGGACCGGCCGATCTTCACGCTCCGCCTCCTCGAGGGCAGCGTCCACGTCCTTTCGCCAGTCGATCATCGGAGTCTCCTTTCTTCCAATGCCATCGGTACACTGCAATTCATCTGCCATTGCTCCATGAGGAGAAGTCGCAGTCGTGGTAAGGTTAAAACAGACTCCGGCGGCGCAGACGCGCTCGTGCAGATGGACCTCGAAAGGAGGCAGCTCATGAAGCAGCTCATCGCAATCCTGGTCCTCGCCCTTCCGCTGATGGCCGCGCCGCTCGCCGCCCAGGCTCCCCCAGCAGAGCCGACGGTCATCAGCGGACAGATCCTCAACAGCGACGACGGCAGACCGCTGCCAGGTGCCATCGTCAGCCTGCCGGCTCTCAACCTCACCGCCACCACAGATGCCGACGGCCGCTACACCCTGACCGTCCCGGCGGATCTCGCGCACGGCCAGACGGTCGAGCTGCGGGCCACCTTCTCGGAGCTCGAGCCGCGAACGGCCGAGATCAGGCTCGCCCCCGGCGCCGTGACCCAGGATTTCGTGCTCGGTGTCGCCTTCTACGAGACGATCACCGTCGGCTCGCGCGCCGTCGGGGCCGAGGCCCAAAAGGCGGTGCCGGTCGACGTCTTCACCGTCGAGGACATTCAGACGGCGGGCGCCAGCGAGGTGAACCAGATCCTCGAGGCGCTCACCCCGGCCTTCAACTTCCCGCGGCCCACCATCACCGACGGCACGGACACCGTGCGTCCGGCCACCCTGCGCGGTCTGGGTTCCGACCAGGTGCTCGTGCTGGTCAACGGCAAGCGGCGGCACACCAGCGCCCTCGTGCACGTCAACGGCAGCATCGGCCGCGGCTCGACCGGCGTCGACCTCAACGCGATTCCGGCCTCGGCGATCGAGAAGATCGAGGTGCTGCGCGACGGCGCCGCAGCCCAGTATGGCTCGGACGCCATCGCCGGAGTGATCAACATCGTCCTCAAGTCGAGGCAATCGCCGTTGGCGCTGAACCTGAAGACCGGCGCCACCACCCACAGCGACGGCCAGTTGGTGGACGCCAGCCTCAGCCAGGGCTGGTCACCGTTCGGCGGCCAGCTCTTCGCCACCGTCGAGTACCGCGACCGCGACGAGACCAACCGCGCCGGGCCGGACCCTCGTCCGCAAGGCTCGGTCCATCCGGTCAAGCAGCCCAACCATCACTGGGGAGACGCCAAGACCGAGGACGCGATGTTTTTCTTCAACGGCGACAAGCCGCTCAATGCCGCGGGCACCGCCTCGTTCTACACCTTCGGCGGCGTCAGCCGGCGCGAGGGCTCGGCCGGCGGCTTCTTCCGGCGCGCGCTCCAGGCCCAGAACCAGCCGGCGATCTATCCCGACGGATTTCTGCCGCTCATCGAGCCCGAGGTGACGGACTACTCCCTCACCGGCGGCGTGCGCGGCGCCGCGGGGGATTGGTTCTGGGACGCCAGCCTCGACTACGGGCGCAACAAGTTCCAGTTCAACGTCACCGACAGCCTCAACACCTCGCTTGGGCCGACCATCCCGCCCAACCAGACGAGCTTCGACGCCGGCGCTCTCGGGCTGGACCAATGGGTGGCCAATCTCGACCTCAGCCGTCCTTTCGAGGTCGGCCTCGCCGGACCGCTCAACGTCGCCTTCGGCGTCGAGGCCCGCCGCGAGGGGTACGAGATCATCGCCGGCGAGCCCGCCTCCTATATCGACGGCGGCTTCCCGGACCAGTTCGGCGGCAAGGCGCCCGCGGGTGCGCAAGTGTTTCCCGGCTTCCGGCCCTCCAACGAAGTCGACGTCCATCGCGACAGCTACGCGGGCTACGTCGACCTCGAAGGGGACGTGTTCTCCAAGCTGCGGGTGGGAGTGGCCGGGCGCTACGAGGACTACTCGGACTTCGGCAGCACCAGCGACTACAAGCTCACCGTCCGCCTGCAGCCGGTCAAGCAGTTTGTGCTGCGCGGCGGCATCAGCACCGGCTTTCGCGCGCCGTCGCTCGGCCAGTCCTTCTTCTCGACCGTGAGCACGAACTTCCTGGCCGTCGGCGGCGTGCTGGTGCCGTTCGAGGTCGGCACGTTCCCGGTGGGGAGCCCGGTAGCGCGGGCGCTCGGCGCGCGCGACCTCAAGCCGGAGGAGTCCGAGCACACGACCTTCGGTCTGGTGTGGAACCCGGTGAGCGCGTTCGAGATCAGCGTTGATTATTACCAGATTGACATCCAGGACCGCATCGTGCTCTCCGGCAACTTCACCGGCGCGCAAGTGGCGGCCCTGCTGGCGCCCTTCAACGTCACCGGCGCGCGTTTCTTCACCAACGCCATCGACACCGAGACCAAGGGTTTCGACATCACGGCGAGCTACTCTCTCGCCGGTCCGGCCCTCGGCACGCTGAGGCTTTGGGCCGGCTACAACGACACCGAGAACAAGGTGACTCACGTCGCCCCGACGCCGCCCCAGCTCGCGGGCCTCCAGGAGGTGCTCTTCGACGCCATCGAGCGGCGGCGGGTGGAGTGCGGCCAGCCGAAGAACAGCCTGCGTGCCTCCGCCGACTGGGAACGCGGCAAGACCTTCGCGCAGGTACGGGAGAGCCGCTACGGCGAGTACTGCCTGGTCGACCGGCAGGTGGTGGACCAGACCTTCGAGGCCGAATGGCTGACGGACGTCGAGATCGGCTACAACTTCCAGCGCTTCACCCTCGCCGTGGGCGCCCAGAACCTCTTCGACACCTTCCCGGACCGCAACCTGCCGGCGAACTCGAACCTCGGTATCTTCACTTATCCCAGCCACTCGCCGTTCGGCATGAACGGCCGCTTCGTCTATAGCCGCGTCTCCGTCAAGTTCTGAGGCGGCGTCCCCGGGTTCCGTCCCCCAGTGTCTCCGGCTGTGGACCCCTGGGGGATCGTGGGCGTCCCCCTGTATCCTCGTGTCTGCAGAGGGGGGGCTTGGACCGGTCCCCCAGGGGGACGCACTGCGAGACACAGGGGGACAGAGCCAGCGATACAGGGGGACAGAGCCAGCGATACAGGGGGACGGTGCCAGAAACACAGGGGGGCGGAGTCAGAAACATAGGGGGGCGGGGTCAGAAACACAGGGGGACGCACACAAAGAGACAGTGGTTTCGGCGCTGTCCCCCTGGGGGACGCGGCCGGCAGACAGGGGGATCGGCGCTGCAGAGAGGGGGATCGATGCGTAGCAACAGGGCACCTCCGCCCGGCGATAAATCGCCGGGCTGGCAACAACGCTCCTGAAGGGGACTTCAAGCCGGGGTTCACCCGGCGTCGTTCGTAGCCCGGACATTGATGTCCGGGTGGCCTGCGCGAGGTTCATTGAAGGATCAGTGATACCGTAAAGCAAGCACCCAAGAGGTCAATGCAGGCATCCTTGCCGCGGGACAAGGAGGAAACGATGACATTTCGTCCTGTCGTCTGGAGGCTGGTGGTCCTGATCTGCGCTCCCGCGTTGGCGCTGGGCGGCTGCTCGACCCGGGGCGACTCCGATGATCTGACGACGGCGCGCCGCCACCTGCGCGCCGCTCCTTGCGGGCCGTCGCCCGCCGTCGCCGGAGTGGCGGGGGTGAACGCGAATCCGCATGAGGTGTACCTCGACGATTGGGTCCTCGTGTCGGTCTGCCATCTCGACGCGTTGATGAAGATGGCCGCGGCGGAACAGCAGCCGCTCATGCTGTTCATCGAAGGGCTCGACTCGGGCAATCAGCCGACGGGCATCGACCTCGACAGCGGCATTCTCACCTTCGAGCTCGACCGCACCGAGGAGAACAAGGGGATCTGGCAGCCGCTCCTCTACAGTCCGCTCTTCGATCCGACGACGACGATGCGGATCAGCGCCGGCGTCCACGGCAGCCGTCCGCTGCCGCGGGCTGAGGGCGCCAATCTCACGCTCGTGCTCGACAAGCTGTATGTCGACTGGGCGACCTGGCTCTGGCTGGGCCTGCTCGTCGCCATCGTCGTCGCGCTCGTCCTTTATGGCCGCACGAGCGATCTTCTGCGGAACGGGCCGTCGATCGGCGGCGTACGGCAGGCGTTCAGCTTGGGGCGAGCGCAGATGGCCTGGTGGTTCTTCCTGATCCTCGTCGGATTCATGTTCATCTGGCTGGTGACCGGAGACCGCGACACCATCCCGCCGTCGCTCCTGGGGCTCATGGGCATCAGTGCCGCGACGGCTCTCGCCGCCGTGGCTATCTCGTCGCGTGGCGGCGACCGGGGTGCGCGCAGAAAGCTGCTGGAGGCCGAGATCGCCGCGCTTGACGAGGCGATGCAGACGGTCGCGCTCGACATCGACGGTGCGGCACGCCGCGCGGCGGACCCGACGAGCGGCGCGTCGTCCGCCTCTCTCCGTTCAACGCTGGAGAAGAAACGTGCGGATCTCGAGGCCATGCGCGCCAAGCTCGTCCTCGAGCGTGCCGGGCTGACGACCGTCACCCCTTCGGCGGGTTTTTGGAACGACCTCGTTACGGATGACCGTGGCGCCGTCAGCCTCGATCGCTTTCAGATCGTCGCCTGGTCACTGGTCCTCGGCGGCCTGTTCCTTTACTCCGTGGTGTGGCAGTTAACGATGCCCGAGTTCAACGCCACGCTCCTCACGCTGATGGGGCTCAGCTCCGGCACCTATCTCGGCTTCAAGCTGCCATCGAAGTCGTAGGGGAGCAACCAAGCAGGGAGGCGCCATGGACGCCAAGTATCAGGTGTTCGTCAGCTCGACCTATGAAGATCTCCGCGCCGAGCGCGAGCAGGTCGTGAAAGCGATCCTGGAGATGGGGCATATCCCCGTCGGCATGGAGATGTTCAGCGCCGCGGACGAGGAGCAGTGGCAGATCATCCGCCGCCATATCGACGGCTCCGATTATTATCTGGTCATCGTCGCCCACCGCTATGGCTCCATGGAAGGCGACCGGAGCTATACGGAGAAGGAGTACGACTACGCCCTCGAGCGTGGCGTTCCGATCCTGGGGTTTCCGATCGACGAGTCGGTGAATTGGAACCCCGCTTTCATCGACAAGAAGGAGAAGCAGCAGGATGCCTTGCGGCGGTTCAAAGAGAAGGTCAAAAGCCGATATATCAGCCAATGGACGTCGGCCGCCGATCTGTACGGCAAGGTATCCATCGCGCTGACCAAGCAGATCACGGCCAATCCCCGCACCGGATGGATCCGGGCCGACCAGGCCGCCGGGCCGGAGATTCTCAACGAGCTGGCCCGGCTCAGCAAGGAGAACTCGGACCTTCGCGCTCAGCTCGAGACCAGCCGCCGTGGAGCGGAGAGACCTGATGCGCACCTGGGAGCAGTTCATCGACCGGATCTACGACTACCGCCAGGCGGTGCGCAGGGAAACCGGCAATCTCCCGCGCGATCCAGAAGAGCGGGATGCGGGCCAGAGAGATATGGACCTGAAGCTCCAGGACGTGGACAAGATGCTGGTGAAGCTCGAGTTCCTGGGCGAGGGCCAGGCCGGGAACCTGCAGCGGGCGCAGAATCTCCTGGCGAGAATTCAGAACCGTCAGGTGCAGCAGGGAGAGATCCTGCAATTCGCGAAGTCGATCGGCGCCTCGTTGCGCCGCCTCGAAGAGCCGCAGCCCTAGCGGCTTCCTCAGACGACGGCGTCGATCCGCCCCAGCCGCTGCAGCCGCTCGAGATGCGCCAGGATCTGCCGCTCGGCGAGCGGCCAGGCCTGCCGCGGCACGTCCTTGTAGACGGTGGGGAGCATGTCCGCCGGTCGGCGGAGGCCGGCGCTCCAGGCGTCGAAGATCCGGTTCTCACGCCAGAGGCGGTGGTCGATGTACTCGCGAAGCTTGGCGGCCGCGTTCTTGATCACCGGACCATGGCCGGGAAAGAGGGTATGCGGCCGCAGGGACGCCAGTCGCTCCAGCGAGCCCAGGTAATCGTCCATATCCCCTTCAGGCGGATCGACGACGATCATGCTGACCCCCGAGACCATGTCGCCGCAGAGCAGCGAGCGCTGGTCCTCCTCCAGGAAGCAGAGGTGGCCTCGCGCATGTCCCGGGGTGTGGAGGATCAGGACGGGATAGTCGCCGCCGAGCACGATGCGCTCGCCGTCGTGCAGCTCGCCGTCGATCGGGATCCCCCGGGCGGCGAGGCGTTCGGCGGTCACTCGATGAGCGAGGACGGGAACGCCGAGCGAGGTCCGCAGGCGGCCGACGCCGCCCACGTGGTCCGGGTGGTGATGGGTGAGCCAGATGGCGGTGACGCGCCGGCCGAGACGCTCGCGGGCCGCGGCGAGCGCCTGCTCGAGACGGTCGAGCTCCCGCTCGGAGGAAGCGCCGGGATCCACCAGCACGGCTTCGCTGCTGCCCAGCAGGTAGGAGTTGGTGGTGCCGGCCGGCGGCAGGGTGTGGGTGAGGAGGGGAAACATCACCACCCCGGGGCGCATTTCGATCCGGCGGAGGGGTCCGAGATTGGACTCGGCGGGATCGCGCAACCGGTCGAGCCCGCGCAGCGGTCCGTCCTGGCTCAGGACTTCGAGGATGTGGAGGATGGGGGGAGCGGCCAGCACGTCGCCGCGCCGCCAGGCCTCCCACGCCTCGGCGGGGGAGACCCAGGAGCCGGACTCGCATTCACCGGGATGGATGGAAGGCTGGGCGGGCGCCTCCGGGGGCCACTCGAGGAGGAAGAAGCGGTTGTCGAACCGCGCCGGCGCGAAGGGCGGCGTCACCCAGCGGCCGGCGTAGACGAGCGACGAGGCGTCGAGCCGCACCTCGAACCCGGCGAGGACGTCGGCAAACGAGCGCTCGCCCGCGAGCAACGCCCGGCGGGCCTCGGGGAGATCCTCGGGATCGACGTCGGGGGTGGAGAGCAGGAGGCCGGTCTCCTCGAACAGCTCGCGCAGGGCGCAGGCGGCGAGGCCGGGGAGGAGGTCCGGGCCCGGCTCGTCGAGGTCGCGCAGCGCCTCCGGCAGGCCAGCGGCCGGTGGCGTCTCCGCACCCGTCTGCGGCTCGCCGGAGAGGGGGATCTGCGCATCCGACCGGCTCATGCCGCCGCCCGGAAAGGCGTGCCAGCCGCCCATGAACGGCAGGCTCTCCGCGCGCTTGACCCAGAACACCTCCACATCGTCCGCCCCGGCTCCCTCGCGCCGCCGCCAGAGCACCACCGCGGCGGAAACGCGGGGAGGGGGCAGGGCGGGGGATTCGCCGGCGAGGGGCTTGCCGATGACCTTTTCGTAGAGGTTGCCGGAAGGGTCGTCCGCCATGGGGGATTCATATCATGGGGGTTCGTGGTCATCGGGCGCGCGCCCAGCACAGCCCGCCGGCATCCTCTCCATCCGCGGTCCCCCTCTCCAGCTCCGCTGGAGAGGGGGCCAGGGGGTGAGGTTTCGGAGGGCAGACGGCTCCGACTCGCGAAATCCTCGTGGAGCCCCACGCGTTACAATGTCTGAGGGTTGTCACCTGCCCCTCAACCTCGACCCCAGGAGACCTCGATGAAGCCACCCGAGACCATCCGGCTCACCCCTGGCAAGCGGGTGCTGTTCCTGACCAAGGATCCGGAGCTGATCCGCCGCCAGTTGCGGGGGGAGCTGGACCTCCGAATGGAGGACCTGAAGGTCGAAGACCTGCTCGACGATATCAACACCGATGCCATGACTCCGGCCTGGGTGTGCTTCAGTCACCGGCCGGAGGACATCGCCCGCGACGCCTACGCCGGCCTGATCGTCGACGGCAAGCGGCTGTTCGAGCGCGACGCGCTGATCAACGGCAACTTCGAGGTCATCGTCTCGGGCTATCGCAAGGGGGTGGGCAGCTCCCGCGAGACGGCGGTGCAGGCGGAGAAATGGTCGGGCATCCGCATCGCCGTCGCCGCTTCGTTCGCTCCCATCCATGCCCGCAACAACATCAGCCAGGGCGTGCTGATGGGCGATCACGAGGTGCTCGATCGGTTGCAGCGCGGCGAGGGTGTCCCGCTCGCGGAGTTCTGCGAAGGGTGGGACCCGATCACGCAGCTCGTCATTCGCCACGGCGGCCTCTTCCCCTTCTCCAAGGCGCTCGCGGCCGGCGAGGTCGAGCTGCCGAAGCCGGACACCGGCCCGCGGCCGATGACGATGGCGGAGAAGATCCTCGCCCGCCACCTGCCAGGCGAGGGTCCCCACTACGTCAAGCCGGGCGACGCCGTGGTGGTCTCGGTGGACGGCGGCTACTCGCACGAGTTCACGACGGCGCAGGTCCACTACTTCCTGCAGCAGGAGTACGGCCCCGGCTACCAGGTCAAGAACCCCGATAAGTTCGCGGTCTTCGAGGATCACCTGATCTATGCCGACGAGGTGCCGAAGATGCGCGCCTTCGTCGACAAGATCGAGACGCTGCGCGAGCTGCAGCGGGACTTCCAGCGCCATACCGGCGTGCGCGACTTCTCGGCCAAGGACCGGGTCTCGCCCGGCATCTGCCATGAGGTGGCTCGCGAGCAGCTCATCGATCCCGGCGACCTCATCCAGGCCACGGACAGCCACACCTGCATGGGCGGGGTCAACAACGCGCTCGCCTGGGGTGTGGGGTCGACCGAGTACGCCGACCTCATCCACCAGGGCTTCACGCAGGTGGAGGTGCCCGAGTCGATCCGCTTCGAGCTGGTCGGCAAGCTCCAGGCGGGCGTCACCGCCAAGGATCTGATGCTCTACATCCTCCTCAACCACGCCCGGCCGCAGCTCACGCTGGACCGGGTGATGGAGTTCGCGGGTCCGGGAGCGACGACTCTCTCGATGGACGAGCGGGCCACCTTAACCAACATGGCCACCGAGTGCGCGGCGAAGACGGCCATCGTCATCGCCGACGACGAGACCTGGCGCTGGCTCGCCGAGTGGCGGCCGGGGGTGGACGTCGAGCGCCTGAAGGCGCGGGCCGTCGCTCCCGATCCGGAGGCCGAGTACGCGGGCGGCGTCCACACCATCGATCTCGCGGCGCTGCGGCCTATGGTGGCGCACCCCGGCGATCCCGACCACGGCATTCCCTCCGACCCGACCAACGGCGCCTGGATCGACGAGATCGGCGACGTGCCCATCGACATCGCCTATGGCGGAAGCTGCACGGCGGGGAAGATCGACGACCTCATCTTCTACCACCAGGTCGTCAAAGAGGCGGTGGACGCCGGCCTGAAGGTCGCGCCCGGCGTCCGGTTCATGATCCAGTGCGGCTCGCAGGCGGTGGAGAAGTTCGTGCGCGACAACGGCCTCGCCGACACCTTCGAGCGGGCCGGCGTGCAGCTCATCCATCCCGGCTGCGGAGCCTGCATCGGCTGCGGTCCCGGCGTTTCAGAGACCGCCGACGAGGTCACCGTCAGCGCCATCAACCGCAACTACAAGGGGCGCTCCGGTCCCGGCAAGCTGTGGCTCGCCTCGCCGCTCACCGTCGCCGCCTCCGCCTTCACCGGCAGGATCACGGCCTACGAGCCGGGGATGTTTGCTCGGCTGGCGGCGGTTACAGCCTCCATCTGACCGCGAAGCCCCACACGGAGTCGCTCGCGCTGTAGGTGCCGGCGCGTCCGGGATGCAGAGGCTCCTGGTTGCTCACCCCGCGATCGTCGTGCTCGTGGAGGGAGTAGCCGAGGTCGAAGGAGACCTGGGGGAAGCTGTAGGAGAAGCCGGCGGCGTAGACCATGGCGTCGCCGCGCGGGAAGCCGGGCTCCAGAGTCCGCTCAGGGACCGGCGAAGGCTCCTGGGCCACGCCGCCGTAGATCATGAGGTTGTCGGTGATGTCCCCTTCGATCCCGAGTCGCAGGCTGGTGGTGTTCTTCCAGTCGCGCGGAGTATGCACCGTAGGGCCGTCGCCGAAGACGTTGGGATCGTAGGTGACGTCGGTCGCTTCCAGGCTCGACCAGTTCTGATAAGCGGCATCCAGCTCCAGGCGCAGCTCGGGATAAGGGGCGTACCAGATGCCCACGCGCATCTCGCGCGGCAGCTCGAACGATTGACGGGCGCCGCCGTTCACCAGGCGGGCGCGGATCGCGGCATCGAGGCCGGGAACGCCCACCGGCACGTCGCGCGGCGCGTAGCTCGAATCGCCGTTCCCCTTGAGCTTCTCAGGGCTGCGGTAGACGGCGCCCCAGCCCCAGGAGGGCGCGGCGTAATGGACGGCCAGGTCCCAGGCTATGGCGTCGACGTCTGAGCTGGCGCTCCGCTCCACCTCGATCAGGAACGGCTGCGGGATGGTGCCGGGCGGAGAGGCCGAGAACAGCAGGAGTGCATTGTCGTCCTGGTCGAGGTTGCCAAAGGCATAGCGCAGGCCGCCGCCCATGCTCCAGCCGTCGCCCAGGTCGTACGCCAGCACGGGGTGCAGCTCGTAGACCCGCAGCTCGAAGCGGCGGGTCAGGAAGCGCCCCGGAAACAGCGCGGGCCGCCACTCGACGTTGTAATAGAAGGGAGAGTCGACTCCGAGTCCGAAGGCGAAGGGACCGTTGCGCTGCTTCCAGGTCAAATACAGCGCGGGCGGGAACTGGATGACGTGGTTGGCCTCGAACGAGCCCGTGGCGCTGCTGTACTCGTCCTGCGCGTTGTTGAAGTCGAGGCCGGCCTGGATCTGGAAGCCCTCCAGGTGCGCGATGGCGGCCGGGTTGTAGGTCAACGCCGAGGGCTCTGGGGCGCGGGCGGTGAAAGCTCCCGCCTGGCCCATGGCGCGGCCGCCGTGCTGAAAGAGCCCGAAACCAGAGGCGGAAACGAGAGGAGCGCCGGCGAGGGCGGCGAACAGGCACAGCAGGACAACGCGGCGTGGGTGTCGCATGTCGATCTCTCCTTCGAAAGGGAAGCTGTCGATCCCGGCCCCTCACTCCACCGCCAGGATCTCCGGCACGATGCGGTCGCCGGCCAGCGTGAGGATAGCGAGGGTCAGAGGCAGATGGAAGCGCCGGGGCCCGCAGGCTCCTAGTCGCGTTGCCTTTTTGCGATCTGACACTCGACGCTCCCAAGGCCGCCGCGGACTATGCAGCTCCCGCGCCAAGGGCGTCCGTGGGACCTCATCTCCGCCGGAGGCGGGAGGAATTGGGGCTCAGCCAACGGAAGGCGGCGAGGGCCTTGGGAGTCGCCCTCGCGACGTTGAAGAATTGGGAGAAGGGCCGGGCGGAGATCGGCGAGGCCTACTACCTTAAGGTCATCCGGTTCCTAGGCTACGACCCGAACCCCATTCCCCGGACACTTCCCGAACGCCTTCGTGCCGCACGCCTCGCCCTGGGACTCTCACAGAAGGCGCTCGCCCTCCGGCTTGGCCTCGACCCTTCGACGGTGCGGGCCTGGGAAGCCGGCCGCGGCGAGAGCGGGCAGGAGAGAGTGCGGCTTCTCCTTGAAGAGTTCGCGGCGGAAGGCGAGGCGGACTTAGGGTAGCCTAGGACCCGTGCGGGTTGGGGTCCTCTCTGATACCCATGGGCTCCTCCGGCCCCGGGTTCTCGAACTCCTTGGCGGCTGCGACCGGATTCTGCATGCCGGGGACGTTGGGGGTGCCGAGATCCTCTCCCGGCTTCGGGAGATCGCGCCGGTCGAGGCGGTGCGCGGGAATACCGACTCCGGGCCGGAGGCTCGGGAGCTGCCGCTTTCACTCTCCGGAGAGATTGAGGGGCTCCCCTTCCGCATGATCCACCGGCGAGAAGACGTTGACTCCACATGGGCGAAGCAGGTCCGCCTCATCGTCTTCGGCCACAGCCACCGGCCGGAGCTTGAGTGGCGCGGCGCCTGTCTCCTCCTTAACCCGGGCGCCTGCGGGGCGCGCCGCTTCTCCTTGCCCCTCACGCTCGCCATTCTCACCGTCTTGGGCGGTCGACTCGTGCCGGAGATTCTCGCGGTGGAATAGGTCCAGCCTGCCAACCGAGGTTCACTCGGCGCTAGTCCTCCAGTCCCAAGACTTGTCTGAGACCCTCCCGGAGGATGTCCGCCTCCGTACGGCGGTCCTCGTATGCCTTCTTCCGGAGCGCCTCCGCCTCGTCCGGATGGATCCACAGAGTCTTCTTGATCATTCCGGTCTTTGAGACCGTCGTCTCGCCGCCGCGGGGTCCCAGCGCTTTCTTGGCCATGGCAGGAACATAGCCAAGCCGTCTCGCTGGAGAGCAGTAGATACGGCGATCATGCTATACTGCGCTCCTTGACTCCAGGCTCCTTTCTCTAGCCGAGCAGATTCAGTGCTTCCGGAGGTGAACTCCGGACTCGTCGCCTGCCGAGAGAGGCGCCGCCGCTCATTCCGAAAGGAGAACAAAATGCAGCGAAGGACCTCTTCTAAGCTCCCTCTGGTGTTCCTCCTTCTCGCCCTCGCCGTCTTACCCGCTTTGGGCGCGCCCCTGCCATCGCACGGCAGAACCTCCGGTCAGAAGCTCTCACCTCTGCAAAGAGGCAGCGCCGCGAAAGCGTCGGCGACGCTCCCGGCTTTCCAGGCGATCGGGCTCTTCGGCGACCTCGCGGTCATAAACCCTACAAGGCTCCTCTCGGTCGCAACACAGCTCCAGCCCGACTTCGGCTTTGGCACGGTCTCCTTCCTCACCGGCCTCGCGCGGGATCCGGTAAGCGGGAAGCTTTTCGTCGTGGGAACCGACTTTGGGGATTCCTTCCTCGGCGAGGTGGATTTCGCAACCGGGAGGGTCACGACGGTGGGTTCCATTTCCGGGGAGATCGTGGTCGATATCGCCTTCGACGGCGCGGGTGTCCTCTATGGCTTGACCGACAATGCCGATGGCGCCACACCCCACGCGCTCCTCCGGATCAATCCGGGAACCGCCGCGGCGACGCTCCTCAAGGTCCTCGACGCCCACGGCGGCACCCGCGACTTCGACCAGTTCGGCGCGCTCGCCTGGAACTCCGCCGACCAGAGCCTCTACTACGCGGACCTGGACGGCGGGACGCCGCGGCACCTTTTCATCGACAAACTCGCCTCCGGAAGCTTCGCGCAGACCGGGGTCCTGACCGCCGGCTTCGGGGCTTCGCCCTACGCGATGGCCTTCGCGAACGGGCGCCTGTGGATCATGACGAACGCCTTCTTCTATTCCGCCGATGCGGTGAACTTCCCGGCCGGGCTCGTAAACGAAGGCATTCCGGTCTTCCCCACGCCGGATGGAGAGTTCCAGTATGTCGCCTCGGGCTTCGTCCCGGCCGTCTTGCCCTGCGTGCCCGGCCCCACGGTGGCCTGTCTCCACAACCGGTTCAAGATCGAGGTGAGCTACGACGCCGGGGGAGCGGGCGCCGGACCGGGGAACGTGGTCCTCGAAAGCACCCAGAGCGTGAAGTTCACCTTCTTCGATCCGGCCAATATCGAGATCATCCTGAAGGTCCTCTATGCCTGCGTGCCGGCCTTCAACAAGTGGTGGGTCTTCGGCGGAGGCCTCACGAACGTGGGAGTCACGGTGAAGGTCACTGACACTGCGACGGGCGCGGTGAAGACGTACACGAACCCGAAAGGCAGGCTCTTCCGGACTTTCGCGGATACCGGCGCCTTCGCCTGTCCGTAACGGAGAGACGCTGCGGAAGAGATAGATAGGAGACTGATGCAGCAGAGGGGCGGAGTGGCCTGGGGTTCCGCCCCTTATTTCCAAGTCGGCTACAACTGCCCCTGCGT
>DASYTJ010000110.1:0-144345 GCA_036002325.1 Thermoanaerobaculia bacterium | reverse complement strand
GTAGGACACCGTGCACCTCCTGCTTTCCGCAAGAGGGACGGCCTACCACAAAGGGTGGTCCCATACGTGGCTAAACCTGGTCCCTAGCTCTGGCTAAACCCTGCTTCAGGTGGGGGCATCCTCGTGGCTAATGACACACAGCTCCCACAGCGCCGACGGCGACGAGTTCTAACCAGGTGTCTGCAGGATCCGGGCAAGCGCAAAGTGCCACCGAAGCCGCGGAGCCGCTCCGAAGCTGCGGCGCGCCTCCGAAGACGCGGTGTCCCTCCGAAGCTGCGGAGCCTCTCCGAAGCTGCGGTGTCGCACCGAAGGATCGGAGCCTCACCGAAGCTGCGGAGCCGCTCCGATCCTGCGGCGCGCCTCCGAAGGTGCGGAGACTCACCGCAGCTGCGGTGTCTCTCCGGAGCTTCGATGTCCCTCCGCAGCTTACGTACGGCATATAAAAAGAACAAAAAAGAGGGGCACGCACGCGGCGCACCCCCGAGATGAACTTCAGGATTTAGGACTCACAACCGGCGGGGTCCGGCGGATCGGCCGGCCGGGCGATCTCCGGCGTGGGCACCTCCGGCGGCGGCAGCCCCGGAGCGAGCTGACGGCTGCGGCCGCGGAACGGCTGGATGCCGAACTCGGCCAGCTTCTCGGCGTCCAGCCCGTAGTGCGCCTTGAGCAGCTTGCGCACCGCCGTCACCTCCCGCTGACCGTCGCCGATCAGGCGGAGCAGCCGCCGGCTGGCGTCCTGCTTGCTGGCGATCAGCTCCGCCTGCAACTGTGCGGTCGCCCGCGTCGCCTCCAGAAGCTGCTCGAGGTGGAGGCGAACGCCTTCCAACTGCGGCAGCTCCGAGAAGTTGGCGAGCAGCGCGGTGATCAGCCGCTCCAGATCACCGATCAACCCCTTGTACGTCGTTTCCCTGGACATGGCCTTTCCCCTTCTTTTGGGCCTCAGCCCTATGAGACAAGCGCCGGAATTGGCGCCCTCTCCCGGTCTTCTTCCCCGAGCGGCCTTGCTGGTTCCCGTTCCAGAAGTCCTGCGCCCCTCGGGGCTGCTGCTTGACGACGCCGGATACAATGCCATAGACTAAATGTGCATGTCAATGGCGGTCTGGCGAATTGATCGTCGCCTTTATACGATGAAAGAGCACCGAGCGTCCAGCAATGCGGGAGGAATGATCCGAGTATGCTTGGAAGGTGTTGAAAACAAGGCAGTTGCGTACTCGGCCATCTAGGCGCGTGGACGGCCGGAATTCTCGGCAGCGGGTAGGGGATTTACTGCCTCTCAACCTGCATAGGGGCGGGTTCTTTGACAACGGAATCTGAGGGGGTGCCGGCTCAATGCCGCCCGGCGCTTCCGCACCGGGCTACAGAAACGTCGGCCATGCCCCCTACGTCTGCAGCACGCCCGTCTTAAATTCGGCGATGTGCGGATTCATCGCCGCGCAGGCGAGCGAGCGGCCGATCACCTGCCTCGTCTCCGCCGGATCGATGATCGCGTCCACCCACAGGCGGGCGGCGGCGTAGCGCGGATCCATGGCTGCGGCGTAGCGCGCCTTGATCTCGCTCAGACGTGCCTTCTTTTCCTCCTCCGAGACGTCCGCGCCGCGGTTCTTGAGCTGAATCGAGAGCAGCGTCTGGCTCGCCTGGTCGCCGCCCATGACGGAGATCGAGGCCGAAGGCCAGGCGTAGACGAAGCGCGGGCCGTAGGCCTTGCCGCACATGGCGTAGTTGCCGGCGCCGTAGGAATTGCCGACGAAGAGGGTGATCTTCGGCACCGTCGAGTTGGCGACGGCGTTCACCATCTTGGCGCCGTCCTTGATGATGCCGCCCCGCTCGGCGCGGCTCCCCACCATGAAGCCGGTCACATCCTGAATGAAGAGGAGCGGGATCTTTTTCTGATTGCACAGCTCGACGAAGCGCGCTCCTTTGTCCGCCGAGTCGGAGTAGATGACGCCGCCGATCTGCAGCTCGCGGTCCGCCGGGCCGGTGCCCGTCTTGCGCGGCACGATCGAGCGCTGGTTGGCGACGATCCCCACCGCCCAGCCTTCGATCCAGCCGGTGCCGCAGATGAGGCTCTGGCCGTAAGTGGCCTTGTACTCGTCGAGCTCGCTGCCGTCGAGGAGCCGCGCCAGCACCTCGTAGGTGTCGTACGGGCGGGCGCGGTCGACGGGGATCAGGCCGTAGAGATCTTCGCTCGGATAGAGCGCCTCGGCCGGCGCGCGCTGGGCGAAAGGCGCCCGCGGCGGCTCGGCGAGCTGGGCGAACTGGCTGCGGATCTTCGCCAGGCACGCGGCGTCGTCGGGATGGCGATGATCGACCACTCCCGAGATGTCGCATTGGACGACGGCCCCGCCCAGCTCCTCGTTGTCGATCTTCTCGCCGATGGCGGCCTGCACCAGGTGCGAGCCGGCGAGGAAGATCGAGCCGGTGCCCTCGACGATATGAGCTTCGTCGCTCATGATTGGCAGGTAGGCGCCGCCGGCCACGCACGAGCCCATGATCGCCGCCATCTGGAAGACACCTTCGGCCGAGAGCCGGGCGTTGTTGTAGAAGGCGCGGCCGAAGTGCTCCCGGTCGGGAAAGATCTCGTCCTGCAGAGGCAGGAAGACGCCGGCCGAGTCCACCAGGTAGACGATCGGCAGCCGGTTCTCGAGGGCGATCTCCTGCGCCCGCAGGACCTTCTTGCAGGTCAGGGGAAACCAGGCTCCGGCCTTCACCGTCGCGTCGTTGGCCACCACGACCACATCGCGGCCGTGAATCCGTCCGATCCCCATCACCACGCCGGCCGCCGGGGCGCCGCCGTACTCCTTGTAGAAGCCGTCGGCCACCCAGAGCCCCAGCTCCAGGAAGGGAGACCCCGGATCGCACAGGGCCGCGACCCGCTCGCGTGCCGTCATCTTGCCTTGCGCGCGCTGCCGGTCTTGCGCCTTGACGCCGCCGCCCAGACGGATGCGTTCTTCCTGCTCGCGGATTTCCGCGATCTGGCGCCGCCAGTGCTCGTCCTGACGCTCGAACGCCCCGTTGCGGTTGAATTTGCTCTCCAGGATCGTCACGTATCCTCCCCCTGCGAAACGTTGCGCATTATATGGTTGCGTCGTCTTCGTGCGCCGAAGCCGAGGCAACGTGAGGATGGAGAGCAGTGCTAGCATCGCGGCGATGAAGATCCGCCTCCTGGCCTTCGCCAGCGCCGGAGATGCCCTGGGCGCAACGGAAATGGACCTGGAGCTGTCCGACGGGAGCCGCGTCGCCGATCTGCGGTCGCGGCTCGACCGCGAGCACCCGAAGATCATTCCGTTCTGGCCGCGGCTGGCCGTGGCGGTAAACGGCCGGATCGTCTCTCCCGAGGAGCCTTTGAGGGAAGGAGCCGAGGTGGCCCTGCTGCCACCGGTCTCCGGAGGTAGCGATGGGCCGTTGCGGGCTGCCTTGGTCGACGGACCGATCGACACCGACAGTGCCGTCGCCGCGGTCTCCGGCCCGGGCCGAGGCGCCGTCGTGATCTTTCTCGGAACCGTCCGCGATCATCACGCCGGCCGGCCGGTCGAGAAGCTCACTTACAGCGCCTATCGGGCCATGGCTCTTGAAGGGCTCCGCCGGATCGTGGCGGACCTCGAAGCCGCGCACCAGGACCTCCGGGCGGCGATCGTCCATCGCCTGGGCGAGGTCTCCGTCGGCGAGCCGAGCGTGGTGATCGCCGTCGGCTCGCCGCACCGCGCCGCCGCCTATGAAGCGAGCCGCACCGCCCTGGAGCGACTCAAGGCGGAGATCCCCATCTGGAAACGCGAGCACTACGCGGACGGCGGGGAAGCCTGGCGGGAGGAGGAGCCGCTGACGACGGAGGTCCAGACGTCGTAGCGGCTCGGTCTACTCGAAGATCTTGGTCAGAGGGATTTCGAGGCCGGGAAAGAGCGGGCTCGTCAAGATGTCCTCTCCCTCGGCGGACAGCTCGGCCTCGCGGCGGTAGGTACCTTCTGACAAGCGGTAAACCTGAATGATCTCCAGCTCCGGATCGACCAGCCAGTACTCCGGGACTTCGTACTTCTCATAGAGGTGCCGCTTGGTAATCGAGTCCAGGCGGCGCGTCGCCGGAGAAAGAACCTCCACTGGCAGATCCGGAGCGCCTTTCACGTTGGCGCCGTCCGCCGCAAGATCCAACCGATCCCTGGAGAGGAATACCAGGTCGGGCTGCACCACATCGTGATCGGAGAGGAGCACGTCGACCGGCGCCACCCAAACCTTTCCAAGACCCCGTGGCCGGACGAAATCGTGTAGATCACTGGCGAGGTTTACCACCGTCGTCTGGTGTTTCAGGTTCGGGGCTGGGGTCACGTAGTGCTCTCCGTCGATGAGCTCGTGCCGCTTCCCGTCCTCCGGGAAGTAAAGGTAATCCTCATAGGTGAGCTTGAGGGAGCGGGCGCCGATCTCCATGACCACAGTATAAACCTCTGCCCCTTACCCCCCGCCCGCCGCCGCGATGAACGCCGCGATGTCCTTCTTCAACTGCTCGTGGTCGGCCCGGCGGATGTACATCATGTGGCCCGCTTCGTAGTAGTGCATGGTCACCCGCCGCTCATAATCGGGCTCGAAGCCGAGGTGGTCGAAGGTGTAGCGGGTAGCGAAGAACGGCGTCGCGAGATCGTAGTAGCCGTTGCCCACGAACACCTTGAGGGCCGGATTGCGGCTCATCGCCTGGCGCAGGTCTTCGGCCACGTTGGCATACTGGTTCGCGAACTCGCCGTAGCTCCAGGGCCGCACGCGGTCGGTGAGGATCTCGTACGGCAGATCGCTCTTGAAACCGAGATCCTGGCTCACGTAGTCGTTGAACGTGGCGGTAAAGGGTCCCTGAATGGCCGCGTAGCTGGGATCGAGCTCGTTGTTCTCTCCCGCCGCGTCGCGGTCCATCCCTTTGAAGCGGCTGTCGAGACGGCCCACCGTCGTGCGCTGGTCGCGCAGCAGCTCCTTGACGAAGGCCTGGATCTCCGGCCGCAGGTTGGTCCGCTTCACGTAGTCCGCCGAGAGGCCGGTGTAGCGGGACACCTTGGCGGCGATGTCGTTCCAGCGCGCTTCCTCGAGGTCGTTGCCCTGCATCAGCGCCAGCGTGTACTCGCCCATGGCGAAGCGCTCCGCTTCCTCGACCGCCTTCTGCAGCCCGCCGGCCTGGAGGTCCGGCGGCAGCCGCTTGTGGTACCAGGCCGTCGCCGTGTAGGTGGGCAGGAACAGCGGGTACGGCAGATCGTTGCCGACGTTGAAGCGGGCGGTCTGGAAGTTGAGGATGGAGGAGATGAGAATGACGCCGTTGAGGTACATCCCGTGGTGTTCCTGGAGGAGGTTGGAGAGCCGCGCCGAGCGGGTGGTGCCGTAGCTCTCGCCGGCCAGGAACTTGGGGCTCGACCAGCGGCCGAAGCGGGTGGTCCACAGCCGGATGAGCTCCGCCACCGCCTCGGCGTCTTCCTTGATGCCGTGGAACTTCTTCGCGTCCTCGCCCGGCACCGCCCGGCTGTAGCCCGTGGTGACCGGATCGATAAACACCAGGTCGGTGACGTCGAGGAGCGACTCGCCGTTGTCCACCAGCCGGTAGGGAGGAGGCAGCGCCATGCCTTCGGCTCCCATCTCGACCCGCCGCGGCCCGAAAGCTCCCATGTGCAGCCAGACGGACGACGAGCCCGGCCCGCCGTTGTAGGCGAAGGTGACCGGCCGCTTGGCGCGGTCCTGGACGCCGTCGCGCGTGTAGGCGACGAAGAAGATGTTCGCTCTCGGTTTGCCCTCCTCCTCGCGCAGCACAAGGGTGCCTGCCGTGGCGGTGTAGCGAACCTCCTTGCCGCCGATGGTCGCCTTGTGCTGCGTGGTGACGAGCTTGTCTTCCGCCTTCGGCCACTCGGCCGTCTTCTCCTTCTCTTCCTTCTTCTCCTTCGTGTCCTCCGGCGGCTGCGCGGCGGCGGTGCCCAGGCCGAGCAGGGCGAGCAGAACGGCGAGACCAAGAATTCGACGACGCATCCCGGCATCTCCTTTCAAACCAGAAAGAATTCACGGATAGCACGCACCTTTCCTGAAGGTGCGCTCCCCAATGCCGGGGGATTATCTCTGAATCACCCCCTGGCCAGGGGTGGTTGCGTCACGGGCACGTCGCGAACGCCGAGACGTCCTGCACCGGCGCGAAGGGCTTGTCCTTGGGATTGAAGTACCGCCGGATTCGGCCGGTCTGAGTATCCGTGACGATGAGCACGACCTCGATGTTGGTCAGACCGCTGGCGAAGACCCAGTAGCGCCCGTTGACACCGCAGCCGTTGAGCACCTTCACCGTCAGCTCGGTATTGTCGGGATGGAAGAAATAGAACTGCCCGGAATCGCCGGTCGAGGGCAAGACGTGGGCCTGGTGGGCGAAGGGAGGCGGCTCGGGATACCAAAAGGCCTTGACCTCGAATCGGCCGCCGTTGAGGCAGAGTTGCGTCGAGCCCGGGATGCAAGTGGACGGCGGCAGCACCGGCTCCAGGAAGCCGTAGAAGACGTGCTCGGCCAGAGTGCGGCCGCTCGACAGGCCCGCCTTATTGTCGAACTGCCAATGAATGCCGCCGTAGATGCGGCTCTGGCCCGCCTCCTCGGCCGCCTGGGAAAACGTCGTGAACGAACGCGTCACACCCGGCAGCCCGTCCGAGGTCGTGCTGAAGCTGACCTCATCGGTGTCGAAGAACAAGGCGAGCATTCTGGAGGCGGCGCCGCTGAAGGTGCTGTGTCCGGAGCTATAGGAAGGGAAAGGCGGCGTCGCGATAAGTGGCTCCCAGCGCGGGTCGGCCGTCGTCCTGGGATTGCCGTCCTGGTCGGCGTGCTGAATGCCGGTCACCGGCCGCCAGTTGCTGAAGGCGTATTTGTGGTCCCAGGAGACGATCGCCGCGTCGGCCAGAGAGAGGCTCAGCAGGGCGAACAAGCGGGCATGGTGGTCCAAGGGGAGGTCGTTGCGCTCGGCGATTTCCTGCGCGATCTGCAGCCAGTGGCCGGGCGGCGTCTCCGTGCCGGCGCCGTCGGCCCAGAAGAGGGCGATCTGCGTCTGGTCGGCGGTGCGCTCCGTGCTGTCCTTGCGGCCGAGCCGCAGGACCTCACGGAAGGCCGCCGTGTACTCCTTGCTCGTCGGGAACGGCGGCGCGTCCTGGCGGAACTGTGAGCCCTTGGTCATGCACCATGGCGTTACGATCGGCCAGTTGGGCAGCAGGGCCGCGGCGAAGGCCGGCGGCGTCGGAGTCCACCAGCCGCCGCCCAACGGAGCCCCGTAAGCCACCGCGTCGGCTGAATGATCGCTGCTCCGCAGAGCGAGGATCTGCTCGGCGACGGACGCGCCCCAGGAGATGCCGGCGGTCTTGGCCGATCCGTCAGGAATGGCACTGAGCGACGCATTGAGCGCGGCGTCGAAGGTCGCCTGCTGGGACGGAAAGAGGGCTACCAGCGCCGTGTGCGCGGCGGCGGCGGCGGCGGCTTCCGGCGATGCACCCGCCGGAGCGCTCGCCACCACGTGGAAGGGCGTGTAGCCGCCCAGAATGCCGTTGACGGCATCGAAGATAGCCACGTGGACGATGGCCATGGCCCGGCTCGCCTTGGGCGGCGACATCTTGTCGACGCGGATGGCGTTGAGCAGCACGCCGTTCCAGTCGAGCACCACGTCGGCGCCTGCCGGCATGGCGACTCCGAGCAGCGCGGCGGTGCAGAGAACGATCCCGATCGATCTGCGAAGCATAGCCTCCTCCTCTCGACGGAATGCCGTTGCGGGTTTCCAATACCCCGGAAGGTGCTTGGATTGTACTGCGAGGAGGTGGGGTTAGACAGGTTGAGAGGAAGATCGGAACGGCATGCCCGCTTCGCGCGTGGGCCGGCCACTGACCTCGGTGGTATTCTCTCCGCCGTGAAATACCGCCGTATCCGCACCTCTTTGGCATTCCTCTTCCTGCTGCTTCCGGTGCTCGTCGCGGCTCAGGGCGAGCGGCCGCAGACGCCTCCCGTGGTCCCCGGTACGGGGGCTCGCGCTGCGGTGACGCTGGAGGGCCGCGAGCTCCCGGTGCCGGTGACCATCAATCCGAGCGGTCCGATGTTCGGCCTCACGCCGCTGGTGGACGCCCTCGGCGGCAAGCTCACCGGCGACGAGACGGCGGAGAGCTTCACGCTGCGGCTGGCGGAGAAGGACGTAGTGCTCGGCACCGGCAACGCCATCATCACGGTGGGCGATGCCATCATCTCGCTCTCGCAGCCGCCCGCGCTCGGCGACAGCGGGGTGCAGGTGCCGGTGGACTTTCTGCGCAAGACGTACGGCGATCTCCTGGGATACGCCTTCGAGTGGCATCCCGAGACCATGCGGCTGACCATCGCCCGGCGGGGCAACCGCCAGATGGGGGTGGCGCTCGACGTGGTCCATCTGCAGGAGCTGACGACGGTGGTGCTGCAGTTCTCGGAGGAGCCGCGGTATCAGATCAGCCGCCAGCAGCCGGGGACGATCGTGGTCGAGATGCTCGCCGACCGCCTGGCTCCGCCGGTGCCGCCGAAGACGGTGCAGGACCCGCTGGTGCAGGGCGTCACGATCGAGCCGCAACAGATCCGCATCCAGCTCGCCCAGGGAGTGCAGGCCGAGAGCTACATCCTGCAGAATCCCTTCCGGCTGGTGTTCGACGTCCATCCGACCTCGGCGGTCGAGGTGCCGACGGGCCCCCCCGTGCCGGCCGGTGAGGCGGCGGGCGTCCACACGATCGTCATCGATCCCGGCCACGGCGGCTCGGAGACTGGGGCGATCAGTCCGAACGGCGTACCGGAGAAGGAGCTGACGATGCAGCTCGCGCGCGAGCTGGAGGCGAAGCTCGCGCAGCGGCTGGCGGTGAGGGTGGTCCTCACCCGCAACGGCGACGAGGGGCTGCGGCTCGACGATCGGACGGCGATCGCCAATCAGAACAAGGCGGACTTGTTCGTCTCGATCCATCTGAACTCGTCGCTCGGCTCCGGCGCCTACGGCACGGAGACCTATTTCCTGAGCCCGCAGGCGACCGATACGCGGGCCGCGCGCGCCGCGGCCGCGGAGAACGCCGGCGCTGAGGGAACGGCCGGCGCGGGAGATGCCGCCGAGCAGCAGGACCTGCAGCTCATCCTCTGGGATCTGGCGCAGGCCCATCACATGGTGGAGAGCCAGCGCTTCGCGAACATGATCCAGGGGGAACTCAACCAGACGCTGCAGCTCAAGGACCGCGGGGTCAAGCAGGCTCCCTTCCGGGTGCTGATGGGCGCCATGATGCCGGCGGTGCTCGTGGAGCTCGGCTTCCTCTCGAATCCGGAAGAAGAGAAGAAGCTGCAGGACCCCGCCTACCGCGACCAGCTCGTGGACGCGCTGGCGCGGGCGATCGGCCGCTACAAGGCGCTGGTCGAGAACCTGCCGGAGCCGGCGGCGGGCGCCGCGCCGCAGCCACCGGCTCCTCAGGGTCAGCCTGCCGCGCCCCCGGCGCCGGCGAAGCCGCCCGCGAAAATGGGACGATCCGCATGAGCCGCCGCGCGGCGAGCTTCATCCTGGGCTTCGCGCTGGCGCTGCTCGTGGGAGCGGGGCTGTGGTGGTGGCTCTCCGGGCGCGCGCAGCGAACTTTTGGCACCGGCGGTCCGGAGGCGGCCGAAGAGGCCGGCGAGACGGTGAGCTTCAACCTCTACTTCCCCGGCGCCGGCGGCGCGCTGCAGATCGAGTCGCGCGATCTGCAGGTGACCGAAACGCCGAAGGACCGCGCCCGCAAGGTGGTGGCCGCCCTGCTCGCGGGTCCGAAGACGGAGGCCCTGGCCCGTCCATTTCCGGAAGGGGTGACGCTCGGCAGCGTGCAGGTGAGCGATGACGGCACGGCCTACGTCGATCTGCGCTGGCCGGATCACCCGGATCCCCCGCCAGGCGGCTCGATGGAGGAGATCCAGAGGGTCTACAGCATCGTCGACTCGGTGACCCTCAACATCCCCCAGATCTCGCGCGTCGCGCTGCTGTGGAACGGCGTCCAGAGGGAGACCTTCTCGGGCCATCTCGACCTCTCGCGGCCCCTGACGCCGGACCGCGCGCCCGCGGTCGCCTCGGCCGGGGCCGCCGCGCCGCGATGATCGACGCTATCGGGGTCTTCGATTCCGGCGTCGGCGGACTGACGGTGGTCTCGGCGCTGCGGCGCCGGCTGCCGGGCGAATCGATCCTCTACCTGGGGGACACCGCGCGCCTGCCGTACGGCAGCAAGTCGCCCGAGACCGTCACCCGCTACACGCGGCGCAACATCGAGTTCCTCACCGAGCGCGGCGTCAAGGCCGTGGTGGTGGCCTGCAACACGGCCTCGGCGCTGGCGCTGCCGGCCCTCGACATGCACGACGTGCCGACCTGGGGAGTGATCGAGCCGGGGGCGCGCAAGGCCGCCGCGCTGAGCCGCGGCAAGGTAGGGGTGATCGCCACCGAGGCGACCGTCCGCTCGGACGCCTACCCTCGCGCCCTGCGGCAGCTCCGCCCCGATCTCGAGATCCTGAGCCGGCCCTGTCCGCTGTTCGTGCCACTGGTGGAGGAGGGATGGCACGACGATCCGGTGACCGAAGAGGTGGCCGAGCGCTACCTGCGTCCGCTCCTCGACGCGGGGATCGACACGCTGGTGCTCGGCTGCACGCACTATCCGCTGCTCGTCCCCGTGCTGCGGCGGGTGGCAGGGCCGGAGGTGGAGCTGGTGGACTCCGCCGAGGAGGTGGCCGAGATGGTCGCCGCCGGCCTCGCCGAGCGGCGCCTCGAAGCGACCCACGCGGCCGCCCATCACTTCTGCGTCACCGACACCGGCGAGACGTTCCAGCGCATCGCCCGGCGGATTCTGCAGGATCCCGAGGTGTCGCTGGAGTGGGTGGAGGTGGTGTAGGCCCCCTCAGTGCGTGTCGCTCATCCCGTCCTTCGACAGGTTCACCACGCCACAGGCCAGCCGGTCGCCGGAGTTGCCGGTGGGCTGAGTGGTGCAGTCGTCGGCTCCGGCGTGGAGGATGACTGCCTTGCCGACGACGGAGTTGGGACCGGTGAGGGAGATCAGGTTGGTGGTGAGGTCCAGATGGCCGGTGCCGTCCGCGGCCACGGTGATGTTGCCGAAGTCGCCCGCGTGGCGGGGCTCCGTGGGAGGACAGGCGTGCGGCGCGCCAGCGGGGTTGAAGTGGCCGCCCGCGGAGCTGAAATGCTTGCCGGCGGGATCTTCATGGACGCACTGGCCGTTCTCGTGGAGATGGAGGCCGTGGGTTCCCTCCGGGATGCCCGTGACGTGGGCCACGATCTGGACGCCGTTGGCGACCGGCGTGAACGTCACCGTGCCGGTGATGTTGCTGCCGGGAGCTCCCTCCAGCTTGGCGGCGGCGCTCAGCGGCGTGGCGGATTGCATGGGTGCGGTGTGACCCATCTGTTCCTTCGGCGTCGCTGTCGCTGTATCGGCGGTTCTCGCCTTCTCCACCGGCGGGCCGCAGGCGATCAGGGTGAGAAGACCTACAATCGAAAGCACCCAAGCGCTCCTGAGACGATTCATGGCTCTCCTCCTAGAAAGAATTCAGCGGGGGTTGGACCGACGGGCCAGCGCGCCGTCCGTTCAAAGCGGGTTCTTGAGCTCCATGTGCACGTCGGCCAAGTTGCGGGAGATCTGGATCTCCACGGGGGTCGCGGCCTCGTCGCGCGCCAGCCAGAGGTCGAGCTTGCCCTTCCACTTGCGGCGGTTGGCGATCTGAATGCCGCGGATCGAGTAGTGGCGCACGTCGAGCGTCTTGCCGTCGCGCAGCTTGCGGGTCTCGGTGCCGAGCGGGATCACCACGACCGGGTAGATCTTGCCGTCGGACCAGATCTCCATCCGCCGCGGCTTCTCGGGCGGGTTCTGGCGGATGGAGTAGATGCCGGAGGCCACGTCGAGCACCCCGTCCTGCTCGATCGGGGCGCTCTTGGACTTGGTTTCACCGCGCCACGAGTAGGAGCTCCAGGCCCGGATCGGCTGCAGGGTGCGGGTGTCCATCTCCGAGCCGTAGCGGAAGTACTCCCCCTGGCGGGAGGCGTTGGAGGTGATGGTGAGCTCGCTCCGCAGGTGGCCGCTGCGGTCCGATTTGAAGGTGAGGGAGCCCTCGCCCTGGTTCGGCAGGAACAGGCCGGCGAGGCTGCCGACGAGGTTGCGGAGCTGCCAGCGATATTGGAACTCCTCGTTCTGCAGCGGTTCCTGGCTGGAGACCCCCGTCGGAACGACCAGCAGGCCGGCCAGCGAGACGAAGAGGAGAATCTTGCGTAGTTTGCGATTCATGGGTTGACCTTCAAAAAGGGAAACGCCCACGGGCCGCTCCGGCGCTTTCGCGGCGGCAACTACTACCCCCGCGACCGGACGTTACCCGCGGATACGCACCCCTTATAACAGAAGCAAGCCGCCTGCCATGCCCGAAAAACAAAGATTGTAGAAAATTCCTCCACTGCCTCACGCCCTCATCACCCCGGCCTCGGGATTCCTGCAGCAGACCCGTCGCGCCGCCTCGCCCCTCACCTCTCCCAGCCCTCCTCCCGTCTCTCCCTTAGAGAGGAGCCAGGGGAGGGAGGGGCTCCGCTGCGGTAGACTCCTCCGGCCGTCGCCAAAGGAGGTCCCGATGCCGCGCAACCGTCTGCCGCACGCCGCCGCGCTGATCCTGGCCGTTCTGTTCCTGGCGGCGCCCATCACCGCTGCGGAGCCGCCGTCGCCGGAGAGCTTTCTCGGCCACCGCGTCGGAGCCGACCGCAAGCTGGCCCCCTGGCCGAAGGTCCTCGAGTACCTGCGCCTCCTGGACGCCGCCTCGGACCGCATCTCGATCGAGTCGGCGGGGAAGTCCACTCAGGGAAACGACATGCCGGTGGTGGTGATGACCTCCGAGGAGAACCAGAAGCACCTCGAACGCTACCGCGAGATCGCCCGCCGGCTCGCCAATCCGGACGGCCTCTCGGAAGGCGAGGCCCGCGCCCTGGCGGCCGAAGGAAAGACGATCGCCCTGGTCACCTGCTCGATCCACTCGACCGAGGTGGGCTCGACCCAGATGGCGATGGAGTTCGTCTACGACGTGGCGACGACGCGGGAGCCGGGAATGCTCTCCTGGCTGAACGACGTCGTCTTCCTGCTCATGCCGTCCATCAACCCGGACGGCCAGGTGATGGTGGTGGACTGGTACAACAAATACCTCGGCACTCCCTTCGAGGGGGGACCGATGCCCTGGCTCTACCACGTCTATACCGGCCACGACAACAACCGTGACTTCTACATGCTCACGCAGAAGGAGTCGCAGGCGGTCAACGACCTCCTCTATCGCCGCTGGTTCCCGCAGATCTTCCTCGACGAGCACCAGATGGGCTCCACCGGACCGCGGATGTTCGTGCCGCCCCAGGCCGACCCTCTGGCGCCGGAAGTCCACTCACTGATCTTCCGCCAGGCCGATCTGCTGGGGACGGTGATGAGCATGCGTTTGGAGGAGGGCGGCAAGCTCGGCGTGGGGAGCGACATGATCTTCGACAGCTACTGGCCGGGCGGCACCCGCAACACGGCGTGGTGGAAGAACGTCACGGGCCTGCTGACCGAGGTGGCGAGCGCCGACGTCGCGACGCCGATCTACCTCGAGCCGGGAGAGCTGCGGGGCGAGGTGAAGGGCCTGCCGGAGTACAAGCGGCAGTCGAACTTCCCTTCGCCGTGGCCGGGCGGCTGGTGGCGGCTGCGGGACATCATCGAGTACGAGCTGATCGCCACCCGCGCCTTCCTGGAGTCGGCTTCGCGCTATCGCGAAAGCCTGCTGACCAACTTCTACCGCATGGCGCGGGAGGCGACGGAGCGCGGCTCGAAGGAGCCGCCATACGCTTTCGTCATCCCCGCGGACCAGCGCGATCCGGTGTCGGCGGCGCGGCTGGTGGAGCTGCTGCTGCGGCATGGCGTGCGCGTCCAGCGGACGGACACGGCGTTCACCGTCGGCCGAGTCGCCTACCCCGCGGGCACCTACGTCATTCCCGCCGCGCAGCCCTACCGGGCCTTCCTCCTCACCATGCTGCGCCGGCAGCGCTATCCGGAGGTGGTGCCCTACCCTGGCGGTCCGGTGATGCCGCCCTATGACGTCACTGCCTGGTCGCTTCCTCTCTCCATGGGGGTCGAGGTCGCCGAAGCCGAGGCGCCGGTCCCCGGCGCGGCATCTCTCTCCTCCGTCGACGCCCCGGTGTGGCCGGGAGGAGAGGTGGCTCGCGGTGACGGCGGCTACCTCATCTCCCATCGCGCCGACTCGGCGGTGACCGTCCAGAATCGGCTGCTCGCCGAGGGTAAAAAAGTGTACTGGCTGAAGCGGCCGCCGCAAGGGGAAGCGGGAGATCTTTACATCCCCTCCGGGGAGATCACTCCCGAGGCGATCAGCCGGCTGTCGCGCGAGCTCCACGTGCCGATCGCGCCGCTCGCGGTGGCGCCCGCGGGACCGGCGTTCCGGGTCAAGCCGGTGCGCGTGGGGCTCTACAAGCCTTGGATCGCCAATATCGACGAGGGCTGGACCCGTTTTCTTCTGGAGCGTTACGGCTTCGCGTTTCAGAGCCTGGGGAACGACGCGCTCAAGGACGGCTCGTATGGAGGAAAGGTCGATGCGATCCTCCTGCCGTCGATGGATCCGAGCCTGCTCGAGAAAGGAGAGCCGGCCTCCGCCGAAGCCCGCCGGTTCCGTGAGCCCCTGCCGCCGCCCTATGCCGGCGGCATCGGCTCGACGGGCGGCGAGAAGCTCAAGAAATGGGTGGAGGAAGGCGGCGTCCTCGTGGCCCTGGACGCCTCGGCGGGATATGCCATCGAGCTCTTCGGCCTGCCCGTGCGCAACGTGCTGGACAAGGTCTCCGACGAGCAGTTTCACGCTCCCGGCTCCATGCTCCGCATCCTGCTGGACACGGAGCACCCCCTGAGCTACGGCATGAGCGCCGAGGAGGTCGCCTACTTCGCCGACTCTCCCGCCTTCCAGACCAGCCCGCCCGATGCCCGCTTCGGGCGGCGCGTGGTGGCGACCTATCCGGAGAACGCGGCGGACATCCTGGTCAGCGGCTATCTGAAGGGCGGCGAAAGACTGGCGAAAAAGGCCGCCGTGGTGGAGTACAAGGTCGGCAAGGGGAGGGTGGTGCTGATCGGGTTCCGCCCGCAGCACCGGGCGCAGCCCCACCGCACCTTCAAGCTGCTGTGGAACGCGCTCTATCTGGCGGGGCTGGAGGAGGCGGAGCTGAAACCCTAGTCTCCGCTCTCCAGCACCTCGCGGACCTTGGCGGCGAGCTCGCGGCCGCTGAAGGGTTTCTTCAGCAGGGGCGCGTCGTCGCTGGCGATGTGGGTGCCCTCGGTGAGGCCCGCTGGATAGCCGGTGGCGAAGAGCACCCGCATCTCCGGACGCTTGAAGGACAAGCGCTCGGCCAGCTCCACTCCGCTCATGCCTTCCATCAGGATGTCCGTCACCATAAGGTGGATCGGCCCGGGATGGCTCTGGCTGATCTGGATCGCCTCGGCGGCGTCGGCGGCCTCCAGGACGTTGTAGCCGCGGTTGGCGAGGATCTGCACCAGCGGTTTGCGGACGTTCTCCTCGTCCTCGACGAGCATGAGGGTTTCCCAGTCGCGGCCTTCGTTCTCCCGGCCGGATCCTTCCGCGTTGACCGCCTGCTCGGCGCTGGGGAGGAAGATATGGAAGCGCGCGCCGCTCCCCGGCTCGCTGTCGGCGATGATCTGGCCGCCGCTCTGGGCGACGATGCCGTAGGAGGTGGAAAGGCCGAGACCGATGATCTCCATCCCGCCCTTGGTGCTGAAGAAGGGCTCGAAGGCATGCCGGCGGACCTCCTCCGGCATCCCTGGTCCGGTGTCGCTCACCTTGAGGAGCACGTAACGGCCAGGCTTCGACCGCATCGGGTGTGTGCGGTTGTTGGCAGCCACGTCCACGTTCACCGTCTCCAGGATGACCCGGCCGCCCTCGGGCATGGCGTCGCGGGCGTTCGAGACGACGTTCATGACCACCTGCTCGAACTGCTCCGGATCCAGGTTCACCCGGTCGAGGTCGGAGTGGAGATCCATCCTCAGCTCGATCTCGTCGCCGAGGAACCGCCGGATGCGGTCCTCCATCCCGTTGAGCAGGTGATTGAGCTGCACGACCTTGGGGTGGAGCACCTGCCGGCCGCTGAAGGCGAGGAGCTGGCGGGCGAGAGCGGCTCCCCGCTGGCCGACCTTCTCGATCTCCCGCAAATGCTTGCGGGCATCATCGTCCGCCGGCAGGCGGCCCAGGGCCAGCTCGGTCTCGCAGGCGATGGCGGTGAGCAGGTTGTTGAAAACATGGGCGATGCCGCCCGCGAGCCGGCCCATGGCATCCATGCTCTGGGCGAGCGCGGGGAGTTCCTCGCTCTGCCGCAGCAGGCGGCGGGTCTCCGCCATGCGCGCCGCGGTCTTGGCTTCCTCGGGACGTAAATCTTCCACCGGCCGAACCGCCGGGGAGTTATGGCTGGGATGACTGCGCATAGAGCTTTTCCTCGAATCTCGCCTGGGATTCCCGCCATCAGGCGGGGCCGGCGAGTCGGAGATGGCCTACGTCCTCGCCGCTTCTGGCGCGGGGGACATGCAGGTTTTGGTCCAGGTTTGCCGGTCAGGGAGAGGAGTCGCCCTCCGGATCGGAGGTCGCCCAGCGGTGGAGCCGGGTCAGGGCGCGGCTGGAGAGCTTGCGGACGCTGGCGGGGCAGTAGCCGAGCCGCCGCGCCACCTCGTTGGTGCTCAGACCGAGGCCGAAACGGAGCCAGAGAGCCGCCCGGTGCCGGCGCCCCAGCCCACGGGTGAGGCGGCGCAGGTCCAGGATCACTTCGTCCCTCTCCTGCCCCGGCGGCAGCGGCTCGCAGAGGTCTTCCAGCATCGGCGGATCCACCGATTGCACCCGCTCGCCCCTCTGCCGTCTCCAGTACTGCGCGCACTTGAAGCGCAGCGTGCCGAGCAGCCATGCCTCCACGTTGCGGATCGTGTCCCATTGCCGGAGAGCGTCGAGGAGCGCTTCCTGGAGGACGTCCTCGGCGTCCTGGAGCGGGATGCTGTTGCTCTTGAGGAGGCGCTTGATGCGAGGCCGAACCCGCTCGAGGATCTCCTCGATGGGCTCGGTGTCGGCTGTCGGGTCGTGCTCGCGGATCACGGGTGGCGCGCGATCCGCGAAGAGCAGGACCGCTCACCCGCTACTTTATCACCTTGGGAGGTAACGGAATCGTCTTCTCAGAACATTCCGAGCTGCAAACGTGCCGCCTCCGACATCATCGAGGGGTTCCAGGCCGGATCCCAGACTAGCTCGACGTCGGCCGAGACGACGCCGGGGACGCTCTCCACCTTGTTCTTCACGTCGCCCGGGAGCGTGCCCGCCACGGGGCAGCCGGGAGCGGTGAGAGTCATCTTGATCTTGACCTCCCCGCCGTCCTGGATGTCGATGTCGTAGATGAGCCCCAGCTCGTAGATGTCGACCGGGATCTCGGGATCGAAGACCGTCTTCAGGGCTTCGACGATGCCGTTCTCGAGGTCCGTGGGAGTGGCCGTGGCGGCGGGCTTCTCGGCTTCTGGGTCCATTGCGAAACTCCTCTGCAGAATCTACTCCGTGGAGACCGGCGCGTCCTTCCCTTCCAGCGCCGCCAGCAGGGTATGCCACGCCAGGGTGGCGCACTTGACCCGCATCGGGAACTCGCACACGCCGCTGAAGACGGCGAGCTTGCCGAGCTCCGGCGAGCCCTCGCCCGCTCCCGTGGTGACGAGGTCGTGGAAGTGGCGGAACACCTCGCGTGCCTCCTCCGCGGTGAGCCCCTTCAGAGCTTCCGTCATCAGCGAGGCGGATGCGGTCGAGATGGCGCAGCCGGCGCCCTGGAAGGCGACGTCGCGGATGCGGCCGTCCTCGACTTGGAGGAAGACCGTCACCTTGTCGCCGCAGAGAGGGTTGTACCCCTCCGCCTGACGGTTCGCCGCCGGCAGGGTTCCGAAGTTGCGGGGCCGCCGGTTGTGGTCGAGGATGACCTCCTGATAGAGGTCGCGCAGCTCGTTCATCCGAAGAGCTCCCTTGCCCGATGGAGCCCGGCGGCGAGGGCCTCGACCTCCTCCGGGGTGTTGTAGAGCGCGAACGACGCCCGCGTGGTGGCCGGCACGCCGAAGTGCTCCATCACCGGCTGAGCGCAATGGTGACCGGCGCGGACGGCGATGCCTTCCTGGTCGAGCACCGTGCCCACGTCGTGAGGGTGGACCCCCCGCAGGCCGAACGAGACGACGGCCGCCTTCTCTCGCGCCGTGCCGATGATCGTGAGGCCGGGGACCTCGGCGAGGCGTTCCGTGGCCAGAGCGAGCAGCTCGGATTCCCAGGCCGAGACCGCGGCCAAGCCGAGCGAATCCAGGTACTCCAGCGCCGCGGCGAGGCCGATCGCCCCTTCGATGAACGGCGTTCCCGCCTCGAAGCGGTGCGGCGGCGGGGCGTAGGTGGCCTTGGCGAAGCTGACGGTGCGGATCATGCCGCCGCCGCTCTGCCAGGGCGGCATGGCATTCAGCAGCTCCTCCCGCCCCCAGAGCACGCCGATACCGCTCGGGCCGTAGACCTTGTGGCCGGAGAAGGTGTAGAAGTCGCAGCCCAGCTCCTGGACGTCGATCGGCAGGTGAGGCACCGCCTGAGCGCCGTCTACCACGACGACGGCGCCGGCGCGGCGGGCCAGGGCGGCCATCTCGCGGACCGGGTTGATCGTGCCGAGGGCGTTCGAGATGTGGGCGAACGCTGCGACGCGGGTGCGCGGGGAGAGCAGCCGCTCGAACTCATCGAGTCGGACCTCGCCGCGGTTGTCGAGCGGCGCCACGCGCAGGTCGGCGCCCCGTTCCTCGCAGAGCCGCAGCCAGGGGAGGATGTTCGAGTGGTGCTCGAGGCCGGTGATCAGCACCTCGTCGCCGGCGCCGACGTTCAGCCGGCCCCAGCTCGCGGCCACGAGATTGATCCCTTCCGTGGTGCCGCGCACGAAGACGATTTCTTGAGCACTCGGCGCGTTGAGGAAACGGCGCACGGTCTCGCGCGCCCGTTCCCGCGCTTCGGTGGAGAGCTGCGAGAGGGTGTGCACCCCGCGCTCGACGTTGGCGTAGTAGCCGCCGTAGCAGCCGGCGATCGCCTCCAGCACCGCGCGCGGTTTCTGGGCGGAGGCGGCGTTGTCGAGATAGACGAGAGGCCGGCCGTTGATCTCTGTAGAAAGGATCGGAAAGTCCGCGCGGATTTTTGCGAGGTCGTAGGCGGGATTCAAGATGCGCGGCGGTCGTAGAGGCGCAGCATGCTGCGCCCCTACAGAGGCTTGGTCGAGGTGAGCGGTTGAGGACAAATCGTCCCCCCTACACCGCCTGCCGCACCACCTCGCCTTTGGGCAGGCGGGCGAACAGGAACTCCTCGAGGTCCCGACGCACCGGCTCGACCTTGATGCGCTCCACGATGTCGCTCGCGAAGGCGTAGGTCAGCAGGCTGCGGGCCGCCTCGGCACCGATGCCGCGGGAACGAAGGTAGAAGACAGCGTCGTCGTCGAGCTGGCCGACCGTCGAGCCGTGCGTGCACTTGACGTCGTCGGCGTAGATCTCGAGCTGCGGGTTGGAGTTGGCCACCGCCTCGCGCGACAGCAGCAGGTTGCGGTTCGACTGCTTGGCGTCCGTCTTCTGCGCGCCTTTGTGAACGTGGATCAGACCGTTGAAGATCGACCGCGACTTGCCGTCGAGGACGCCCTTGTAGAGCTCGTGGCTCGCGCAGTGGGGCTTGGCGTGCTCCACCCGCATGTGGTTGTCCACGAACTGGCTGCCGTCCAGCAGATAGAGGCCATTCAGGATGCAGTCGATCCCCTCGCCGTCGAGCACGGCGTTGACGTCGTTGCGCACCAGGGCGCCGCCGAGGGAGATCGAGTGCGAGCTGGGAACACAGTCGCGGCTGCCGAGCACCTGGAAGGTCGCCATGTGGAAGGCGTCGCGGCTCTCGCGCTGCACCTTGTAATGATCCACCACCGAGTTGGTCCCTACCGCCAGCTCCGTCACCGGACAGTTGAAATACGCACCGGTGCCGGTGTAGGTCTCCACCAGGGTGAGCTGGCTGCTCTCGCCGGTGACGATCAGATTGCGGGGAAACGACACCGTGGCCCTGCCGTTGTCGGAGGAGGACAAGAACAGAAGGTGGATCGGCCCCGCCGCGGCGCCGGGAGGCACCCAGACGAAGGCGCCGTCGCGCAGGAACGCCGTGTTCAGGGCCACGAAGGGATGGTTGTCGAACCGCGCGAGCTGGCCGAGCCAGGGCTCGACCTTTTCCGGGGTCTGCTCCAGGGCCTGAGCGAGGCTCGTTACGATCACCCCAGCCGGGAGCTCTCCCAGCGCGGACAGCCGCGCCGAGAAGCGGCCGTCCACGAACACCAGTTGCGCAGCGGGAAAGACATACGGCACGATCTGCTCCGGCGCCACCGCCTCCGGATCGCTCTCCGGCCGATGGAAGGTCCCTTGAGCGATAGGGGCGACGTTGGTCTGCCGCCACTCCTCCTGGCGCGAGTTGGGGAAGCCGAGGGCCGCGAAGCGCTCGCCCGCCAGCCGGCGCAACGCCTGGACCGCGGCAGGTCCGCCCGCTTCGCGCTGGAAGCGCTCGAGCTCGGCGAGGAAACCGGCAACCCCGGTGGCCACGTTCTCCCGGATCTCAGTCGCAGGCATGGCGTCTTCCCTCACGCTCCCACCGGCTCGGCGACCGGCTTTTCCGGCGCCATGCCCTCGAGCCAGGAGTAGCCCCTCTCCTCCAACTCCAGGGCCAATTCCTTGCCGCCCGAGCGCACGATCCGGCCGTCGACCAGCACGTGCACGTAATCCGGCACGATGAAGTTGAGCAGCCGCTGGTAGTGGGTGATCACCAGGAACGATCGGTCGGCGCCGCGCAGCGAGTTGACGCCGTCGGCGACGATGCGCAGGGCGTCGATGTCGAGGCCGGAGTCGGTCTCGTCGAGGATGCACATCCGCGGTTCCAGCACGGCCATGTGGAAGATTTCGTTGCGCTTCTTCTCGCCGCCCGAGAAGCCCTCGTTGACCGGCCGGGTGAGGAGGCTCTCCTCCATGTGCACCAGCTTCATCTTCTGCCGCACCAGGGTGAGGAACTCCAGGGCGTCCATCTCCGGCAGGCCGCGGTGCTTGCGCACGGCGTTGAGCGCCGCCTTGAGGAAGTAGGTGTTGCTCACGCCGGGGATTTCCACCGGATACTGGAACGCCATGAAGACGCCCTCGCGGGCTCGCTCCTCGGGATCCATCTCCAGCAGGTCCTTGCCGTCGAAGAGCACCTGTCCCTGCGTGACCTCGTAAGCGTCCTGGCCGGCCAGCACGCGGGCCAGCGTGCTCTTGCCCGAGCCGTTCGGCCCCATGATGGCGTGGACTTCACCCTTGCCAATCGTGAGGTCGATCCCCTGCAGGATCTCGTTGCCCTCCACCGATGCGTGTAGGTTCTTTATCTGCAACATGTGGTGCGTTCTCTCCCGAATGAAAATTGAGAATCAGAAATTACCCGACGCTCCCTTCCAGGTTCACGGCCAGCAGCTTCTGGGCCTCGACGGCGAACTCCATCGGCAGCTCGCGGAAGACCTCCTTGCAGAAGCCGTTGACGATCATCGACACGGCGTCCTCGGTCGAGATGCCCCGCTGGTTGCAGTAGAAGATCTGGTCTTCGCCGATCTTCGAGGTCGTCGCCTCGTGCTCCATGCGCGCCAGCGGGTTCTGCACGTCGATGTACGGGAACGTGTGGGCGCCGCACTGGTCGCCGATCAACATCGAATCGCACTGCGAGAAGTTGCGCGCGTTGTCCGCGCCCTTGAGGATCTTCACCTGCCCGCGGTAGGTGTTCTGACCGTGGCCGGCGGAGATGCCCTTCGACACGATGTTGCTCCTGGTGTTCTTGCCGATGTGGATCATCTTCGTGCCGGTGTCCGCCTGCTGGTAACCCTTGGTGAGCGCCACCGAGTAGAACTCGCCGATCGAGTTGTCCCCCTTGAGGATCACGCTCGGGTACTTCCACGTGATCGCCGAGCCGGTCTCCACCTGCGTCCAGGAGATCTTGGCGTTCGCCCCGTCGCACTTGCCGCGCTTGGTCACGAAGTTGTAGATGCCGCCCTTGCCGTTCTCGTCGCCCGGATACCAGTTCTGCACCGTCGAGTACTTGATCGTCGCGTCCTTGAGAGCCACCAGCTCGACCACCGCGGCGTGGAGCTGGTTCTCGTCACGCATCGGCGCCGTGCAGCCCTCGAGGTAGGAGACATAGGCCCCCTCGTCGGCGATGATCAGCGTGCGCTCGAACTGGCCCGTGTTGCGGGCGTTGATGCGGAAGTAGGTGGAGAGCTCCATCGGGCAACGCACACCCTTCGGCACGTAGACGAACGAGCCGTCGGAGAACACCGCCGAGTTCAGTGTCGCGAAGAAGTTGTCCGAGTACGGCACCACCGAGCCCATGTACTCCCGCACCAGCTCAGGGTGGTTCCGCACCGCCTCCGAGAAGGAGCAGAAGATGATGCCCACCTCGGCGAGCTTCGCCTTGAACGTCGTCGCCACCGACACGCTGTCGAACACCGCGTCCACCGCCACGCCGGCGAGCAGCTCCCGCTCGCGCAGGGGGATGCCCAGCTTCTCGTAGGTGGCGAGGATCTCGGGGTCCACTTCCTCCAGACTCTTCGGCCCGGAACCCTTCGGCTTGGGCGCCGAGTAGTAGGCGATCGACTGGTAATCGATCGGCGAGTAGCGGACGTTGGCCCACTTCGGCTCCTCCATGGTGAGCCAGTGGCGGTACGCCTTGAGGCGCCACTCGAGCATCCACTCAGGCTCTTCCTTCTTCGCCGAGAGCATGCGGATGACGTCCTCGCTCAGCCCGGGCGGAAAGGTCTCCTGCTCGACCTCGGTGACGAAGCCGAACTTGTAGTCCTGCGTCGCGAACTGCTCGATGGTGTTGGTCGGAGTCTGCATGAATTCCTCTATCTGAAGTCCCGTGGACCTGAGTTTCAAGCTTCCTGGAACTGGATCCCCGCGAACGCGCCGCCGCGGCCCAGGCTGACCAGCTTCTGCCGGGGATGGGCCATCTCGGCGAGGGTGATCCCCTCCAGCGCTGTCCGCACCGCCTGGTTGATGCGGCGCCAGTTGCTGCGCACCGGGCAGAGCGGCTCGTGGAAGCAGTCGCCCTCGACGCTGATGCACTCGGTGATGGCGATGGGCCCCTCCAGGGCGGCGATGATCTGCGCCATGGAGATGGCCTCCGGCTGCCGCGCCAGGCTGTAACCGCCCTTGACGCCGCGGTGGGAGATCAGCAGACTCTCGCGGGCGAGCAGCTTGAGGATCTTACTCACCATCGGCAGCGGCAGGTGCGCCTCTGCGGCCAGATCCGGGGCGTTGTACTGCCGCTCCGGATTCGCGGCGAGATGCGTCAGCAGGACGATTCCGTAGTCGGTCTGTTTGGTGATGCGGATCATGCCTCGGCCCTCTTTTCCTTCCCGATTCTTAAAACAGGACCGAATCGGTACGAATTCCAGGCAATCATAGCAGGGAGGGAGGGATTGTCAACGGACGGGAAGGAAGAAGTCACCCCAGGATCCGCTGCGGCGGGGAGGGATCGGGGAAGTAGTCTAAGAGTTGCCGGAACAGGTGGTTCAAGTCCCGACCGCGATGGAAGCCCCTCTCCGTAATCAAGGAAAGGGACCGCTCCGCTTCATCCAGATCGGCGGGGGACGCCTGGGCGAGCAGAGAGCGCAGGTCGGCGAGATCCGTGGGGCGCCGGAGGTCGTCCCTGGAAAGGACCTTCAGAGCGATCAGATGACCGGTCCGCGCAACCGGCAGCATCAAGCCGGGTAGAACCTCCAGGATCTCCGATCCAGCAGTGACCTCCGATTCGATCCCTGAGGACGCGAACAGCAGGTCCACAACGATTCCCTCGGGGTCCTGGCCAGGAGGGATGAGCCGTACCGTCGCCAGACGTCCCGTGGCCTGCTGCTCGACCGTTGCGAAGACCGAATACCCTCGCCCTTGCAGCCCTCGAACGAGGCGCTCTGCTTCGGCGTCATTGTCCACCGCAACTGCGAAATCCGCGTCACGAGTGAAGCGAGGCTCCCCACGGACCACGACAGCCAGTCCGCCGACCAACGACCACCGCTTCCCAAGTCCATCCAGCTCGGACTGGATATGTCGCAGGATCGTCTCGAGCTCGGTCACGTGGATCGATTCGGCCGAGGCCAGGGAACGGGCCGCCCTTCGCAATCCCCATACTCCGCTCCCGGCCGTTCCCGAAGCCACTGGCCCAGACGCTCTTTGATCTCCTGCTCGCTGGCATCCGGATAGCGTCGCCGCAGGTTCTGCCGCATCATCTCCACTCCGGCCTCGAAGAGATCCAAGGCGGTGCGGAAGCGGCGCGCGGCGAGGGAGGGATCCATCTGGAATGGTATTTTACCCGTATGCCAGGAATTCAGGCGTTCCTGGAGTCAGGAGATACAATTGCGGATGCGGATGCTGCTGGTCTAGGAGCGGAATGCCGGAGTCATCGACCGCCGAAGTCGTACGCCTGATCCGCGATCTGAACGCCGCCTGGCCGGCAGGACGGTTCGAGGACGTCGGCCGCTGCTTTGACGAGGAAGCCGTGATGGTTCCTCCGGGCGGAGGGGAGATCATCCGTGGCCGCGAGGTCATCGTGGGCAGCTTCCGCGATTTCCTGGCCACGGCGAAGGTCCAGCACTTCGAGATGCTGGACCCCAAGGTGAGCGTCTTCGGTGGCACCGCCTGTGCCGTCGTGCCGTTCCAGATCCGCTACGAGTTCCAAGGCCAGGTCTACGACGAGAAAGGAGAGGAGATTCTCGTCCTGATGGAGAACGCCAGGCGCTGGAGAATCGTCTGGCGGACGCTGGTGGCGTTGCCGCCTGAATCGGCCTAGAAAAATACCCGCTGGATCGACCAGAACGCCCCCACCGCCGCGATCAGGCAGGAGGCAGGGACGATGACTCTCTGCCGGTACCATCCCTGGCTGCGGAAGGGCAAGCCGACGAGCAGGAACGCGAGGCCGATCACCGCGAGCTGGCCGCCCTCGACGCCGAGGTTGAAGCTCAGCAGCCCGGTGAGGAACTCCGAGCGGGGAAGGCCGAGCTGCGAGAGCACGCCGGCGAAGCCGAGGCCGTGGAGCAGTCCGAAGGCGAAGACCAACGCGATGCGCGACGGCCGCAGCTCCGGCGTCAAGACGTTCTCCACCGCCACGAAGACGATCGACAGGGCGATCAGCGGCTCGACGATCGACGGCGGCAGCGAGACGACGCCGTAGATGGAGAGACCCAACGTGAGCGTGTGCGCCACGGTGAAGGCGGTCACCTGCTGCAGGATCGGCTTCAGGCGCCGGGAGAGCAGGAAGATTCCCAGCACGAACAAGATGTGATCCGGCCCTTGCGGCAGGATATGGGTGAAGCCGAGCTTGAGATAGAGCCACACCACCTCCGCCCGGGTCGGCGGCACGACCGCTTTGGCCAGCGAGAACGCGGGGCTGGCGTCCCCCTTCTCCAGCCATTGCCAGACGGCGCTCTCGTCCCCTTCGTTCTGGAGCACCAGCGGATAGGATCCGAGCGCCATCGCGTTGCTCCAGGAGAAGGCGCGCGCACCGCCGGGGATCGGACCATGAAGCCGCAAGGTGACGCGGCCGGGAGGTGCTTCGGGGTCCGGCGGCGCAATCTCCAGCTTAGGATCGACCGGACGGCCATCGAAGGAGATCGTGGCATGGTCCACAAAGTCCCGCAGGAACTTGCCCAACGGCCGCTCCGCCTCCCGCGTCAGCCCCGCGACCGTACCGTAGCGGGTTTTGCCGAACTGCCCGGCATCGCCCGGCGTCAGGTGTTGCGGGTCGATCGGCACGTCGACGCGATAGGTGCCGTCCTTCAGGAAGGTAGCGTAGACCTGGATCTTCCCCAGTTCGTGAGCTTTGACGGCCGGAGCGATCACCAGGAGGAGGACGGCGAGGATCTGGATGACGCGCAGGGGTCTCATCGGCGAGGGCTCTCCCATCTCCAGTACGGAGTCGGGGAGAGAACGGATGAAGGGGTGGGTGAGGGCCGAGCAGCCACGGGTGGCTTGAACCGCGGTGAGGGTGGTTTGACCCACGACACGAGCCACTTGACCCACGGGTCAAACGGCGAGCAGCTCGCGCTATGCCCTCGCCAAATACGCTAGACCAGCCGCCCGAGTGGCCCCAGATCCAGGTTCAGCTCCTCGGGGGCGAGGCCGAAGCGGCCGGCGATGTCGTGCAGGGTCTCCTCCAGCCGCATGAGAGCGAGGCCGAGGTTCTCGACTTCCTCGGCCGTGAGGGTGTCGTTCTCCATGCGCCGGATGGCCTGCTTCTCCATCAACCGGCGGAGGAACTCGACGAGGGCCAGGACGAGCCGGGCCACGGACTTCTGCACCTCTTCCGGGTCGGCGTTCCAGCGGGGCGCTTCGGCGGCCGCCCGGCGCTCAACTTCGGCGCGGAGGGCGTCGAGCTCCTCGATCTCCAGGCGCACCGCTTCACGCTGGCTCACGGCACTGCCTCCGGTCCGAAGGCGTAGGGTGGCCACGGACCGCTCGCGGCAATTCGGCGCTCGCCGATCCGCTCCTTCGCGGTCTCCAAGGCGGCGATGTAGGCCTCAGTCTGCGAACGGGGCACGAGGTGATACGCCGTTCCCAGCAGCCGGCCGGCGGTATGCCGCTCGATCCGTTCGGCGCGGAGCAGCGGCAGGAGAGCCTCGCGGAGAGGATCGATCTCGGGGAGCGATCGGGCCTGCTGCCGCTCGCGCCGGCGGGATTCGAGATAGCGCCTGCCGGGGCCGTCTGCGAGGTCGTCTTGGTCCGCAGCGGCGGGATCCGGTTCACCAAAAATCCGCAGGGTCATCTGAACGCAACCGCGTACGAGGGCAAGGGAGGCGGCCAGGTCTTCGCTGCGGGGACCGATTCGCTCCGCAAGCTCGGCCTCGTCGGCAAAGGCTTCACCGAAGCGAGCTGGAAGGAGAGCATCGAAGGTCTCCGACAGCCGGCAGACCACCTCGTCCTGACGTTTCAGGGTCTCGGCCTCGGGCCGGGGCCGCTCCGTGAGCTCGCCGACGACGGCCATGATCCGGCCGCGGCGAACGAGGCGGAGCGGCTCGCCCGTGATCCCTTCACCGAGAGGAGCGGCCGGCTCTTCGTCCACCAGCGCATATAGATAAAGGATGGCGGTCACGCGCCGGTCTCCGGCTTCCTCTTGGGGAGGATGCGGTCGGCTGCGCACAGCAGGGCGGAGAGGCGGAGATAGATGAGGTCGACGCCGGCCAGACCGATGACGACCTCTCCTGACAGCACGACGCCATGGTTCAGGAGGTGATCGACCGTCTCGACCAGCGAGGTCTCGTCGCCGTCGATCAGCTCGAGGACCTCGGGCTGGCTCACCGCGCTTCCTCGGCGAAGTGGTAGGGCGGCCAGGGGCCGGTGAGGACCACTTCGCAGCCCCGCGGCGCCAGGCGCGCGGCGCAGCGTTCGACGACGGCCTCGAAATCCTTGCCGTCGCGGGCCGGAACGAGGAACGCGGCGTCGAGCAGCAGCCGGCCGCCCGCTTCGGGCGGAGTCGCCGGCTCGCGGCGCACGGCCTCGGCCGCGCTCTCGGAGAGCTCGGCGAACGCGGCGTCGATCTCGGAGCGGAGCCGGCGGGCGAGGTCGCGGGAGGCGTCTTGCTCGACTTTCTTGCGCAGCAGGAACGCGGTTCCCGAGGGCCGGCCTGCCGTTTCCTGCCGGGCTTCCGCGGCCAGGGCTTCGCGGGCGCGGGCTTCGTCCAGACGGATCCGCACGCCCCATTCGACGCAGCCGGCCACCCGGTCGAACGCCCGGTCGATCCGCTCGCGGTTCTCGCGGACGTGCGCCAGGGCCCGCTCGTCGGAGGCGAACAGGGTGAAAAGCTTCATGGGAAGGACGGCGTCCGCGCCCGCGAAGTGCTCGACGACGCCCTCGTGAGCCAGCGCTCGGTCGGAAACCCAGGCGAGGTCGGAGAGGCGGCTCTCGATCTCTTCGCTGCCATATTCCGGCACTGGAGCCGTCGCCGTCACCAGCCAGAGCCCGCCGTCCACCTCCAGCGTCCGCGGTGGCGCGCATCCGGGTAATCCGGGAGAGATCCCGTCGAGGACGGGTTCCCGGGCGTTTCGCACCAAGCAATAGAGATAGGTCGCTTCGCTCATGCCGTGGCTGTTTCCCAGGTCCGCACCCAGCCGGCGAGCCGCCGGACACCGCGGGGCGGCGGGAACGCGGCGGGGGCCTTCATGATAGCGCACCGGCCGAACCGCAGCCGGACGAGGCCGTTCCGGAGGGCGGCCATCTCTTCGGCGGAGCCGCCGCAACGGGAGCAGCCGTCCGGAGGCACGGCGTTGACGATCACGGCCGGCACCGCCAGCGAGAGCTTGGCGAGTGAGCGCAGCAGCCGGAGCGTTTCACGCCGCGGCAGCTCGGCGGCGCGGGTCACGGTCACGAACCGGGCGTGCTCTCCGTTTCGCAGAAGGGCTTGCAGCCGCTTGAGGCTGCGGGAGAGCTCGACCAGCTCGGCGGCGAGACGCCCAAGCCCCACGGCCTCCCGGTACTTGAGGAGGAGCGAGAGCAGGTAGCGATCCCAGGTAAGGGCGAGGTCCGGCATCTCCAGCAGGCGCAGGGCATGGCCCGTGGGGGCCGTGTCCACCACCATCAGATCGAAGGGACGCTCGCCATCGATCACTGCATCGAGCAGAGCCGACAGCGCGATCAGCTCGTCGAGCCCTGGAGGCGTGAGATCCAGGAGCTCGCCCACGCCGCCGCTCTCGGCACTGAAGGCCTCGACAGCCTCGCTCACCGCCTGGCCGTGGCGCTCGCGCCAGGCCGCGAAGGCGCGCCCGGCGTCCAGCTCGCGGGCATGGAGACTCCAGGCCCCGGGCACCGGCCGTTCGTCGTCGCCGAGCGGAACTTCCAGCACGTCGGCCACGGAGTGGGCGGGGTCCGTCGAGAGCAGGAGGATACGGGACTCCCTCCGCCGCTCAGCGACCGCCAGGGCGAAGGCGGCCGCGCACGTCGTCTTCCCCACACCCCCTTTGCCGCCAAAGAAAAGGAGGCGGAGGCCGGGAGGCGCGAGGTCGTCGATCCAGGAGAGATCTCCGATTCCGCTCTCGTCGTGAATAGGATCGGTCGTGCCGCCGCCGGCCCGCGGCGGCGTAGAGGCCTGTTCATCGACAGACCCCGCCGTCAGGTACTTCCCAATCCCCCTCAGCGCCGCCACTCCCCGCGGTTCGCCCGCCACCTCCGGCACGAACCGGAGCTGGCGGTCCGCCAGCGCCTCCCGGATCTCACGAATCGTTTCCGCCTCGGCCCGGCGCCGCTCGCGGCAGAGCGGGCACGCTTCGCCTTCCGCCGTCAGGACGCGGTTGACGATCACCTCGGTTACGCCTAGGCCCGACTCGTCGAGGGTGGCCAAGGCGTCCAGCGTCTCGGCGAGGGAGAGCGCCTCGGGCAGCATCACCCAGAACAGGTGAGTCTGATCCGGATCGCGCAAGCGCTCTGCGATCGAACGTCCCGCGGCCTCGAGGTCCGCGATCAGCGCGTCGCTCTCGTCCGGCTGCCAGACGCCGCCGAAGCGCTCGGCCATCCAGCGGTGCTTCTCCTGCAGCCGGTCGAGGGCTTCCGCGAAGCCGCGGATCGCTTCGGGCATGGCGAGGAGGCGCAGGGTGTGGGCTGTGGGCGCGGCATCCACCACCACTTCGTCGCAGCGCGCTTCGCCGGCGAGGCGCTCGAGCTCCAGCCACGCCATCAGCTCGTCGGCGCCCGGCAGGGCAAGGTCGAGGAAGCGGTCGACGTCCTCCTCATCGAGATAGGTGCCGCGGGCGGCGATCCGCTTCAGGTCTTCCCGATGCCGGCGCCGCCAGCGGTCGAGGGCAGGGCCGGCGGCGAGCTCGGCCGCGAGGAGCGTGCCGCGTCTTGTACGGATGGGCATGGGCTCGCCGGAGAGGCGGGCGCGCAGCGCGTCGCCGAGCGAATGGGCGGGATCGGTGGAGACCGCCAGGACCCGGCGGCCGGACTCGGCTGCCGCCAGGGCGGCTGCCGCGGCACAGGTGGTCTTGCCGACGCCGCCCTTGCCGCCGAAGAGATGGAGCCTACTCGTCCTGATCCCCGCGGAAGGTGACGTCCACCTCGAAGCCGCCGTGTTCCAGGGAGACGGCCCCGGAGGCTTGCCGCGCCTCGCGGATCTCGCGCAGGCGGGCCAGGACCTCGCGCTCCAGCTCGGTGAACTCCTCGTCGTCTATCTCGCCGAGCTCCAGGCGCATCTGGGCCGCCAGCAGCTCCTCGCGGAGCGACCGCTCGTCGTTCATCTCGGCGTCGACGGCCGAGGCGATCTTGTCGAGAACGAAACCGATGCCGCCCATCAGCAGGCGGTCGAGGATGATCATTCGGCTTCCGAGGCCCGCTCCAGCTTGAGTCGGATGTTGACGAAGTTGTAGGGCGGCCAGGGTCCGGTGTACTTGAAGATCAGGTTCTCGTACCGGGCGTCGATCTCCTTGACCTTGGCGTCGAAGTCCGCTTCCCGGTCGCGGGCCACCAGGAAGGCGGCGTTGAGGATCATCTTGTCGCCGATCGGCTTGTTGGTGCGCGAGGCGACGGCGACGCTGCCGAGGGTATCGATGATCTCCTCGACGAGCTTCTCGGAGCGCTCCTGGAGGAGGGAGTCCACCAGCCGGCCATACTGCATGCGGGCGAAGTAGGTGGAGCCCTTCTGGTGCGAGATCTCCTGCCGCAGGAGGCGGAGGTTCTCGTCGTCCTTTTCGATCTCCTGGATGATCATCTCGGGTTCCCAGAGCACCTTGAGGCCGAACTCCAGCTTGTCCTGCATCTTCACCAGCACGTCACGGAAGGCGTCGTAGGCGCTGCGGAGCAGCTCGACGATGTCCTCGGAGGTCTTGAACACGGTGCTGAAGGACATGGGGATGACGGTGAAGTCGTGCATGACGACCTCGTTGACCCGCTCGTGCGCCAGCACGTTCTCGCGCGTCGGATCGTAGACCTCGAGCGGCGTGTCGGAGACCACCGCCGCGATGTCCTTGTAGCTGACCGTGTGCACCTCCGCGGGCTCGCTGCCGATGCCGATGGGCCCGAAGCGCCGCGGCTCTCTCGTCTGGATGATGCAGTAGACGTATTTGCCGCTGCGGCTGACGGCGCGCGAGAGTGGCTCCGGAAACTGCACCAGCTCCCGGCCCGCCGCGGACGCCGGCTCCGCCGGCGGCGTGCCGGCGGCGTCCGGATCCCGGACCACCTTCCTCGCGGCTTTCGCCGGAGCCGCGGGCTCCGTGTCTGGCTTGATCGCCTTCCGGGCGGGGTTTTTCTTCGCGGCTTTCGGGGTGTCTTTGCTCATGGGCGAACGTCGCTTTCCCCGGCTTTCCTGGCTGCGAGCTGGCGCCGGACCTCCTGCTCTAGATCCTTCGGGAGGCACGGCTTGGTCACTACTGCGTCGCAGCCCACCGCCCGTGCCCGGTCATGGGCGCTCGCCAGCGCATGGGCAGTCAAGGCGATGACCGGAATGGCGCGCGTCCGTTCGTCCTGCTTCAGGCGGCGAGTGGCTTCCCAGCCGTCGATTCCTGGCAGCGAAAGATCCATCAGGATGACGTCCGGCCGCAGCTCGAAGGCCTTCTCCAGCGCCTCCAGACCGTCGGCGGCGGTGGCCACCCGGAAGCCGCGAAACTCCAGATATTCGGCGAAAATCTCGCGGCCGTGATCGACGTCGTCGACCACCAGCACGAGCGGTGCGGCCGGTGTCTCTCCACTGCTCATGCCGTCCTCGGCTTACAGGGCAAAAACAAGGTGAAGGTGGAGCCTTCGGCCAACCGGCTGGTAAGGATGATCCGGCCGTCGAGCAGGTGGGCGAGCCGCCGGCAGATCGTCAAGCCCAGGCCCGTTCCTCCCTGACGCCGGGCAAACGAGCTGTTGGCCTGCTCGAACGCCTCGAAGATGGTCTTCTGGTTCTCCTCCGCGATGCCGATGCCGGTGTCGGTGACGGCGATCGAGATCTCGCCGGCCTCACACTCGTGCTCGAGGCGGATCGCGACCGATCCCTGGGGGGTGAACTTGAGGGCGTTCGACAGCAGGTTCAGCACGATCTGCTTGACCTTCTGGCGGTCGGTCTCGATCTCCGGCAGATCCGGCGAGAGAAGGCGGCTGACCTCCAGGCGGGTGCCGGCGATCAGCGGCTCGACCTCGGCCATGACCTCGTCGATCAGCTCGGGGAGCAGCACCCGCTCGCTCTGCACCGGCATCTTGCCGGACTCGATGCGGGTGATGTCCAGCAGATCGTTGATGACCGCCAGCAAGTGCCGGGCGTTGGCGTCGATACGCGCCAGCTTGTCCTGCTGCGCGCGGTTCATCTCGCCGGAGACCCCTTCGAGCATCAGGTGGGTGTAGCCGATGATGGCGTTCAAGGGCGTCCGCAGCTCATGGGAGACGTTGGCGAGGAACTGGGACTTCATCGCCGAGGCCTGCTCGAGCTGGAAAGCCTGGCGGCGCAGCAGCTCGTTCTGCTCCGCCAGCTCCGCCGTGGCTTCCCGCACCTTCTCCCGCAGCTCCTCCGAGTGGCGCTTGACCTGCTCGTAGAGGCGGGCCTTCTCCTCCGCTTCGGTCAGGTCGTGAAGGATGGTGACGACGGCGGTCTCCTCCCCCTGCTTGGAGACCACCTTGCCGGAGATCGCTTCCACGGGCACGGTGGCGCCCGTCTGCGGATCGAGCAGGCTGAGCTGGCGCCGCCAGTGCCGCGACTGGCCGGCGTAGAGGCTCGACACGAAGGAGGTGAAGACCGCGTCGTTGGTGCGCACCCGGCGTTCCACCTCCACTTTCCGCTTGCCGGCCGGGAAGGTGAACATGCGCTCGGCGGGAGGATTCATGCGCATGATGTTGCCCGCCGGGTCGGTGACCAGGATGGGATCGAGCACCGAGTTGAGGATCAGGTCGAGCCGGTCGCGCTCGGCGCGGGTCGCCGCCTCGGCCACCCCGAGCCGCCGGTAGTTCTCCTCGATCTCCTCGGTGGCGCGGCGCAGGTCGGTGACGTTGCGCAATACCGAGACGACGCCGGTCTCGCCGAGGCGGATCGCCACCGGCGTGCTGAGGACCTCGAAGAGCAGGTCCTCGCCTTCGGAAGGATCCACCAGCAGCAGCTCGCGGCGGGTGGGGCCGCGCTCGGCGGCGCTGGTGAACAGCGAGGCCGAGAAGAGCATGTTGTTGAGAGCGACCGCCCGGCGCCAGCCCTCGCGCTTGTCCTCGCCGGCGGTCAGCAGCATCTCGGCTCCCGTGTTGGCCACCAGGATGCGGCCGTCGGCGTCGGTCAGCAGGAGAGGATCGGTGACCGCGTTGATGACCGCGAAGAGCCAGCTCCGCTCCCGCTTGTGGCGGCGCTCGTCCGCCTGCACCCGGCGGTACCAGATCGATCCCAGCCGCATGCCGAACAGCTCCGCCGCCCACAAGACGTCGTCGGAGACCGGCCCGTCATCGAGACCTGTCAGCAAGAGCAGGCCGAGCCCGGTTTCGTCCTTGCCGCCCCCCAGGGGCACCGCGTAGAAAGAGGTATTGCCCAGAGGCGTCTCAAAGGTGCGCAGCAACGACTGCGAGTCATGGAAGGCGACCGGCTCGCCTCCCCCCAGGGCCACCACCAGCGGGTGGGTGCGGTCCGCCAGGTCGACGCTGAAGGAATCCATGGCGGCCAGCGAGACGCCGAGGCCGGTGAAGCCGGTCAGCCGGCCGCTCTCGTGGTCGACGACGGCGCAGACGGCACGCTCGACGCCGGTATGCCGCTCCAGCCAGCGGAGGGTCAGCACCGCGCAGGGCCTCGCTTCCTGTTCCGCAAGCAGGGCGTCGACGAGCGCGAGCTTCGCCTTCGAGCCCGTGCCGTCGCCGGAGCGGGGAAGCACGTCGAGGTGCGCGACGCTGGCCACGGACTAGACCTTCGGCGACGAGCGCGTCCTGCGCACCGGCACCTCTTCCCGCGCCAGGGAGGCGGCGAGCTGGGCACGCAGGGAAGCGTTCTCGGCCAGCAGCTCCTCGGAAGAACGGCTCTCCAGCGCCGGCCGCGATACGGAAGGCACCTGGGCGACCGCTTCCGAGTACTTGATGTAAGTGTCGATGGATGCCACCACGATGCGGGCCTCGACCGTGATCAGGTCGATGCCCACCAGCGACACCCGGACCCAGGCATCGATAACGATTCCCTTGTCCAGGACGCGGTCCAGGACGTCGATGAGACTGGTGCCACCGGAAGCTCGTTCAACCGGCATGTCATTCCTCCCTACGATGTCTGCCTATCAGATCGGGATGCCTTCGCCCGCCGCGCCGGGCGCGTCGACTCCAGCGCCAGGGAAGCAACGCGCTCCTCCAGCTTCCGCACCTGCTCGCGCAGCGATTCGTTTTCCAGCGACAGGCGCCGGGCGGCCACGGAGAGCTCGGGATCCTGCCGCCACCAGTTCAGGCCGATCTGCTCCGCCTTGTCGATGGAGCAGACGAGCAGGCGGATCCTGATCGTGAGGAGCTCGACCTCGGCGAGGGAAACCCGGATGTCTCCGGCGATGACCAGACCCTTGTCGAGGACACGGTCCAGGACGTCGACCAAGCCCGTAGAGCGACGATAGGTCGGTTCGATCGATGAGGCCATACTCGTACTGGCGAACCTTGTTCAACTGCGCATCCTAGCCGACAACGGCCGTCGGTTCAAATGCAAGAGCTTTGCCGTGCGGGCTGCTACCATAAGAAGCCGGAATCCGGAGGAGGAGAGAGATCATGACCAGGAGAGCCCCGAGCCTGTCCGTCCGGCTGAGCGCCGCTCTCGCCGTCCTGTCGCTGGCCGTGGCCGCACCGCCGCTCGGCGCGGAGGAGCGAAGCTCAGCGGCCGCCGACGTGGCCGCGGCGCGGGCGCTTTTCGAGAAGAACCTCCAGGCGATCCGCGACAAGAACCGCGACGCCTACCTCGCCTGCTATCTCGACTCGGAACGGCTGGCGCGGACCGGACCGGAGGGCACCCAGCTCGGCTACGCCGGCCTCGCCGCGACCGCCGGCCAGGGGTGGCCCGACCACATCGCGGCCGACGACATCCACCTGACGCCGGTCCGCCCCGGGCTGGTCTATGGCACCTACCGTTACCGCGTTCGCTATGGCGGCCGCGAGGACGCGGGCCTCTCCGAGCGGTTCTTCCTGGAAACTCCGAAGGGCTGGAAGATCGCCGTCAGCACCGCGTTCTCGGCGCTTCCCGGCGTGCCGCCGCCGCCGCGGGCCCTGGTGGGAGCCACCCTGGTGGACGGCACTGGCGCGCCGCCGGTGCCTGACGCCGTCGTCCTGCTGCGCGAGGGCAGGATCGAGTGCGCGGGATCGCGCGCCGCGTGCCCCGTGCCGGCCGGAGTGGACGTGACCGACCTCTCCGGCCTGTGGCTCACCCCGGGGCTCATCGACGCCCACGTCCACTTCTCCCAGACCGGCTGGGCGGACGGCCGCCCCGATTCCATCGACGTGCGGGCGCAGCACCCCTATGAGAAGGTCGTGGCCAGCCTGGCCCGCCATCCGGAGCGCTTCGGCCGCTCCTATCTCTGCTCGGGGGTGACGGCGGTCTTCGACGTCGGCGGCTACGCCTGGACGCTCTCCCTGCCGCAGTGGGCCGAGCCGAACGCCGAGGTGCCGCGGGTGGCGTCGGCCGGGCCGCTGCTCTCCACCATCGACCACTGGTTGAACCTTCCGGGAGAGCGGCAGTTCATGGTCCTCACCGACCCCGGCGCCGCGCGCACCGGAGTCGGCTACCTCGCCGAGCGGGGCTCCAAAGCCGTCAAGGTCTGGTACATCGTGACGCCGGAGCAGCCGGTGGAGAAGTCCGTCGAAGCCGTGCGCGCCGCCGGCGAGGCGGCCCGGGGACGCGGTCTGCCGTTGATCGTCCACGCCACCGGCCTGGCCGAGGCGAAGGAAGCCCTGCGGGCGGGCGCCAAGCTCCTCGTCCACAGCGTCGGCGACCGGCCGGTGGACGACGAGTTCCTGGCCCTGGCCCGCCAGAGCGGAGCGATCTACTGCCCCACCCTCACCGTCTTCGGCGGCTATCTGCGGATGTTCACCGGCGCCGCGAATCACCAGCCGCCGGCCGTCGACGATCCCAACGGCTGCGTCGATCCGGAGACGCTGGCCAAGGTGGCCGAGACGGCCAGGGTGGAGGCGCCGGTTTCCGCCGATCGCATCAAGGGGTTGGAGGCTCGGGTCAGCGAGGGGGGACGCATCACTGCCGACAACCTGAAGCGGGTCGCCGCGGCAGGCATTCCAATCGCCATGGGCACCGACGCCGGCAACCCGCTGACGCTGCACGGACCCGCCGTCTACGCCGAGATGGAGGCCATGCAGGCGGCCGGGCTGACGCCGATGCAGGTGCTGACCGCGTCAACGCGCGGCGGCGCGGCGGCCATGGGTAGAGAGAAGGATCTCGGCACTGTTGAAAAAGGCAAGCTGGCCGACCTGCTGATCGTCGCCGCCGATCCCACCGCCGACGTGGCCAACCTGCGCAAGGTGCGCTACGTCGTACGCGGCGGCGTCGTGCGTTCCCAATCAGAGCTCCATGCCCTGGCGACGACGCCGGCCCAGACAGAAGGCGAATAGCGTCACGGCGCGGTCACGGCGGCGCCCTTTCGCCGCCGTGACGCACCTGTAGAGTGTCCCAGCCGTTCCCGTTCGGGCCTTTCCTGTTTTCCTGTAGAATTCGCTGTTATCTCTGTAAATCTTCTAAGGAGTGATCCGATGCCGAATCCACCCCGCACCTCCGGCCGGAAAGCGATCGGCCTCATCGCTCTGGCCGCGCTCGGGCTCGTCCCCGCCCTGCAGGCGGCGCCGACCGAGCTGTTCTTTTCCGAGTACATCGAGGGCAGCTCGAACAACAAGGCGCTGGAGATCTACAACGGCACCGGCGGCGCCATCAATCTCGCCACCGGCGGCTACAGCATCCAGATGTATTTCAACGGCAGTGTTGTCGCCACGCTGACGATCAGCCTGACCGGCACGGTGGCCAACGGCGACGTCTACGTGGTCGCCCAGTCTCTGGCCAGTCCGGTCATCCTGGCGCAGGCGGACCAGACCAACGGCTCCGGCTGGTTCAACGGCGACGACGCCGTCGTCCTGCGCAAGGGGACGACGATCATCGACGTCATCGGCCAGATCGGCTTCGATCCCGGCACGGAATGGGGCTCCGGCGTCACCTCGACGGCCGACAACACCCTGCGCCGCAAAACCACGGTGATGGCCGGCGACCCCAACGGCGGCGATGCCTTCAACCCCGCCGCCGAGTGGAACGGCTTCGCGACGGACACCTTCAACGGTCTCGGCTGCCATCCCGGCGACATCACCGGCTCCTGTGCTCCGGTCCAGGAGAAGGAGATCTTCGAGATCCAGGGCAACGGCCTCGCCTCGCCGTACGCCGGCCAGACGATCCTCACCCGGAACAACGTCGTCACCGCCGTGTTTTCAGACGGCTTCTTCATCCAGGACCCCACCCCCGATGCCGACCCGGAGACCTCCGACGGCTTGTACGTCTTCACGAGCTCGGCGCCGACGGTGGCGGTCGGGGACCTGGTGGACGTCCAGGCCGGCGTCGTCGAATTCTTCAACATGACCGAGATGAGCGGTAGCATGACGGTGAACAAGATCTCGTCCGGCAACGTGCTTCCTGCTCCGGTCCTCTTCGGCCTCACGGTCCCCTCCCCCAACCAGCCGCAGCCGGCGACCGAGATGGAGCGCTACGAGAGCATGCTGGTGCGGGTCGTGAACGGCACCGTCTCCGGCCCCACCAACCAGTTCGGCGAGGCCTCGATCGTCGCCGCGCCGCAGCGCGCCTACCGCGAGCCCGGAATCCTTTACCCCGGCCTGCCGGGGCTGCCGGTCTGGGACGGCAATCCGGAGGTCTTCGAGATCGACACCGATTTCATCGGCTTCGTGCAGCTCGCCGCCGGCGCGGTCATCGTCGAGACGGAAGGGCCCCTCGCCTTCTCCTTCGGCGATTATCAGATCTGGCCGAAGACGCTGACCGCGGTGGGCGAGATCGAGCCCACGCCGGTGCGGGCACGGGCGGCGGGCGAGCTCACCGTTGCGAGCCAGAACCTCTTCCGTCTCTTCGACACCGTGGACGACCCCACCTGTGACGACGAGCTGTCCACGCCCGCTCAGTTCGCCGACCGGCTCGCCAAGTTCTCGCTCCAGATCCGCGACGTGCTCGGCTCTCCGGACGTGCTGGCCGTCTCCGAGGTCGAGAACCTCGGCACCCTGCAGGCGCTGGCGGACCGGCTCAACGCCGACGACCCGAGCCTGAGCTACTCCGCGTACCTGGAGGAGGGAAATGACATCGGCTGCATCGACGTCGGCTTCCTGGTGCGCGACACGGTCGACGTCGACTCGATCGCGCAGTTCGGCAAGGACGACACCTTCGTCTTCAACAGCACGACGTTCCTCCTCAACGACCGTCCGCCGCTGGTGCTCAACGGTTCCTACACCGGCAACGGCGCGGCCTTCCCCGTTACCGTCATCGCCGTCCACCAGCGCTCCCTCTCCGGGATCGACGGCAGTGACGGGGCGCGTATCCGCGAGAAGCGGCACCAGCAGGCACTTCGGCTGTCGCAGTTCATCCAGGGGCTCCAGACCGCCACTCCGGGGCTACGGCTGGTCGCCATCGGCGACTTCAACGCCTTCCAGTTCACCGACGGATACGTGGACGTGATGGGGCAGGTCACCGGCAACCCCGATCCCGCCGGCGCGCTGATCCCGGCCACCGACGAGGTCGATCCCGACCTCACCAACCAGACCCTCTCCGAGCCGGCCGACCAGCGCTACTCCTTCGTCTTCGACGGCAGCGCCCAGTCGCTCGACCACGCCGTCACCTCGCAGGGGCTCGCCACCTTCGTCCGCGGCGCCGAGCACTCGCGCGGGAACTCCGACGCTCCCTTCTCCTTCGACGACGACCCGACGACGCCTCTCCGCTCGGCCGACCATGACGGCGTGGCGCTTTTCGTGATGAGCGACTTCGACGCCGACGGCGACCCCGACGACGCCGACAACTGCCGTGTCACACCCAATCCCGATCAGACGGACACCGACGGCGACGGCGTCGGCAACGCCTGCGACAACTGCCCGACCCCGAACCCCGGCCAGGAGGACGCCGACCACGACGGCGTCGGCGACACCTGCGACCGCTGCGCCGGCACCGTCATCCCCGAGTCGGTGCCTACCCAGGGGCTCAATCCCAATCACTGGGCGCTGGTCAACGGCGACGGGATCTTCGACACGGTGGGCACCCCCGCCCAGCCGTTCACCATCCAGCAGACGGCCGGCTGCTCCTGCGAGCAGATCCTGGTCGAGTTGAGCCTCGGCAACGGCCAGCGCAAGCACGGCTGCAGCACGGGCACGCTGGAGGACTGGATCGCCTTCATCGGCCAGTAGGGCGGTCGGACCCCGCCCTCACCGGCGGGCCGTGAAGGATAGAGGCCGGAGGGGCAACCCTCCGGCCTCACGCTTTACGCCGGGAATTCGCCCCGGAAGGCCCGGCGTTCCCTTGAGATGGGAGTATCTTGCGAGATGGCAGACGTACCCGTCACCGGCGACACCGTTCCCACCAAGTACTGGCACGCGCTCGACAACGGGCGCATCCAGTGCGATCTGTGCCCGCGCTTCTGCAAGCTGCTCGAGGGGCAGCGGGGGCTCTGCTTCGTGCGCGCGCGTCAGAACGATCAGATCGTCCTGACCACCTACGGCCGGTCGAGCGGCTTCTGCATCGACCCGATCGAGAAGAAGCCCCTGAATCACTTCCTGCCGGGCACGCCCGTACTCTCCTTCGGCACCGCCGGGTGCAATCTCGCCTGCAAGTTCTGCCAGAACTGGGACATCAGCAAGTCGCGCGAGGTCGACACCCTGGCCGACCAGGCGACGCCGGAGGTGATCGCGCGGGCGGCCCGGCGGCTCGGCTGCGCCAGCGTCGCCTTCACCTACAACGATCCGGTGATCTTCCACGAGTACGCCATCGACGTGGCCCAGGCCTGCCGCGAGCTGGGCATCCGCGCCGTGGCCGTCACGGCCGGCGAGATCTGCCCCGAGCCGCGGGTGGAGTTCTACCGTCATATGGACGCGGCGAACGTCGACCTGAAGGCCTTCACCGACCACTTCTACCGCCGGATCTGCGGCGGCTCGCTGGAGGCGGTGCTCGACACGCTCGTCTATCTCAAGCACGAGACCGACGTCTGGTTCGAGATCACCAATCTCCTCATTCCGGGGGAGAACGACTCGGAGCGGGAGATCGACGAGATGACGCGGTGGATCGTCGACAAGCTCGGCCCGGACGTGCCCGTCCACTTCACCGCCTTCCATCCCGACTGGAAGATGATGGACCACCCGCCGACGCCGGCCGCGACGCTCAAGCGGGCGCGCCGTATCGCCCTCGCCAACGGCGTCCGCTACGCCTATACGGGCAACGTCCACGACGAGGACGGCGGCAGTACCTACTGTCACGCTTGCGGCGAGCGCCTGATCGGCCGCGACTGGTTCGTGCTGACCGAGTGGAAACTCACGCCCGAAGGCAACTGCGGGTCCTGTGGCACCCCGTGCGCCGGACGCTTCGAATCCGCGCCCGGATCGTGGGGCTCCCGCCGGGTTCCTGTGCGTCTGCGGGACTTCGCCATCCCCACGGCGGAGCCGGTCTCGGGGCTGCGGATTCTCTGAGCCGTCCTACGGGAAGATTCCCAGGTCCTCGTAGCAGAGGGCGATCTTGTCGATCGCGTCGACGAATGCCGCCGTGCGGAGGTCCGCCTTGCCGTCGTGCCGGTTGCGGATCTCGCGCAGCCGGTGATAGGCGTTGACCATCGTGTCCTCGAGCCCGGAGTGGACGAGGTCGCTCTCCTCGGCGCCATAGGCGATGACGGCCTTCTCCGCCTCGCTGAACTGCCTGCCGGTCCGGACCTCGATCGCCTCCAGGATGCGCCGGTACGCCTGCTCCTCGAAGCGGCGCTCCAGGCGGCCGAAGCGCACGTGGGCAAGGTTTTTCAACCACTCGAAGTACGACACCAGCACGCCTCCCGCGTTGGCGTAGTGATCGGGGATGATCAGCACTCCACCCTTGGCGAGCATCTCGCTCGCGCCGCTGGTGACCGGACCGTTGGCCGCCTCGACGATGATCTTGGCCTGGACGCGGGGCGCGTTCTCCTCGGTGATCTGGTTCTCCAGGGCCGCCGGGATGAGGATGTCGCACTCGAGCTCCAGCCCGCCTTGGGGTGGCCTCAGCGCGACTCCCTCGGGGAGGGTCAGCTTCTTCATCGACTTCTCGGTCCGCCGGAGAGCGTTCCACTGGTCCACGATGGCCTTGGCGTCGAGGCCCTTGGGATCGTAGAGCATGCCGTCGAACTCGATCAGGCCGACGATCGTCGCCCCCATCTCCTGCAGGAACAGGGCGGTGTAGGAGCCGACGTTGCCGAGCCCCTGGACGATGATTCGCTTGCCTTCGAGCCCCGGGCTCAAGCCGAGCGCCTGCATGTCCTCGCCGATGCCGCAGACCTCGCGCGTGACGATCGCCACGCCCCGGCCGGTGGCCTCGGTCCGGCCGCGGATGCCACCTTGGGCGAGCGGCTTGCCGGTCACGCAGGCCAATCCCTCCAGCTTGTCCGGGGCGAGGGCCGTGTAGGTGTCCACGATCCACGCCATCTCGCGGGGGCCCGTACCAAAGTCCGGGGCCGGCACGTCGATGCCGGGGCCGATGAAGTTCTTCTTGACCAGCTCGAAGGCGTAGCGGCGCGTCACTCGCTCCAGCTCTCCCCGGGTGTACGCCTTGCCGTCGATCTTGATCCCGCCCTTGGCGCCGCCGAAGGGGACGTCGACCACGGCGCACTTGTAGGTCATCAGGGCGGCCAGGGCCATCACCTCGTCCTCGTTGACGTCGAGGCTGTAGCGGATGCCGCCCTTGGTGGGCAGCTTGTGATGGCTGTGCTCCGCCCGCCAGGCGTGGATCACCTCGACCTCGCCGTTCTCCCGCTCCAGGGGGAAGGTGAAGTGATAGACGCTGTTGCAATTCTTGATGGTCGCGAGAAGACCGGGATGGTAGTTGGTGAGAGCGGCCGCCCGCTCGAAGTTGCGATTGACCTGATCGAAGAAGCTGACGTGATCGTTCGACATGGTTGTCCTTGAGGGATGGAAAGTTCGAGGCGAGGGGAGTGATAGCATTCTTGCCCGGCCGCCGCAACCCCCTGGCGGTCCGGCCTTTATGGCATCGCGCCCTCTCGGTCCCATCCTCGTGCTGCTCGGCGTCGCGGTCGTCGTCGTGGGGCTGCTGGTGTGGTCCGGCGCCCTCTCCTGGTTCGGACGCCTGCCGGGGGACGTCCGCATCGAGCGCGAGAACGTCAGGTTCTACTTCCCCATCACCTCCATGATCCTGGTCTCGCTGGCGCTCACCTTGCTCCTGAATCTCTTGCGCCGGTTCTTCTGATCCCGGGATGCGCTGGCTCGAGACCACCACGCTGCTGGGCGACCGGGTCGTGGACTGGCTGACGGCGCTCGGCATCGCCGCGGCGCTCCTGCTGGCTCTCCTGGTGCTCAAGCGGCTCGCCGTTCGCCGCCTGGGACGGCTCGCCGAGCGTACGGCGACCCAGCTCGACGACTTCGCCATCGATCTGGCGCGGCGCACCCGGACGCTGCTGGTGTCCGTGCCGGCCCTCTATCTCGGCAGCCTCTACCTGGATCTGCCCGCCGCGGCGGCCCGCGTCCTCGAAGGCACGGCGGCCCTCGCCGTCTTCCTCCAGGTCGCCCTCTGGGCTTCGGTGGGCATCGACTTCTGGATGGCGCGCCACCAGCGCCGGAGGCTGGAGCTGGAGCAGGACGCCACCTCGGCCGCGCTGCTGGGGGTGCTCCGCTTCGTCGCCACGGTCGTCCTCTGGTCCGTCATCCTGCTGCTGGCGCTGGACAACCTGGGGGTGGACGTCACGACTCTGGTGGCGGGTCTGGGGATCGGCGGCGTGGCGGTCGCTCTGGCCCTGCAGAACGTCCTGGGCGACCTGCTGGCCTCCCTCTCCATCGTCTTCGACAAGCCCTTCGTGATCGGCGACACCATCAGCGTGGACGACCTGACCGGCACCGTCGAGAGCATCGGCATGAAGACCACCCGGCTGCGCAGCGCCTCCGGCGAGCAGCTCGTCCTCGCGAACGGCGAGCTGCTCAAGAGCCGCATCCGCAACTGGAAGCGGATGAGCGAGCGCCGGGTCGTCCTCGCCTTCGGCGTGCCTTACCAGACTCCCGCCGAGGCGATCGAGCGCATCCCCGGCATGGTGCGCGGACTCGTCGAGGGACAGGACCTCACCCGCTTCGAGCGCGCTCATTTCAAGACTTTCGGCCCCTCTTCGCTCGACTTCGAGGCGGTCTACTGGATCCTGACGCCCGACTACAACGCCTTCATGGACCGCCAGCAGGCGATCAATCTCGGGCTGCTGCGGGCTTTCGAGGCCGCGGGGATCGGCTTTGCCTATCCGACGCAGACGGTGATCCTGGCCGGCGGAAACTTAGGGCGAGATTCGGCGTAAACCCTCATCGGGAGACTTTGTCTTGGAAAGGAGATGCTGTGCGTAAATTCATCTGGCTGACGTTCCTCCTGCTCCTGCCGGCGCTCGCCGCCGCGCAGCCGCGAGAGACGCGCCTGCTGCGCTACCCCGACATTCACAAGGACACGATCGCGTTCGTCTACGCCGGCGACATCTGGCTGGCCGATGCCAAGGGCGGGCCCGCCCGCCGGCTGACCTCGAATCCGGGACAGGAGCTGTTCCCCAAGTTCTCGCCGGACGGCCGCTGGATCGCCTTCACCGGCCAGTTCACCGGCACCCGCCAGGTCTACGTCATCGGCGTCGAGGGCGGCACGCCGCGGCAGCTCACCTTTCACAACGACGTCGGCGACATCCCCCCTCGCGGCGGCGTGGACAACCAGGTGATCGACTGGACGCCGGACGGCAAGCAGGTCCTCTTCCTCGCCCACCGCACGCCCTGGAGCGACCGCATCGCCCGGGTCTACCAGGTTCCTGCGGCCGGCGGCATGGAGACGCCGCTGCCGCTCAAGGAGAGCTCGGTCGGCAGCCTCTCGGCCGACGGCACCCGCTTCGCCTTCGCGCCGGTGATGAACGAGTGGCGGGAATGGAAGCGCTACTACGGCGGCCGCGCCTCGGATATCTGGATCTACAACCTGAAAACGAATTCGGCGGAGCAGATCACCGACAACCCGGCCATCGACCAGCAGCCGGTATGGATCGGCAACTCTCTCTACTTCGCCTCGAACCGCGACCGGGTCATCAATCTCTTCGCCTACGATACGGCCAGCAAGAGCACCCGCAAGGCGACGAACCACGACGTCTTCGACGTGCTGTGGCCGAGCGGCGACGGCAGCCGCATCGTCTATGAGAACGGAGGCTGGATCTATCTCTTCGATCCGGCGTCGGGGCAGAGCAGCAAGGTGCCGATCCGCGTCGAGGGCGATCTGCCCCACACCTTGCCGTACTTCGAGAACGTCACCGAAAACGTCGACGCCATGGCGATCTCGCCCACCGGCAAGCGGGCCCTGCTGACGGCGCGCGGCGACATTTTCAGTGTGCCGGCGGAGAAGGGCGAGATCCGCAACCTGACCGAGTCGCCCGGAGTGCGGGAGATGAACGCCACCTGGTCTCCCGACGGCCGCTCGATCGTCTATCTCTCCGACCGCACCGGGGAGTACGAGATCTACGTCCGCTCCGCCGACGGCTCGGGGCCGGAGCGGCGCGTCACGACCGACGGCAGAATCTGGCGCTTCCCGCCGCTGTGGTCGCCCGACTCCAAGAAGCTCGCCTTCAGCGACAAGAACCGCAAGCTGCGGTGGGTGGACGTGGCCACTGGCAAGGTCAAGGATGCCGATTCGTCGGTCCTCGCCGACATCACGGACTACAAGTGGTCACCCGACAGCCGCTGGCTCGCCTATACCAAGCTCGGCGAGACGCGGCTCCCCTCGATCTGGATCTACGCCCTGGACGAGGACAAGGCCCGCCAGTTGACGAGCGATCTCACCGCCGAGGGGGAGCCGACCTGGGATCCCAGCGGCCGCTACCTCTACTTCCTCTCCAACCGCGACTTCAACCTGACGTTCAGCGGCTACGAGTTCGATTACGTCTACACCAATCCCACCCGCGTCTACGTCGGCGTGCTCGCCAAGGCGGGGCCGGCCCTCTTCCTGCCCGAGAGCGACGAAGAGAAGCCGCAGCCGGCGGGACCGCCGCCGGTGCGGATCGCCGACGCCGACGAGGGGGCGAAGGGCCAGGGCGCCGGGGGAGCGGACGGCGAGGAGAAACCTGACGCCGCGAGGAAGGCGCCGGTGCGCGTGCGGGTGGACTTCGACGGTTTCGAAGCCAGGGTGCGGGCCGTCCCCGGGCCTTCCGGCAACTATCAAGACCTCGCCGTCAGCGCCGACGCCGTCTTCTACCGCTTCAACAACGGCAGCGGCCCGCTCGCGCTCAAGATGTTCAACCTCAAGGAGCGCAAGGAGGAGACCGTCCTGGACCGGGCGGCGGGCTACGACCTCTCGGCGGACGGCAAGAAGATCCTCTACCGCCAGGGGCAGGAGACCTACGGCATCATCGACGCCAAGGGCGGGCAGAAGGGCGGCGACGGCCAGCTCGCGCTCGACAAGCTGCAGATGCGGATCGAGCCGCGCGCCGAGTGGAGCCAGATGTTCACCGACGCCTGGCGGATCACGCGCGACTGGTTCTATGACCCGGCGCTGCACGGCACGGACTGGCAGGCGATCCGCGACCGCTATGCCGAGATGGTGCCGTTCATCGGCAGCCGTTCCGATCTGGACTTCCTGCTCGCCCAGCTCGGCGGCGAGCTCTCGGCCGGCCACGCCTACGTGCAGCCTGGCGACGATCCCGGCCCCAAGCGCGTCGAGGGCGGCCTGCTCGGAGCGGAGATCGAATCCCACTCCTCCGGCTACTTCCGCGTCGCGCACATCTTCCCCGGCGAGAACTGGCATCCCGACTTCCGCTCGCCGCTCACCGAGCCGGGCGTGCACGTCGAGGAGGGGGAATTCATCCTCGCCGTGGACGGCCAGTCCACCGACAAGGTGGACAACTTCTACCGCCTGCTGGAGAACAAGGCCGACCGCGTGGTGACGCTGCTGATCAACGACAAGCCCTCCCGCGACGGGGCGCGCGAGGAGCTGGTGCGGCCGGTCGACAACGAGCAGAACCTGCGCTATCTGGATTGGGTGCTGGCCACCCGCGCCAAGGTCGAGAAGGCCTCGGGCGGCCGCATCGGTTACATCCACCTGCCGAACACCGCCGTCGAGGGCAACCGCGAGCTCTTCAAGTACTTCTACCCCATGTCGCACAAGGACGCGCTGATCCTTGACGACCGCTACAACGGCGGCGGCTTCATCCCCGACCGCATGGTCGCCCTGCTCAACCGGCCGCTGCTCAGCTATTGGGTGACTCGCGGCGGCCAGGCGAACACCACTCCCGGCTTCGTCAACACCGGGCCGAAGGTGACGCTGATCAACGGCCAGGCCGGCTCGGGCGGCGACGCCTTCCCCTTCTACTTCCGCGAGCTCGGCCTGGGGCCGCTGATCGGCACCCGCACCTGGGGCGGTCTGATCGGCCTCTCGGGGAGCCCGTCGCTGGCCGACGGCGGCGCGCTCTCGGTGCCGACGTTCCGCTTCCTCACGCCCGAAGGTCAGTGGGCGGTGGAGAACGAGGGCGTGGCGCCGGACATCGAGGTCGTCGACCGGCCGGACGCCCTGGCCAAGGGTGAGGATCCGACGCTGGAGAAAGGCATCGCGGTCCTGTTGGAAGCGCTGAAGAAGAACCCGCCGAAGAAGCTGACGGTGCCGCCGATCCCCAAGGGCGGCGCGCCGCGGTAGTGGACGAGTCCTGACGATCCTCAGGGGCGCAGCATGCCGCGCCCCTGACGCCGGAACGCAGGCGCGGTTGGTTGCTGGCGCGTCGTTTTCGCTGCAGGTGAACGACGGCGATCCTAACGCGGAACCGGCCGCCGGGAAAAGCGCTGTCACCGAACATCCATATGATCCGCCCGTGATGGACGACCGTGGCCGCAGGCTCCGGGAGATCGCGTGGGTGTTCCTGCGCCTGGGAACCACCGCGTTCGGAGGCCCGGCAGCCCACATCGCCCTGATGGAGGACGAGGTCGTCCGCCGCAGGAAATGGCTGCCGCGGGAGAAGTTCCTCGACCTGCTCGGCGCCACGAACCTCATCCCGGGACCGAACTCGACGGAGCTGGCGATCCATCTCGGCTACCAGCGCGCGGGGTGGCTCGGCCTCGTCGTGGCCGGCGCCTCGTTCATCGTCCCGGCGATGGTGATCGTGGGCGCGCTCGCGTGGCTGTACGTCCGCTTCGGCAAGCTGCCGCAGGCCGACGCGATTCTCTATGGAATCAAACCGGTGGTGATCGCGATCGTCCTGCAGGCGATCGTCGGGCTGCTACGGATCGCCGTACGGAGCATCTCCCTGGCGATCGTGGGATTGCTCGGCGCCGCGCTCCTCGCCGCCGGCGTCCACGAACTCGTCGTGCTGCTGGTCGCCGGTCTGATCACGCTGGCGGTGGAGACCGTCCGCGGCAACGTGAGGCCGCGCGCCGGCGCCATCGCCCTGTTCAGCACCGGCTCCGCTGCCGCGACGGCCGCTCCCGCCGTTGGACTGGTCCCGCTGTTTTTATTCTTTCTGAAGGTGGGCGCGGTCCTCTTCGGCAGCGGCTATGTGCTGCTGGCCTTCCTGCGCGCGGACCTCGTCCAACGCTGGGGATGGCTCACGGAGCGCCAGCTCCTGGACGCCGTCGCCGTCGGCCAGGTAACGCCGGGCCCGGTGTTCACCACGGCGACGTTCATCGGCTACGTGCTGGCCGGCTTCTCCGGCGCGCTGGTCGCCACCCTCGGCATCTTCCTTCCCGCGTTCCTCTTCGTCGCCATCAGCGGACCGCTGGTGCCGCGGCTCCGCGCCTCGCCGGCGTTCGGGGCGATCCTGGACGGCGTCAACGTGGGATCGTTGGCCTTGATGAGCGTCGTCACCTTTCAGCTCGGGCGTGCGGCGATCGTCGATCTCGCGACCACGGGGCTGGCGGCGGCGAGCGCTCTGCTGCTCCTGCGCCTCCGCGTGAACTCCGCTTGGCTCGTGCTGGGAGGCGGTTTGGCGGGCCTCGTCCTCCGCTTGCTTTGAGCCGGGAAAAAGAAAGTGTCGCGAGAAAGGGCCGAACTGTCGCGACTCCCTGTTGAAGCGCCGCGACTGCTCGAGCAGTCGCGGCACTTTCTTCTTGCGGCGAGGCACGAAACCGAACGCGTGAGCCGGTTCGAATTGAAATTGCGGCAGACAAGAACTGCGACGTCGCGATCGGATCTTCAGGTGCCGCAATTATGCCGCGAACTATCGCGCGGTGTCGCGTTTCTGTCGCGACATTGCGGCAAGTAGCGCCGCTGCGCCTGTCAGTCGCGACAGATCAAGCTTGGATTGCCGCGAAAGAGAACCGGATTGCGGCATTTCAAGGAAACCTTGCCGCGACGCCGCCCAGGGCGACGGGCTGGGAGGTGCTTTCGCGGCAGCCGCTGCTCGCGCGGAGAAGGGAGAAGCGGTAACTGCCGCGACTGAAGCTTGCCGGAGAAGGCGAAGCCGGCTCGCAATCCGCCTTTCCGATGCGGTGTCGCGAGCCAGGATGGGCTATCGCGACTGCAAGCTTGCGGTGCCGCGACTTGTCGCGAGCTGGCGGCCCTCTACCGCTTGCTCCGATACCCGCCCTCTTCCGTCCCCAGGATCCAGCCGACCACCTTGCCGGGCTGGATCTCGTCGATCTTGTGCCAGAAGCGCCGGTTGCGGAGATAGCGGCTGGAGCTGTCGCCCGCGGGGATGGCCTCGACCTCGGCGTGGATCTTCTTGAAGCGCTCGATCCAGCGGGCGCAGTTGGCGAGGCGGAGATCCACCCAGCCGTCCCGCACCCACTCCTCCAGCTTCTCGGGAGTCACGACCTCGTCCTTGGCTTTATCGGGAACGAGCACTTTGACGCCGCGCAGGATCTCCCCGGAGTCGAGAAGGATGGGGACGCCTACCGAGACGACGCGGTTGGCCTCTTCGGGGTTGTCGCGGACCAGCCGGTCCAGGGCGTCGCGCACCTGCTCGGGCGAGGAGTCCCAGACCGCTTTCATGTTGGGGTAGGCCTGACGCAACAGGTGAGCCTCGAAGAGCAGCTTCGAGACGCGCGGCGGACCGAGCATCTCGAAGGCCACGCTGCGCACGCCGTGCTCCTTCTCCAGCTCGCGCAGACGCTCCAGCGCCCAGTGCCGCAGGATGCCGGCGCGGTAGGTGGGCCCCAGCACGGCGCTGTCCAGCGCGTTGACGATGTCGTAGCCGGAGCCCTGCCCCTCGATCTCGAATACCAGGTAGCGGGCGATCTCCTCGGGGGTGACGAACTCCATCTGCTCGTGGCTGGTGACGAGGGCGAACTCCTCCAGGCTGAAGACGCCGTTCTCGCCGGTGTCGATGAAGGCGCTCTGGTACACCTCGTCGCGGACGCGGGCGGCGGCGGGGTCTTCCGTCGAGAAGGTCGCTCCCAGGGCAAGCGGCCGGGCATCCATCATCTGCAGCGTCTTGCCGCGCGGTGCGATGGGGCCGAAGCCCATTCTCTTCCAGGCGATGGCCGCCGCCGGCTTGATCTCCTTGGTGATCGGCGCGCCGGGTGTGCGGGCCATCAGGAAGAGGAGCATGGACTGCGCGCCGGCGAGCGCGCTCTTCGAGAGCAGCACCCGGCTCGGATGCTCTTCCGAGTGCGTATAAGGAATGTTCAGACCCATGCCGCCGGTGCCCGTGGTCCCCACCTTCACGTAGGCGCGGGTGCCGGCTTCGATCATGCCGCGGTACATGACCTGGATGTGGCGGATGAGCCGCGGCATGTAGAGCGCGTCGAGGAGACCCTCGGCGGCGGCGGGATCGACCTGGCCGCCCTCCAACTGCCGCAGCAGCTCTTCGGCGGAACGGAAGATGTCGCCGTAGGCGATGCCGGTCGCCGTGTTGACGCAGTCGATCACCACGTCGGGCCGCGAGCGGACGAGGACGTCGTAGAGCACGAACCCGCCGAGGTCTTCGTCGTCCAGCCGGCGCAGCTCGGCGCGGATGCGGTCGCGCGCGGAGCCCTGCCGGATCAAGCCGAAGATGTTGCCGGCGGAGGTGGACAGCACGGTCGGGCCGGCTTCGGCCTGCAGCTCGGCGGCCGCCTTCTCCGACTCCTCCATGCGCAGGCTATGGATCTGGATCTCCCGCGGTTTGCGGACCAGCAGCTCGCGGCAGACGGCCATCCCGACCAGACCGTAGCCGCCGAGCACAAGGATCTTGCGATTCTCCAGGTTCAAACTCTCTCTCCTTCGACAGGGGAATGGGACGCCGGATGTGAGTCTCGACGTGCGGAGGATGATTCTACCCCAGCTCGACCGGAGCGGCCTGGGCGTTGCGCGAGATCAGTGCGCGTCTCACCCGGTTGGCGATCGATCAGTGCGACGCCGGAGGGGCGCGGCCAACCAGATCGACTTTGGGACCTCCATCTGCGTAGCGCCGGCGGACTTTGCCGCGCACGGGGTGTGCGCCGCGGAGAGGATCTACCGCCCTATCATGCCGATCGTCCGCAGCCACGCCTCCAAGAGCTGCGGCCATCGCGTGATGGCCGATTCTGTCGGCCGCAGCCCAAACGCATGCCCGCCCTTCACATACACGTGCATCTCCGCGGGAACGCCGGCCTTCTTGAGCGCCGAATAGTAGACGAGTGAGTTCTCCACCGGATCGACCGGATCATCCCCGCCTGAAGCAAGAAGGTGGGCGGCGTCCGGTTGGTGACCTGAACATCGGGGTTCAGCGCGAAGTCCCTCTCGGGAACTGCGAGATGTCCCGGATAGAGAGCCACCGCGAAATCCGGCCGGCAGCTTTCCTTGTCGGCGGCGTCCACATGCGGGTAGAGACGCTTCTCAAAATGGGTGCTGATCGCGGCGACCATATGCCCACCCGCCGAAAAGCCGAGCACGCCGATCTTCTGCGGATCGATCTTCCATTGCGCGGCGCGGAGACGCAGGAGCCCCAACGTCCGCTGCGCGTCTTGCAAGGCCGTCCGGCAATCCCGATACGGCCCGACCTTCACGCACGGGACACGGTACTTCAGCAGCACGCACGTGATCCCCTTGGACGTCAGCCAATCGCAGGCTTCCGTGCCCTCGAGGTCAATGGCCAGAACGTTGTAGCCGCCGCCGGGGAACACGACGACCGCGGCCCCGGTGCTGTTGCCTTTGGGCGAATAGACGGTCATCGTGGGTTGCGAGACTTTGTCGACATAAACCCACGGCTTGCCGCCAACCAGCCTTTTGTGACCGGCGGGGTCCACAACCGTCCCGGCGACCTCCGGTCCGTCCACCGGCTGTGCATCAGGGACCATGCCCGGCCAAATCGGTAGTTGCGTATGGCCGGGCGATGGCTGCCAGGCAGCCGCAAACAGTCTGGACCCTCCGGCTCCGCATGCCAGCAAGGCCAGCAGAACCGTCCCCACCCGGCACCGAGCTCTCATTTCCTGCTTCTCCCAATCGGGAGTCCCTCACTTCCCATGGATGAACTCCCCGATGTCTCTCGTCAGTTGCTCGAGCGAACCCTGGTTGAGGTACATCATATGCCCCGCCGGGTAGTTCCGGATCGTCACCCGCGCCGGGTCGATGCCGCTGTGGTGCAGCATGTAGGCGTTGGCGTAGTAGGCCGTCGCCAGGTCGTAGTAGCCGCTGGCGGTGAAAACGCGCAGCGCCTCGTTGTCCTTGGTACCCTGCGCCAGGTCGCCGGTGACGTCGACGAAGCCGGCGAAGGCGCCGGCCGCGTTCTTCCGCCGCTTCCAGCTCTGGTTGGCCTCGCCGTTCTGAGGCAGGTACGGCTCCTGGATGTCGGCGCCGAGATCATTGCGCAGGTACTGATGGAAAAGCGAGACGTAGATCGGCCCCGTCTTGGCGTCGAACGGGTCGCCATTGGGGAACTCCGATGCGTTGTCGAGCTCCTTCTGCGCGTAACGAGTGTCGAGGAAGCCCGTGGCCCTCCCCTCGTCGCGCAGCAGCTCCTTGGCGAAGCGTGGCGCGTAGAGGCGCAGGTCGCTGTTGAGGATGTACTGCTTGGATACGCCCGTGTAGCGGCGCAGCTTGTCGGCGATCTGCCCTTTCTCCGCCTCCGAGAGCGAATCGCCGCGGAAGAGGGCCTGCAGGTACTCGCCGGAGGCGAACTGCTCGACCTCGGCGAGCAGCGCCTGCAGGCTCGGCCAGGAATCCGGGAGCTTCTTGTGGTACCACGCCGTCGCGGCGAGCGTCGGCAGGTGCGTGACGTAGGTGAGATCGTTGCCGTTGGTCATGAAGGGCAGGGCGCCCATATTGATCGCCGGCGAGATGAGGATCACGCCATTCAGACCGATGTTCATCTGCCCCTGGAGCCGCGGTACGAGCATCGAGCCGCGGATGCCGCCGTAGCTCTCGCCCAGGATGTACTTGGGCGAGTTCCAGCGGTCGTGCACGGTGAGGAAGGCGCGGATGAAGTCGGCGACGGAGTCGGCGTCCTCGTCGTAGCCCCAGAAATCGGCGTCCTTCTTGTCGCCGAGCGCACGGCTGAAGCCGGTGCCGACCGGGTCGACTTCGACGAGGTCGGTGAAGCGCAGCAGGCTCGATGGGTTGTCCTTGAGCCGGTAGGGCGGCGCGCCCGGGTCCTGCGCGTCGCTCGGGATGTCGATGCGCTTGGGGCCGACGAAACCGAGGTGCAGCCAGACCGACGCGGAGCCCGGCCCGCCGTTGAAGAAGAACGTGATCGGCCGGTCCTCCTGCCGCTTCACACCCTCCGCGACGTAGGAGATCGTGAAGAAGCGCGCCGTGGGCTTGCCGTCGCGGTCCTTGAGGTCGATGTCTTCCGCCGTGGCGGTGTAGGGAATGTCCACCCCGCCGGCGGTGAAGCGGTGGTGGGTGACGAACTTGCGGGGTGCGGCTGGCGCTGGGGCAGCCTTGTCGCCCGACGGTTGATCGCCCTTGGGGACGTCGTCAGCGCGGACTGCGGCGGTGGTCGAGACGAGCAGGGTCAAAAGGATGGCGAGCGTCGCTTTGCGCATGCACAGGATCTCCCTCGTGGTGAGCCAGATACGCCTGGAACGGGCGGAAGTTTCAGGACTCCCCACCCCTCTTCTCAAACTTATCGATTCGACTGGAACCTATCTGGAGCGAAACGTTTATCTTGAACAACCACACTACGTGACCGCGGCCGACCTCGCGGAACCTCAACTATGCCTGCCTCGTTTCGGAGAGGATGGTGGACGAGCTTGGGGGTATAATCCGAGTCCGCACGCAAGGGCCAAAGGCGATATTGGGGATGGAGCCGGAAGCGGTCAGATCACGGGAAATCGCCCGCTGAGTTGCCGCCTCTGCGGTTACGCTGGCGGCTCGACGGTCGCCAGCCATGAGTCCATGCCTTCCGGGTGCCAGTCGATTCCATCGCCGAACAAGGTTCGGTAGCGCCTGCCTACGGGATGTGTACCCGATGGCGGGACCGTCGGATCATACTCCACTACCGTGATCTGTGACGGCGCCAGGTGAGCCAGACTTCGCTTGAGTAAGTAGATCACCTCTACATCGTCTTCCGGCAAGCTGTATCCGATGAAGACGGCACGGTTCGATTTGCGAAGCACGTGCTCCGCCTCGTACCAGACTTGCGCCAAATGCGGGTTCCGGTAGTCCTTCAGGTGTGTTGGCGCGACGAGTAGTGGCCGCAGCTTCGTTTGACATACAGGACACAAGCTGCCGTCCGGCGTGTACGTTTGCTCCAACGGAGGGCCCACCAGACGCCCCAGCACTTTGAGAAACCGGCGCGATTCGGAAGCGCCGATCTCCAGCCGGTGACAGGTCCTGCAGTGCAACCAGTTGAGCGATCCATGGAGTTTCAGGAGCGTGCCGTAGTGTACTTTTTCATTCTTGTAGAACGGTGTGGAAATCGCGCAGTGGTAGTTTGGCAGCGCACCGTCGGGCAAACGTTGCTCGCTCGTGAACATCATCGCTGTATCGATGATGAGGTCGTAGTTCGTGCTGATGATGCAGGGCTCCGCCGGAGCGGGAAAGAACTTCCACAAGAGCTCGTAGTGATTGTTCGTAGGCGCTTTCAGTAGAGCTTCTTCCAACGCGTCGAAAATCCCCAATTCGACCGCTTGCCGTATTTCGGAAATGGCATTGGCGTCCCAGGCCGGATGCAATGGCTGCCGGCGTTCCAGGGCTGTGTCGAGCAAACTCATGAGCAGCGGCAGACCCGGATAGGACTCTTTCCCGTCACCCGGCGAGACGTGGAACAACTGCTGCAAGAACGCTTGAAGGTGTGGCAACCGGCCCGCTGTGTCGGGCACCGGCGCCGGGGCTCCTGCCGGGCCGCCGACGACCTGAGGCAGAATCTCATTTGTCATCGGCCCGCCGCATGACTTCGTGGCTCCGGCGCCGAGAAAGATCACCGTTCCAGACATGGGCATCGATCCTAGACGATCATGGCGTTCGAGGGGAATTCACACCGTCACCATGCCGGTCCTACCTGGTTCGACCGCAGCCGGCGGCGGCCCAAAGAAGTTGTTCTTATTCTGGCTCGCCGATCAGTGACGAACGATCCGAATCGTGATCGCAGCCAAGAGGCAGAGAAGGCCGCCAAGAGCAATCAGGGGCCAGGGACTTGCTCCGCCAGGCAAGGTGTCCTCATCAATGGCTGCCATCTGGTCTTCTTCTTGTAGGGGGTCCGGACGTTGAAGCAAGGCACCCTTCTCCAGGATGTCCGCTCGGGCGAAAAGGTCCACCGCCTTCTTGTCATCCTTCAGTTCTTCGTAGCCTCGTGCGGCGGTGCGATACTCGCCAGCAGCCATCTTCTTCTCGCCCCAGCCCTCGTAGGCGAATGCTAGCCGTTCGTTCAAAAGGGGGCGGGGCTTGGAAAGCTCCGGCTCGGCTGCGGGGATTCTCGACTGCGCCTCCAGGGCTCGCCTCCACTGGTAGAGAGCCGTCTGGGGATCGTCCTCGGGCCCCCAGCGCTTTCCCTTCTCGAAGTGTGCCCCGAGCAGCGAGTGGAGATAAAGGAGCTTTTCGGGATCCTTCAGCGCGTATCGGTCCTCTCTCTCCTCGGTAAGCGCCCGCAGCCAACGGTCGAGCAACTCGCCTTTCGGATCCAGCTCTGCGGAGTGTTCCACCAGCAGGTTGGTGAGATACAACGCCGGTTCCGCATTCGTGGGATCGAGGGTTGCGGCTTGCGAATAGCGTTCGAGTGATCGGTGCAGGTTCCCTCTCTCGCCATAGTCGTCGCCGATCGTCTTGAGGAGCTCCGAGAACCGTTTAGCTTGGCCGGCGTCCCTCCACGCCCGGAAAGTGCCGGAGGCGGCTCCAGACTGGATCTCGACCGGCAGGTCGGCGAGGAAGGCGCTCCGGATCTCCCGGATCTGCTCGGCCGCTGGAGAAGGCAGGGCTGCTTGCAGGCGTTCGGTCGGCTTTTCCCAAGTCTGTTTGAAGGATGTGGGCTCGATCCTGGAATCGATCAGATAACTCAGGAAGAGATCGGCGAACCGTTGCGAGTCCGCGCCGCTGAGGCGGTCAGGATGAGCGGCCAACTCGCGCAGGAGACCGTCAGCCTCGGTAAATCGCCTCTGGCCTAGAAACTCCTTGACGAGCCGCATCTGATCGGATGCGGGCAAGACTGCCGCCGGCGCCGGGCTGGTGACCAAACGGGTAGCAGCCTCTCTGGCCAACCCAAACCGCGGATCGAGCCGCATAGCTTCGAGGTACTGAGAATAAGCTTCCTGGGTACGCCCCAAGTCCTCCAGAACCTGGCCATAGTTGTAGAGATAGCGCGCTTGCCGAACTGGGCCGTCCTCTCCTGACCACGAGGCGTGATCGATCTGACCGAGCACGGCTGCTGCCTTCGCTGTCTGTCCCTGCCGGAAAAGGAATACTCCGTAGTCGTTACGGGCTCTAAGTTGCTGGTCCCCTTCGGCCTCTTCCAGAGCGGATTGGTAGAGCTCGTCGGCCTTTTCCGCCCGTCCGCCGGCCTCGTTGCCGCTACCGGGATTGCGCGACAGCAGGCCTGCCCAGGCGAGCTGTGCCTCGACAGCCTCCTGCTTCGAGGAGGCGGTCGTCACAGCGTGCGCGTAAGTCCCTGCGGCGCGCTCCACCTGCTGGAGGCCTTCCAGCGATGCAGCCGATCCCATGTAAGAACGATAACTAGCCTGCGATGGCGCTGCGGGTGTTTCCTGCTCGTTGGGGCGATTGCTCTCCCTCAACTGTGCAATCACCAGCCAAAGGCCGAGAAGGAGAAGGCCTACTAGCGCCACCACTCCCCAGCGCGCTACGATGGAAAAAGAACGCGAGCGGGTAATCACCATGCTCATTGGCTGACCTCCTGGACGACTTCCATATGGCTGCTGTCGCGGCTGGAGCAGAGGCTTGGCTCCTCTTCGGTAAGGTAGGTTCGAAGCAGTAGGAGTTTGCGAACCTGGTCGCGAATTACATCGATCGGCTGCAGTTTTTCACCCTTTGAGCGGCGCCATTTACGCGGCTCTACGGAGAGCGCCTGATAGGGCGGCTGCTTCCCCGTGCTGAAGCTTCCACGATGACCCGTACCGCAAGAGAGAAGCTCAACCTCGCCCGACGAGTTGGCGGTGCTGAGCTGGCCTTTGCCTGCGGCCGAGCTCTTGTCTGTCTTTTCTGGCCATGAACAGGCCAGGCGAAACCGCGACTGGCTGAGGGAGCTGTAGCGATCCCAGGCCAGAGGCAGCACGAGCCGGAAATTCTCCGGATCGTTATCCCATATCCCTCCCGCTGTCAGTGGCGCGCTCTTGACGAAGAACTGCCGCAGCTCCTCTTGATACTTCGAGAGAAGTTGATCGTGGATGACATCGAAAAGCTCGTCAACGACAACGGCGCTCCTGGGATAGCCGTACGCCATAAGCCGACCTGACTCTATCCAGACGGTGTCCCAATCACGTTTGATCTCCGCGGACCGATAAGTCATCCGGAGCTTGATTTGGTTTTTCATGTAGCTGGGCTCGAAGATCAGGAACTGGAGCTGCGGCGCGCCATCATTCCTCGGCGCTTTGCCGGGGTCGCCCAAGGTGAACTTCCATAAAGCTAGCTCGGGCCAATCTGGCGGGACGCCGGGAGGGCCTTGAAGATTCTGCACGAGCCGATACCGCAATTTATCCATGAGGCCGTTGAGCTCGTTATTGTACTCTACCCTCATTGATGGAACTCTGCTTCCAGCCGAGACCTCGATGGCCATGTCAGCAAAGGCTGGCAAGCCGCCGAGCATGGTCAACGCAAGCGATAGAAAAATTCTCCGATTAATGGTAATGGGGTACATCGATATAAACCTCCTGCGGATAAGGTGGACCCACTGTGACCTTCTCCTCGAGCACTAGGCCAGAGGGGGTAGTGACCTGAATTTTAAAGTGCTGCCCCTTCTCAAGATCTGTATTTGGAGCGAGACTCCTGTATGGCTGCCAGCGCGCCAACATCTCGGTTGGGATGTTGTTTTTTGCCAACTCCAAGCGCCAGAGTGTGAGTATCCGCTGTGGGATCTCGATGTCCTCATTGCCGCCGATCCAGACCGCCTCTCCATAATAGGGAGAAATCCGGCCGAGAACCTTCTTCTCCTTCAAGATCGTCAAGCTCCCCGGCTTTTCGCGCTGCATGACCATGCCATTCGCGACCTCCGAAAGGTGAATTAATAGAATTGGTTCTAAGCCGAGGTCGAATTGACTTGGTACCGATAGCGGGTTGAGATGCGGACCGTACACCCAGACATACCGCGCGGGCAGGCCTGCAAGCTTGACGCGATATTTCCGGCGGCCGAACCAAGGGGTTGGCAGCAAGTACTTGTGCTTAGCCCGAGGAGAGAGGTGTTCCTCCTTCAATCTGACCCCGGTCCATCGGCCATCCCTTCCCTCAGACCGGATCTCAATAGTTCGATCTTCGTTTTCTCGCAGGGTAGAAACTACCAGCGTCCCTCGCAGGGGTGCCCACCACAGGAAGAAAATGGCCGCAGCGATCAGAACCAGAATCAAGGTCGTACGTGGCAGGAGCACATACCGCTCGAATCTCGCTTGCAGCTCCTGCTTGCGCTCGTTGGTCAGGAGATTGGCCAGGAAAGCAGTCCATGCTAGCAGGCCGCCCAAGCTGAGGAGGGCAAGAACTTGCGGGAAGACATCCGTGAAATAAAGTACCCATCCACAGACGGCGATCCCCAGGATAACCAAGGCTGAAAGATTGCCCGCGATCGGCCAGAACGGCGGTCGTGCGGGCGGGGGCGGTGGATTGTGAATGAGATAGTCCAACACCTGTGCGATTCTTTCCGCAGCCGCGGTGTCGTCAATCCTCAAGAAAACCCGGGATAGACCAGAATCACGGTAGCAGATGCCCCAAAGGGCTTGCAACAAAAGTATCTAAATAAACGGATATAGCTTTGGACGCCTGTGAAGCTGGAGTTCGGTGCCATGACGCCGTACCTCGCAGCCATGGAGCGGGATCCGTCGCTCATCGAGCGCGTTCCCTGGCTGCATCCCACGGTGAGCCTGGTGATGTCCGGCAAGCAGCGGCATTGATTCGGCTCCGCGGGAGAGGGTCGCAGGCTCCGTCCCCCAGGGGGGCCGGTGCAGCAGAGAGGGTTGCAGGCTCCGTCCCCCAGGGTCGCCGGGTCTGCAGCCAGGGGGACGCGCGCTAGCCCTCAGGGGGACAGGCGCTGCGTACCTGGGGGACCGGCTCCTCCCCCCAGGGGGACCGCTGCGGCAGACGAGGGATTCCGGAGCTGTCCCCCAGGGGGATGGACTCTGCAGAGGGGGATTCAGGGGCTGTCCCCCAGGGGGATCGGCGCTGCAGCCCAGGGGGACGCGAGCGGTCTCCCCAGGGGACGGAGGCTGCGCACCCGGGGGACGGGCGCTGTCCCCCAGGGGGACGGAGGCTGCAGAGAGGGATTTAGACGCTGTCCCCGAGGGGGACGGGCCCTGCAGCCATGGGGGATCGGCTCTGCAGAAAGGGGGACCGGCTCTGCAGCCTTCGGGGTCGCGAATTGGCGGCAGAGGAGGGTTTGGGCGAGGCAGGCTCTCGGTATAGACTCTGCGGGTTTCCGCGATCGCGCCCCACATCTGGGACAGCGGTAGCATTGCCTTTTCCGGAGGAAAGGATGCCCCTTCGCCGACGAACCGCTCGCCTCGCCTTGGCCGCCGTTGCACTCGTGGCGCTCCCTGCGGCCGCGCAGAAGGCCGGTGGCCTGGACGCCCGGGTCGATCAGGAAGCTCAGCGGGTCACGCCGCAGATCATCGAGCTGCGCCACAAGGTCCATCTCAACCCCGAGCTCTCGAACCGCGAGACGCAGACGGCCGAGCTGGTGGCCGCCCACCTGAAGAGCCTCGGCCTCACGCCGCGGACGGGCATCGCCAAGACCGGCGTCGTCGCCCTGCTCAAGGGAGGCAAGCCGGGGCCGCTCATCGCCGTGCGGGCGGACATGGACGCCCTGCCGGTGACCGAGGAGACCGACCTGCCGTTCCGCTCGACGAAGAAGGACACCTTCCTCGGGCAGGAGGTCGGGGTGGCGCACGCCTGCGGCCACGACGTCCACACCACCGCGCTGCTCGGCGTGGCCTCGGTGCTCGCCGCGGTGCGGCAGGATCTGCCAGGGAGCGTCCTCTTCATCTTTCAGCCCGCCGAGGAGGGGCCGCCGCCCGGCGAGAAGGGCGGCGCCAGCCTGATGCTGGAGGAAGGGCTGTTCAAGGACGCCAAGCCGGTGGCCGCCTTCGCCCTCCACTCCTTCCCGGACCTGGAGGTCGGGCAGATCGGCTTCAACGCCGGACCGACCTACGCCGCCGTCGACCAGTTCCGCATCAAGATCAAGGGCAAGCAGTCGCACGGCGCCTATCCTCACCAGAGCATCGATCCGATCGTCATCGGCTCGGAGGCGGTGCTGGCGCTGCAGACCATCCGCTCGCGCAACCTGCCGCCGCTGGAGCCGAGCGTCATCACCGTGGGCATCTTTCGCGGCGGCGAGCGCTTCAACATCATCCCCGGCGAGGTGACGCTCGAAGGCACCGTACGCACCTACAAGAAAGAGGTGCAGGCCGAGATCGAGCGCCGCATGCGCGAGATCCTCGACGGCATCACCCGCGCCAACGGCGCCAGCTTCGAGCTGGAGTACCAGCGCAACGCGCCGGCCACCGTCAACGATCCGGCGCTGACGCAGACCGTGCAGCCGCTGCTGGAGCGCATCCTGGGCGCCGGCAACGTCAAGATCGTCGAGCCGACCATGGGCGGCGAGGACTTCGCCTATATCGCGAATGAGGTGCCGGGCTTCTACTACCGGCTCGGCGTGGTCAAGCCGGGCACGACCTCCGGGGGCCTGCACACCCCCACCTTCCGCGCCGACGACAGCGCCGTGCCGGTGGGCATCCGGGTCATGTCGCGGCTCCTCGTGGACTACCTCTCCTCGTACAAGGTGACGAATGCGAAATGAAGGTCCGGTGGTGAGCCGAGTGGGGCTGGAGGCGCACGGCATCACGGGCGTGGGAGCGGCGTACTGGAACCTGCCGGCGGCGCGACTGGTGGAGATGGCGGTGCTGCGCGGCGAAGCGATCCTGGCCGCTGAAGGGCCGCTGGTCTGCGAGACGGGACCGCATACCGGCCGCTCGCCGAACGACAAGTTCCTGGTGAAGGACCCGTCGACCGACGGCGAGGTCTGGTGGGGGGAGGTGAACCGGCCGTTCGAGCGCGAGCGGTTCGAGGCCCTGCTGGCGCGCGCCCAGGAGCACCTGGCGGGCAAGGACGTCTTCGTCTTCGACGGCTACGCCGGCGCCGATCCCCGCTACCGCCTGAACGTCCGCGTGATCACCGAGGACGCCTGGCACAACCTCTTCGCGCGCAACATGTTCATCCGCGAAGAGGACCCCGCGGCCCTGGCCGACTTCGCGCCGAGCTTCACGGTGCTCAACGTCGCTCACCTGCAGGCCGAGCCGCAGCGCGACGGCACCCGCTCCTCGACCTTCATCCTGCTCGACCTGGCGAAGCGCATGGTGCTGATCGGCGGCACCCGCTACGCCGGCGAGATCAAGAAGAGCATCTTCAGCGTCATGAACTACTACCTGCCGAAGCAGGGGGTGCTCTCCATGCACTGCAGCGCCAACTACGGCGCCAGCAAGGACGACGTCGCCCTCTTCTTCGGCCTCTCCGGCACCGGCAAGACGACCCTCTCGGCCGATCCCAACCGCACGCTGATCGGCGACGACGAGCACGGCTGGAGCGACGACGGCGTGTTCAACATCGAGGGCGGCTGCTACGCCAAGGTCATCCGCCTCTCGCTGGAGGGCGAGCCGGAGATCTACGCCACGACGCGCCACTTCGGCACCGTGCTGGAGAACGTGGTCTGCGATCCGGCCACCCGCAAGCTCGACCTCGACGACGACCGGCTGACCGAGAACACCCGCTCGAGCTATCCCCTCAGCCAGCTCGCCAACGTCGACATCGTCGGCCTGGCCGGACACCCGCGCAACGTCGTCTTCCTCACCTGCGACGCCTTCGGCGTGCTGCCGCCGATCAGCCGGCTGACGGAAGAGCAGGCGATGTACCACATCCTCTCCGGCTACACGGCGAAGGTGGCGGGCACCGAGCGGGGCATCACCGAGCCGAAGGTGACCTTCAGCACCTGCTTCGGCTCCCCCTTCCTGCCGCTCCATCCCGGCGTCTACGCCGGCATGCTGGGCGAGAAGCTGAAGCGGCACCGGGCGCGGGTCTGGCTGCTCAACACCGGCTGGACGGGCGGTCCCTACGGCACCGGGCAGCGCATCCGGCTCGCCTTCACCCGCCGCATGGTGACCGCCGCCCTCTCCGGCGAGCTCGACGGCGTGGATACCCGGACGGATCCGATCTTCGGGCTCAACGTGCCGGTGCGCGTCGAGGGTGTGCCAGACAAGCTCCTGCACCCCCGCGAGACCTGGCAGAACCCGGCGGACTACGACAGCCGAGCCGGCAAGCTCGCCGACATGTTCGCCGACAACTTCGAGAAGTACGAGAGCGGCGTCAGCGAGGACGTCAAGGCGGCGGGGCCGCGGAAGGTGCGGGCGTAGCAGGCCACCTCGGAGGGGAGACCGTACCGCCCGGCCAAGCGCGCTTGGACCGAGCGGCCCGTAGTCGACGCCCGATCGTGCCAGCGAGATCAGCGCTTCGCCGGCCAGGAGAGGGCGGGGTCCGCGTTGCGCTGCATCCACCCGAGGAGCCGGGAGCGCAGGTCGCGCAGCACCTCTTGCGCCGCGGGATCGGACACGAGGTTGTGCGCCTCCGCCGGGTCGGCCTTCAGGTCGTAGAGCTCGTCGCCGCGGGCGGGGTCCTTCCAGACGATCAGCTTGTGGCCCGGGGTGCGCACGGCGCGGAAGGCGAGGTGGCCGAAGCTCTTGCTCTCCTCGTCGGACCACTCGGCGAAGGCCTCGCGCATCTCGATCTTGCCGGCGAGAGCCGCCATGAGGTCGCTCCCCTGCCAGGAGTCCGGCACCGGAACCCCGGCGAGGGAGAGGAGCGTCGGCGGCAGGTCCATGCTCGAGACGGGGAGGTCCGAGACGAGCCCCTGTGGCAGGCCCGGCCCCAGCATCAGGAAAGGAACCCGGAGCGAGCTCTCGTAGGGCACCTGCTTGCCATTGGCGCCGGTGTCAGGACCGCCGATGCCCCGCTCGCCCATCATGTAGCCGTTGTCCCCGAGCAGGACCACCACCGTCCGCTCCGCCAGCCCGGTTTCGCGCAGCGCCGCGAGCAAGCGCCCGAGCTGCTCGTCGAGATGGCTCACCGCCTGATCGTAATGGCGCCAGTCGTTGGCCGCCACGTCGCGGGGGAAACCCGGAGGCAGGAGATCCTCGTCGCTGCGTCCCGCATAGAGCGCCGCGATCCGCTGCGGGTTGGGCTCGTAGGGGTGGTGGGGCGCCGTAAAGCCCAGCCAGAGGAGGAACGGGCCGGCCTTGGCGGAGTCGCCGCGCAGGAAGGCCACGGCGTCGTCGGTGAAGATCTCCTGCGTGAAGCCGGCCACGGTTGCGTGCTCGTCGGAGCGGCCGCGGGCGAGCAGAGGGTCGCGGTAGTCCGTGCCGCCTTCCGGCAGCCAGGTTCGCACCTCGTCGAAGCCGCACCTCCAGGGAGGAGGCGGGACGTGCCACTTGCCGACCACTACGGTGCGGTATCCGGCATCCCGCAGCAGGCTCGCCACCGTCGGACGCTGGCAGAGGGTCTCGGCGACTCCGGGCGCCTGGAGCTTGGTCGAATAGACGCCGTGGCGGAAGGCCGGCAGGCCGGTGAGCAGGCTGGCCCGTACCGGGTGGCACTGCGAGACGGAGACGGTGGCCTGACGGAAATAGACGCCGGCGCGCGCCATCCCGTCCATGACGGGAGTGACGACGGCGGGATTGCCCGCCGCGCCGAGGGCGTCCCAGCGGTGATCGTCGGAAAGCACGACGATGAGATTGGGGCGGGGCGAGACGGCCGGAGCTGCCGTCGGCTCGGGCCGGCGCAGCCCGGCGCAGCCCAGCGGCCCCAGGAGCAGGGCCGCCGCGAGAAAGACCTGCGAGTGCCGGATCGAAGCCATCACCAGCAGTCTTACGGAGCGGAGGCGATTGCCGTTAGATCAACGGTTCCGGCATCGACAGGCCGTAGCCCTGGGCGTAATCGACGCCGATCTCGCGCAGCGCCTCGAGGGTGGTGCGGTCCTCCACCGACTCGGCGATGGTGCGGATGTCCATCACCTGGCCGATCTGGTGGATCGATTCGACCAGAGCCCGCTGCACCGAGCTGCCGATCATGTCGCGCACGAAGGCGCCGTCGATCTTCAGGAAATCCACCTGCAGGTTCTTGAGGTAGGCGAAGGAGGAGAGGCCGCTGCCGAAGTCGTCGAGCACGAAGTGGAACCCCAGCTCCTTGAGGACGCTGATGAAGTGCATGGCCTTGGCGAGGTTGCTCACCGCGGCCGTCTCGGTGATCTCGAAGAAGATGCGCTCCGGAGAGATGCCGGTGGCCTCGATCTCCGCCAGCACGTAATCGAGGAACGACTCGTCGCCCACCGACTGGCCCGACAGATTGATGGCAAAGCGGGTGGTGTCGCCGTGCGACAGGGTGCCGCAGGCGAGGGAGACGAAGGCGGCGTGGACCACCCAGCGGTCGATCGAGGCGATGAGATGGTAGCGCTCGGCCGCCGGGATGAACGCCGCTGGAGTGGCGATCCGTCCTTCCTCGTCGAGCATGCGGATGAAGAGCTCGCAGAGGGGCGGCTCCGTGCCGTCGCCGTGCAGCGGATGGATGTTCTGCCGGTAGAGGCAGAACCGGTGCTCGGCGAAAGCCTTGTGGATGCGGTGGATCCATTGCATCTCGCCGTAGCGCTCGGCGAGGGCGCTGTCGTCCGGTTGGTACTCGTGAATGCGGTTCCGGCCGCTCTCCTTGGCCACGTAGCAGGCGGCGTCGGCGGCGGAGAGCACCCGGGCCATGTCGCCGCTGGCGCCGGAGATGGGCACGAGGCCGATCGAGACGCCGATCTCGAAGATCCGCTCCTGCCAGCCGAAGCGGTACTGGCGGACGGCCGCACGCATGCGCTCTCCCAGCTCGCGAGCGATCTCGAGAGTGGCGTCCTCCAGCAGCACGCCGAACTCGTCGCCGCCCAGCCGCGCCAGAGTGTCGGTCTTGCGGACCATGGAGCGCAGGAGCGAGGTGACCTGCTTCAGCATCTCGTCGCCCGCCAGATGGCCGCAGGTGTCGTTGATCACCTTGAATTCGTCGAGGTCCAGGTAGAAGAGCGCGTGCTCCCGGCTGTCCTCGTAGGCGGTGTCGAGGCAGTGCTGGAGGCGCTTCTCGAATTCGCGGCGGTTGATCAGGCCCGTAAGCGGATCGTGGCGGGCGAGATAGATCATCTCGCGTTCCATGCCGCGGAGCTGGCTGACGTCCTTGAACACCAGCACGCTGCCGGTGGTGCGTCCCTGGTGATCCTGGATGGGGGCCACCGAATCGCGAATGGCGGATTCCCGGCCGTCGCGCCGCACCAGCATGGAGTAGCCGTTGTGCTCGATGACGCGGCCTTCGGCGAGGCAGCGCTCGACGGCGTTGGGCAGCGGCTTGCCGGTCGCTTCGTCGATCACCTTGAAGATCCGGGTCACCGGCTGGCCGCAGGCTTCAGAGGCACTCCAGCCGGTCAGCCGCTCGGCCACCGGATTCAGGTAATCGATCACTCCGCCGGCGTCGGTGCGGATGACGCCGTCGCCGATCGAGGCGAGCGTCACCTGCGCCAGCTCCTTTTCCTTGGCGAGGGCCTCCTCCGCCAGCTTGCGCTCGATCTCGGCGGCGGCCCGGGCTGCGAAGATCTTGAGGATCGACTTCGCCGGGAAGTCGCCGGCGAGCGGCCGCGTGCTCAATACCCCCATGTGCCCCAACGGCCTGCCGCCGCGTTCGAAGAGCGGCACCGCGATATAGCTCTCGATGCGGTTCTCGACGATCCAGCGGTCCTCGGGGAAGAGGCGCCAGACCTCCGCCGGATGATAGCTGAGCTGCTTGCCGACGACCTGCTCGCAGGGGGTGCCGCGGAGGTCGTACTCGAAGGGATCGTGATAGTCGTCCTTCTGCCAGAGGGCGAGGAGGCGCATCCGCGTCACGGCCTCGTCGGCCACCTCGGAGACGAAGGCGTACTCCATGCCGAGAGCGATCGAGAGGTGGTGGACGAGCGAGCGGAGGAAGTCGGTGCCCGTGGTCGAGGAGGTCCCCTCGACGATGGCCCGCAGCCGCTCCTCGGCGCCGCGCAGGGCGACCTCGGCCTGCCGCCGCTCGGTGACGTCGACCGCGGTGGCGAGGGCGGCCGGCTCGCCGTCGTCGAGCATGATCACCGCCGCGGTGAGATCGAGCCACCGCTCGCGCCCGTCCTTCGTCAGGATGCGCGTCTCGTAGCGATCCGGCACTGGCTCGCCACGCAGGCGGGCGATCGCGCGGTCGCGCAGCGCCGGCAGCACCTCCGGAGGCACGACGAGATTCCACGAGGAATCGCCGAGCAGCTCCTCGGCGCTGTAACCGCTGAGCTGCTCGCAGGCGGGATTGACGTAGAGGACGCGTTCGCCGCGGCAGACGAAGATGGCCGTGGACGTGGACTCGGCCAGGGTGCGGAACAACTGATCGGTCCAGCGCACCGGAAGCTCGGCCTCGCTCGGAAGAGCCGGCCCCGCCGCTCCGCCGCGGCGTTCACGACCTCGCGAAAAAATGTCCAGAGAACACAACCTCCTCAATATCGGGATGAGAGAGTGACACTGAGGATACGGTTCCCGCGGGGTCCAGCGCAAGGTGAGGGGTCTTGGGTCCTGGATCCCAACGACTTCTAAAGAACCCCACCGCCCGGGACCCAGGACCTCCTATAGAGTTCACCCGCATGAGCCACCGTCACGCACCGCCCGAGGTCGTCCCCGAGCCTGGCTGGACCCCCATCGAGCCGCCGCGGCTCGAGGGAGGCCGGGGATCCTTCGTCTCCGGCGATCCCGAAGGCGACCGGCTGCGGGTGCGCTACTTCCGGCGGCCGGACGATCGGCGGCTGGTGGGCAGGGCCTGGTTCGGGCCGGGGGCCGAAGGACCTCCGGGGCACGCGCATGGCGGCAGCATCGCGGCGGTGCTCGACGAGGCCATGGGCGCCGCCGCGTGGACGGAGGGCCACGTCGTCGTCGCCGTGCGCCTGGATACCAGCTTCCAGCGCATGCTGCCCCTCGGCACCGACGCCACCCTGGAGGCCTGGGTGGACCGCGTCGAGGGCCGCAAGGTCTGGACCGCCGGCCGTCTCCTCGATCTCCAAGGCGAGCCCTTCGCGGCGGCCGAGGCGCTCTTCGTCAAGCTCGACCCCGTCCGCTTCGGCCCTCTGCTGGAGAGGGTCGCGGCGGCCCTGGGGGTCGATCCTGAGAAGTTGATCGGACGTTAATCCCGCACCGCCGGCGCCAGCAGCGCCGGCGCCAGCCCGGCCTCGCGCTCGGCGAGGGCCATCAGACCCTTGATTCCGTCCCGGAACTGGAAGGCCTCGAAGCCGGATTCCCGCATCTTCTCGGCAAGATGTGCGCTCTTCAGGCCCACCTCGCAGACGAGCACGTACGCGCGGTCGCGGGCGAAGGAAGGGAAGCCGGCGAGGGCGTGCGGCAGATCCAGATGGAGAGACCCCGGGTAGTGCCAGCTCCGGTAGGCGTTGGCCGAGCGGAGATCGATCACCGCCGCCCCCGGCGGCACTTGATCGACCTCGGGGATTCCATGATCGAGGGCTGCGAGGTCCACCCGGCGAAGGTCGTAGATACGCCGCGCGTCGACGAGGCGGTCGAGCTGATTGAGATCGAGAGCGGCCTCGTCGCGCAGCACGTCCCGCAGGGCGGCGCGGGTGGCCGGCTTGGGCGGCATCAGATCGCAGTACTCGGCCACCGCCGCCGCGAGCTCGTAGACGCCGATGCCGCGGGCGAGCTCCACGATTTCCTCCTTGTTGAATCCCAGGAGGGGACGCAGGATCAGGGCCGAGGTAGCCTGGGTGATCACCGCCAGGTTCGGCAGCGTCTGCGAGGAGACCTGGCCCATGGCCTCGCCGGTGACGACGCCGAGCCGGCCGCCGCGGTGGGCGACCGCCGTGCCGGCTCTCAGGATGAGCCGCTTCAGCACGATCTGCCAGTTGGTCGGCCGGACCTTCTGCCGCAGGTCGGCCACCAGCGGAGCCAGATCCACTTCGTGCAGATGGGGAGAGGTGCCGTAGCTCCACCTTTCGGCGATCAGCTTCATCACCTTGAGCACGCCGAGCCGGTGGGCCGCGCCGCCGAGGTTGCAGAACACGTAGTCGAGCTGCACCCCCCGCTTGAGCATCAGCCAGCTCGCGACGGCCGAGTCGAAGCCGCCGGAGACCAGTGCGACCGCCCGCCCCTCGACGCCGATCGGCAGTCCGCCATGACCCGGGATCTTGTCGAAGAAATAGTGGGCGGCGCCCGGCTCGAGCTCGACGTGCGCCGTCACCTCGGGCGCGGAGAGGTTCACCCGGCCCGCGCCGGCGTCGAGGAGCGCGCGGCCGAGGGCGCTCTCCACGCGGATGGAGTCGAAGCCGATGCGCTCGCGCTCGCCGCGGCGGGTGGCGCGCACCGCGAAGCTCCTGCCCTCAGCGGCCGGGCCGAAGATTTCGACGCCGGTGCGGACCACGTCCTCCAGGGTTTCCCAGGGACGCCGCAGGACCTCCGATGCCGACTGCACGCCGAAGACCCGCGTGGCCACCTCGGCCGCCGCGTCCGGCTCCGGGGTTTCCAGATACAGGCGGCTCCACGTCGGCTCCAGCCGGTACGGAATGCCGTGGAGCTTGAGCGCGTCCTCCAGGTTCGCCGCCAGACGTCTGGCGAACCGCAGGCGGGTCTTCCGCGCCTTCGTATAGAAGTCGCCGGCGAGACGGAGGATGAGGAGGTGGTTGGACATCGGAGGGCTCCCGCGACGAGAAAGTCTAACAGGGCGCCGGCTCTCCGCAGGAGAGGAGGGCCTGAGAAGCGCCGGGCCCCTACGGCCGCCAGGTGGTGATCAGCCACCAACGGATATCGTCGTCCTCCAGCTCGCCGAAGGGATCGTCGAGCACTTGCCCCACACCGAGCCGCAGATCGAAGGCCGGCAGGCGTCCGATCGGCAGAGGTCCGATGCTGAACTTGTATTCGAGCCCGGCGAGAGAGAGCCAGTCCTCGCGCGAGCCGCCGAGGCCCCACAGCCGGTGCCGCTCATAGAAGAGGGGCGCCGGCAGGAAGCCGAGAGCGAGCTCCGCCCGCTGCCCTTCGTGCTCCTCGCCCAGCAGGGCGCCCACCGGCAGCCCTGGCACGGCGATGCGGTTGGCGAGGGCCGAATCGGGAAGCAGCGAAGTCTCGGCGCCTCCGAGCTGATAGAGGTCGAAGCCGTAAGCGAGATCCCGCGAGTCGTCGCGCCGCCAGGTGAGGGTCAGGCGGGAGTCTTCGTACCCCAGACTGAGCCGCGCCGCTCCTCCCCAGCGAGTCCACGAGCGGCTCCCTTCGGTACGGCCCGTCTCGTAATGAGCGCCCGCTGCCGGCCGCAGCCGCCACCGTCCCCAGCGGCGGTAGCCTTCCCAGGAGAGCGTCGTCGCGGCGAGCCGCTGGTCCAAGGCCTCACCCCGGCTCTCGGGCTCTACCTCGTTCCACAACGCCCGCCCGGCGACGGCGAGGCCGCCGCCGCTCCACTGCCAGTCACGCGAGGTCCACAGCTCGAAGCCCCGCCGGTCCAGATCGAGGAGGTTGCCGCGGCGCGACACGTCCTCTCCGGCGGTGGGGCGCTCGCTGGACTGGAAGAGATGGACGCCGACGTCGAACGGCCACCGCCGCCAGGCAGCCGCCACGGCGCCGCCTTGGGGCCAGCCGTGCTCGCCGAGCGAGCCGAGGACCAGCCAGTCCAGCCGGCCGATCACGTCGCCGCCGCGCAGACCCAGCTCCCAGGCGCCGCCGGTCGACGAGATGCCGCCGCCGAAGAGCGGGAACAGCTCCTGCCGTCCCGGACCATACGGCCGGCCGGCCGGCGCCGCGTTCTGGACGAACGGCTCCGGCCGCTGCGGCGCGGGCGGCCGGATGGCCGGCGCCAGCTCGCGCGGCAGATCGGCTTGCGGCGCTACCGCCGCGGCCGCCGCGCCGCGGGGCGGGATGCTGAGCCGGCGGAGGTCGAGGCCGTCCGGCTCGAGCGAGAGGAAGAAGAGGCCCGCGCCGTCCGGAGTCGGAGTGGGGGCCAGGGCCGCGCCCTGCGTCCGGGTCAGCGGCACGGCGCCGCGATTCCCCGCCGGATCAGCCGGAAAAGCGTAGACGTCGATGAAGCCGCGGAGGCCGACCACGGCGTACACGACCTGCCCGTCGGGGCTCCACGCCGGCGACGACACCGTTCCCTCCGCAGGGGGCGCGAGCTCGACCGGCCGGCCGCCGTCGAGCTCCTGGAGGATGAGCCGCCAGGCGCCCTCGCGGTGGAGGGCGAAAGCGATCCGCTGGCCGTCCGGCGAGACGCGCGGCCGGTCGTAGATCTCATAGATCGAGGGCTCGGTAAGCGCCCGCACATCGCCGGTGCCGAGGTCCACGCGCACGAGCTGGGAGAAGCCGTTGCGGTTGCGCACCGCGACGGCCCAGCGGCCGTCAGGCGCCGGATCGGGGTCGCGCAGGTCGGCCTCGCGGGTGATGCGCCGGACTTTTCGAGTGTCGGGCTCCCAGAAGAAGAGGTCGGGATGCAGGAAGCCCTCGTCGTCCGGCTCGAAGCGCACGAAGAGCACCGACCTGCCGTCCGGCATCCAGCGCGGCATGGTGGGCTCGGGGCCGTCGTGCCACTCCAGGGTGTGGAGGATCTTGTGGGGCAGAGGCTTCGTTCGCACCGCCGCCACGTCCTCAGGGTCGCGCTTCAGAATCTCCTCCTGGCGCTGGCGCCACCGCCGCTCGGCGTCCTCGTCCGGCGCCGTGGCCATGACGACGAGCCGGGCGGGATGATTCCGGGAGCGGAGGACGACGGCCATCCGCTCGCCGTCAGGCGCCACGACGGGAGCGCCGGTCGACCAGGCGAGGTCCTGCCAGAGCTCGCCTTCCGCCCCCTCCGGCCCGCTCCGCCGCTCGGCCTCGAAAGCCCGCCAGGTCAGCTCGGCGCAGAAACGGTCGTAGAGATCGGCCGGTGAATCGCCGAAGACGCCACGAAAGGCGTCGTCGAAGCTCCGCGGCGTCCGTGCCGTCATCCGTGCCCAGAGCTTGCGCAGGCTGCCCGGTCCGCTGCGTTCTTCCAGCCACTCGAGGTAGGCCGAGCCCATCAGGTACGCCATGGACTGGCCGCCCCACGTCTCGGAGTCGGCAGCCAGCCGGCCGTACGACGGGAGCTTGCCGGCCTGCGCCCGCCGCCGCAGGATGGCGGCCCTGAGATCGCCGTTCGGCCGTCCCGAGCCGGTGAGCCGGCCTTCCACCACCGTGGCGTAGCCCTCGCTCACCCACCGCGGCGCTCCCAGGGGAATGGGCCCCAGCGGCACGAGCTCCGCCAGCCGCCGCCGCACGGGGTTTCGCGACGGACGCAGCAGATGCACGAGATGGGTCTCCTCGTGAACGATGAGCAGCTCCGTCCAGTCGGCGTAGTGGCCGAGCTCGGACTGCGGCTCCGGCGGGCTCGTCCACAGGATCATGCGCGGCCAGCCGATGAAGGGAAGCGCCTGTCCGTTGGGATCGGCCAGCGGATCGGAGACGAGCACGTCCACCACTTCCGGCGGTTCGTAGCCCACTTCGGCCACGACCCGCTCGCGGATCGACTCCAGCCGCACCGCGGCCCGCCGCGCCCACTCCTCCGAGGCGGCGGGGTAGTGGAGCCGGAAGTGAGGCGTCGAGAGGGTGTGCCAGTCCGCGGAGGGGCCCTGGGCCTGGGCGGAAAGCGGGAGGAGGGCGAGGAGGAAAAAGAGGTACGAAACAGCCTTCATCTTTATGGTCTCGGGATACCCAGAGAAACCTGATCCCTTGGCCCTCTCTCCAGCGGAGCTGCAGAGGAGGAACGATTCAGAACCGGTTGCCTCACACCTTCTTCGGCGGCAGCTCGCGCGCCTGTGGATCGTCCTGGAAACCATGGTGGTTGTGGCTGCCGTCGCAGAACGGCTTGTTGCTGGATTGACCGCAGCGGCAGAGCGAGACGACGGTGCGCCCGCCGAGGCCGAAGGCCTGGCCCGTCGGATCGAGAATCTGGAGATCCACTCCCTCCAGGCGAAGAGGGCCGTTCTTCATCACGGTGATCTTGGCGTCCGCCATGCTGTTCTCCTCTGTGAGGCCCAGGGTCCGAAGCGGCCGCGGGCGCGCCCCGAAGCGTTCCCTAATGGACGACCGCCGTCAACCCCCGGTTACGCTATCCTAGGCCGCCCGCGCGGCCGGACCGCCATGAACCCTGAAGAACTCAACGAGGAATCGCCGCTCCAGATCTGGGGAACGCGGCTGCTCAAGGGCGCCGTGGCCGCGCTGACGGTCTATTTCACCTACCGTTTCGTCACCCACACCGGCTTCACCTGGTCGCGGCTGGCACACCGCGTGGCCGCGGCGCGGGCGCCGTACATCGCCCTCGGGACGGGCCTGCTCTTCGCCCGCTACGCCCTGTGGGATTGGCGGTTCCGGCTGGCGTCGCGCCGCGCCGTCGGGCGCAGCTCCGGAGTCGTGCTGGGGTTCTTCGTGCTCCTCGCCTCGGCGGCGCTCAACCTCATCACGCCGACGGCGCGCATTCTCGGCGGGTTCATGCGGGCGCGCTACTTCGCCCGCGCCAACAGCCGCCCCTTCGGCTTTCTCTACGGCGTCGTCCTCTATGACCAGATCGCCCATCACACGGTGATGAGCGTCTGCACCTGGATCACTCTCATCGCCACCGCCTTCGCGCTGGGTCGCAACGGCCTCGGCGCCGCGGCATTGGCGGCCCTCGTGGCCTCCGCCCTGCTGCTCGCCGTCTTGAGCCGCCGGCACGACGCCTCGGGGGAGAACCCCATCGTTCATTTTCTGGCCCGCCGGGCCGAGCGTGCCGAAGGACGCCTGCAGAGCCTCTTCGCCCACGGCCACGAGGCGGTCGGCGTATTCGTGAAGCTCCTCTCTTTCGTGCCCCTCCGCTTCCAGGCCGCCCTTCTCGGAGTGATCTATTTTCTGGTCAACGCCGCCGCTCAGTGGGCGCTGTTCCTGGCCATCGGCGCGCCGGTGAGCCCCTTCGTCGTAGTCGCCGTGGTGGCTCTCGGCACGGCGGCAGGGACGCTCTCCGGCGCTCCCGGCGGCATCGGCACGACGGAGATCGCGATGATGGCTTCCTTCAAGTTCCTGGGCGTCGACGAGGTGCTGGCCGCGGCGGGAACCCTGCTCTACCGCGGGCTCCACTACGCCGGCGTACTGGCGATCGGCCTGCCCGCCCTGGCACTCCTGGAATGGCGGGCCAGCGGAGAGGGGGAGGTAGTGTCCTGAAGCCCTTCCCGCCCGGCGCTTCTGCGCCGGGCACAGAGGCGGCAGACCGCACGCCGTCATAAACTCCCCCCATGTCCCGCCGCACCGCCCTCGCCCTCGCCATCGTCGTCGCTCTGGTGCTGATCGCCCTGGGCCTGCGGCTCTGGCTCTCGAGCCGGAGAGGCGGCGAGGGTCTGGCCGGTCTCTTCGATATTTTCCCCCGCGAGGACCGCCTGGTCCTGGAGCCCGCTTCGTTCTCCGACCTGACCGGCTGGCAGACGGACGCCCTCGAAGAAGCGATACCGGCAATGATCCGCTCCTGCGACAGGATCGCACCGCTGCCGGACGATGCGCCTGTCGACGACGAGCCGTTCGCGGGCAAGGCCGGCGATTGGCGGGAGGCCTGCACCGCGGCCAGGAGTCTCCCTCCCGGCGACCGCGCGGCGGCTCGGCGGTTCTTCGAGAACCGCTTCCAACCCTGGGCCGCACGCAACAACCGCAATCCCCTCGGACTCTTCACCGGCTACTACGAGCCGCTCCTCCACGGCAGCCGAAAACAGGGAGGCAAGCACACGGTACCGATCTACATGCGGCCGCCCGAGCTGGTGATGGTGGACCTCGGCCGTTTCCGCGAGGATCTCGAAGGCAAGCGTCTCGCCGGCCAGGTGGTCAATGGCGATCTCGTGCCCTATCCCGACCGCCGGCAGATCGAGGCCGGAGCTCTCGCCGGCCGCCAGCTCGAGATCGTCTGGGTGGACGATCCCATCGATGCCTTCTTCCTCCACGTTCAGGGCTCCGGACGGGTCCAGCTCGCCGAGGGAGGCGAGGTGCGGATCGGCTACGCGGCACAGAACGGCCATCCCTACACCGCCATCGCCCGCGAGCTCATCGAGCGCGGCGCCTTCTCTCGCGAACAAGCCTCGATGCAGTCCATCCGCGCCTGGCTCGAAGCCCATCCCGACCAGATCCGGCCGGTGCTCGATAAGGACGCCTCCTACATCTTTTTCCAAGAGATCAAGGGCGACGGTCCCCTCGGCGCCGAAGGCGTGCCGCTGACGCCCGAACGCTCCCTCGCGGTGGACCTCAAGTACCTGCCGTTGGGTGTGCCCCTATGGCTCGTCTGCGGCGCGCCCTCACCGCGCGAAGGCGAGCCAGACCGCAAGATCGAGCGGCTGATGATGGCCCAGGACACCGGCGGCGCCATCCGAGGCCCCGTGCGCGGCGATTTCTTCTGGGGATTCGGCGACGAGGCCGAAGCCGTCGCCGGCCGCATGAAGCACCGCGGGCGGTATTGGCTGCTGCTGCCGAAGACCGTGAGGCCTTAGTCCTCAGTGCACCCACGGCCCCTTGCGCACGTTGGGATCGCGATCTCCGGTTCCGGGAATGATCCGAAAGCCCCGTTTGCGCCGCGCCCGGTCCAGCTTCCTCTGGATCCACCAGCGCTCCAGCCTGAGCCGCATCTCGCGCAGCTTGCGCTTGCCGCCGCGCATCGAGCCGTTCGACCGGACGTACAGGTAAGAGAGCCCTACCGCCGAACAGAGCCCGACGAAACCGGGAAGATCCCGCGAGTAGAGAAAGGCCATGAAAGCGAAGAGGATCTCGATCCAGAGCATCCAGCGGGCCGGTACCGGGAGGACGAAGAAGAGGTATACGGTGGCGTCGCGGTGAGCGGTGCCGAAGGCCGCGATGACGATCGCCAGGAGCATCCACTGCCCCTGCATGATGGCGAACGGAGCGGCGAAACTCATCGCTCCTGTGAGAGTGAGCAACGCGTGCACCGCCACCGCCGCCGCGGCCGCACCGATCGAGCTCCAGAGGATCAGCCGCCAGAAGTGTCGGCGGTAGAGCCCGAAGTACACGTCCCGCCCGAACATATAAAGGAAGAGCAGATCGAGCAGGAACCAGAGCCCCGATCCACCGCCGATGAACGCATAGGTGGCGAGCTGCCAGACGAACCCGCGTTGCCACACCAGGGGCGTGAGCTGCAGCAGCGCCGGGATGATCGCGGTCGTCGCGAAAAACCGCATTGAGAAGGTGACGAACAGCACTCCCAGGATCACCAGCAGATCACGGGGAGCCGGCCCCCCCAGACCGAAGCCGCCCATGCCGGGCCGCTGAGGAAAGGGGTTGCGGGTCACCAAGGAAGCGTGCCTCTCACGAGGTCATCTTACCTGACGCCTGAGGTTCTCTCGGATCGGCGCCGAGCCCTACGCGTACCGCGTCCACTTCCAGATCTCCTTGAACGTCGGCTTCTTGCCGTACATCAGAATGCCGACGCGGTAGATCTTGGAGCAGAACCAGACCATGCCGATGACGAAGCTGATGGTCAGCGCGTAGGCCAGCGCGAGCTGCCAGCCGGGCGGCATCTCGATGACGATGCGCAGCGGCATCAGCAGCGGCGTAAACAGCGGGATGAGCGAGAGCACCGTCGCCATCCGCGAGGTCGAGTCGTTGATGATCGGCCACATCACCATGACCGGCGTGACGATGAACACGGCCGCCACGCTCGCCGCCTGCTGCGCCTCCTGGAGATTGTTGAAGGAGGCGCCGATGGCGGCGTAGAGGGTCGCGAAGGCCATGAACCCGAGGATGAAGAGCAGGATGAAGTGGATCAGGATCCCCGGCGTCAGGGTGGGGAGCGAGGTTCCCGGGGGCATCAGCGCCAGCGAGGCGACGATCCCCGGCGCGGTGAGCACCGCCACCGTGCCGAGCCAGATGCCGAGCTGGGTGAGGCCCACCAGACAGATTCCCACGAGCTTGCCCATCATCAGCTCGAAGGAGGTCACGGCCGAGATCACCACCTCGATCACCCGCGAGCCCTTCTCCTCCAGCACGCCTTGCATGACCTGTTGACCCCAGATCAGCATCGACATGTAGAGCATCATGAAGAGGCCCAGGGCGAAGAACATCCCTACCGCGCCGCCCTCCGCGCGGCTGCCCTTCTCCGAAACCCGCTGCGTTTCCAGGCGCACCGGCTTGGTCAGGGCATCCACCCGCTCGGGATCGATCCCGGCCTGAGCCAGACGCTCCCGCCGCACCACCGAGGTCAGGTCGTCCCGCAGGGCTTCTTGCGTGAAGACGTTCGACACGCTGCGCGCGTGGTACTCCACCGGCTTGCCGGCGAAGACCTCGGGACCGATCCAGATCCAGGCGCCGATCTCCTTTTCCAGCACCCGGCGGTCGAGCTCCGCCCGCTGGGCTTTGCGGTCTGCGGCCGGTGGCTCCAGCGCGATCTCGAAACGGGCCATCTGCGACTCGTCCTGCATCAACCCCCGCTCGCTCCGCTCGCGGCCACCCTTCGGCGCCTCGCGGTCCCGGGCGTGCGCCCGCGCCACAAGCGCACTGCCGACCCGCCCCGTTTCGTCCACGACCACGATGGACTGCGTGGTCCTGGACTTGGCGATGAGCAGGCTGGGCAGCACCGTCAAGGTCAGGACGATCAACGGCAGGAGCAGCGTGCCGATCCAGAAGCCCTTGGTCTTGACCCGCTGCAGGTACTCGCGCTTCATCACCACCATGACGTTCTCAGGCCGCATCGCGCACCGCCTTCAAGAAGATCTGCTCCAGCTCGGGCTCCTCCGAACGGAACTCGTGGACTTCGAGGAATTCGACCATTCGCCGCAGGGCCTGCGGTCCCGAGGCGTCCGGACGCAGCAGCAGCTTCACCACGCCGTTGTTGACCGCCGCCTGCTCCACTTCGGGCAGCTCCTGCAGGCGGTTGAGATCGCCGTCGGCCACCACGCGATAGGAGTTGCCCCCCACCCGGCGCTTGATCTCTTTCAGATTGCCGTCCAGCACGGCGCGGCCACGAGAGATCAGGCAGATGTGGTCGCACATCCGCTCCGCCAGCTCCATGCCATGGGTGGAGAGGAGAACGCTCTTTCCCTGCTGCCGGTACTCGCCGAGCAGCTCGCGGAACAGCTCCTGGTTCAAGGGATCGAGGCCGGAGAACGGCTCGTCGAGAATCAACAGGTCCGGCTGATGGAGCACGGTGCCGATCAACTGCACCTTCTGCTGCATACCCTTCGACAGCTCCTCCACCTTCTTCCTCGCCCAGTGGGTGAGGTCCACCCGCTCCAGCCAGCGCTCGATGTCCGGCAGGATCTTCGCCTTCTTGAGGCCGTGGATCTCGGCGAGGAAGACGAGTTGGTCGAGGACCGTCATCTTGCGGTAGAGGCCGCGCTCCTCCGGCAGGTAGCCGATCCGCTGCAGGTCTGCCGCCGCGCGCGGATGGCCGAAGACGCCGATCTCGCCGGAGTCCTGGGGCACGATGTTCATGATCATGCGGATCGTGGTCGTCTTGCCGGCGCCGTTCGGACCCAGCAGGCCATAGATGCTGCCGGGCGGCACCGCCATCGAGACGTCGTCCACCGCCACGAAGTCGCCGTAGGCCTTGCGGACGTTCCGCAGCTCGAGTATGGGGGTCATGCGTGTCTTTCCTTGGCTGGAGAGTCCGTTTCGGACGGAGAATTCTTCCTCTCTATACGGTCCGCTGCGCGGGAGGTTTTCTCAGCGCCCGGCACAATCCTCGTCAAGGCTCCCGAGTCTTGCCCCGGCCGATCGTGTTGCTAGTCTCCCGCGGCGGCGGAAAGGAGAGCCGCCTTGCGCCGGAGGCCTGCGGGAGTCCGTTGCCAGATCCGAGCGCCTTTCCGGTAGGCATCGAGCATCCAGTACTCTCGCACCCCGGCGTCAGGCGAGCGCCCGCCACGGAAACAGCAGCAGGGCCGCGAGGAACAGGAGATGGATGGCACCGCCGAGGATGTAGCCGGCGAAGAGGAGCGCCATCCAGGAGGTAAAGAGGAGGAGGGAGAGAGCGGCGCGGAGGATCGGCGAACGCATCGATGGCAAGCTATCACAGGGGCTCGATGGGGTTATCCTCATTCCATGATCGAGGCCGTAACCTTCGACGTCACTCACACCCTGCTCCACGTGCCGCGGCTCGGCGAGATCTACGCCGACGTGCTCGGCCGGCACGGCGTCGACATCGACCCCGCGGAGGCGCAGCGGCTGTTCTCCGTGGTCTGGCAGGAGTTCGCCTGCGCCGCCGATCCCGGGCACGACCGATTCATCTCGCATCCCGAGGGGGAGCGCGGATGGTGGCGCCGGCTCCTCGAACGCATCTGCGAGCTGCGCGAGGCGCCGCCGCCGTCCCGCTTCGCGGCGGCGGAGCTCTTCCACCGCTTCGCCACCGCCGAAGCCTACGAGGTCTATCCCGACGTGCCGGAAGCGCTCGGCCGCCTGCGCGACGGCGGCCTGCGGCTCGGCGTGATCAGCAACTGGGACCACCGCCTTCCCGTTTTGCTGGAGGACCTGGGGCTCGACGTCTTCTTCCACGCCATCGTGTACTCCTCGAAGGTCGGAGTCGAGAAGCCCGACCGGCGGATCTTCCACCAGGCCGCCGCCGAGCTGGGCGTCGAGCCGGGCGCGGCGCTGCACGTCGGGGACGGCCGGCTGGAAGACGTCGAGGGCGCCGTGGCGGCGGGGATGCGCGCGCTTCACCTTACCCGCACCTCGGGCGGCGGCGACCTGCGCGATCTCGCGACGCTGCCGGACCTCGTGGCCGCGGAAAGGGCCGGCCGCGCCGGACGGCAGTGGGCCGGGCGTGTGCTAGACTTCTGAGGGACGGCACCATGAAAATCTCAACCAAGGGTGAATACGGCATCCGGGCGATGCTCTATATCGCCATGCACTGCGACGAGGGGCCCGTCACCAGCCACGAGATCGCGCAGCATCAGGGAATCCCCGAGCCGTACCTGCGCCAGATCCTCGCCCAACTCTCCAAGGACCGTCTGATCCAGTCGAACCGCGGCCCGGCCGGCGGCCACGTGCTCGGCCGGCCGGCGGCGAAGGTCTCGCTGAAGGACATCCTCCTCCCCCTGGAAGGGCAGGTCACCGCGGTCGATCAGATCCTGGCCCTCCCCTGCACGATCGATGTCGGCACCGAGCACTGCTGCCTCCGCGAGGTGTTCCTCGAGGTCAAGCAGGCGGTCGAGCGCATCCTCTCGACGACCACCCTGGAGACGCTGGTGAACCGCCAGCGCGAGATCCTGACGCGTGGCATCTCGATACCGCTCGACCTCCCTTCGGCGTCCGCGGCGGTGCTGCCGGTGATCCACGACTGATCACGGCCCGCCACTCTTACTCTCCGAAGCCCGTCGCCAGTTAGGTACCCCCTACGGGCACGTCGCGAACGCCGACGTATCCTGGACCGGCAGGAACTTCGTCTTCTGGGGATTGGTGTAGGTCTTGATCTCTCCGGACTTCGTATCCGTGACCGTGATCACCACGTGCACGTCCGTCAGCCCGCCCGCGAACACCCAGAACTTCTGGTTGTAGCTGCAGGCGTCGAGCAGCTTGATCACCACCTCGACGTTGGTGTCCGCGAAGAACCAGAGGTACCCCGTCTCCTCCGTGAGCTGCACGCCCTTGGCGGGACCGGCCTGGCCGTCCAGCGTCTCGTAGGTGGCCTGGACCTTGAAGCGGTTGCCCTTGAGGCACAGCGTGTTCTCGTCGGGCTTGCAGGTGTTCGGATCCGACACCGGCGGCGTCAGCCAGGAGGAGATCGAGGGCCAGGTCACCGCCAGCGCGCCGTCCACGTCGTCGTTATAGGGACTGCACCCTTCCGAGGGGATGAGGCCGCAGGAGCCGAGGAGCTGGCCGATCACCCGGCCGTCGCTGCGGGTGGCGGCGGATCCCGAGCTGCCGCCGAAGGTGCCGCCCAGGTTGTTGAAGCTGTAGACGAAGTTGGGCCGCGGCACGTCGCTGCACGAGTAGGTTCCCACCTCCATCGCGCCGCGCGAGTAGCGCATGGGCTGCCCCAGCGGGTGAGAGAGGCGGTGGAGCACGGCTCCCGAGGCCACCGGCTCATTGGTGGAGCCGAGGAGGCCCCGCCCCGAGGGCAGGCTGGTGAGGCGGACGAACGTGAAATCGCTCCCCACGTTCGTGGCGAGCAGCGTCGCGCCCACCGTCCGCGGCCGGCTGCCCAGGCTCGGGGCGGTGCCGTTGCAGCTCGGCGTGATGTAGTCGAAGAAGGCCTGCAGCGAGGAGGCCGAGGACTGGGTGTCGAAGCAATGGTGTGCCGTCAGCAGGTACGGGATGGTGGTGGTCTCGTCCGTGTCGTTCAGCAGCGCTCCCGAACACAGATAGCCCGCGCCGCCGACGATGAACTCCAGGAGCGCCACGGCCTTCTTCTGGATGTCGATGCTCGCGAACTGGGCCGTGCCGTAGCACGCGGCGTCCTGAATGCAGCTCGTGTCCGCCTTCGGCTGCGCGATGACCTGAGGCACGCCTTCGCTGTCGAGCTCGAACGTCTCCAGCACCTGGTCGACGGTGAACTGCGCGCCGTCGAGCCCCTTCTCCGGCAGGCGGACCTCCAGGCGGATCGCCGGTCCGGCGACGCTCGGCGTCCACAGCTCGCCGGCGTTCGTCACGTCCCCGGCGTCGACCGACACCTCTTCGTCCGTGCCCTCGCTGTAGACCCAGATCCGCGTTCCCTTCGGCAGGTTCACCTGGGAGAGGTGCAACCGCAGGCGATACGCGTCCTCGGAGCGCGCTGCCGCGGCCCAGACGAGACCGCCCGACGGCGGCGCCAGGAGCGCGCCCCCGGCGAGCCGGCTCGGCTGGCTCTTCAGCAGGTCCGCGGTGAACCGCACCGACTTCGGCAACGGCAGCGGACGGGCGAACCCGTTCTTCGCCGGCACCCCACGCGAGCGGTTCCAGGCGGCGATCGCCTCCAGTTGATCGACAGCGCCCTCCTTCGCTGGCCGCAGCGCGGCCAGCGGCTGCAGCGCGGCCGTCTCCGCCAGGCGCAGGGCCCGCGGAGCCGCCGCCTTTTCAGACGTGCTCGGCAGCAGGACGGAATCGATCTCGGTGGCGGCGGCGGGAGAGACGGCGAGGCCCAGAACCAACGCGAAAGGCAGACGGCGGAACATCGGCAAAACCTCCTGGTGAAACGGTCCGACAGGAAGAAGGTACTACATCTCAGGCCGAACCGCCGCCGAGCAGCTCCAGCCCGATCGCCAGCACGGTCGGCGAACCGATCATCCCGTCTAGAGGGTGGAAGGTCAGATCCCTGCCGACCCCGACGACGCCCTTGAGAAACGCGCCGATGGCGCCGCTGAGCAGGGATCCCGCCACCGGCGCGCTGGCGCGGCCGGACTGGACCGCGAAGCCGCAGACGGGAAGCGAGAAGCGGTCGGCGGCGAGATCGAAGCGGCCGGGACCGGTGACGTCGATGAGGTAGTAGCCCTGGGCCACCGAGCCGAGAAGGCTGGCGACGGACGTCCGGAGCTCGGGTTTGAGGTAGAGATGCGTGGGCCCGGGCAGCGGCAGGTCGCGCCAGCCGGCGCGGCGCGTACAGCCGGACGGCTCGCCGTCGGCCGCTCCTTCCTGCCACCAGGCAAGCAGCGGCTGGCGGAAGATCCCGTCCTCGACCAGCACGACCTCGCGCGTGGCCACGCCCTCGCCGTCCACTGGCGACTCGGAGGCACCGCCGGGAAGGCGGCCGTTGTCGATCAGCGTGACGCGGTCGCTGCCGAAGCGGCCGCGCGCTCCGAGCAGCCGCGCGCCGGGACCAGGACCCACGAGGAGCGGCAGGATACCCGCGAGCAGATGGGCCACGACGATCGGCGCCAGGAGGAACTCGCCGCTGTCCCGTTCCGGCGCGGCGCCCGAGGCGGAGACGGCGAGACGGTCCGCGAGGCGGCGGGCGAGGGCGGTGGGATGAAATCGCCGCGGCTCGCGGGTCGCCACATAGAGAGACGCCGTGGGCGCCGGGCTGCCGGGACCGGCGGCCTCTATATATAAGGTTGCGATCCGGTGCCGGGTGCTGGCGCGCAGGCCCCGGCTGTTCGCCAGCTCGGCCTCGCTCGACCCGTCCTCCAGCGCCGCCCGCAGCGTGCGGGCGCCCGGCAGCTCGTTCTCCAGCTCGCGGCCGAGGCTCTCCAGGAGCCTCAGGCCCTCGCGCTCGCCGATCAGCGGCGTGTCGAAGTCGGAAGGCACGGTCCACGCCGGCACCTCCGCCGGCTCGGGGAGCTCCAGCGATTGGCCGGCGATCGGTTCGGGCCACGGCTCGCCGGGCGTCAGGTCGCCGGTGGCGGCGGCGAAGAACGAGCCGCGACGGTTGCCCGCGCGCACCGCCCAGGCCCGCTCCTGGCTGATCGAGGCGGTCTCGGTGACGGGCGTCCGCTCCAGGCGCCGCGAGCGACCGCGCTTGACGTAGACCTCGGCGTCCGTCAGATGGCGCCGGAGGAGCGCGCGCAGCACCTCGTCGAGCAGCGCCGTCCGGCTCACGGCGCGATCTCCACGCCTTCGAGCCGCAGCGCCGGCGCGGTGGCCCAGACCGGCAGCTTCAGGCCTCCCTTGGCGCACCAGCCGGCGCCGGCCGGCTTCACTTCGTTCCCCACGGCCACGACCCGCGTCAGCAGGTCCGCCACCCGGCCGCGCAGGACGCACGGTCCGACGGTGCCGGCGAGGGCGCCGCGGCGGAAGCGGCGGGCCATGGGCAGGTGGAGCACGAACTCGCCCGACAGCGGATCGAGGGCGCCGCGGCTGGCTTCGGGAAGGAAGAGACCCTCGTCCGAGCCGGCGAAGAGATCGGCCTCTCCCGCCTCTCCCGGCAGGATCTCGAGATGGCTGGAGCGCGGCCCCGGCGGCAGGTGGCGCGTGCCGCGCCGGCCGGCGCCCGGCAGGAGCACCGGCGAGGTAAGCGCCCACAGGGCGTCGGCGAGCGGCTGCTCCACCACGCCGCCGCGCAGCAGCCAGCGGCGCACGACGGGCGTGCCCTCGTCGTCCGTCGTCCGCCGCACGCCTTCAGGAGCCGCGGCCGGATCGTCGAGGACGTCCAGACAGCTCGCCGCCATGGCGACTCCCACCGCCGCTTCGGGGTTTCCCCCTTGCGCCAGGGTGTCGGCTTCGAGCGCGTGCGCCACCGCCTCGTGCAGCAGCACGGCGACCGCCGCCGGCGCGAGCACGGCGGGGCCGTGGAACGGCGCGGGCGGGTGCGCCTGGCGGGCGCGGAACAGCGCCACCACGGCCTCGGCGATGTCGGCGGCGGCGGCGGCATCGAGACGCGGCAGCAGCGCACCGTAGCGGCCCCAGGAGGACTCCGCCGAGCAACTGTAGAAGGTCTCGCTCTCGGCCGCCGGCACCCACCGCGGACCGACCACCTGCACCCAGCGCCGGTGCCGGCGCACGGCCACGCGCAACGGAAAACCCACGTGATGCGCCCGCACGGCGCGCGACAGGACGCCGGGGAAGTCGAGCAGCTCGGGCGCCGCGATGGGCCCGGGCGGCGCCACCTCGAGCATCGGCTCGGGGTACGTGGCGGAGGGCAACACCCGGGCCGCCTGACGCAGCGCCTCGGCAAAGGGCTTCGGCTCGACCGCGTCGCGCGTCGCGAGCCAGGTGCGTCCCTCGCGCGCGAGACGCACCGCGAAGCCCTCCTCCCGCCAGACGCGCAGCGCGCCCGGCTCTTGCAGCTCCACCTCTTCGCGCCGCTCGAAGAAGGCGTCCACGACGTCCTCGGGTTGCTCGGCGATCTGCGAAAGCGTGCGCGCGACGGCGGCGGTGTCGAGCTTCGAGAACGGCATGGAAGGCGGATTGTATCGTTGCGATCCTCTGACGCCGGCCTTCGTCCTCAAACGGATCGTTATCCGCCGCCTCGCGGCCCCTCACCACCCCAACCCCTCCTCTCCCACCGCACTCCCGACCGCCGGAGAGGAGGGCCGGGGAGGTGAGGGAGCTCTTGCGATAAGATCCCCGCCGCATGGCCCAAGCCCGAGCGGAACGGATCGAGGAGCTGAAGCGCCGCCTCACGGCAGCGGAGTTGGGCGGCGGCAGCGAACGCATCGCCAAACAGCACGCGGCCGGCAAGCTGACGGCGCGCGAACGCATCGAGCTGCTGCTCGACGCCGGCTCGTTCGTGGAGATCGACGCGCTCGTCACGCACCGCTGCCGCGACTTCGGCATGGATCGCGTCTCGATTCCGGGGGACGGCGTCGTCTGCGGCTACGGCACGGTGGACGGCCGTCTCGTCTACGTCTTCGCCCAGGACTTCACCGTCTTCGGCGGCTCGCTCTCGGAGACCAACGCCGAGAAGATCTGCAAAGTGATGGATCTCGCGGTGGAGAACGGCGCGCCGATCATCGGTCTCAACGACTCGGGCGGCGCCCGCATCCAGGAAGGCGTCGCCTCGCTCGGCGGCTACGCCGACATCTTCCTGCGCAACACCCTGGCTTCCGGTGTGGTGCCGCAGATCAGCGCCGTCCTCGGACCGTGTGCGGGCGGCGCCGTCTACTCGCCGGCCATCACCGATTTCATCTTCATGGTCGAAGAGACCAGCTACATGTTCGTGACCGGGCCGGACGTCATCAAGACCGTCACGCACGAAGAGGTCAGCAAGGAAGAGCTGGGGGGCGCCTCGACGCACGCGGCGAAGAGCGGCGTCTGCCACTTCACGGTCGCCAACGACGCCGCCTGCCTGGCCGCCATCCGCGAGCTGCTCTCCTATCTTCCCAGCAACAATCTCGACGATCCTCCGCCGGCGAACACCGACGACGATCCCAACCGCGAATCCGAGGTGCTCAACACGCTGGTGCCGGAGGACCCGAACAAGCCGTACGACATCAAGCAGCTCATCGCCGCCGTGGTGGACGACGGAAAATTCATGGAAGTTCACGCCCAGTACGCCCGCAACATCGTGGTGGGTTTCGCCCGCATCGGCGGCCGCAGCGTCGGCATCGTGGCCAACCAGCCGGCCTACCTCGCCGGCGTGCTGGACATCGACGCCTCGCTCAAGGGGGCGCGTTTCGTGCGCTTCTGCGACGCGTTCAACATTCCGCTCGTGACCTTCGAGGACGTTCCGGGCTTCCTGCCGGGAACGGCGCAGGAGTACGGCGGCATCATCAAGCACGGCGCGAAGCTCCTCTACGCTTTCGCCGAGGCGACGGTACCGAAGATCACGGTGATCACCCGCAAGGCCTACGGCGGCGCCTACTGCGTGATGGCGAGCAAGCACCTGCGCACCGACGTCAACTTCGCCTACCCGACGGCGGAGATCGCGGTCATGGGACCGGAAGGAGCGGTCAACATCCTGTACCGGCGGGAGCTGGATGAGGCCGGTGCGGACGCCGCGCGGGTGCGCGCCGAGAAGGTGGCGGAATACCGGGCCAAGTTCTCGAACCCCTACATCGCCGCCGAGCGCGGATTCGTCGACGCGATCATCGAGCCGCGCCGCACGCGGCCCGAGATCGTGCGCGCCTTGCGGCAGCTCGGCGCCAAACGGGCGAGCGTGCCGCCGAAGAAGCACGGCAATATTCCTTTATGATCGAATCCTGGTCGCCGATGCCGGCGGCACGAAGTCTTCTGTTTTTCTTGACATCCGGGCGGCGCGTGCGGCAAGCTGACTCTGCCCGTTAGCGCCGGGGCGAATAGAGTCCAAGGAGAGGACATGAGAGAGAAAGATCGAGAGCTGAAGCGCCGGCGCCATCGCCGGTTGAAGCGGTTGAAGAGGCGCAGCCGCGAGGAGGCGCAACTCCGCACCGATCGGCCGACGGGCTCCAAGCGCTCCGTCAAGAAGGTCCCTCCGGCCGAGAGCACCCAGGGCACCGCGGCCGCCGCCGAGGCCGCGGCTCCGCCCGCGGAAGGCGCGAAGAAGCCGGCGAAGAAGACCGCCGCGAAGAAGACCGCCGAAGCGCCCGCGGAAAAGAAGCCGGCGGCGAAGAAAGCCCCGGCAAAGAAGACCGCGGCGAAAAAACCCGCCGGCGAGAAAGAGCCCGCCGGAGGCGAGCCGGGCCCGGAGGAGCCGCAGGGCGCCTGAGCTCGCGCCGCCCCTACTTGTCCAGACCTCTCCAGCGACCGCCGGAAGCAACCACGCTTCCGGCACCCCGCCTCCCCGACAGGAGCCCGTGATGTCCGACTACCGTTCGCTGAAGGCCGTCGATCCCGACGTTTATCAGGCTATCGCCGACGAGCGTGCGCGCCAGAACTTCGGCCTCGAGCTGATCGCCTCCGAGAACTTCGTCAGCCGCGCCGTGCTGGAGGCGGCCGGCAGCGTGATGACCAACAAGTACGCCGAGGGCTATCCCGGCCGGCGCTACTACGGCGGCTGCGAGTTCGTCGACGTCGTCGAGCGCCTGGCGATCGAGCGGGCCAAGGAGCTCTTCGGCGCCGAGCACGTCAACGTCCAGCCCCACAGCGGCACCTCCGCCAACATGGCGGTCTACTTCGGCTTCCTCAAGCCGGGCGACAAGCTGATGGGCATGGATCTCTCCTGCGGCGGCCACCTCACCCACGGCCATCGCCTCTCCTACTCCGGCCGCGACTTCCAGGTCGTGGCCTACGGCGTCGACCGCGAGACGGAGAGGATCGACTACGACGAGGTCGAGCGCCTCGCTCTCGAAGAGCGGCCGCGGCTGATCGTCTGCGGCGCCTCCGCCTACAGCCGGATCATCGACTTCGAACGCTTCCGCGCCATTGCCGACAAGGCCGGCGCCCTGCTCATGGCCGACATCGCCCACATCGCCGGCCTGGTGGCGGCGGACCTTCATCCTTCGCCCATACCTCACTGCCACTTCGTGACCACCACCACGCATAAGACGCTGCGCGGCCCTCGGGCCGGCATGGTGATGTGCAAGGAGGAGTTCGCGAAGGATCTCGACCGCGCCGTCTTCCCCGGCATCCAGGGCGGACCGCTGATGCACATCGTCGCCGCCAAGGCGGTGGCGCTGAAGGAGGCGCTCACCGGTGAGTTCCGCGACTACCAGCGGCAGATCGTGGCCAACGCCAGCGCTCTCGCCTCCCGGCTCGCCGGCAACGGTCTGCGCATCGTCTCCGGCGGCACGGACAACCACGTCTTCCTCGTCGACGTCGCACGCTCGGGGGTGACCGGCAAGGTGGCGGAAAAGGCGCTCGAAGCCGCCGGCCTCACCGTCAACAAGAACACCATCCCCTACGATCCCAACCCGCCGCTGGTCGCCTCGGGCGTGCGCATCGGCACGCCCGCCCTGACCACGCGCGGCATGAAGGAGCCGGAGATGGACGCCGTCGGCGACTTCATCGCCGAGGTCCTGCGGGCCCCGGAGGACGCGGCGGTCCTCGAAGGCGTGCGGATCAAGGTGCGAGAGCTCTGCGAACGCTTCCCGCTCTACGATCCGCTGATGTAGGCCCGGGAGCTGGAGAGCGCTTGTAAGCCGCTGAAACAGAATCTCAGAGCCCTGACCTTTCCAATCGCAGAGAAACTCCGCAAGCCGTGAGCGCCTTCAGAACGGTGGCGGCCTCGCCCTCTCCCGCTTGCGAGAGAGGGGTGACCGCCTAAGAAGATCTTCGTTCAGCCGGCGCTCGTGGTTCTTTTTCGCAGCCGCCAGGTCGCGGCTGTCAGGAGCAGGAGGAGAAAGAGCAGGAGCCCCCATTGTGAGAGGGTCGGGATCTCGCTCGGGGCCGCGACCGGATCCTGTGTGGCATCACCCGAGGGCGCGGTGTCCGGATCGTCCGTCGGAGTGTCGGGGAAGTTGTCGCCCTCGACCAACCCCTGGTTGAGCACCTGGGTGACTCCGGTCGGGAACGGATCGTCGATCGTCACCTCGAAAGTCACCACCGCCTGGCCGGCGGCCGGCAAGGTCCCGAGGTTGACCGCCACCGTCGTGTTCCCGGCGGTGTTGCCGCTCGTGACCGTGCCCTGGGACGTGGTCACCGATCCCACGACGAGAGCCGTGTTCGGATCGGGCGTGTCGGTGAACACCACGTTCAGTGCGTCGGCGCTGCCGTTGTTGCTGATCGTGATGATGTATTGGAGGCGGTCGCCCGGGGTGAGCGTGCCGCTGTTGTCGAGATCGCCCGTCTGGAGATCGAAATCACTCTCCTTCGCGGCGACGATCAGGGGCGCGGCGGCTGCAAGCGTGACGCTCGCGTCATCGCTGTCCGAGATGTCGGGCCCGACGGGCGGAGTCGCCGTGACGGTAGCGGTGTTGGTGAAATCCGCGGTCACGTTCGAAGCCGAGCAGGTGTAGGTCCAAATCTCGGTGGTTTCGAGCACGCTGTCGCCGTCGTCACCCGTGGGCCCGGCCGGTGTCGAGCACTGGGGATCGCTGATCAACACGTTGGCGAGGTCGACGTTGCCGGTGTTGTCCACGGTGATCGTAAAGTTGGCCGTGCCACCGGAGGGCACGCTCTGGTTGTCCGGCGTCTTGCTGACCACCAGGGAGGGCGAGGCGGCGGTCACGTTCGCGCTGTCGGTATCGGAGACGTCGGGACTCTCGTCGGCCGGGGTTGCCGTGACGGAAACGGTATTGGTGAAGTCCGCGGTGACGTTGGTGACCGAGCAAGTGTAGGTCCAGGTCTCGGTGGTTTCGAGCACGTTGTCGCCGTCGTCGCCGGTGGGGCCGCTCAGCGGCGCGCACTGCGGATCGTTGACGATGACGTCGGTGAGGTCGATGTTGCCGGAGTTGTCGACCGTGATGGTGAAATTCGCGGTCCCGCCCGAGAGAACGAGCTGAGTTGGCGGCGTCTTGCTGACGGTCACAGAGGGAGCATTGATCGTGACCTCCGCGGTAGCGCTGTCGGAGACGTCGGGTCCGCTGGGGGGCGTGGCCGTGACGTCGACGGTGTTGATGAAGCCGGTGGTGACGTTGGTGACCGTGCAGGTATAGGTCCAGGTCTCGGTGGTTTCGAGCACGCTGTCGCCGTCGTCACCCGTGGGTCCGGTCAACGTCGTGCATTGCGGATCGTTGACCACTACGTTGGTGAGGTCGACGTTGCCGGTATTGTCCACCGTAATGGTGAACATCGCCGTGCCTCCCGGAGAGACGGACTGGGTGGGCGGCGTCTTGCTCACCTCGATGCCAACGTTGACCGTGACGTCCGCGGTGTCGGAGTCCGAGACCGGACCGTTGGGCGAGGTGGCGTTCGCCGTCACCGTATTGGTGAAGCCGGTGGTGACGTTGGTGACCGTGCAGGTATAGGTCCATGTCTCGGTGATTTCCAGCACGTTGTCGCCGTCGTCGCCCGTGGGACCGGTCAGGGTCGTGCACTGCGCATCGCTGACGGAGACACCCGTCAGATTCGTCCGGCTGTCGAGCGTGATGGTGAAGACCGCAGTGCCGCCGGACGCCACGGTCTGGGTTGGCGGTGTCTTGCTGACGGTCAGCTCGGGCTCCGGCGGGATCCCCAGCTCCACCACGCCGCAACTGCACTTCGAGGTCGTGCCGGGGAAGGCATCCGTCACCGAGTTGCACGTGCTTCCCGTATTGTTGTCCCAGCTCGTGCAGACCGAGACGTCGGCACTGCCGTCGCCGTTGGTGTCGACGCAGGCGAAGCGGAGGGGCGGCAGCGTCTTGAAGAGCTGCGTGCTGGCCTCGATGTCGCCGCACTGGTCGGCGTCGGTGCCGCCGTTCCACCAGGGGCCGTCGGTGAGGTCCGGAATCGAGTCGGAGTTCGCGTCGCCGTAGGTCGGCGTCGCGGTCAGCGGCCCGCTCAGGAAGTCGTGGTAGCACTGGTCGCCATCGCGGGCGCTTCCGCCGTCGAGCGCCAGAAACACGCCGATGTCGTAGCGGTTGGGTGAGCCGGCCGACGAGATGAGCGCCCGAAAGACTACCTCGGTTTCGCCGACGGTGCCGGTGAGGCAGTCCTCGATGACCGAGACGACGTCCAAGGCTTCGATACGAACGTCGTTAGCTGTGCAGACGGCGCCGCCCCGGTAGTCGCGAACGCACACGTTGCCCGTCTCACCCTGGGCTGCCGCCGGCGACGGCAATGCCACCGCGGCGAGAGTGGAAAGTACCCATACGGCCAGCATCTGCAGACGGAGATTTTCCATCTCTCGCATCGATCCTCCTCCTCGAAGTCGCGGGTTAGCACACAAACTAATAGAAATCATTTGTTTTAAGCAAGCGCTAGTAGGCCACGCCGGGGGTCTCATGTGGCATAGGGGAAATCCCTCAGTTCGCCCGGGGACAATCCCTCAGAGCAGGAAGCGATTCGAACTACGGGGATACGGTAGAGTTCGGCGAGCGATTACGGTTCATCCACGAAAGAGAGGCCTCTGTATGTCACTACCGCTGGTCCTGGCTGTCGCGCTCCTCGCACAGGCGCAAGGCAATTCGGCTCCGCCTTCATCGGCGCCGGCGGGGCCGCCCATTGAATTCGAGTCCTACCAACTCGTCATCCTGCAGAGGCCAGAGCACCCGCGCGAATATCCGGAGGAAAAGCTCGCGGAGATTCAAAAGGAGCACCTGGCTCATCTCGGTCATCTGGCGGAGGCCGGCAAGCTCGTCGTAGCCGACCCCCTCGGCGATCAACCGGACCTTCGTTGGCGCGGGATCGCGCTCTTCCATGTCGGCGGTATCGAGGAAGCCAAGCGGCTCGCCGAAGAGGACCCGGCGGTGAAAGCCGGGCGCCTCGAAGCGGTGGTCATGACATGGCTCACCGAGAAGGGAGCCATGACCTTCCCAATCGCGGAGAAACTCCGCAAGCCGTGAGATCTGCCATGGACATTCTCGACGCTATTGGAAACACCTCGCTGGTGCGGCTGCGCAAGGTGGTGCCGTCGAACTGCGCCGACATCTTCGTGAAGCTCGAGTGGGAGAACCCCACCGGCAGCATGAAGGACCGCATGGCGCTCGCCGCCATCTCGCGGGCGGAGGAGGACGGCCGGCTGAAACCCGGATACACGGTCATCGAGTACACCGGCGGCAGCACGGGGGCCTCGCTCGCCTTCGTCTGCGCCGCCAAGGGCTACCCGATCAAAATCGTCAGCTCCGATGCATTCAGCCAGGACAAGCTGAACCAGATGGCGGCGCTGGGTGCGGAGCTCACGCTCGTTCCCAGCGAGGGAGGTCTCACCACCAAGAAGCTGATACTGGACATGATAGAGACCGCCCGGGGCTTGAGCCGGGAGCCGAACACCTACTGGACGGACCAGCTCAACAATCAGGACAGCATCGCGGGCTACTACCCGATGGCCGAGGAGATCTGGAGCCAGACGAACGGCGAGGTGGACGCCTTCGTCCACAGCGTGGGCACGGCGGCCTCGCTCCGCGGGGTCGCCACCGTGCTGAAGCGTCATAAGCCGAGCGTCAGGATCGTTGCCGTCGAGCCCGGCGAATCATCGGTGTTATCGGGAGGACAGCCAGGGCCGCACAAGATCGAGGGCGTCGGGATCGGCTACACGCCGCCGCTCTGGGAGCCGGATCTCGTGGACGACATCCTGCCGGTCAAGACCGACGACGCGAAGGCCATGGCGCGGCGCCTGGCGCGGGAGGAGGCCCTCTTCGCCGGCACGTCGTCCGGCGCCAACGTCATCGCCGCCATTCAGATCGGGCAGCGGCTGGGGCCGGGCGCCAAGGTGGTCACGCTGATGGTCGATTCCGGCCTCAAATACCTGAACACCGACGTGTACGGAAAGAAATAGGACTGTTTCCGATCACGCGGCCTTCGCCCGGCGCCGTTTCTAGCCCGGACATTGATGTCCGGGCGCTCAGGCCCGCAGCCGGCTCCGGATTTCGCCGACCAGAAAGATCGAACCGCAGACGACGAGGATTTCCCCTTTCAGATCCAGGGCACGCTCCAGTGCGTGGGCGGGGTCCGGCTCGACGATGACGGTTTCGTGGCCGGGGAGGAGCGCCGCCAGCGCCGCCGGATCTTTGGCCCGTGGGCTCGGCGGCTTGGTGAGGACGACCCTCTGTGCGCGGGAGGCGAGGAGCGACAGCATCTCCTCGTAATCCTTGTCGGCCAGGACGCCGAAGAGGAGATCGACGGGGCGGCCGAGGCGGTCCAGGAAATCCGCCAGCATGGCGGCGCCCGAGACATTGTGCGCGGCGTCGAGCAGGACGCGGCGGCCGTCCGGCAGCTCGATGGGCTCGAGACGTCCCGGCCAGCGGCACGCCGCGGTCCCCTCCGCGATGGCCGGCGGATCGATCCTTTCGAAACCGAGGTCCGCGAGCGCCTCGGCCCCGCGCACGGCGAGCCCCAGGTTCTTCGCCTGATGGGCGCCGAGCAGAGCGAGCTGAAGGTCGTAACGGCGGGCCGGCGTCGTCAGGCGCACGCGCTGTCCCGCCCAGCCCAAGGCTTCGACCTCGCCGATCCGGACCTCTTCTGAAGCGAAGCGAAGGCGGGCGCCGATCTCGAAGGCTGCCTTGCGCACGGATCCGGCGGCCTCGGGCTCCTCGATCCAGGCGAGCGCCGGCCGGCCGGAGCGGAGGATGCCGGCCTTCTCGCGGGCGATGGAGGCGAGGGTGTCTCCGAGGAACTCCCGGTGATCGAAAGCGATCGGGGTAATCAAAGAAAGGATGGGATCGCAAAGGTTCGTGGCGTCCAGCCGGCCGCCGAGCCCGACCTCGACGACGGCGAGGTCGACCTCTTCTTCGGCGAACCAGCGGAAGGCGGCCAGGGTGACCGCTTCGAAGTAGGTGGGCGGAGAGCCGGTCTCGCGCTCGGCGAGCTCGACGACGTCCGCGAGCAGCCCCGCGAAGCGCGGGGAGGGGATGGTCTGGCCGCCGATCTGCAGCCGCTCCTCGACGTGTTCCAGATGCGGCGAGGTGTAGAGCGCTGTGCGGTAGCCGGCGGCGCCGGCGATGGCGGCCAGCAGCGCCGAGGTCGAGCCCTTGCCGTTGGTGCCGGCGATGAGGACGGCGGGAAAGCGGCGCTGCGGCTCTCCCATCGCCGCCAGGATGGCGCGGGCGCGCTCGAGGCCGAGCTTGATACCGAGGGCTTCGAGGCGGGAGAGGATGGAATCGGGAGTTACGTCAGGTGCCGCAGGCACCGGGCGAGCGTCTCCTTCATCTCCGCGCGGGGCACCACCATGTCGAGGAAGCCGTGCTCGAGGAGGAACTCGCTGCGCTGGAAGCCTTCGGGCAGGCTCTGGCGGATCGTCTGCTCGATCACCCGCGGGCCGGCGAAGCCGATCAGGGCTCCCGGCTCGGCGATGTTGAGGTCGCCGAGCATGGCGAAGGAGGCGGTGACGCCGCCGGTCGTCGGATCGGTGAGCAGGGAGAGGTAGGGCACCCGGGTGGCGCGCAGGCGGGCCAGGGCGGCCGAGATCTTCGCCATCTGCATCAGCGACAGCACGCCTTCCTGCATGCGGGCGCCGCCCGAGGCGGAGACGACGATGAGCGGCCACTTGCGCTCGCAGGCCCGCTCGGCGGCGCGGGTGATCTTCTCGCCGACCACCGAGCCCATCGAGCCGCCCATGAAGCGGTACTCCATGGCGGCGAGCACCACCGGGATCTCTTCGATCGTCCCCTGGACCACGATCACCGCGTCGCGCTCGCCCACGGCCTGCTGGTAGGACTTCAGGCGGTCGCGGTAGCGCTTGGAATCGCGGAAGTTGAGCGGATCGGTGGGGCTCACCCCCGTGAACAGCTCGCGCGGCTGCGGATCGTCGAGCAGCAGCGAGAGACGGGTGCGGGCATCGATCCGGAAGTGGTAGCCGCACTTCGGACAGACCTTGAGATTGCGGTCGAGGTCGCGGGAGTAGACGATCTCCTTGCAACCCTCGCACTTGACCCAGAGTCCTTCCGGGACGGTGCTACGAGGCCGATCCTCACGGATCGGCTTGGGTTTCTTGGTCTTGCGGAACCAGGCCATGAAGGATGCGGTGGGGCAGTGCGCTTGTGTCCGGGCTCGGGCTCGCGCCGGCGCTCAATCGTGAGGAGGAGTCCGGCCCTCGCCAAGGAGACCGGCGTCCCTTCTCCCGCCGGATCAGACCCCGGCGCCTCCCTCTTCAGCCTCGAGATCGTTGGGAACACCGAGGCGCATGCAGGCCGCGTCGTACATCTGGCGAGAGGCCTTCTTGGCGTTCTGCAGCTCGGCGAGGCGGTCCTTGACCTTCGCCAGTTCCTCTTCGATCAGGCGATCGAGCTCTTCCATCTCCTGACGGGTAACGGCGAGCGTATTCTCGTAGAACTTTCTCTGCTGGTCGTTGAGGCTCATCGTTTCCTCTTCCTCCGAATCGCGTGGCCGGCGGCTGATCGGACCGCTTCGCTGCGCCAGCCTATAGCTTGAATGGAATCTTCAGGCGGGTCCACATCTTGACCCGGACCCCATCCTTCGTCGCGGGCTTGTAACGGGCGGAGCGCGCCGCGGCGATCGCGGCTTCGTTGAGGCCGACCTTCTTCGCGATCGGCTCCGCCATCCTTACGTCCTGCACCTGGCCGTTCTCGTCCACCAGCACCGAGACGACCACAACTCCTTCAACCCGCAGGTTCCGGGCCATGGGAGGATACTCTGGTTTCGGAAAGGTGACAAGCTGCGGCGGCACCACGCCGGCTCCCGGCACGGCGAGGTCTCCGACCTGGACGCGGGGGGGTTCCGGCGCGGCGGGCGGCGGCGGAGCCTGTTCCGGCTCGCGCTGGGGCTCGGGAGCCGGCGCGGAAGGTGTCGTCTCCACGGCGGCGGGCGCCGGAGTCGGTTCCGGCGGCGGCGCTTGCGCGGCGGGGGCCGGCTGGCTCGGGGCTGTCTTGTTCGCGGCGAGCTGCTTCTCGAGCTCCTTCAGCTTCTCCTCGTTCTTGCGCCGCAGCTCTTCCTCTTTGGCGGCGAGCTGTTTGTCCACCAGCGCCTGGAGATCGGCCGGCATCGCCGCGGTGGGCGCGGCCGGCGTCTCGGAGGGTTGCTGCGTGCCGACCTCGCCCGCCGCGGGAACGGCGGCCGGCGGCGGCGCGGGCGGCGCCGTCTGGACCGGCGTGCCGGTGGAAGAGGCTCCGTTGGGAGGGGGAGCGGGAGCGGCTTCGCGGCGGCGGTTGAGGAGGAAGAAGGTCACTACGGCGACCACGATGAGGGCCGCGATGGCGGCGTAGAGCAGCGTGCGGCTCTTGCGCCCGCCCTCCTCCTCTACCGCGACGTCGACCAGCGGCGCCACTGCTTCCACCGGCTCCGCGGGCTCGGCGGGGAGCGGCGCGACGGGTGCTGGCGGCGGCGGCGCGGCCCGGGAGGCGGAAACCGGCGCTGGCGCGGTCTCGGCCTGGATCGGCTCGGTATCCCCGGGCTCGAAGACCCGCTGGAGATAGGCGGCGAGGTCCGTGGGACCGACCGACGGCGCGAGCGACGCGATCGCGGCCCCCAGCCGTCGCTTCATCTCGTCGGCGCTCTGGAAGCGATCCTGGGGATCGACGGCGAGCGCCTTGACCACGATCTCGTCCACCTCGCGCGGCACCGCCGGATCCACCTGCCGCGGCGAGCGGGTCTTGCCCTGGCGTACCGCCTCCAGCACGGAGATCTCGCTGTCGCCCGGGAACAGCCGCTCGCCGGTGACCATCTCGAAGAGCACCGCGCCGAGGGAGAAGAGGTCGGAGCGGGAGTCCACGGCGCGGCCCCAGGCCTGCTCGGGCGACATGTACTGCAGCTTGCCCTTGAGAGCGCCCATCTGCGTCTGGCCGACCTTGGAGACGGCCTTGGCGATGCCGAAGTCGCAGAGCTTGACGTCGCCGTCGTAGGTGAGCAGCACGTTCTGCGGCGAGACGTCGCGGTGCACCAGCCCCATCTCGCGGTCCTCGAAGTCCCGTTTGCGGTGGGCGTAGTCGAGGGCGCTCGCCAGACGGGCGGCGATCAGCAGGCCGAGCTCGAGCGGCAGCGGCAGTCCCTTGCGCCGGCCGGCGTTGAGCAGCGAGCGCAGGTCCTTGCCCTCGACGTACTCCATGGCGATGTAGTAGTCGCGCCCGATCTTCCCCAGATCGTAGATGTGGACGATGTTGGGGTGGGTGAGCTGGGCCGCCAGCTTCGCCTCGTCGATGAACATCCCCACGAACTCGGCGTTGTCCGTCATGTGGGGGAGGATGCGCTTGATGGCGACCGTCTTCTGGAAGCCTTCGACCCCCCGCATCCTGGCTTTCCACACCTCCGCCATGCCGCCGACGGCGATGCGGTCGAGCAGGGTGTACTGGCCGAAGCTCTCGCCGGCCTGCTCGCCCGGCTCGTCGAGGAAGATCGGGATGCGCTGCGTGGCGGCGGGGTCGAGAGCCAGCGAAACGCCGCGGGGCTGCGGCGGCGGCACCGGGACCTGGGTGACTGCGGGAGGCGCGGACGCCGGAGCAGGACGCGGCGGCGGTGCCGGACGGGCCGGAGCCACTGCAGCGGGAGCCGGAGCCGTGGGGCGCGGCGGCGCGGGCGCGGCAGGCCGCATGGGGCGCGCCAGCTCCTCCAGCTCCGAGAAGTCGAAGTCGCCCACCCGCCGGCGAGCCGCGGTGCCTTCCGGGGCCGGCGCCGGAGGCTTGACGGCCGGCGGAGCAGCGGCAGCAGGGGGCACCGGGGCGGGCGGCGGAGCGGGCCGGGGCACCGGCGCAGGCGCCGTGGCGGCCGGCTGCGGCGCGGCCGGTGACGCGGGGGCTGCCGGCACCGGCGCGCGCACGCCGGTCTTGGTGCGGCCGAGGTCCAGGTTCGACAAGGTCTTGCTGAGCAGGGCGTCCACGTTGTCCGCGGCCGCAACGGGCCGGCGCGGCGCGGTCGGCGCCGGCCGCGGCTTCGGCTCGACTCCCAAAACCCCCGAAAGGGTCTTCTCCAACCGGCGCTGGACGTCGTCCTCCGCGGCCGGCCCCGGCGGTCTCGCAGGCGCCGCGACCGGCCGCGGCGGGGTCGGCGCCGGAGCCCCCGAGCGCGAAAGATCGCTCTCCACCTCGGCCAGGACGTCACCGAAGATGTCATGGGACGTGAGCTTGTGCTCGGTCTTCGCCGCGACGGCCACCTGCGAGACCGGCGCGCGCCGGACGCCGAGCGCCCGCCGGGCGGCCGAGCGGAGCTGCTCGTCGGTGAACGGCTTGGCCAGGAGATCGTCCGCCTCGATCGCGCCGGCGCCCTTTTCCGGCAGCAGGCCGAGCACGCCCGGGCCGCCGGCGCTGCGGGAGAAGGAGCTGGCCAGGGACTCGGCGCCCGGAATCTCGGCGCTGACCAGCACCAGGTCGGGGGCCTCGGAGGCCGCCGCCTGGATCGCCTGGTCCGCCCGCGGCACCACGCGCACCCGCCAACCTTCGGCACTCAGGGCCCCGTTGATCCGTTCTACGTAGCGGTCTTCTTGCTCGACGACGAGGATCGAGGGCATACCAATCTCCAGAGTATTTCCCGGCTTTTGTAGCACTCCCTTCCTCGCCAGTCAATCGGCGGATGCGCCAAAATCCTGATTTTTGAGAGATTTAACGCCGCGGCGCGACCGCTCTGACCCACCAGGCGAGCCCCTTGACCCGTGGGTCAAAGCGCTTGACCCGCGACACGGATCGTTTGACCCGCCACACGGGTGCCTTGATCCACGGGTCAAACCATTTGACCCCCGAGTCAGGAGGCTTGACCCGCGACACGAACGGCTTGACCCACGGGTCAAGTCGTTTGACCCGCGGCGAGAGCGGTTTGACCCACGGCGAGAGCGGCTTGACTCGCGACGCGAACGATTTGACCCGCGGCGAGAGTCATCTGACCCATGGGTCAAGCCGTTTGACCCGCGGCGAGAGTCCCCTGACCCGCGGGTCAAGGCGCGCGGCCGCCCGGCTAGGCGCTGCCGCGGCATGTCCTGTAGAATCATTGTCCTTTCGGAAGTCTTTTCGCCAGGGAGCCTCTCGATGTCAGGTCATAGCAAGTGGGCCACGATCAAGCACAAGAAGGCGGCGACCGACGCCCGCCGCGGCAAGCTGTTCAGCAAGATTCTCAAGGAGATCACCGTAGCCGCCCGCGTCGGCGGCGGCGATGCGAAGGGCAATCCGCGGCTGCGGGCCGCCATCCTGGAGGCGCGCTCCAACAGCGTTCCGAACGACAACATCGAGCGGGCCGTCAAGAAGGGCACCGGCGAGATCGCCGCCGAGGTCTATGAAGAGGTCATCTATGAGGGCTACGGTCCGGCCGGAGTCGCCATGCTGGTCGAGGCGGCCACCGACAACCGCAACCGCACGACCGGCGAGATCCGCCACCTCTTCGCCCGCAACGGCGGCAGCCTTGGCGAGGCCGGCTGCGTCGCCTGGATGTTCCACCGCCGCGGCTACTTCGTCATCGAAAAAAGCGCCATGGACGAGGAAAAGTTCATGGAGCTCGCCCTGGAGCTGGGCGCCGACGACGTGGCCATCGAGGAGGACGCCTTCGAGATCTACACTCCCATGGAAGGGTTCATCGCCACCCAGGAGGAGATCGAGCGCCGCGGCATTCCCACCGTCGTCAAAGAGCTCGCCATGATTCCCCAGACGACCATCGACATCCCAGCCGACAAGGTGGGTCAGGTCCTGCGCTTGATCGAGGCGCTGGAGGACCACGACGACGTCCAGAAGGTCTGGGCCAACGTCAACATCGACGAGAAGGTTCTCGAGGCGCAATCCCGCTAGCTCAAGGCGAGGATGGCGCCGATGCTCATCCTGGGACTCGATCCGGGCAGCCTCCACACCGGCTATGGCTTGGTCGAGAAGCAGGGGTCGTCTCTGCTTCCCGTCGACGCCGGCCGCTTCTCCTGTCCCCGCGACCTCGACCTTCCCCGCCGGCTGGCCCACCTTGCCGGCCGCCTGGAGGAGCTGATCGCTGGCCGGCGGCCGGACCTCGCGGTATTGGAAACCCCCTTTCACGGCATGAACGCACGCTCGCTGATCGTCCTCGCCCAAGCGCGCGGCGCCCTGCTGGCGGTGCTCGCCGGCCGCGGGGTCGAAGTGCGGGAGTACAGCCCCGCCGAGGTCAAGTCGGCGGTCACCGGCAACGGCCGCGCCGACAAGCAGCAGGTCGCCCGCATGGTGCGCCTCCTGCTCGCCGCCCGCGGCGACGGCTGGAGCGCCGACGCCACCGACGCCCTGGCGCTCGCCATCTGCTGCGCCCAGCGGCTGCGTCTGGACCGTCTCGCGGAGGGTAAGCGGCTGTGCTAGCATCGACTTTCGCTCTCGTAGGATCGCGCACGTCGCTCGATCGCTGACCGTGGAACTCTGATACCGCTCGTCCGATCATGGCCTTCCAGGGCTCGCTCAAAGAGCTGCCGCTACCCGACATCATCCAGTTGGTCTCCGTCTCGGGGAAGACGGGTGTCTTCTCCCTGCGCCGCAACAACGACAGCGCCGGCGAGATCTACCTGCGCGGCGGCCAGATCGTCCACGCGCACGTCGGCGACCTGCGGGGCGAGGAGGCGATGTACGAGCTGGCGATCTGGCCCGAGGGCGAGTTCGTCTTCACCCCCGGCAAGGAGACCGAGGTCACCACGATCCAGAAGTCGAACACCAACCTGCTGATGGAAGCGGCGCGGCGCATCGACGAGTGGCAGATCCTCTCCAAGCGCATCCCCTCCACCCGGCTGGTGCCCGTCTTCACCCAGCACGCCACGACCACCTCGGTTTCGCTGACGCCGCAGGAGTGGGCCCTCATCTGCAAGATCGACGAGCGCCGCACCATCGAGGAGATCGCCATCGGGCTCGACATGAGCCCCTTCGAAGCCTGCAAGCTCCTCTACGGTCTCATCACCTCGGGCCTGGTGGCGCTCAACGAGGATCTGAGCCGCCTGCGCACCGAGCAGCTCAACACCATGCCGATCGAGGAGCTGGCGGGAGTGGCCGAGGCCATCCATCAGCAGGCCCGCACGCTTCTCAACGGCCACAGCCGGCAGGCGGAGCTCGACGTCCCATTCCGCATGAGCCGGGCGGAGATGGACTCCGGGCGAGGGGTGGAAGCCGTGCTGGACCTCGTGCGCGCCGAGGAGAAGGTGGTCTCCGCCGCGCTCGGGCCCAATCAGAGCAAAGCCTTCCTCGACCGCGTCTCCCAGATCCTCAATCGCTGATCCACCCCGGGCTGCGTTGCCCTACAATGCCGCCATGACATTCCGCGGTAGCCGCGTCCCTCTCGTCCTGCTCGCGGTGTCCCTGCTCGCCGTGCCGGCACTGGCGCAGCAGCAAGAGACGCCCCCTCCGGTGGCTCCGGCTCCCGTTCCCGCCGAGCCGCAGACGGAGCCGGCGGAGGAACCTGCGGCGCCGCCGCCGGCCGCCGCGCCGCCGGCCGAGCCTCCGGCGACGCCCGCCTCTGAGCCGCAGGTGCCCACCGCGCCGGAGCCGGCCGGCGCCGGGAGCGAAGGCGCGACTCCGGGAGTGGAAACGCCCGCGCGGCCCAGCGAGGGAATCCTGCCGCGTCTCGACGTCTACTTCCCCGAAGGCGATCTCGACCTGCGGGTCAACCGCCTGATCAACAAGACGTTCTTCGAAGGTCAGGTGAAGTACAACTTCATCAGCGGCGACATCACGGCCTTCCTGCGCTACCGCTACTACGGCTTCAAGCGGACGACCCAGTTCACGGTCTTCGACGCCATCGAGTTCGACGAGATCGACCAGAACCTGACCGAGGACTTCGACCGCGTGCGCGGCGGTCTGCTGCTGTTGCAATGGCCGCACAGCTACAACCACCGGACGTTCGCCATGATGGAGATCGACGGCATCAGCTCCAACCGCCGGGAGCGGGGCAGCCAGTTCTTCGTCCGCCGTGACCGGACGAACACCTTCGTCCGCCTGGGCTATCAGCTCGGCACTCCGGACGAGGGGCGGTCGAGCGCCATCGCGGGAGAGACCCGGGCGCGCACCGAACGGCTGTTTTCCGCCTTCCGCGAGTTCGGCCCCGGCGACGCCACTTTCACCGCCGCCGTCACCTACGGCTTCGACCTCGGGCTCGGCGACTTCGACTACGTCAAGACGGAGTTCGAGGCCCTGAAACGGTTCGACATCAGCATGCGCACGTTCCTCATCGGCCGTCTACACGGCGGCACCTTTCCGCACGTCGGCCGGACCGACCCCGACGAGCTGCCGCCGCAGCCGGAGGACATCGACTTCTACTCCCTCCCCCGGTCCGACGCCCTGCGCCTCGACGGCCGCGAGAACCTGAAGGGCCTGGGCGACCGCCGGCGCGGCATCGAGCAGCTCCTGACCACCTGGGAGTACTTCTTCCCCTGGTTTCTCGAGAGCCACCGCAGCTTCCTGCGGCTGGATTTTCAGAATTGGTACTGGATCTTGTATACGGGAATCGGTACGATCGGTTTCGACCGTGAGGTCTATACCGACTTCGGGGCTTATGTCCCCGATGCCGGTATCGGCTTCGAGTCCTCCTTCCGCCTCCGGAAGTACAGGTTCTTTCTCTCCGGGATTGTGGCACAGGCTTTGAAAGGGGACGGGGGGGTAGAGGCGCGAATCTCAGTCAAGTCGTACCGCTGAGTCGTGCGCTTAGCGAGGGAGTTAACAGAGGGATAAGCGCCTCGGGGTAGCTACGCTGCAGTCAAGAAAGTCGCGGGGGCTCGCTACGAAGCTCCCGCTGGATTGGCTTACAGCCGGAGGAGATGGCATGAAACTCAAACAGTTGTGCTTCATCGCGCTGGTGAGCCTCGTGCCCACGGTGGCGTCGGCGGCGGAGCAGGCGAACGCCGCCAGCGTTACGGGTGAGACGGGGCTGTTCTCCCTGCTGACTGGCGATACATTGCCTCGGGGCGGGTGGTCGTTTGGACTTTATTACAACAACTGGGACCGGCTCCTCGATCTCGAGGTTCCGGAGGATCAGCAGAGCGTCGACTGGAACCGCCTGAGCGCCAGCTTCGGCTACGGCCTCACCGATCGCTGGGAAGTCAGCGTGATGGTGCCGTACGAGGACTTCAAGTACGACCTGCCGGGGCTCGACGACGCGAGCGGCATTGGCAACGTCCGCCTGGGGACGAAGTTCCGGCTCCTCGGCTCGGTCGGGGACGCCACGACGCTGGCCCTCAACCTCTTTGTAGATGTTGCCACCGGCGATGAGGACGTGGCCTCCGAGGACACGGGCTACGGCGCCGGCCTCGACTGGCGGATCAACAAGTGGGTCTTCGACATCGGCTACGCGGACCTCGGCGAGTTCCCGGTGGGCTTTGACAATAAGTTCGCGACCGCCGGTCTCGGCTACGTCGGCCGGGTCTCCGACAGCCTCGACTGGATCACCGAGGTGACCGGCACGTTTCACACCGGCGACGACGCCCTCTACGAGGATTCCTACGACCTGACTTCCGGTGGGCGGCTCTGGCTTGGCGGCGGCAACTGGGCCTTCAACTTCGCATTGCGCACCGACCTGGCCCAGCTCGACTCGATTGATGAGCACTGCCCGATCGGCGGCCTTCTCGGCTTGACGTTCTTCCCCAGGCTGCTGCCACCGCCACCGCCACCGCCGCCGCCTCCGCCGCCTCCGCCACCGCCGCCGCCACCGCCGCCGCCGCCACCACCGCCGCCACCGCCGCCGCCACCACCACCGCCACCGCCGCCACCGCAGCGGATGGAAGTGACGTGCGAGTTCACCTCGGGTAGCGCGCGGTTGACCAACATCTGCAAGGCCAAGCTCGACGAGGTGGGCCTGCGGATGAAGCAGGACGCCGATTCGACGGCGCAGGTCGTCGGATACGCCAACGGCGCGACCGGTTCGGCGAGCGGCAATCAGCGGGCCGCGGAGCAGCGTGCCGAGGCGGTGAAGAACTACCTCGTCACGCGGCACGGCATCGACCCGAGCCGGATTACGACCGAGGGTCAGGTCACCGACAGAACGGCGGCCGTGGTCATCCTCACCATTCCGTAACCGGCACCTCAGCAATGCGAGAAAGGCCCCGCTCCGGCGGGGCCTTTTTGTTGATCTACAGAGCCTCTCTCCGCAGCGAGGCCACCGCGCCAAAGAGGCCGGCGGCGCCACCGAGAAGCACCAGGAAGGTCACCTGCGGCGGGCTCAGGAAATCGAGCGCCAGAACGGACGAGAAGAAAGAGCCGCGCCCCCGCGCGTGCAGCCCCTGATAGACGCCGTAAAGGGCGCCGCTCGCCAGCAGACCGCCGATCAAGCCCTGCAGCAGGCCCTCGGCGTAGAAGGGACCGCGGATGAAAAACTCCGTCGCTCCCACCAGGCGCATGATCTCGATCTCCTCGTGATGGAGATAGGCGGTCAGGCGGATGACGCTGGCGATGGTGAAGATCGCCGCGCCGAGGAGCCCTCCGACCAAGGCCAGTCCCACGGCCCGCACGACCGCTACCACCGTCTCGAGCTGCCCGAGCCACTCGCGATCGTCGTCCACCAGCGTCACCTCGGGGCGTTTACGCCAGCCGTCGAGCCACGCCTTGCGGCCCGGCGGGCTCGCCGCCTGCCGCGAATCCAGCCCGATCTCCAGCGATGCCGGCAGCGGCTCGTCCTGCCAGCCCGCCACCAGCTCGGAGAGACCGGGGAAGATCTCCTGAAAGCGCCGGCGGGCGGCGGCGGCCGTGACCGGCTCCACCGAGACCACTCCGGGGCCGCGGGCCGCCTCCGCGGCCAGCCGGCGCAGATCGGCTTCCGTGGTTTCCGGCCGCAGGTAGATCACCAGCCGCATCTCGCTGCGCCAGCGCTCCACCGACGCCGCGAGGTTGCCGCTGACCACCAGGAACGCGCCACCGATGAACAGGCTGACGGCGATGGTGAGGACGGCGAGCAGGCTCACCTTCCAGCTCCGCAGCAGGTTGACCGCCGCCTCGCGGACGAAGTAGCGCAGCGCCTGGAGGAATCTCAATCCGGGAGCTCCTCCCGCGTAGCCGCGGCGTCCGGTGCGTCCGCCGGCGCCTCGCGAGGGGGGATTTCAGGAATCTCCGGATCCGCGGATTCTTCGGCTGCCAGCGGATCGAGGAGGGGTGGATCGGTGCCCGGCAGCTCCTGATCGGCGGCCAGACGGCCGCAGTCCAGCGTCAGCACGCGCCGTCCCACCCGCTGGATCATCTCGCGGTCGTGGGTGGCCAGGATCACTGTCGTGCCCCGTAGATTGACCTCCAGGAAGAGGCGGAGGATCTCGCGCGACAGATCGGGATCGAGATTGCCGGTCGGCTCGTCCGCGATCAGGATGTCCGGCTCGTTGATCAGCGCGCGGGCGATGGCCACCCGCTGCTGCTCGCCGCCCGACAGCTCCGGCGGGAAGGCGTTCAGGCGATGCGCGAGCCCTACCCGGCGCAAGGCCAGATAAGCCAGCCGCTTCTGGCTCGCGAGGTCGGCGCCGAGGAGACGCGGCAGATAGGTGACGTTCTCGAAAACCGTCTTGCGGGCGATCAGGCGGAAGTCCTGGAACACGACCCCGATCGTCCGCCGCAGGTAGGGGATCTTGCTCGGCGGGATCGACGACACGTTGCGGCCGTTGACGAGGATCTGCCCGGCGCTGGGCACCTCCTCGCGGAAGATCATCCGCAACAGCGTTGTCTTGCCGGCGCCGCTCGCGCCGGTGAGGAACACGAACTGGCCGCGGGGCAGATGAAACGTGACGTCGTCGAGGGCCGTCTGGCCTCCCGGGTAGCGCTTGCTGACGTGGAAGAATTGGATCAAGGCGAAGCGCTCCGCCCTGGATCGGGGCGGCTCGGAGACATCCGGCCTATTCCGCCGATCCCGCCACCGGCTCGCGCTCCAGCGCCCGCCGCAGGAGCTGCTGCACGGCCTTCGGCTCGGCACGTCCGCCCGAGCGCTTCATCACCTGACCGACCAGAAATCCCAGGACCTGCGCCTTGCCGGCCCGGTACTGACCGACCTGGCCGGGGTTCTGTTCGATCACCTCGTCAATCCAGCGTTCGATCTGCGACGTGTCGGAGACCTGCGCCAGGCCGAGGCGCTCCACCGCCGCCACAGGCTCCTCGCCGGACTGGCAGACGGCGGCGAAGACCTCCTTGGCGGCGCTGTTGGAGATCCTGCCCGCGTCCACCATTCCGACCAAGGCTGCCAGATGGCTTGGCGAAATCGAGCGGGAGATCTCGACCCGCCGCTCCTTCAGATCGCGCAGAACCTCGCCCATCACCCAGTTGGCAATGCCCTTGGGATTCGACGGCAGGGCCGCCGCCGCGGCCTCGAAGTAGTCCGCCATCTCGCGCGCCGCCGTGAGATTCTGGGCGTCGGCGGCCGACAACCCGTACTGCGCGACGAAGCGCGCCCGCCGCGGCCACGGCAGCTCCGGCAGTTCGGCCCGCAGGCTCTCGATGCGCTCGCGGGTGAGCACCAGCGGCGGCAGGTCGGGCTCCGGGAAGTAGCGGTAGTCGTGCGCTTCCTCCTTGCCCCGCATCAGCCGGGTCATCCCGCTGTCGGCATCGAAGCTGCGGGTCTCCTGCTCCACTCGGCCGCCGGCCTCGATCACCTTGATCTGCCGCCCGATCTCGTGCTCGATCGCGCGCGCGACGTTGCGGAACGAGTTGACGTTCTTGATCTCCGTCTTCGTGCCCAGCTCCGTCTCGCTAAGCCGGCGCACCGAGACGTTGGCATCGCAGCGCAGGCTTCCCTCCTCCATGTTGCCGTCGCTCGTCCCGGTATAGAGAAGGAGCTGGTGGAGAGTCTGGAGAAAGTCCTGCGCCTCCGCCGCGCTCGCCATGTCGGGCCGCGAGACGATCTCGACCAGGGGCACGCCGCAGCGGTTGAAGTCCACCAGGCTCTCGCCGGGCAGTGCGCCGCCGCCCGGCGCCTCGTGCAGCAGTTTGCCGGCGTCTTCCTCCAGATGGAGGCGTTCGATCCGCACTCCCTTGTCGTGTTGCGCGAGCGGCAGCCGGCCGCCTTCGGCCAGAGGGCGGTCGAACTGGCTGATCTGGTATCCCTTGGGCAGGTCCGGATAGAAGTAGTTCTTGCGCGCGAAGATCGATGCTGGGTGAACCTCGCAGCCGAGGGCCAGCGCCAGCTTCACCGCCAGATCGACCGCGCGGCCGTTCGGCACCGGCAACGTGCCTGGATAGCCCAGGCAGACCGGACAGACGAGGGTATTGGGAGCCGCCCCGAAGCGGTTGGGACAGCGGCAGAACATCTTGGTCTCGGTCAGGAGTTGCACGTGGACCTCCAGCCCGATGACCGCTTCGAAATCGCTGTGCACCATGCCGCGGCTAGTCTACCGCAGGCGTTTCGGGCTCACCAGCGATAGTGACCGATGACCCGGAACGCGTAGAGGACGTCTTCTTTCCGGGCTCCGGAGCCGATATTGTGAACGACGAACGGACGGTTCTCTCCCGGCACGGGATCGCCGGTCACGACACCGATGTGGTAAAGACCGTTCGGCAGCCGCCAGGCGACGACGTCTCCGGGCTGATAGCCGGCGTCGGAAGGGAGATGTTTTCCTCGGCGCTCGAAGTAGCGCATGAGATTGGGGACGCGGCGGTGGTCGATGTTGCGGTCCGGAGCCTTCAACCCCCAGTTTCGAGGATAGGCACCGAAATTGTCCCGCATGTCTTCGTGGATCTCCATCTGGAGGTCCACGCCGACCTCGCGGAATGCCCGCACGACGACGTCGGCGCAGACGCCGCGGTCGAGCGGCACGTCGCCGTTCGGATAAGGGAGCCGAACATAGGATGGATCGTAAAGCGTGGTGATCCCGACCTGGCGGACCGCCGCCCGCGCCAGAAGCGGTCCGATCGGCTGCGGCTCCGCCTCGGCAACCGCGAGGACCCCAACCAGCAGCGAGGCGATGACTGTTCGGCGAAGCACTTGCGACGATTTCAATCCGGCTCGGACTTCCTGGCGGCGATCTCCACGACCTGCTGCGCCAAGGTCCGCGTATTGATCGGCTTGACGAGAAAGGCGTCGCATCCGGCCTCCACCAACGCATCCTTGCGGAAGAGCTCGGGAAACGCGGTCACCACCGCGACGGGAAGATCGCGGTAATCCGGCAGGCTCTTGAGCTTGCGCAGCAGCTCCAGGCCGCTCATTCCCGGAAGCTTCAGGTCAAGGAGGATCAGGTCGGGCCTGTACGTGGCGATCGCTTCGATCGCTTCCTCGGCTGAGGTCCTGGCGTGAACGACGTGGCCGCTCGTCGTCAGTACGACGCCCACCAGCTTGCGATCGATCGGATCGTCCTCGATGATCAGAATGTCCATAATCTATCAGGCGGAGCTCGGGTACAGGAAACTGGCGACCTGGGACGGCAGCCGGCGGGTATCGATGGGTTTGGCGATGTAGCCGTCGCAGCCGGCCTCGAAAGCCTTTTGGTCGTCGCCTTTCATCGCAAAGGCGGTGAGGGCCACGATGCGGATGTCCCGGGTGCTCTCATCGGCTTTCAATTTCCGCGTCAAAGTCAAGCCGTCCATACCGGGCAGGGCGATGTCCATCAGGATCAAAGCGGGCTTCCTCTGCTGAATGACCGCGAGCGCTTCCTCCGCGTCGGCCGCTTTCACCACCTCGAAACCCGCGGACTCCAGCACGTCGGACGCCAGCTTCAGATTCGTGGGATTGTCGTCGACGACCATGATCTGGGGGGCGCTCAAACGGCCACCTCCTCGAGGTGCAGCGGCAGCACGACCGTGAAGGTGCTGCCCGCGCCGATCTCGCTGGCGATGTCAATGGTACCGTTCTGCAACTCCACGATTTTCTTCGTCAGCGCCAGCCCCAGGCCGGTGCCCTGAAAGCGGCGGGCGGAGCCGGAATCGAGCTGCTCGAAGGCCATGAACAACCGCGCGAAATCCTCGCGCCGGATGCCGATGCCGGAATCGGCGACCTGCACCTGGAAGCGATCGCGACCGAATGGCGCAGCGTGGATCCGCACCTCGCCGCCGTCGTCCGTGAACTTGACCGCGTTGGACAGCAGGTTGTAGAGCACCTGCTTGAACTTCGCCCGGTCGAGAGTAACGGTCTGGATTTCCGGCGCGATGGCGGTGCGGATATCGATCTTCTTTTTCTGCGCCATGGGGTCGATCACGGCCAGAGCTTCGCCTACGGCCTCTGGAACGGAAAACCGCTCCGGGCTCAAGAGCATCTTGCCGGCCTCGATCTTCGACAGGTCGAGCACGTCGTTGATGAGCTGGAGCAGGTGACGGCCGCTGTTCAGGATGTCATGAAGATACTCGCGCTGCTTGGGGTTCAGAGGTCCCGGCTTCTCGTCGATGAGGAACTCGGAGAAGCCGATGATGCCGTTGAGCGGCGTGCGCAGCTCATGCGACATGTTGGCGACGAACTCGCTCTTGAGCCGATTGGTCTCTTGCACCCGGCGCTCCTGCGCCTTGCGCTCGGTGATGTCGCGGATGGCGCTCATGACGAGCGTGCCCACCTCGGTCTCCAGCGGGCTGAGGCTGATCTCGACGGGAAACTCGCTGCCGTCGCGGCGTAGACCGAAGAGCTCCAGGCCGGCGCCCATCGGCCGGGTACGCGCCCGGGAGAAGAAGTTGCCGCGGTGCGCGATGTGGCCGGCGCGGAACCGCTGTGGCAGAAGAATCTCGATGGGTTGACCGAGCAGCTCGCTCCTCCGGTAGCCGAAGACCTCTTCGGCCTGGCCGTTGATCAGCACGATGCGCCCGGTGGGATTGACCATCACGATGGCATCGGGAGTGGATTCGAGCAGGCCGCGGAACTTGGCCTCGATCAGGCTCGCGTCGCGCGACACCTTGAGCTGGGTGACGTCCTTCGCGGCCACGCTGATCAGGTCCGGCGCCGCCGGCCGGCTGACCCGCTTCATCGAGACGTCGACGTAGATCAGCAGGCCGTCCTTTCTCCGCGCCGCGCATTCCCAGACGATCAGACTGCCCTTGGCCGCTTGCTGCAGCCTCTCTCGCATCGCCTCCAGCTCGCTGCCCGAGAGGATCAGATCGAGGAGCGGTCTGTCGAGCGCTTCCGCCTCGCCATAACCGAAAACGCTTTCGGCGCCCGGGCTCCAAAATCGAATCCGGCCCTCGGCGGACACCAGGATGGCGGCATCAGGGCTTTCTTGAAGAACGAGATGGGCCAGCTCTGCAGACATGTTTAGAAACTCTCGCGGAGATAGGATAAAACAAAACCCCGCGCATTCGCCCGGGGACGAGGCTCGACTCATTCTAGCTAAACTACTAACTATGATCCACTCAGCCCTTGGCGGCCGGCGCCTGCTTCTCCTCCTGTTGCTCGCCGCCTGCCGGCCCGACGTGCCCAATCTGGACTCCCCGGGCCGGACCATCGTCTGCCTGGGAGATTCGATCACCTCCGGCGTCGGCTCCGGCCCCGGCGAGGCATATCCCGAGCTGTTGGCGGCGCGGCTGGGGACCGAGGTGATCAACGCCGGAGTCTCCGGTGCGACGGCGGCCGAGGGGCTCGCCCGCGTCGACGAGGTGCTCGCGGCGGACCCGTGGCTGGTCGTCGTCGAGCTCGGCGGCAACGACCTCCTGCATCAGGTGCCGCCGGAGCAGACGGAGCGCTCGCTACGGCTGATCCTCGACCGGTTGCTCGCTGCCCGCGTCGTGCCCGTTCTGGTTGAGATGGACGCGCCCTTCGGCGGCCGCTACCGTGAGATCTACGCGCGGCTCGGCGACGAGTACCACGTCCCGGTCGTGGAGGACACCCTGGGCGAGATCCTGCGCGACCGCGCTCTGAAGAGCGATACGATCCATCCTAACGCGCAGGGGCAGCAGGTGCTTGCCGGCTCCGTCGCCGAGGTGATCGAGCCGCTGATCGAGGCGCGAAGGAAGATGCGATGAGACCGCATCTCCTCGCAGGCCCCATCCTCGAAGGAGAGACCTGGATCTGGAAAGCCCGGCATGACGGCGTGGAGGTGCGGTTCACGGGCCGCGGGCCGTCGAACGACCGTGCGGAGTCGCTGCGCAGGATCGAACCCAAAGCGTTGCCGCTGGCTTGGGCGAAGCAGGTGCATTCCGCCGCCGCACTGCCGGCCCGCCCTGGTGACTGCGGGGAAGGCGACGCGCTGTTCACCGAGGAAGCGGGACTCGTCCTTTCGGTGGTGACGGCCGACTGCGTGCCGATCCTGATTGCCGGACCGCAAAGCCTGGCCGCGATCCACGCCGGCTGGCGGGGCATCGCGGGCGGCATCGTGGCGGCCACGCTGGAGAGATTGCAAGGGCCGTCCGGAGACTGGACCGCTTGGGTGGGACCGGCGATCGGCGCTTGCTGCTACGAGGTCGGCGAGGAGGTGGCCGAGCGCGTCGTGGCGGCGAGCGGCCCCGAAGTTGCGGTTTCCGGTCCCGCGGGACGGCCTCACCTGGATTTGCCCCAGGCCGCCCGGCTCCAGCTCGCGGCCGCCGGAGTCGCGGAGGTGATCGTGCTCCCCCGCTGCACGCGCTGCGATGAGGCAACGCTGTGGAGCTATCGGCGAGAGGGAAAGCGCGCGGGAAGGAACCTGGCGTTCATCTGGCGCCGTGTTTGAAACCCCGCGGATCCCGCCCGAAGGCGCGGAGCTGGCCGCAGGCGGCGCTGACGTCATCGCCGCGGCGCCGGCGCACCGTGGCAATCCAGCCGCGCCGGCGCAGGCGCTCCTTGAACGCCTCGATGCGCTCGTCGTCCGGCGGCACCATGCTCTCGCCGAGGACGGGATCGGGATTGATCGGAATCAGGTTGATCTTGGCGCGCAGGCCGGAGAGGAGCCGTGACAGCCGGTCGGCGTCCGCGATGCTGTCGTTGAGGTCGCGGATCAGGATGTATTCAAAGGTGAGCCGTCGTCCTTTCTCCAGCGGGTAGCGGCGCAACGCCGCCATCAGCTCGGCCAGGGGATAGGTGCGGTTGACCGGCATGATGCGGCCACGGCGCTCCTCGTCGGGCGCGTGGAGCGAGATCGCCAGGTTGGGCCGGCGCTCCCAGCGGGCCATTTCCTCGAGGCCGGGAAGAATGCCCACGGTCGAGACGGTGATGCGGTGCGGCGAGATCCACTCCGCCAGCAGATCGAGAGCGGGCCTGACGTTCTCGAGGTTGAGCAGCGGCTCACCCATGCCCATGAAGACGATGTTGAGCCCCTCCATGGCGAGGCCGCGGTCGGCACGGATGGCGAGGACCTGGCCGACGATCTCGCCGGCCGAGAGGTTTCTCCCCGCTCCCCAGAAACCGGTGACGCAGAAGGTGCAGGCGAGCGCGCAGCCGGCCTGGCTGGAGATACAGAGGGTACGCCTGCCGCGGTCGGGGATGTCCACCGCCTCGATGGTGGCGCCGTCGGCCAACCGGAAGAGGTACTTGCACGTGCCGTCCGCCGACAGATGGCGCGAGGCGATCTCGGGCAGTCCGACGCGGAAGCGCTCGGCGAGCCGCTCTCGCAGCTCCTTCGGCAGATCGGTCATCTCCGAGAAGTCGCGCGCCGCTCGCTCGTAGATCGCCCGGTAGATCTGGCCGGCACGGAACGGCCGGTCGACGACCGGCGCGAGCGCCGCGGCGAGATGCTCGCGCGACAGCCCCAGCACGTCGATGCGCCCGGCCGCTCGCGGCTCGGCGGCGATTGGAGTCTCGATCGTCGTAGTGTTCATGACGCTCCAGGTGCGGAGCGGTCGGACTGCGGAGTCGAAAGTCTTCAGTTGGCCCGGCGCCGGCGCAGGCGCCGCGTGGGATCGATGCCGATCGACCGCAGGAACGACAGGTCGCGCACGTCGATCTGGAACACCGGCTCGCCGGACGAGAGCCGCGGCGCGCTGGCGAAGGTCACCGGCTCCAGCTCGGTCGCGTCGCGCTTGCAGTCCACCAGTAGATAGAGGGAGTAGCCCTCTTCGCGGATCTTGCGCAGCGTGCGATTCACTTCCGTCGACTCCGAGATGGCCTCGGAGAGCGCCCGCCGCAGCTCGCGCAGCATCTGATGGAGTTTGTCGTCCAGAGCGAATCCTCCGAGCTCTTGCGAGCGGAGCCGATGCCGGATTATCCCTTGCGTTCCGCAGGGTGTCAAACCGCTCCGCCGCCTGCAACAAGCGGCGCCGATCCCTCATTCCAGCGGCATTTTGTCGGCAGTCTAGCATGGTAGGCTAGGCGCTTCTTGTCTGGCTTTCAGCAGGATTTCCGCAGGAGAGAAGCGCAGCAATGAGCGAGCCGATCGGGGCCGCGGCCGAGACCGCCGAGCTGGAGGCATGGCTCGGATCGGCGGGTTTCGAGCCGCGCGAGATCCAGCCGCTGTCGGGAGACGTCTCGCCGCGCCGATACTTCCGCGCCGTCTTCGCGGACGGCGGTACCGCCATCATCGCAACCTATCCACCGGCGGTGCGCGAGACCTGCACGCGCTTCCTGCGCACGACCGCCCTGCTGGCGGACGGCGGCGTGCGAGTGCCGCGGGTGTTGGCCAGCGATTGCGAAGCGGGCTGGATGGTGGTCGAGGATCTGGGGCCGCAGGCGCTCGGTGAATGGGGCCGGGGGCGCCCATGGAGCGAGCTGGCCCCATGGTTCGAGCACGCGCTCGAGCTCGCGTGCCGCATCTCGCGTCTGCCCGCCGAGAGGCTCGCCGGCCTCAACCCGCCGCTCGGCTCCGAGCTGCTGGCGCGGGAGCTGGCTCAGACCTGGGACCTGTTCCTGGAGCCGCAGGGGCTGGCGAGCGATCCGCAAGTGGCGGCGGACCTCCGCGCGGCGCTCGACGCGCTCTGCCGCCGTCTGGGTGCCGAACCGCCCGTGCCGTGCCACCGCGACTTCATGGTCCGCAATCTGATGCCGCTGTCCATGTCCGGCAAACTGGCGGTGCTGGACCATCAGGATCTCCGCCTGGGGCCTCCCCTCTATGACGTGGCCTCGCTGCTCAACGACACCCTGTTTCCGCCGCCCGCAGCGGAGGCGGCGCTCCTCGAAACCGTTCTCGCCACCCCGGACGACCGCGAGCGCTACCACCGTGCCGCGGCGCAGCGCACGCTGAAAGCGGTAGGCACCTACACCTCATTCGCTCGCCGGGGAGCGCGCCGCCATCTGCCGCTGGTCGCGCCGACCCTCTCCCGCTTCGTCAGCCACTTTGCCCGCACACCGGAGGGCGAGCGCCTCGCACGGCACCTCGCCGAGAGCTGGCGCCCGGCCCTGGAATCTCCTGCGAGCTGACGATCTGTTACACTGGCCGAGCCCTTGCGGGCCCTAGAGGAGCGAAGACCGCTCCGGGAGATGAAGCCCTATGCCTTCCCTCGGTGTTCCAGAGCTCGTCATCATCTTTCTCATCATCGTCGTGCTGTTCGGCGCCAGCCGGATTCCCCACATCGGGCGGGGCCTCGGGGAGGGAATCCGCAACTTCAAGAAGGGGCTCAAGGGCGACGACAGCGACGCGGAGCAGATCCCCGAGAAGACCGGAACGCGGAACTCCTAGCCTCCATCTGGGCGGGGGATACGCCCGCCCCTCCCCCTGCGCCGCTCTGGCGCCCGGAGATGCCCGGATGGCGTAAACGCCGCTACACGCCGGAAAGGCTGCGACGCGAATCGGCCGACCGAGAAGCATCGGCCTCTCCGGCACGGCGGGTGTACTCGCCATAGCGGCTCAATACCCTGCGCACGTAGTCCCGCGTCTCCCGGTAGGGCGGGATGCCGCCGTAGCGGGCCACCGCCGCCGGACCCGCGTTGTAAGCGGCCAGCGTCAGCTCCAGATCACCGTCGTACTCCGCAAGCAGGGTGCCGAAATAGCGGCTTCCCACGTCGACGTTGGCGTAGGGATCGAAAAGGTCGCTGGCGCCGAAGGCCTCGCCCACGGCGGGACGCACCTGCATGAGTCCTCTGGCGCCCTTGGGTGACACGGCATCGGGAGTGAAACGCGACTCGACCGCCACGATCGCTGCCACGAGCAGGCCGTCCACGCGATGCCGCTCAGCGGCGCGCGAGATGACCGTGCCGTACGGGAGACCGCTGAGAAAGCGGCGCCGGGCCTCAGCATCGGGGCCTGGCTGGAAGAGCGAGATCTCCCGCGGTCCCGGTTGCATCGCGGCTGCGAAGTCCTCCGGCAGAAAGACATGGAACCGGAGGTCGTTCGCGCGGTCGCCGGAGATCATCCAATGACCGAGGTCCGCGAGGTCGCCGTCGTCCCGGGCAGGCAGCTGGTGGCGGTCGGGCACAGCGGTATCAGACGGCGTGGAGCTGAACGACAGCCCCAGAAACAAGACTGTCGCGAGGACGGTCAGGGATATACGGAATCGATGTCGTTTCATGGCCCTCTCTTGCAAAAAATACACACCCCGACCCTGCAGTCGGGGGTGAAACCGGATGCTTCTGAGGAAGGTGGCTTGCGAAATCGGTGCCAAGCAGGGCGAGCAGTCGCCCCCTTGGGCTTTTTCAAGGCGCGGCTTTGGCCGCGATCCCTCAGCTCACCGGCGGTTCGGGAGTCGCGGAGCCGTTGGAAGAGCGGCTCCTGCGGCGCGGCTGACGGCGACCGGGCAGGTCGTAGTCTTCGGCTCCGATGCCCAGATCCGAGACCTTGTTGCGCAGGGTATTGCGGTGGACACCGAGCGACCGGGCGGAGCGGCAGAAGTTCCCTCGGTTGGACTTGAGGGAGGCCACGATGAACTGCCTTTCGAACTCCCGTCTGGCTTGTTCCAGCGTCACGCCTCGGCGTACGAGCTCATCGACGATCGAGAACAAGCGTCCGTTGAGAGTCTGTTCGGCCAAGAGCGGTTCCCTCACTGACAACGAAGAACGGAAGCTGGAAGCTTACCACAGCCAGCTCGATGGCCGCCTTCCTATTTTGGATCGAGACGGTCACCGAGGTGGATCGGATATCTCGACTCGATGATCTTGGCCACCGAGAACCGCTTGTGGACCGAGAGCACGGCGAGCTCGCCGAGCACGATGGGCGGCAGACCAGGCCGGTTCTCGCGATAGATGGTGTACATGTCGCCCGGGGTCGCGTCCTGCTCGCCGAGATCGATGTGCACGACGTGGTCGGCGCCGAGGGAAAGAATGTCGTCCTTGGCGTAGATGATCATGGGGGAGCTTTGCAGCTTCTCCGCCGCCGCGGGGAAGTTGACCGGCCGCATGGCGGTGCTGCGCCCGAGCGGCACGGGCTCGGGCTCGAAGGGCTGCAGCCACGCGCCGATCCTGATCGGATCGCAAGACTGGATGATCTCGGCGATGGCCGTCGTCTCCTGGACCGAGAGGATGCGGATGCGACCGAGGTAGCGATAGTAGCGGCCGATCACTTGCCGGTTCAGCGGATGGATCACCGGCCTGTCGGGAGCGACGGCGGTGAACACGCTGCCCGGCGTAAGGCCCGCGGACCGGCCGCCGTCGACGTAGATGATGTCGCCCGTGTAGAGGTTGACTTTCACCGTGCCGGGAGGGCCGTAGCCGACCATGCCGCTCGATCCCACCGCCAGGGCTTGAACGCGGTTCGACAGGCTCAGCGCGTCGTACTCTGAACCGATGACCGAGCGGGAGAACTGCTCGTCGAGATCGCCGATGTATCCCTGACAGTAGATATCGGTCTCGGCTCCCAGCGGCACGGGCTCTCCGGCCGCCTCCTCCGCCGTCAGGGCGCCTTCGGGCGGCGCGACGGTCTGACCTTCGGGAGTTTCGCCTGCGCCGGCCTGCGTCAGGGTGTCGGCGGGCGCCACCTTGATCCCCAACACCAGAGGATCGCCGGGATAGATCCAGTGCGCGTCGAGGACGTACTGGTTCTTCTCCCAGATCTGCGGCCAGAGATAAGGATCGCCCAGGTACTTGGCGGCGAGGTCCCACAGGGTGTCGCCCTTGACGACGATGTGGACCTGCTCTCCCGCCGGCGGTGCGGGCGGGTTCCACGCCGTCCAGTGATCTCCCACCCAGTGGAGATCCCGCGGCGGCCGGCTGGCGGCCGACGCTACAGTGGAACCGACCAAGAGGATCGCGAGCACGAAACCGGGACGCCGCACTCTCATGAAAACCTCCTGCACGCGGGAGGAAAAATAGTCGAGTCTCTATGCTCTAAAGTAGACCGTTCGCCTGCAACTGTCAAGCTTTACCGGCTCGCAGCTCAGGTGGCGCTTGAGCTTTATGGCGAGCTTCAGGGCAGCTTCGCCCGTCGCTCCTCGGCGGCATTGGCCGTCAGCGTACCCGGAAAACGGCGGACCACCTCGCGATACGTCACCCGCGCGCCCTCGATGTCGCCCAGCCCCTCCAGGCACTGCCCCGACTTGAGCAGCGCGTCCGCCACCTTGTTTCCCTTGGGATAGCGCTCGATCGTCTCGCGGAAGGCCGCGAGAGCTCCCTTGAGATCGTTCCGCGCGTAGCGGCACTCGCCGATCCAGTACTGGGCGTTGTCGGCCAGCTCGCTCGCCGGGTTCGCCTGCAGGAAGCGCTGGAAGCTCGTCTCGGCGTCCACGAAGTGCCCCTGGTAATAGAGCGAGTAGCCGCGGTCGTAGAGCACCTGATTGGCCGGCGAGAGCGTCTCGGGCACCGGCTCCTCGTCCGGAATCGCGGGTTCGGCGGCCGGCGGCGCCGGAGATGGCGCGGGCGGCGCGGCGGAGGGTTTCGCCGGCGCGGGAACGGGAATCGCCGGCGGTGTGCGGCGCGGCGGCTGCGGCTCGTTCTCCGGCAGCTCGATGTCCACCTCCTCGATCGGCTCCGCGGGAGACGGCGCCGGACGGACGGACGGCGCGGAGCTCTTCGGCGGCTCGACGGCGGAGCGCGTGGCGCCCGGCGGCGCGGCTGCCGAAGACGAAGGCGCGGGACGGGCGGGCGACGCGGCGTTGGGGCGCCGGCCGCCGTTCCTGGCCTCCAGCTCGGCGACCTGCTGACGGAGCTGGGCCATTTCCACCTGGTTCATCGCCGCCTCGCGCTGCAACTCGAGGATGCGGGCCTTGAGCGTCTGGATCTCCTGCTGCTGGACGTCGTTCGTTCCCAGGGTCGCGCAGCCGGCGGCCAGCAGGTACAACGGGACGAGGAAGGTGAATCGCTTCATTTTCCCGCTCTCAGCTCCGTCGGGATCTCCTGCAGGAACGGGCTCTGAGGGTACTCGGCCCGCAGACGCTCGAACGCCTTGCGAGCCTCCTCCGGCTGATTGGCCTGCTCGTAGGAGACCCCGAGATGGTAGATGACCTTGTCCCTTTCCGGATACTGGGGATAGGTGGACAGCAGGTACTCGAACCGCTCCACCGCCGCCAGCGGCGCGCCGTAGCGGAAATAGAAGCGGCCGACCTGGAATTCGTGCTCGGCGAGATTCGTCAGCACGGCGTTCATCTGCTCCTGCGCCTGCGCGGCGTACTCGCTCGTCGGATAGAGGCGGATCAGCTCCTGATAGGCCTCGAGGGCCTTGCGGGTCACGTTCTGGTCGCGGTCGGGCTTCTCCATCCGCTTGGCGAGGCTGTTGGCGATCTGGAACTGCACGTACGCCGATTGCTGGCTGGTGGGGAAGCGGTTGAGAAAGTCGCGGTACTTGGCCTCCGCCTGCACGAAGTTGGTCGAGCCGCCCTGCAGGTAGTAGGTGTCGGCGGCGAGCAGCAGGGCCTCGCGGCCGATGGCCGAGTTGGGCTCCACCTCGAAGGCGTGGGTGAAGTAGGGCCGGGCCCGGTCGTACTTCTCGCGGGTCAGCAGCTCCTTCCCTTGCGCCAGCGACTCTTCGGCGCCCAGCCGCAGGATGGGATCGTTGGGAGCGCCGCCGCTCTTGCAGCTCGCGAGTGCGAGGCCAGCCACGGCAAAGATCAGCAAGGTTCGTTTCATACCGTCTCCGGCCGAGCTCGCTCGCGCAGCTCGGACATCATTGCCAACGGATCGCCAGCCGCGAAGATCGCGGAGCCTACCACGCATATGTCCACCCCGGCGGCGAGGACGCGGGCCAGATTGTCGCGGTCGATGCCGCCATCCATCTCAATCTCGAGAGGGGTGCCGCTTATTTCGGCCAGGCGCCTGAGGCGGCGCGCCTTGTCGAGCGCCTGGGGCAGAAAGGCCTGGCCGGAGAAGCCGGGATTGACCGACATCAGCAGGACGTAGTCGAGCCGCGGCAGGGCGTCGACCAGCAGCTCGACCGGCGTCGCCGGGTTCACCGCCACGCCGGCGTGGACTCCGGCCTGCCGGATGCGTTCGAGCAGGCGGTCGAGGTGCGGCGCCGCCTCCCAGTGGACCGCCAGCCGCGCCGCGCCGGCCGCGAGATAGTCGTCCAGCAGCCGGTCCGGATTCGACACCATGAGGTGGAGGTCCAGCGGCAGCCGGGTGCGGGCGCGGAGCGCTTTGACGACCGGAATGCCGAAGGTGAGGTTGGGGACGAAGTGGCCGTCCATCACGTCCACGTGCACCAGATCGGCGCCTCCCTTTTCGCAGAGGGCGACGGCGCCGGCGAGGTCGGCCAGGTCGGCGGCGAGGATCGAGGGCGCGAGCCGCATCAAGGGGTGCCTTGCGCCATGTCCGGCGTCTCCTCGGGCATGTCCGCCGTGGCCACCACCAGCGAGATCGCGTCGTCGCGGGTCAGCGGGTGGCCGGCGATGGGGAACTGGCGCAGGATGATGCCGGCCGCCACTCCCTCGTAGCGCTCGAACTTGACGTTGCCGAACTTGAAGCGGAGCCGGTCGAAGGAGGCGCGCACCTGGTCGTAGTTGCGGTAGACGAGGTCGGGCATGACGTAGCGCTCGCCGGGCACCGGCATCGCCAGCAGCAGATCCACCCCGGTCGCCGGCGCCACCGAGGCGCCGGGATCGGGATCCTGCTCCAGCACCGAGCCGGCCGGCTCGCGGTTGGAGGCGAAAGCGCCGAGAATGCGTCCGAGGCCGAGCCCGCTGCCCGAGATCGCAGCCTGAGCGGCCGGCAGCGGCTTGCCGGAGAGGTCCGGAACCTCGACGCGCCGGGGGCCGCGAGAGAGCACCACGGTGACGGGGCGGCCGCGCTTGATCGGCGTCCGCGGGTCCGGATTCTGGCGCGCGATGCGTCCCGCCGGAATCTTGTCGTCGTATCGTCCGGCTTCCTCGGCGCTGCGCAGAGTCAGGCCCTGATCGGCCAGGACGTTCGCCGCCTCGGCCCGCGTCAGCCCGGTGACCGCCGGCACCGTCGTCACGCCGCTGACGACGAAGAGGCTGAACGAGGTGTACGCCGCGAGGATGAAGACGACCAGGATGAGCAGGGCGTAGGCCATCAGCCCCAACCCGCGTAGAAGCCTCTGCAGCATACGAGGCAGTGTACCAAAGGCGGCATAATCCCGTCCTATGCCGAAGCTGCCTCCCCTCGGCGCCCACGTCTCGGTCGCGGGCGGCATACCCTCCGCCATCGAGCGCGCCACCGAGCTCGGCTGCACCGCCATCCAGGTGTTCGTCAAGAACGCCAACCAGTGGCAGGGCCGGGAGGTCGGGGATGAAGAAGTCGCCGCCTTTCGCGCCGCGCACGCCGCGAGCGCGGTGGGGCCGCTCCTCGCCCATGCGAGCTACCTCATCAACCTGTGCGCCACCGATCCGGCGCTGCTGGCGCGGTCGCGACAGGCGCTGGCCGACGAGCTCGCGCGCTGCGCCCGGCTGGGGATCGGCGGGCTGGTCGTCCATCCGGGCGCGCACCTCGGCGCGGGAGACGAGGCGGGGATGGCGCTCGCGGCGGCGTCGCTCGACGCGGTTCTCGCCGCCCTGCCGCGGTTGAAGGTCCGCGTGCTGCTGGAGAACACCGCCGGCCAGGGCTCCTGCCTCGGCCATCGCCTCGAGCACCTGGCCGGCATCCGCTCGCGGCTGGCCGCGCCCCGCCGCGTCGGCGTCTGCATCGACACCTGCCACGCCTTCGCCGCCGGCTACGCCATTCACGATCCCGCCGGTTACGAGGACTTCCTCGGCGAGCTCGAGATGCTCGTGGGTCTGCCGGCCGTGGGAGCGTTCCACTTGAACGACTCCCTCCGTCCCTTCGCGTCCCGCCGCGACCGCCATGCCCACATCGGCGAAGGCGAGATCGGCCTCGATGCCTTCGCCCGCTTCCTCTACGATCCGCGGCTCGGCGGAGTGCCAATGGTCGTCGAGACCGAGCCCGGAGAGGGCATGGCCGGCCACCGGCAGGACCTCGCGACGCTGCGAGGGCTGCCGGCGCCGAGGAAGCGCCGGCGGACCCGCGCAGCCTCTTGACACGGCCCGACCCGCGGGCAATCCTGTCCACCCTCGTGATTCCTCACTCCGCTCCAGCCACGAGACTCCACATCGGCGCCGGCAACAAGCGCCTGGCGGACTGGATCAATGTCGATCTGCTGCCGCTCCCCGGCGTCGACGTGGTCGCCGACGTCACGCAGGGCCTGCAGTTCTCCGAGGTCGAAGCGATCTTCGCCGAGCACTTCCTGGAGCACCTCCGCCTGGACAAAGCCATCGACTTCCTCGCCGAGGCCCATCGCGTCCTCTCCCCTGGCGCCTGGATGCGTCTCTCGACTCCCAACCTCGACTGGGTGTGGATCACGCAGTACACGCTCCACGCCGAGGGCGACGCCAAGGTCGACTTCGCGCTGCGCCTGAACCGCAGCTTTCACGGCTGGGGCCATCAATTCGTGTGGAACCGCGAGTTCCTCGAACGAGCGCTGCAGGCTACCGGGTTCGACGAGCTGACCTGGTGCACCTACGGCCACAGCCCGCGCCCGCTCTTCAACGGGCTCGAGCGCCACGAGACCTATGGCGACACGCCGGAGATGCCGCACGTGCTGATCATCGAAGCCCGCAAGGCGGCGCCGCAGCCCGAGGCGCTCGCCGCGCTGCGGCAGCTCGCCAGGACGGTCTTTCTGGACCACCTGTAGGGGCGGCCCTACTTGATCCAGACCGTCTTGATATTGACGAACTCGCGGATGCCGACCGCCGAGAGCTCGCGGCCGTAGCCGGAGCGCTTGACGCCGCCGAAGGGCAGGCGGGGATCGGACTTGACGATGCCGTTGACGAAGACGTTGCCGGACTCGATCTCGGCCGCCAGGCTCTCGCCGCGGGCCGCATCGCCCGTCCACACGCTGGCGCCGAGGCCGAACGGCGAGCGGTTCGCCAGCTCCACCGCATGCGCGGCGTCGCGCGCCCGGATGACCGCCGCCACCGGTCCGAAGGTCTCCTCGTCGAAGGCGGCCATGCCCGGCTCGACGCCGGTCAGCACCGTCGGCGCGTAGAACCAGCCCTTGCCGGCCAGCCGCTCGCCGCCGGTCCGCAGATGCGCTCCGGCCTCGACGCTCCGCCGCACCTGATCGTCGAGCGCGTCGAGCAGGTCCTCACGCGCCAGCGGGCCGACCTCGCTCTCGCGGTTCATGGGGTCGCCGACCTTCAGCCCTTCCATGGCGCGCACGAGCTCCTCTTCGAAATGGCCGGCGACGTCGTCCTCGACGATGAAGCGCTTGGCGGCGATGCAGCTCTGGCCGGAGTTGATGGTGCGCGCCCGCGCCGCCTGCCGCGCCGCCTCTTCCACATCGACGTCCGCGAGGACGATGAACGGGTCCGAGCCGCCCAGCTCGAGCACCGCTTTCTTGAGACATCTTCCCGCCTCGGCGGCCACCTCCATGCCGGCGCGGTCGCTGCCGGTCAAGGTCACGGCGTGGATCGCCGGATGGCCGATCAGGCGCTTGGCGCGCTCGGAAGAGATGAGCAGCGTCGTCACCACGCCCGCAGGAAAGCCGGCCTCGCGGAACGCCGCCTCGATGGCGAGCGCCGAGCCGGGGACGTTCGAGGCGTGCTTGAGCAGGGCCACGTTGCCTGCCATGAGCGAGGGAGCGGCGAAGCGGAAGAACTGCCAGAACGGGAAGTTCCACGGCATGATCGCCAGCACCGGCCCCAGCGGGTCGTAGCGGACGAGGCTCTTCGCCGCGTCGGTGGCCACGGTCTCGCTGGCCAGGAACTCCGCGGCGTGCTCGGCGTAGAAGTCGCAGACCCAGGCGCACTTGTCGATCTCCGACTCGGAGGCGGCGATCGGCTTGCCCATCTCCTCGGTCATCAGGCGGGCGAAGTCCGCCGCGCGGTCGCGCAGCAGATCGCCGACGCTCGCAAGATGGCGGGCCCGCTCCGGGAAATCGAAGCGGCTCCAGGAACGGAAGGCCGTCTCGGCCCGCTCCAGCCGCGCTTCGACCTCGCGCTCGTCATGTTCCGGAAACTCGCGGATCAGCTCTCCGCTGGCGGGATTGACGGCTCGCATCATGGTCACACCCTCCCACTCGTCTGGGATTCTAGCGCCGCCTCCGGCCGGAGATCTGCAACCTCCGGGCCGGGGCACGTTCGAAAGGGGATGGCGGAGAGGGAGGGATTCGAACCCTCGGTCCGGGTTTACCCCGGACAACTGCTTAGCAGGCAGCCCTGTTCGGCCACTCCAGCACCTCTCCGTGAGGGTCCGTCAGGGAGCCAACATTGTAGAGGCGCCCCGGCTGCGAGTCAAAGAACAGCACCGAGAGGATCTCTATTTCGGAGCGGTGTCCCCCGCAGAAACCTCACCCCTAGCCCCCTCTCCAGAAGCTGGAGAGGGGGAACGCACGCGATAGACTAGCCTGGCCCTGCAGGGGCGCCTTTCGCGGAGGGAGCGCAGACATGGCTGAGACAGCGGTGATCCAGGACGTCGATCAGCTCGCGATCAACACCATCCGGTTCCTGGCGGTCGACATGGTCGAGAAGGCGCAGTCAGGCCATCCCGGCGCCCCGATGGGGCAGGCGCCGCTCGCCTATCTGCTGTGGACGCGCCACCTGCGCCACAACCCCGACAATCCCGATTGGCCCAACCGCGACCGCTTCGTCCTCTCCTGCGGCCACGCCTCGGCGCTCCTCTACTCGCTGCTGCACCTCGCCGGTTACGACCTGCCGATGTCGGAGCTCGAGCGCTTCCGCCAGTTCGGCTCGAAGACGCCGGGCCATCCCGAGCACGAGCTGACCCGCGGCGTCGAGACCACCACCGGACCGCTCGGCCAGGGCCTCGGCAACTCCGTCGGCATGGCCATCGCGCAGCGCATGGCCGCCGAGCGCTTCAACCGCGAGGGCTTCCCGATGATCGATCACGACATCTGGGTCTTCGCCAGCGACGGCGACATGATGGAGGGCGTCTCCCACGAGACCTGCTCGCTCGCCGGCCACCTGAAGCTCGGCCGCCTCAAGGTCTTCTACGACTCCAACGAAGTGTCGATCGACGGCCCCACCTCGCTCGCCTTCAGCGAGGACGTCGGCAAGCGCTTCGAAGCCTACGGCTGGCACGTGCTGCACGTCGGCGACGGCAACGATCTGGACGCGCTCGAAAAGTCGATCGAGGACGCCAAGGCCGAGACGGAACGGCCGACGCTGGTGGTGGTCAAGACGATCATCGGCTACGGCAGCCCCGGCAAGCAGGGGACGGCGAAAGCGCACGGCGAGCCGCTCGGCAAGGACGAGGCCGCCGCCGCGAAGAACGCGCTCGGCTGGCCTCTGGAGCCGACCTTCTACGTCCCGGAGGAAGCACGCCAGCCGTTCGAAGAGGCCCGCCGGCGCGGCCACCGCCTGGAAGCGGAGTGGAACGACCTGCTGCGCCGCTACCGCGAGGCCCATCCCGAGATGGCGGCCGAGCTGGATCAGCGCCTCTCCGGCAAGCTCCCCGAAGGCTGGCAGGACGGCATCCCGACCTTCGCGGCCGGCGACAAGCCGATCGCCACGCGCGCCGCCTCCGGCAGGGTGCTCAACGCCATCGCCCCCAAGCTGCCGGAGCTGGTCGGCGGCTCGGCGGACCTGACGCCGTCCAACAACACCAAGGTGGAAGGACGGAGCGACTTCTCCGCGGCCAACGCCGAAGGTCTCTACCTCCGCTTCGGCGTCCGCGAGCACGGCATGGGCTCGATCATGAACGGCATCGCCCTGTCGCGCTTATGGATTCCCTACGGCGGCACCTTCCTCATCTTCTCGGACTACATGCGTCCGCCGGTGCGCCTGGCTTCTTTGATGAAGCTGCACGTCATCTACGTCTACACCCACGATTCGATCTTCCTCGGCGAGGACGGCCCCACGCATCAGCCGATCAGCCAGCTCGCCTCGCTGCGGTCGATCCCCAATTTGACGGTGATCCGTCCGGCCGACGCCAACGAGACCGCCGAAGCGTGGCGCGTCGCCATCCAGCACCGCCACGGTCCCGTCGCGCTGGCCTTGACCCGTCAGGCGTTGCCGATCCTGGAAGAGACCGCGCAGAAAGCGCGCGTGGGCCTGCCCCGCGGCGCTTACGTCCTCTCCGATCCTTCTGACGGTGACGCGGAGATCATCCTCCTCGCCACCGGTTCCGAGGTCACACTGGCGCTCGACTCCGCCAAGCAGCTCGCAGAGAAGGGGATCCGCGCCCGCGTCGTCAGCATGCCTTGCTGGGAGCTGTTCGACGAGCAGCCGCGCGACTATCGGGAGTCGGTCCTGCCGCCCGCCATCCGCAAGCGCCTCGCTATCGAAGCCGCCGCCCCGTTCGGCTGGCACAAGTACGTCGGCCTCGAAGGGCAGATCCACGGCATGGAGCGCTTCGGCGCCTCGGCTCCCTACAAGGACCTGGCGAAGGCGTTCGGGTTTACGCCGGAGGAGGTAGTGAAACGGGCGGTGGGGATGGTGGGGAGGAGATGAAGGTCTATTTTCTAGGGGCGGGCGCTTCGAAGGCAGCTGGATACCCGTTAGCCAGCGAACTGTTTTATGAACTCGAGCGTGACTGTGAGTCAAGCCGCGATCTCGATATACAGAGGGCTTGGCGGGCCTTCAGTGATTTTCGGCAGGAGGCGGAGGAGCCAGCGAAGACCCTGTTAACCTCCACCAACCCTGAGATTGCTCTTTCATTACTCGACCTCTATAGCCGTACTCGTGAATTGCGGGAGGACGGCTGGTGGATGAAGCTCTTTGCTCTACGAGACTCCTCTCGGCCTGACGATTTGGAGGAACTTAAAAGGTATCCGTTTGATACTGAGCCTCCCGAATTACCGAAGGCGCAGGAAGCGGTCCGCGGCTTACTGCTCTGCCTTCGTGGATTTTTTGATTGGAGGAACCATCTTGACAACCAAAGAGAGTCAACTCCCAACCGATCTTATCTAGCGAGAGAGCTGTCGGATCTTGTAAAAGGCGATGTGGTTATCACAACGAATTGGGATAGTCTTGTTGAGAGAGTGCTGCTGGAGCAGGGTCGATGGACACCCTCTGACGGTTTTGGCTTCTCTATCCGCCTGAAGGCTGAAGGGCTGAAGGAGTTGCCGAGTGAGTTCCCAAGAGCATCCGAGGTCCAAGTCCTCAAGCTTCACGGGTCTTTTGGCTGGTCGAGCCACGCCTATCCTCGCAGGTTATACATGCGTTTCTCTGGTTATCTTCAGCACCTATACGTGCAACTGAGTTCTGGGCCACTCTTCCTGAGGGACGGCGATGAGCCTCCGTTCGGCGCCGACTCGAGAAAGGCGAACTCTCTGTGACCGTTATTGACCAAAGCCCTCAGGCAGAAGATCATTGGAGAGAATTCCTTCCCCAGATTCAGTTTGTCAGGAGGCGACTGGGTGATGATAGGTCCCGTCCCGAAGGGACACAGGCATAAAGCCTGGCGTTTTAACGCCAGGAAAGCGCCACCTCCCCAATCCCACAAGCCCCGAAGGGGCGCAGGCAGAACGGCTCGGTCATCGCAGAGTCAGCCCAGCAGATATCGCTCGTCGTACGGAATCTTGTTCTTCTTGAGCAGCGAGATCAGCTCGTCCTTGAACGAGACCTTCCGATGATGCTCCTCCTGCGTGCGGATGTAATTGCAGACTCGCGGCACGAGCGACTCACTGACCGAAAACGCTCCATACCCCTCCTGCCAATCGAAACGCTCGCGTCGATCGGGCAAATCGTTGACCCACTTCGAGGACTTGCCTTTGATCTTCTGGACCATCTCCGCCACGGCAATGCTCGTCTTGAATTTGGCTAGGAGATGGACATGATCGGCAACGCCACCAACCTCCAATAAAATGCCGCCTTCCCCCCGGATGATGCCACCTATATATTCATAGAGCCGCTCCCGGATGTCGTCACGGATCAGGGGAACGCGATCCTTGGTCGAGTAGACGACATGGTAGAGAAGGTTGGCGAAGGTGGTGGCCATAGCCTCTGATCCTCCGGATTGTAGGTTCGTATTTGCGAGAGAGGATATCAGGCGCGAGGGGTTGCCGAGACGCTGCCTGCGTCCCTTCGGGACTTCGGAGGATTGGGGGGTGGGCTCTCCTACCTGGCACTGAAGTGCCAGGCTTTATGCCTGGGTCCCTTCGGGACGGACCGCAGGCAGAGAACGGCTCCCCCTATGTCTCTTCAAGACTGGGGTCGTCCGTGAACTCCGGCCGGATCAAGTTGCCGGTGCATGGCTCAAGAGCGACGCGAAATAGCTGTCGTTTGGTTCCGTCCCGAAGGGACACAGGCATAAAGCCTGGCGTTTTAACGCCAGGAAAGCGCCATCCCCAATTCCCCCACAAGCCCCGAAGGGGCGCAGGCAGAACGCTCGCCGCGATGTCGCCTCGTTTGTCGCGATGTGAGCTCATCTGTCGCGAAGTCTCCTCATCAGCCGGCCAATGAGTTCATCAGCCGCTTGATGAGCTCGCCGGCCGACCGCTGAGCTCATCACGGCGAAAATAAGCTCGCCAGCCGGCGGGTGAGCTCATCACGGCGAAAAACGAGCTCATCGGCCGGGAAATGAGCCCGTTTCGGCGCCGGTGAGCCCACCCGGAATTTTGCGAGCTCATCGGCCGGCTGATGAGCTGACAGAGTGAGCCGATGAGCTCATCAGCGGAAAAATGGGCTCATCACGCGCTTGGCGAGCCCGTTTGCCGCGAAGTGGCCTCGTTTTGCGGGTGATGAGCTCGTTTGCCGCGAAGTGAGGAGATTCTGTCGCGAAATAAGCTCATCGGGCGGCCGATGAGCTCATCAGTGCTCCCGCTTGACGAACGGATAGCGGTCGCGGATCCGCCGCGAGACGAACCGTCCCTTGGAGGAGGCCTTCAGCAGGTCCTTGTACACCCTGGGCGGGACGTTGAAGTAGTCGTAGATGGCGCCGCCCTCGAACTCCACCTCCAGCACCGAGGAGCCCTCGTCATAACCGACTGAGGAGATGGCCGTTGAGGCCACGGTTTCTCTGCGCATTTGCGGCTCCATTCCGTCCGGCGAGAACCCGGAATGACCCGGATTCTCGCCATGCAGAACTCGCTGCAAGCATGATACCGGAATGCGGCATCCCTGTGGCGGCTGGACATGAAAAAGGCGGGCTGGAGCCCGCCTTTCAGCATCCCGCGAAGGGTGTCCTGTTTAGAGGACCGTGCCCTTCAGCTCGACCTCCAGCAGGGGAATCTTCGGGCTGTCGGTGTGGATGGTGATCTTGCCGTTGAACGGCCCCTTGGCGAGCGTCGGGTTGAGGACGAGCCGCACCTGGTACTCGCGTCCCTCTTCCAGAGGCTCGAGCTTGGCGTCGATGCCCTTCACGTTCTGCTCGATGCCGGTCACCTTGATCGGCTCGGTGGCGAAGTTGCGGATGTTCAGCGCCTTGCGCAGGGGCTCCTTGAGCTCGATCTTGCCGAAGTCGGCCACCGGCGGCGTAACGGCGACCACCGGCCGCACGAAGCCGGAGACCGGAATCTGCACGATCTTCTGCTTCGGGTGGTTGGTGTGGATCGTCACGTAGTCGGAGAGCGGCCCGACCTTGGCGTCGTTCGAGAGGCTCATCTCGACCCGCCAGACCTTGCCTTTGGCGTCGGCGACGCGTTCGTCGGGCTTGGCCTCGCGGAAGCTGACTTTGAGGAAGGGCCACGGCGAATCGACGCTGGTGATGTCCATCGGCGTGCCGTCCGGCACCCAGATCGTCTGCGCGATGTTGCCCTCCAGAGGCTCGCCCTGGACCGTGATGTAGCGGGCGTAGCCGGGCTTGACGGAGACGTAGGGCTCCACCTTGGCGCGGATGGTCAGCTCGAGCTGCGGCGTGTCGGGGTCGTTCGAGAACACGCTCACGCCCTTGGAGATGGGGCCGTTGAAGGTGGTGGTGTCGACCACCGCGTGGATCTTGCCGGTCTGGCCGGGCGCGATGCTCTTGTCGAACTCAGCCACCGTGCATCCGCAGGCGGGCTGGACGTTCGTGATCTCCAGGACGGCGTCGCCCTCGTTGCGGATCACGAAATCGTTGACGATCTTCTCTCCCTTCGCCACCGTGCCCACGTCCTTGACCGGCTCGACGGCGACGATCTTGGGCTTGCCCGCGGCGAAGACGGAGGCCGCGACCAAGAGAGTGGCGAGGAGTGCCAAAATGGCGGTTTTGATGTGACGTTCCATGCCTGCCTGCTCCTTCTGACGAGATGGATGAAAGCATCCGAAATGCTACACTGCCGGCCCGAAAACGAGAAACTCCGCCCGTGAAGTCTTCACCATTGGACATCTACTGCATGGCGATCGGCGGAACGGGGATGGCCCCGCTCGCGTGCCTTCTGCAAGAGCAGGGCCATCGCGTCCGCGGCTCGGACGGACCGCTCTATCCGCCGATGAGCACGCTGCTGGAGCGGGCCGGCATCCACCCGCAGGTCGGCTACGATCCCGCCCATCTCGAGCCCCCTCCCGACCTGGTGGTGATCGGCAACGCCATTCACCGCAACAATCCGGAAGCGGTGGAAGCCGAGCGGCTGGGCCTGCCGATCGTCTCGATGCCGCAGGCGCTCGCCCGCTTCTTCCTCGACCATCACCGCTCGCTGGTGGTGGCCGGAACGCACGGCAAGACGACGACGACGGCGATGGCGGCCTGGGTCTACACCGATTGCGGCAAGAACCCGGGATATCTGATCGGCGGCGCTCCCCGCGACCTGCCGGGGAGCTTCCACGACGGCGCCGGCGAGCGCTTCATCATCGAAGGCGACGAGTACAACGCGGCTTACTTCGACCGCGGACCCAAGTTCCTGCACTACCAGCCTGAGACGCTGGTGCTGACGAGCGCCGAGTACGACCACGCCGACCTTTATCCGAGCCCCGAGGCGCTCTGGGACGCCTACTCGCGGCTGCTCGCGCTGCTGCCGGAGGACGGCTTCCTGATCGCCTGCGGCGACACTCCCAAGGTCCGCGAGCTGGCCGCTCAGGCGCGTTGCCGCGTCCTCTTCTATGGCCTCGACGAGGGGAACGATCTCCATCCTCTCGGCGGCGTGGAGGCGCTGCCCGAGGCGAGCCGTTTCTGCGTCCGCGATGAGGAAGCTGGGGAAGTGGAGATCCATCTGCCGCTCGCCGGCGGCCACAACGTCTCGAACGCACTGGCGGTCTGGGCCGCGGCTCGCCGCGACGGATTGCCGGCCGCGGCGGTCGCCTCCGCGTTCTCCCGCTTCCACGGCGTCAAGCGCCGGCTGGAGGAGCTCGGCACGGCGCGCGGCGTGACCGTGGTCGACGATTTCGCGCACCATCCGACCGCCGTCGAGAAGACGCTCACCGCCCTCCGCCAGCGCTACCCCGGACGCCGGCTGGTGGTGCTCTTCGAGCCGCGCAGCCTCACCGCCGGCCGCCACTTCTTCTTCGCGCCCTACCGCGAGGCCTTCGCCGGCGCCGACCGCGTGCTCTTCGCGCCGACCTTCCACAGCGGCCGCCTGGCGCCCGAGGAGCGCCTCGACTTCGGCGCCCTCGCCGACGCGCTCACCGCCTCCGGAGTCCCCGCCACGCTCTGCGCCGACAACGGCGAGGTGCTACGGCAAGCCATGACGGAAGCCCGCGAAGGCAGCGTGCTGGTGACGATGTCCTCCGGCTCGTTCGAGGGCATGCCGCAGCGGCTGATGGCGGGGTTGCGGGGGAAATCCTGACTCGGTCCGACCTACCCGCCTACCTCAACCTCTCCTCCAACACCGGTACCTCACCCGCCAGCATCAGCTCCTCCCGCGTCACTCCCCGCGCCGCTTCCTCCGGGACGAGCCCGATGATCTCGGATTCGATGACCCGCGTTCCGAGGGTCTCGGCTTCCTGCTTCACGGCTTCCAGCGCGCGGAGGATCGGGGTGCGGCGGTAGTCGACCAGGTTCATGCTGACCTGGGCGCGGCCACGGCTGGCGAGGTAGACCCCCATGGCCCGCACGGCCGGCAGCCCGCCGCCCGACTCGCGGACCTGGCGGGCGATGGCGCGGGCGACGGCGGCGTCCGGCGTCTCCAGCACCGCGTTGAAGGCGATGAGGAAGAAGCGGGCGCCGATCACGCTGACGCCGGCGGTCGGGTGAACCTGCGGCGGACCGTAATCCGGCGCCCAGGCAGGGTCGGCGATCTTCGCCGCGAAGCCCTCGAAACCGCCCCGGCGAATGTCGGCCAGGGCCGTCCGCCCGGCGCGGCGCGCGGCACGCTCATAGAGATAGACGGGGAGATCGAAGCGTTGCGCCACCTCTGCGGCGAGGCGCTCGGCCGAGGCGACCGCCGCCGCCATGGGCGTGTCTCCCAACGGGACGAACGGCACCACGTCCACCGCTCCCACTCTCGGATGGACCCCTTGGTGCCGCGTGAGATCGACCTCGGCGAGAGCCGCCTCGTAGAGCGCCAGGAGTGCCGCGTGCAGCCCTTCGGCGTCGCCGGCGAGGGTTAGCACCGACCGGTTGTGATCGGGATCCGACGAGAGATCGAGCCGCCGCACCGCCGGCACCGAGGACGCCGCGGCGGCCAGACGCGCCACGACTTCCGGCCGGCGGCCCTCGCTGACGTTGGGGATGCATTCGAGCGGCAGCACGGGGGGAAGGATAGTCCATGGCACGCGGATTGAACGTACAACGAGAGAGGATAGACTGTCCCTGGAGACCGCCATGCCCGACGACCGGACGACGAATGAACCGCTGACCCACCCGGCGACCGACGAGCTTTCCGCCGCCGTTGCCGAGGATTTCGAGAGCTTCGATTCCGCCAAGGCCGAGCGGGACTCGGAGGAGGCGCTGAGGGCCGGCACGGATCTGCCGAGCAACGGCCTGCTGAGCTTCTACGACCGGCTGCGCGAGAAGATCCTTCACGCCATCGAGAAGCGCGAGGGGCGGCGCGGCGCCAAGCTGACCGAGGGCGCCGTGCGAGCGCTGTTGCTGGTGCCGGATGTCTTCATCCTGCTCGTGCGTCTGGCGCTCGACAAGAACGTACCGGGCTCGACGCGGGCGTTGATCGGCGGCGCCCTCGCCTACTTCGTCCTGCCGGTGGACTTGCTGCCGGAGGCGCTGCTCGGCGGCGTCGGCTATCTGGACGACCTGGTGCTCGCCTCCGCGGTGCTGGCACAGGCCTTCGGCGGCGAGCTCGAGCCCTACGCCCGCCGGCACTGGAGCGGCTCGGAGGACCTGCGCGTCGTCCTGCAGGACATCACCGAGGCCGCGCAGTCGCTCCTCGGCCAGAACCTCTACGACCGGCTGCGGCGGCTGCTCTCCCGGCGTGGGATCGACGTGACGTAGCCTTTTGTTACCAAAACCATCACCTTTACACTCCGCCCCTCGTCTGCTAGCTTGATTCCGGCGGATCCGGAGTCATGCAGACGACGACCTCATACGCACTGGAGAGCCCGTTTTCCTCGGCGGAGAAGCGGCGCCCCATAGGTGTGATCGAGCGGATCGGCGGCACCCCACTCATCGACCTCTCGGCGCTGACGGGCCGGGCGGAGGTCCGGCTCTACGGCAAGGCGGAGATGGCCAATCCCGGCGGCTCGGTGAAGGATCGGCCGGCGCTGGCGATGATCCGGGAAGCCGAGCGGCGAGGGATGTTCGCGGCTGGACGGCGGATCCTGGACGCGACGTCGGGCAACACCGGCATCGCCTACGCGATGATCGGCGCAGCGCGCGGCATCCCGGTGACGCTGTGCCTGCCGGACAGCGCCAGCCTCGAGCGCAAGCGCATCCTCAAGGCCTACGGTGCCGAGCTGCGGATCACCGATCCGCTGCAGGGGAGCGACGGCGCGATCCTGGAGGCGCGGCGGCTGGCGGCGGCGGAGCCGGAGCGCTGGGTCTATCTCGACCAGTACTCGAATCCCGAGAACTGGCGGGCCCACTACCGCACCACCGGACCGGAGATCTGGGAGCAGACGGAAGGCAAGATTACGCACTTCGTCACCGGCTTAGGGACGAGCGGCACTTTCATTGGTGTCGGGCGCTACCTGCGGGAGAAGAGCCCGGCGATCAAGCTGATCTCGGTGGAGCCGGACTCGCCGATGCACGGCCTCGAGGGGATGAAGCACATGGCCACCGCCATCGTGCCGCCGATCTACGATCCGACGCTGGCGGACGAAGCGCGGGAGCTGGCGACGGAGCGGGCGTACGCGATGGTCAAGCGGCTGGCCCGCGAGGCCGGCCTGCTGGTGGGAGTCTCCTCCGGGGCCAACGTATCGGCGGCGCTCGAGGTGGCCGCGGAGCTGAAGCAGGGAGTCGTGGTGACCGTGCTGTGCGACAGTGCGGACAAGTATCTGTCGGAGCGTTTCTGGGAGGAGCCCTGAAGACCATGAGCCGTCTGTTCATCCTTCCCCGGCATCTCATGGCGATCGGCCGCCACGGCGAGTCGAGCTACCCGGAAGAGTGCTGCGGTTTTCTGATCGGCCGCGCCAACGGCGAGTCGACCGTCGTGGAGCGTCTGCTGCCGGTGAGCAACGAGCGGCAGGACAGCCGCCACAACCGGTTTCTGATCCATCCCGAGACCGTGCTCGCGGCGCACAAGGAAGCGCGCGCCCTGGGGCTTGACGTCGTCGGTTATTACCACTCGCATCCAGACCATCCGGCGCGGCCGAGCGAGTTCGACCGCGAGCACGCCTGGCCGGGGCTGTCCTATCTCATCGTCGCGGTGGCCGGCGGCAAGGCGGCGGAGTCGCGGAGCTGGCGGCTCTCCGACGACCGCGCGCGGTTCGAGGAAGAAGAGATCACCCAAGAGCTCGAGAAGGAGGCGGTCTAGTGAGCGTCACCATTCATATTCCCACCCCCCTGCGCCGCTTCACCGGCGAGCAGGGTGAGATCCAGGCCGAGGGCGCGACGGTCGCCGAGGCGATGCGCGACCTGACGCGGCAATATCCGGCGCTCCAGCGCCACCTCTACACGGACGAGGGCACCCTGCGCAGCTTCGTCAACATCTTCCTCAACGACGAGGACGTCCGGCACCTGAAGCGCGAGGGAACGCCGCTCGCTAGCGGCGACACGCTGTCCATCATCCCCTCGATCGCCGGGGGCGTGAGCGCGCTCGCGGAGCCCTACGAGGCCGACGAGCTGCCGGGGCTCTCGCCGGCCGAGATCCGCCATTACAGCCGCCATCTGATCCTGCCCGAGGTGGGCACGCTGGGCCAGCGCAAGCTGAAGGCGGCGCGGGTGCTGGCGATCGGCGCCGGCGGCCTCGGCTCGCCGCTGGGCCTGTATCTCGCGGCGGCGGGAGTGGGAACGCTGGGGCTGGTGGATTTCGACGTGGTCGACGAGAGCAATCTCCACCGCCAGGTGCTCTTCGGCCGCTCGGCGGTGGGCCGGCCGAAGATCCAGGCCGCCGTCGAGCGGCTGCGCGACGTCAACCCCCACATCGACGTCGTGCCGCACGAGACACGGCTCGATTCGTCGAACGCCCTGGAGCTGTTCCGGGACTACGACGTGATCGTCGACGGCACGGACAACTTCCCCACCCGCTATCTCGTCAACGACGCCTGCGTGCTGCTCGGCAAGCCGAACGTCTACGGCTCGATCTTCCGCTTCGAGGGCCAGGTCTCGGTGTTCTGGGGCGCCGAGGGACCGTGCTACCGCTGCCTGTTCCCCGAGCCGCCGCCGCCGGGGCTCGTGCCCTCGTGCGCCGAAGGCGGAGTGCTCGGCGTGCTGCCGGGCATCATCGGCTCGCTGCAGGCCAACGAGGTGATCAAGCTGATCGTCGGCGCGGGCGATCCGCTGATCGGCCGGCTGGTGCTGTTCGACGCGCTGAAGCTCAAGTTCCGCGAGCTCAAGCTGCGCAAGAACCCGGACTGCCCGATCTGCTCGGACCACCCGACGCAGACGGAGCTGATCGACTACGAGCAGTTCTGCGGCATCGATCCACAAGCCGACGCGGTGGAGCAGGCCTTCGAGACCTCGGTGATCGAGCTGAAGCAGTGGCTGGACGAAGGTCGCGACGTCACCATTCTCGACGTGCGCAATCCGCAGGAGTGGGAGATCGCGCGCATTCAGGGTGCGAGGCTCATTCCCCTGCCCGAGCTGCAGGACCGTCTCGGCGAGCTGGATCCGGCGGCCACCCTCGTGGTCCACTGCCATCACGGTCCGCGCTCGTCGCGCGCGGTGAACTTCCTGCGCCAGATGGGCTTCGCGCGCGCCATCAATCTCGCCGGCGGCATCGACGCCTGGAGCGTGCAGGTGGACCGCTCGGTGCCGCGGTATTAGAGAGGGACGCCGATCCGGAGGTCCAGCGGGGTCTTGCCGGCCGGCGCGGCCTACCCTCGAAGGGCATGCCGCTGAAACCGGCATGGCACCCTGGAAGCGAGAGCGCCGAATATGGTAAACCCTGATCCTCCGCCGGCTTCTCGAGGCCGGCTCACGGTTCGAGGGGAGGAATGCGATGGAGATCCGGCAGACCCGGTTGGTGATTCGCACGACGCGATTTGATCGTGCGCTGAAATTCTATGGTGATTCCCTGGCCCTGCCGCGGCTCCAGAGCTGGGACCGCGAAGACGCCCGCGGCGTGCTCTTCCAGGCCGGCGCGGTCGTCGTCGAGATCGTCGGTCCGCCCGCCAGCGAAGACCCCCGCCTCACCGACGAGCGCTTCGAGCCGCAGGGTCCGCTGACCAAGACCAAGCTCGTCTTCCTCGTCCCCTCGGCGCAGCAAGCCTACGACGAGATCTTCTTCCGCGAAAAGAACATCCCGGGCGGTCTCCTCAAGGATGACGACGGCGTCCTCATGTTCGAGACCCACGATCCGGACGGCCTGCGGGTGGCGTTCAAGGAGAGCGGCGGCTAAGGCACAGCAACGCGAGACCGGCCAGGAGGAGTGCGAGCGTGACGAGGCCGGCCGCCTGCAGTGTTGGAATCGCCTCTGTCGAGAGAATCGTGAGGCAGCACGGATCACTGGCGCCGGGCTCGTCCGGATCGTCACTCAAGGCGTTGGACTCGTTGACGCCGTCCCCATTCGCATCGAAGAAAACCACCCCCTGATTGCAAAGCTTCATTCCGGCCGTGCCCGCGTCGACGGTGGCGTTGATGGTAATGGTCACCGTTCCGCAAACTGGAATCGCGCCGTTCCAATTGACCGTGTTGGCCACCGTCGCCACTGTGCCGCTGGTTGCACTGGCACCGACGAGAGTCAATCCGGCGGGCAACGTATCGGTGAACTCGTTGCCAGGATTGTCGGCCTGCGCGTTCGGTCCGCCGTTGAGGAGCACGAAGACGAACTTGACGGCGTCCCCTTCGAAGGCCACGTGACAGCCGCTCACGCAGAAAGCCGCGACGCCGGGTCGCGGCTGGATTGCCGTGGTGACCGTCGCCTGATTATTGGCGCCATCCGAGTCGACGGCGCCAGGCGGCAGAGACACTGTAGCGGTATTGATCAAGGGCTCGCTGCACATCGGGGGCACGATTCCGCGCGCTCGATAGACCGCCGTCTGGCCGACCGCGAGGGGCACCGCGTCGTGGAGGTCGCCCGCGTTGTGAGGCCTACAGGGACCGTTCTTGTCTCGGCACCAACGGACCTCGCTGAGTCCTGCGGGAAAGAAATCATCGACGATGGCCGCGGGGGCGTCGAGGCAACCCACGTTCTTGACCGTAATCGTGTATAGCAGCTCGTCTCCAGGAGCGGAGTCCGTGGGGCCTTCCTTGGCGATTGCGAGGTCCGCAATCAACAGACAGCTCACCTCTATCGGGGTGCTGTCGTGGTTATTCGAAGGATCTGCATCGGCGATCTTCAATTCAGCGGTCGCCTTGATCGGTCCCGGCGCGGCGCAGGCCGGACAGGCAGGCGCCCGGACGCGAAAGGTACGCTTTTCCGACCCGCCGCAGCCGAGCTCCGAGAAGGTGCAGGTGAATTGGCCAGGAGAATCGAGGGCGCAACCAGGAGGAACGAGCGTCACGGCTTCCGCGCCCTCGATCGCGACAACCAAAGGCACGTTTGGCACCGTGGAAGGCCCGGCGTTCGCGACTGTGACCATCACGTCGAACTCTTCCCCTCCCGAAACGCCTGCGGGTGCGCTCACGTCCACCGCGAGGTCGGGTATCAGAGAGGTCTCAAACGGGCAGGCCGCTTCATCTCCGTTCACCTTGGCGAGGTTGACAACGGATTCACGGCAGCCTGGAAGCACCAGGAACTTGATGTCTCCCGATGCGGAAGAATCTCCAGGACCGATCGTCCCCAGATCGCAGGCGGACTGGACACAAGGCCCGCTCACATATTGCAGGCCCGGCGACGTCGGATCGGAAATCGTTGTGTTCTTCGCCGCAGCACAGCCGGTATTGCTCACCGTGACTTGATAGGCCACAACGTCTCCTACCTTGGCCGAGCCTGGTCCCTGCTTTTTGCATTCCAGCCGCGGCTCGGGCGGTGGACGGAGTACGGACGTTTTGGGCATGTTCGTGCAGGTCTGGCTCTCCACACCTTCACCCATGACCGAGGCGACGTTGGTGATCGATAGCGGAGCTAAGCAACCCTCGGCTACTCGAAAGGTTACCGGCACCGTAATCTCTTGCCCTACAGCGATCGTGCCCAAGAGACACGGCAGGCGATCGCAAGGCTCTCCGGCTCCGATAAAGCTAAGACCGGGTGGCGGTGGATCGGCGAGCATCACCTCGGCTACCGGTGCTGTTCCCGAATTGCTCACCGTTACCCTGTAGGTGACCAATCCACCTGCCACCACGGATTCCGGGCCGCGCTTCTCGCAGTTCAGCATAGGAGTCAGTGGCGATGTCGGCGGTGTATAGCTTTCGTTCTTTGCCAGAGCCTGACAGTGACAATCCACGGATCCACCAAGGAGGTAGGCCACCCCGTCGACGACAACTGCCGGCGCCTGATCCCGCGCGGTGAGGAGAGGAGCCCTCGCGTCGGTATCAGACCATTGATTCTCCTCCGCATCGTACTCCAGCGTTTTCCCCTGAGCGCCCGAGCCGGGGATGAAACCGCCCAGAATGTAGATCTTGCCGTTCACGCTCGCTGCGGCCGAGGTCTGCTGCGCGATGGGGAGAGGACTTCCAGCCGACCACTTTCTTGTTTCGGTATCGTAGATCTCGACCGCGTTCGTCTGCGAATGACCGCAGCAGTCCGGCGAGCCACCGATCGCATAGATCTTTTCGCCCACCACCGCAGCGGCCAGAAAGACCCGCGCCGTCGGCATGGGGGGCTGCGGTGTCCAGGTATCGTTCTTCGGGTCGTACATCTCCACCGCGGCGCTGGGACCGCTGCCACCGAGCACGTAGATCTTCTCCTTTAGGACCACCGCGGCCAGGCCGTACCGTCCCGTCGGCATCGAACGCTTCTTGGTCCACGTATCGGTCTCGGGGTCGTACTCCTGCGTGAGGTTGGGGGTGACGTAGCCGCCAAAGGTATAGATCTTGCCTTTATAGGAAGCCGCGGTCGCCCCGAAGAGGATCGCTGACATGGGCCGCTTGATCTCCCAGATTTTTCTCCCCGTATCGTAGACCTCAACTCTCGTTTCTTCGAACGTCGAAGTATGGAGCGGGGGCTCGAAGCAGGGAGAGCCGCAGCCGCCGAAGGTGTAGATCTTCCCGCCCTCGGCGGCCGCTGCCAGCAGGCGCCGTGGCGTCGGCATCGGGCTCTGCGATGTCCAGATGTCTCCTTCGGTCCGCACCTCAGCGGCGAGACACAAACTCGCGAGGCTCGTGAAGGCCACGAGCACGGAAGCGAGCTCTTTTCCGGGCTTCGCCATGGCTGACCGGCCAATCTCGCCGCCCACCTCGAAGACCTCTCTGGCACGGACGAAACTAAATTATTGTATAATACTTCAAGTGCTTTGGTCTCATCTGCGCTTGCTCCCAAGGTTGGCGCCCGTTTCCCGCTGCGGACACCTACGCGGTCTCGCCAGATTGACCGCCATCCCATTCTGCGCCGCGACGCTGCTCCTCGGAGAGCGCCCGGCCTCCGGGCAGTTCCGGCTGTTCGACTGGGACGCCGGGGTTGACTATCTCTCCGAGCTGCAAAAGAGCCTGACGATCTCCTCCTCTTCCGGGACGGTGACGGTCCTCGATCTCGGGGATGGGAACACCACGACCGCGCCCTTGGACGGAGATCCCCGGCTGCTCAACCGCAAGTTCGGCATCGAATGGTCGCTGAGCGGTCCGGGTGTCCGCTTGCCTCTCTCGCTCTCCACTCCTCGAGTTATCGGTGGAGCGGAGATCCGCCCCACCGCGACTCTAGAAGCCCTCCACGGAGACTTCGATCTCCGCTTCCTCAACCAGCGCGAGGAGGGACCGAACGACTCTCTCCACGGCAGAGGCATGATGTACGGCTTGGAGCTCGCGGTGAGGGCTGACTTCCCGGGCTCTCACTGGTTTGGGGAGAGCGGATATCGGTTTCACTCTCTGCCAAATACCGATGCTCATCGCTCCCGGCCCTTCACCGCGCCGGGTCCTTCTCCAGTGCTGACAGATGAGAGCCGCTTGAGCCGCGAGACCCATGACGCCTTCACTCGCTTCGGCTACTCTTTCTACGGCAAGGACGTCCTCGCCTATGCTGGAGTACGTTACCGCTCGGCCAGCGTCGAAATCCAAGACGATCTTCGTTACGCCGATACGCTTCTCAATCAGGAAACAAGCCTGAGCTCCCGAACACAACTGGAGAGTAGTGAGACCGAAGCGATCGGTGGCGTGGAGGCGCGCCGTGGCTCATTTATCGGCCGGACCGAGATTACATTCAATGATAAGGATTACGGGGTCTTGGCGTCGCTCGTTTATACCGGAAAGGCGAGATCACCAACCTCTCCGCGACCATCAACCCCGCCGCCGGTATTTCTCCCAACGCTAAAGCTCTTCTGGGACTTGGCCGGCCTCCAAGTACGTGATCCTTCCGTAGTTTCTCGCCTTCTGAGCACGAACCCGTGGCAGCCGGCCGAGACTCTCGATTCACTTGGAGTTGGCTTTGCGAGCTACCAGGAAGAGCTTGCCAAGGCCGCGGGAGTACGCCCCTTGGTTCTGTTCGTCAGCCACGAGACCGATCTCGTCGAGGAGGCCCGGCGCCGTAATCTGACAGTTTCTCCATGGCCCCCTATGGCGCCGCCAGCCATGCTTTCCGGGCCGGGAGTGGATATCTTGATTCTCTTTCAGCCTCTGGCCTCTCGTCGGGAGTTCGGGACGGTGGGTGCGGTCATTCGCGCGCAGGTCGCCTCGGCGGCAGGATTGGCGAGCCGCTCCCTGGTCGAGAGTGTTCCTGATGATCGGTCGTGGGCGAAGTTCGCTCTCTATACTGTAGAACCCATAGAGTGGAGTCCCTCTGTCCAATTCAAGCATACGCGGTGCGTGAGCCCGAGCGCAACGCATCTGCGAATCAGCCTGACCTATACCGGGGGAGTCACGGTTCCAATGAACGCAATAAGCATAAGAGGACTCAGGCAGCCCTGGAAGAAATGCGCTGTTCCGGCTTATGAGCATCTACGATCCATTACCGTACTCAGCGGGTCTCGCAGAAAGGCAGAATCCCACATCATCGCTAGCAGCTATTATGTTTCTAGCGTGGATGCCAGTTTAGGCCCCCTTATTGCCAAGTTTATCCGAGTTAAATAGGTATTGAGGAACCATGGCCCCCCTCTACGAAGTCTTCCGGGTATACGGAGGCATTTGGATCACCATATTATTGGTCATAACCTGGATTGCCTTCGCCCGACTGGCCGAAACCAAGGATACCGCACAACGTTGGGTAGAGGCGCTCTCCCAAGAATGGATAATGAAGACTGCTATCGTGATTGCCCTTGCGTCTTGGGCATGGAACTTCTGGCGTCTATTCCAAGGAGATGCCTATCTACGGGGCTCTGGTAGCTATCAGGAACTATCGACAATCTTCCTTGTTTTAATCCTATTCTCGGCGGCAGTGGTTTGGCGGAGTCTATCCTGGCGATTGTTCAGCCGCTTCCGCGCGTGGTCCACTCATGGATTGGTACTGATCCTAATTATTTCGTCTGGCCCCCTTCTTCTTGCTTCGCCGAAGGAGGATCTCTCCCAAGGGGAGCAGAACGATCCAGGGGCGGTCGCCTTTATCCAGGGACGCCTAAAGCAATTAGGCTGTTACTCTGCGGCTCACGTGCCCGAACCGACAGAAGTGTCGTTCGATGCACTTACGGCGAGCGCGGTTATCTCACTTCAATCAGCCAATCGTCTCCTCCAAGAGCCCGCCGATGAATCGGATGTTGTCCGTCAGGGGATGGGCGTCATCCGTCACAACATTGAGTTTCCCCTTCTCGCCCGTCCCTTCCCCTTCGTGTTCGGACCCAAACATTGCCGAAGAGTGGAGTCTTCACGGTAAGGAGACCCTCGATGGTGGCTCTCTCTACTCGGCACTCTCTCTACCTCTACGCCGGCCGTCAGCCGCCAACCCCGCGCTCGCAGCAGGCCGGCGCCCCTACAGAATCTCGCGTTCGGCTGCTACTCTTCCTTGCGTGAAGGCTTCACGGGAGCTTGCCTGGCTTCTCGTGGCCGCCGCTCTTCTGGCCGCAGCGGCGCCGGTCGGTGCGGCGTCTCCACCTTACGAAGGCCGGCCACTGGCCGAGGCGCTCCTCTCCCTACAGCGGCAGGGGCTGACGATCGTCTTCACCAGCGAGCTGGTGCGGCCGGAGATGAAGGTGATCGGCGAGCCGGCCTCCCGCGAGCCGCGGCAGATCCTGGACGAGATCCTGGAGCCCCACGGACTGGATGTCGAGGAAGGGCCGGGCGGCGTGCTGGTGGTGGTGGCGAAACGCGGCAGCAGGCAGGCGTCGTCGATCGAAGGGAGGGTGCTCGCGCGGGAGAGCCAGCGCGGCGTGACGGGCGCGGTAGTGCGGGTGATCGAGCTCGGCTTCATGGCGGCGGTCCAGGACGACGGGAGCTTCTCGCTGGCCGTGCTGGAGCCGGGGATCTACACGCTGGAGGCGAGCGCGGCGGGGTATCTGGAGGAGCGGATCGCGGGCGTTCCGGTGGCGGCGGGCGAGCCGCGGCGGATCGTCTTCCATCTGCGCCGGCAGCCGGTCTTCCACGAGGAGATCGTGGTGCAGCCGAGCCGCCTGGAGCTGCTGAAGGAGCCTGAGGCCACCAGCGGCCCTGCTGAATCCTTCTCGCTCGATCGCGAGGAGATCGAGAGCCTCCCCCATCTGGGCGGGGATTTCTTCCGTACGACGTCGCTGCTGCCCGGCGTCGCGGCCGGCGATGTCACGGCCCAGTTCAGCGTCCACGGCGGGCGTCGCGACGAGGTGCGAATCCTGCTCGACGGGCAGGAGCTGTATGACGCCTTCCATCTCAAGGACTATGACAACGCGCTCTCCGTGGTGCCGGCGCGAGCTCTCGGCGGCGCGACGCTGACGACGGGAGCGTATCCGGCGAGCCAGGGCGATCGCATGAGCGGAGTGCTCGATCTGCGGACGGTGGAGCCGCCGGCGGGCCGCCAATACGTGCTCGGCGTGAGCGTGCTCGATGCGACGGCTTCGAGCTCGGGGCGGTTCGGCGGGGATCGCGGGGCGTGGCTCTTCACCGGCCGCCGCGGCTCGCTGCAGCTCGCTCGCGAGGCGATCGGCAACGAGGATCCGCGGTTCTGGGACGTGCTCGGCAAAGCGGAGCTGACGACGCATCTCGGCCTGATCGGCGCCCGCGTGCTCGCGGCCGGCGACGAGCTGGAGCTCGACAAGGCGGACGAGGAGAGCTTCGACCGGTTCGAGAACCGTTACCGCAGCAACTACGGCTGGCTCACGCACCAGGCGGCGCCAGGCCGGCGGCTGGTCGTCGAGACGGCGGCGTCGTGGGCCGGGGTCCACCGGCGGCGCGGCGGCGCCGGCGGCGACGAGGAGGGGAGCTTCGAGCTGCGCGACCGGCGCGACCTGGAGGTGCTGGCGCTCGCGCAGACCTGGAGCTCTGAGCTCGCGCCGCGGCACGCGTTCCTGGGAGGCTGGGAGGCCCGTCACTACGACGCGTTCTTCGACTACGGCAAAGCCCTGGAGCCCGAGCTGGTGATCGCCGCGCCCTTCGCGCCTCCCCGGCTGACGGTGCACGCGTTCGAAGGCACGCTGCGCGGCGATCACGTGGGGCTCTGGGCCAGCGACTTGATCTCCTGGCGCGAGCTGACGGCCGAGCTGGGCCTTCGCTACGACCGGCACAGCGCGACCGATGACGACGTCGTGAGCCCGCGCGTCAGCCTCGCGTGGCGGTGGGGAGAACGGAGCCTGGTGCGGGCGGCCTGGGGGAAGTTCTTCCAGAGCCAGCGTCCCTATGAGCTGCAGGTGGAGGACGGGGAGAGCAGGCTTCGGCCGGCGGAGCTTTCGCGGCACTGGGTGGTGGGCCTCGAGAGACTGCTGCCATCGAATCGGCTCGGCTTCGACGCCGTGCGGATCGAGCTGTTCCGCCGCGACATCGATGATCCGCGGCCGCGCTACGAGAACCTCCTCGAGCCGCTGAACTTCTTCCCCGAGGTGGAGCCCGACCGGGTGCTCGTGGCTCCCGAGCGGAGCACGGCCGACGGTCTGGAGCTGCTGTTGCGCGGCAGCCGGGGCCCGCGCTTCGGCTGGTGGCTCGCCTACTCCTACGCGCGCTCCGAGGACCGGCTGGCCGGCAAAACGGTGCCGCGGGCGTTCGACCAACCGCACACGCTGGCGCTCGACCTCAACTTCCGGCCCGCCGGACCGTGGAGCCTCAATCTCGCCTGGCGCTATCACACCGGCTGGCCGACCACGCCCGTCGAGGCGCGCCTGGTAGGGGATCCGGAAGATCCGGACGACGAGCCGGACGACGAGCCGGAGGAAAAGGCGGAGCTGGAGGCGGTCTACGGGCCTCTGCGCAGCGAGCGGCTCCCGCCCTACCATCGCCTGGACCTGCGCGCCAGCCGCCGCTGGGACCTGCGCCAGGGCCGGCTGACGTTCTTCGTCGATATCCAGAATCTCTACAACCGGCGCAACCTCGCCGGTTTCGACGTGCATCTCGACGAGGACGCCGGCAAGGTGGAGCTGGAGGGCGAGCGCTGGCCGGGGGCGTTTCCGTCGTTCGGGGTGACGTGGGAGTTTTAAGAGGGGGACGATTCACAGCCTGCCTTGCTGATAGGAGGCCTCCTTCTTGGGCAATCCCCTTCGCAGGCGTTCCCCCTCGCCCGTCAGGGAGAGGGGGACAGGGGGTGAGGCTTCGAAGGGCAGAACCCCGCCGCAACCTCGAGCGCCTTGACACCGTACAATCCCCCGGACCCGACCCCGGAGACCGCCAATGCCCTTGAAGAAGCTCCACCTTTTTCTTCTCTCTTTCCTCCTCCTCGCCGCCCCCGCCCTGGCGCAGCCGCCCGGCGCCAAGCCGGACGCGAAGGAGGCCAAGCCCGACGCCAAGGAGGCCAAGCCGCCGGAGGAGAAGGCCTCCGTCACCCGCCACAGCCTGACGCTCAACGGCCAGAAGCTCCCCTACACCGCCACGGCCGGCAACCTGCTGCTCAAGGACGAAGAGGGCACCGTCAAGGCGTCGGTCTTCTACGTCGCCTACACGCTCGACGGCGTCAAGGACCCCGGCGCGCGGCCCGTCACCTTCGCCTTCAACGGCGGCCCCGGCTCGGCCTCGCTGTGGCTCCATATGGGCGCCTTCGGACCGAAGAAGGTCGAGCGCACCGCCGAAGGCATGGCCACGCCGCCGCCCGGCCGCCTGGTCGACAACGAGGAGTCGATCCTCGACGTGACCGACGTCGTGTTCATCGATCCCGTGAGCACCGGCTTCAGCCGCGCCGCCCCGGGGCAGGACGCCAAGCAGTTTCACGGCGTGAAGAAGGACGTCGACTCCGTGGCCGATTTCATCCGCCTGTGGACCACCCGCAACCAGCGCTGGGCGAGCCCCAAGTTCGTCGCCGGCGAGAGCTACGGCACCACCCGCGCCGCCGGCCTCGCCTATCAGCTCGCCGAGCGCCACGGCATGTACCTCAACGGCGTCATCCTCATCTCCTCCGTCCTCAACTGGCAGGACCAGGACTTCCACGTCGGCAACGATCAGCCCTGCTTCATCCACCTGCCGACCTACGCCGCCACGGCCTGGTACCACAAGAAGCTGGCGCCGGAGCTCTCGGGCGACCTGATGAAGACCCTCGCCGAGGTGGAGGCCTTCGCCTGCGACGAGTACGCGCCGGCCCTCCTCCAGGGCGACCGCCTGCCGGACGCGCGGCGCCGGGAGATCGCCGCCAAGGTGGCGCGCTACAGCGGCCTCTCGCCCGCCTACGTCGAGCGCGCCAACCTCTGCGTCGAGATCTTCCGCTTCTGCAAGGAGCTGCTGCGCGAGGAGGGCAAGACGGTCGGCCGCATCGACACCCGCTTCACCGGCACCGACCTCGACGCCGCCGGCGAGAACTTCGAGTACGACCCCTCCATCGCCTCGCTCACCGGCGCCTACGGCGCGGCCATCAACGACTACCTGCGCCGCGAGCTCAAGTACGAGAGCGACCTCGTCTACGAGCGCAGCGGCAACGTCTGGCCCTGGGACTGGGAAGACTTCGCCAACCAGTACGTCAACATGGGCGAGCTCCTGCGCCGCGCCATGACCCGCAACCCCGACCTGCGCGTGCTGATGACGAGCGGCGTCTACGACCTCGCCACCCCCTACTTCGACACCCTTTTCACCAAAGACCACCTCGGCCTGCCCAAAGAGCTGCGCGACCACGTCCAGGTCGAGCTCTACGAAGCCGGCCACATGATGTACATCCGCAAGGCCGACCACCAGAAGCTGAAGCGGGACCTCGCGGCGTTCATCAGGAAGGCGGCGCCGTAACCGTCCAGGGGGGCCAGGATAAGGAACGGGCATCCCCTCCGAAACCTCACCCCCTGGCCCCCTCTCCAGCGGAGCTGGAGAGGGGGAACGAACGGAGCCGGTAAACCCGGCCCGCGCCTGCGTTTTCGCGCCTGTCTCCCCTCTCCAGCTCCGCTGGAGAGGGGCCGGG
>DASYTJ010000109.1:0-35832 GCA_036002325.1 Thermoanaerobaculia bacterium | reverse complement strand
TGTGACGGCGCAGCCATTGTGCGCAGCGAGGATCTCGTCAGGTGGGGGGTGGTGAGCATCACCAAGTCCGGCTGCCATCCATCGACACTCTGCCCGTCGGGCTACTCTTCCTGTGCCGGTTGGTCCAGCGACACCGTCTGCGACGCTTCCTATTGTCAGGATGAAAGCTTTTGCGGGGACCCGTGGTGTGACAACGGGTGTGATCCCAACGGGGGCCCGGCCAACCACACGCCCTATGAGCGGTTTCGGGTCTGTTTCGACTCATTCGGCAATTCATGCACCGAGTGGCTTTCATACGACGCCGTCTTCTGCGGCTGCTAGGAAGGATGTAAGTGATCTCAGGAGCCCATCGCCGCGGCGAGATTGGTGCTCTCGTGCGCCGTCCGTTCCGCCAACAAGGCGCTCAGCCACGGCGTCGCGACGCTTCCATCTTCGGACCTACTGTGGCCGATCGCCGACACAGGCATCCCTCCTTCCGATGTCGCGGACGAGCGCCGCGCACCCTCACCCCTTAGAGATGCGCGTCGCCGCCGATTCCTTCGCGGCTCGCGTCCCGAGGTGGTGAGGTGAGCGGATTCTCCTCTGCCGCGCACCATCATTGTTGCACGCTCGCGCAGGAGAGGAGCTTCCGCGCGAGCGTGGCATCGAATCCGATGACGCAAGGAGGAGAGTCATGCGCTACAGCGAAACTTTCAGGATCGTGTCCCTGACCATCCTTTTGGCGGCGGCCGCGAGCGTTACGGCCCACGCGGCTTGCGGAGAGGCGAGCTGCGTCGCGGCGCAAGGGGTCTACATCAGCCACTTCACCGGGGCGAACTGCGACGGCACGGAGTCCTACTACCTGCCGTACGACGGCTACGCCTACCAGTGCCGGCCATGGGACGGCGTCGGCAACTGCGGGACCATTCGCCGCACGGTCAGCAATCGTTCCTACCGGTACAACGGCGTCTGCTACGCCAACGCCTGGCCGAACGGCAATCCCTTGAGCGACTTCGTCACCGTCTACCGCGACAAGTGCGGGGAAGCGAACTGTGTGAACCCGCAGGCCTCCTACATCAGCCATTACACCGGCCCGAATTGCGACGGCGCCGAGTCCTACTATCTGCCGTACGACGGCTACGGATTCCAGTGCCGGCCGTGGGACGGCGCTGGCGTCTGCGGGACGCTCCACCGCACGATGACTCATCGCTCGTATCGCTACAACGGCACCTGCTACGCCAACGCCTGGCCGTCCGGCAACACGCTGCGCGACTTCGTCGCCGTCTACCGTTCCAATGACGTGGACAAGGACGGCCTGCCGGATTCGCTGGAGACGGCGCTAGCGCAGCGCTTCTTCCCCGTCCTCAACCTTCACTGCGGGACGTTCGAGGGCCTCGCTTATGGCGACCGGCGCCAGCTCTACGGGCTCACCGTCTCCGGTTACACCAACTCGTCGCGCGGCCGGATTCCCTTTTCCGCTCATCCATACAACCCCGGCAACGGCAACTGCTCCGAGCCCTTCCAGTGCATCGAGATCCGCTACGGCATCGCGTGGAACTGGGATCTGGGGGATGACTTTTTCGGCGGCTCGCATCGCGGCGATAGCGAGATGTACGGCATTCTGGTGGCGCGCAAGGATACCGACGGCGCGGATTGGGGAGTGAGCTGGATCGCGGCGCAGAACAACGCGAGCCAATGGCGCCTGATCAAGGAGTTCATGTCCGCTCACTGGAATTCGGGCGGCGAGAGCTCCTCGTACCGCTCACATGGCAACTCCGGCACCACCACGGTGCAGAGGGTGTGGTGCGCGGAAGGCAAGCACGCCATGTATCCCACGCAGAACGCCTGCAACAACGGCAACGCCGGCGACATCGACGACTGCGGCGACAACCGCTGCGACATCACCACCGAGGTCTTCCTGAAGGTGCAGAACGCCGGCGAGCCGACCGCGGCGATCGATCCCTATCTCCTCTATCCCGGCAGCTCCAAAACCGTGGAGCCCTCCGGCACCTACAACATATGGAGCGGCGCCGCGTTCGGTGAAGCCACGAGTTACAAGGCGAACCTGACCCAGGCCCTCTCCTGGTGCCCGGTGAAGTGCTATTGACCTGACTCCAGAAAAAAAGCCCGCGATGGAGGGGCGGCTCACCCGGGCCGCCCCGGCAGGGCGTCGCAACAATCTCCCGGAAGCTCTCTAAATCTCCACCTCTTGTCGCAGGGTCCTCGTTCGAGATCCTGCGATACGGGGGTCTCTTCACCTCGATTGCGCAACTCATCGCAACGTATCCAAGCAATGTCACGTTGTCTGCGCACAACGTCGCAATGTACGTGAATGTCGCGACATTGAACATGGACGTTGCGACCTTGTCCCGAATGCCCTTCTTGTCGTACGAATCCAATGTCGCAGAGGATCTAGAAGCCGCCGATCTCGAGGGATTCATAGTCGCCACGTTTCCTCTCGGTGTCGCGAAAACTCCACACATCGCGACGTTGAACGGATCTTCAGTCGCGATACGCGCTCCCATCGTCGCATAGTTGACATTCATCGTCGCCTAGTTGTCGCCGATCGTCTCATTGCTTGTCTGTAATGTCGCGACGTGTGCGCGCCCCATGGCGTTTGTTGTGCTCATTGTCGCGGAGATCGACGACGTCGCGACGCTCGGTCGGTTCGGTCGAACGATGTAAGAGAGCTCTGCGACAAGCCAAGCCATTGACGTCGCGGAATGGGGCGCTCCGATGAAGGTGGGCTGGATTTCGCCGCCCGGCTTCTGTATCTTTACGGAAGACGCAAGGCGCTCTGTTTCAAGATGGCGGGGCGTTGCGACAGGCGATGGGGCCGCGGATCTCGCGGGTCTGTCATTTGTCGCAGTTTCGTTGGGCTCTGCGACATCGAAAGGAGCTCGTATGGCCTCGAAGCTGCCTGTCGACCAGATGCTGACGCAGTTGGAGGCGCGAGTCGCTTTCCACAAAGAGCGCCAGGCCTTCCATGCGCAGCAGGAGATCCACCATCGCGAGCAGACGGCGGTCCATGCAGCCGAGCTCGCGAAGGCGGCCGAGCGCCTGGAGATGTTCCGCGCCGCCGCCGCCGCTGCCGCCGAGCTGCTGGAGACCCCCGGAGCCGGCGCCGCCCTGCCCGCCGATCCCGCTGCGAAGGCGACGAAGGATGCCGAAGAGGATTTCGGCAAAGGCCGGCCGCTGAGCCGCATGGTGGCCCGCCTGGTGGAGGAGAAACGGCCGGATGAGGCCTTCGGCCCTGCCGCGGTAACCCGGGAAGTCAATCAACGCTGGGGAGCCAAGCTGCGCCGCAAAGCCGATCCGCGAACCGTCGCCGCCCTCCTCCGCCGCTGGGCGGTCGCCGGCCATATCCATCGTGCCCGCGAAGGCCGGGCCTACCACGAGTCGCTGTACGTCAGGACGAAACCGGCCGATGGATCGCGGTGAATACCGGTGATGACCGGCATTCCGTTGGTGATGATCGGCATCCATCCGGCGATGACCGGCGCCCGGCGTGACAGGAACGCGATTTGACCGGACCGGCGGCGTGTGTAGAGTTCCATCCGACGCATCGCATGAGGCGCCTGATACGGAGGATGAACCATGTCGACCGCAGCCATTCCCTATTCGCGTGACCGCCATGACCTTTCCCGGCTGATTCAGGCTGGCCTCCTGACCGGCATCACCGACGGTCTCTTCGCGAGCGTCTTGAGCGTCGCGTTCTACAACTCGACCGTGACGCGCCTCTGGCAGGGGGTCGCCAGTACGGTGCTGGGCAGGGAAGCGTTCGACGGCGGGATCCGGACCGCCCTGATCGGCGTCCTCATGCATTTCGGCGTGGCCTTCGCGTGGTCCGCCGTCTTCCTGTTCCTCGTCATGCGGCCGTCCGGGGTGCGCCGCGTCCTCGGCTCCCGATACGGAGCGCTCAAGGTCGCGTCGGTCTACGGCCCCTTCATCTGGCTGGTGATGTCCCTCATCGTCATTCCGCTCCTCGTGCATCGCCCGCCGACGTTCAACATTCGTTGGTGGGTGCAGTTGATCGGCCACATTCCCTTCGTCGGGTTCCCCATCGCGGCCATGATCGGCCGGGGCCGGTAAAAGGCCCCTCACCTCCCCGACTACTGAGCAACGTCGCGGTTTTCCTGTCCCCCCGATCCCGAAAGAATACAATTCTATCGCAAGGTTTGGGCTGTTCTTGGTGGCAACACGGAAGTCTGTGGAAAGGCGAACGATTTGCTGATGGCGACTTGGATTAACGCTTAAGCCTCTCCAGCAGGTCCACATCCACCCGCGCCTTCACTGTACGGCGATCTAGGCCGAGACGGCGGGCGGCTTCCTGATAGCTGCCGGTCTCGGCGTAGATCAGCGTGCAGTAGCGGTCGAGGACCTCGTCGGCCGAGAGGCGGCCGGAGAGGATATCTTCCGCCAGCGCCTGGCGCGGGCTCGTCACGGCGGCGCGAACGGCGGGCCGGTACTCGTGGCGGATCAGGACGTTGCTCACGCATTGCGCCAGCTCGCGGACGTTGCCGGGCCAGGGATAGTCGCGCCCCAGCCCGCGGTCGATCCAGGCGATCACTTCGCCGGCCAGCTCGGCGGCCGATTCCTCGCCCACCTGCCGCTGGGCGAGGAACAGGACGAGATCGGCGAGCTCCTGCGGGGAGTCGCGGATGCGCTCGGCGAGCGTCGGCGTCTCGACCCGATCGGAGCAGAGGCGGTAGTAAAGATCTTCGCGAAAACGGCCGGCGCTCATCTCCTGCGCGAGATCGCGGTGGGTGGCTGCGACCACCTTGCCGCGGAAAGGCAGCGTCCGCGTATCGCCCAGGCGCTGGAAGGCGCGCATTTCGAGGACGCGCAGCAGCTTGACCTGAATCGCCACGTCCACCTCGCCGATCTCGTCGAGGAAGACGGTGCCGAGCGGCGGGCAGACCTCGAGCCAGCCGACGCGGTCCGCGACGGCGCCGGTGAAGGCGCCGCGGCGGTGGCCGAAGAGCTCGGACTCGATGAGGGTGGGGGAGAGGGCGGAGAGATTGAGCGCGAAGAACGACTCTTCGGGACGCTCGCCGAAGCGGCGAGCACCGGGATCGAAAGGAATGTAACGCGAGAAGGCGATGGCCCGCGCCACCAGCTCCTTGCCGGTGCCGGAGGCGCCGGTGACGAGGGTGGTGACGTCCCCGAGCCGCCGGTAGAGCGATTGCTGGAAGCGCCGCAGGTCGTGCGTAAAGATCGACTGCCACACCTGCGCGCGCAGCCGCGCCGACGGCATCGAGCCGCCGATGATCGAGCGGAAGATGGAGTGGAAGGCGCGGCGCACCTGAAAGCAGCAGGCGAAGAGATGGGGCGCGTCGAAGCGCGGCCGCAGGCGGCCGGCCGGGGGGAAGAAGCGTTCGAGGTCGGCGGCGAAGTCGGCGTAGAAGCCGAAGTCGGGACGCCGCCCGGCTTCGCCCGCCACCGTCTCGAAGAGCCGCGCCTGGTAACGGTAGTAGAGGACGTAGGCGACGAGGTCCTGATAGAGCTCGAGCTCCACCGGCGTGGCGCGTGATCTGCCGCTCAACCGGCCGCGCAGCGCCTCGGCGAGCGCCGCGGCCCGCTCGGCGATCCGCAGCTCGTTGGGGTTCTCTCCGATCTCGCCGGCCCGCGCGTGCCAGACGGCGTCGAACGGCACGTGCTCGCCGCCAAGCGCCCGCCGCTCCCACTCGATCCGCTCGGGCAGGAACGGGTTGACGTAGGCGAGGCGCGAGACGGCCGTGGCGAAGTCCCGCTCGGTGTCATTCAGCAGCGCCATCTGTACAAGGAATGTACATGGCCTGGCAGCCCGCGTCAAAGATAGCCCGGAACCGCGCTTCCGCCGGGCGGTGGTCCGTCCTGCTAAGTCATTGATTTCTTGGCGCGGACGCCGAATCGGGGGAGATGGCATGCGGCTCGCCTTTACCTGCGGCGGATCCCGCAGCAGGGGGACCAGAAAGAAGAGGACGCATGCGGGCGCTCAAGCTGATTGTTTTCATTCTTGCCTTTCTTTGCTTGTCGGCGCAGCTCATCCGGCTTGCTGGCGGTGCTCTTTCATTGGCGCGGTTATCAGTGGATCGCCATGGCCTTGCTGATCCTCGGCTTCTCGGAGATGGAGTGGTGGACGAGCCCCTCGTTCTTCGGCGGAGCACAGCAGGAGTTCACCCGTCTGATCGAGAACAAGATCTGGGGAAGGAGGTTTCAGATGATCGCTTCCTGGTTATTGCTGGCAGCTCTGAACTGTCCACCGCCGCAGTCCAGCCAACTCGTCGGGCTGTGGGAGTCGGAGAGCAAGTCGAAAGGTGGCATCGGCCACGCGTTCGAGTTCCGCTCGGACGGCAGCTTCGTGGTATCGCCCACGGTCCTGGTCGACTCGTATTACCGCATCTCCGGCGATCAGGTGATCATGGGTGACAAACCCAATCCCGAACCGGGGGATCACGCAAAGTCCCTGCCGTTGATGATCGAAGGCAACCGGAGGGGGAACGGGGAGCGCGTCGGGTCGCCGGTGCCGGGCCAGCCGCCTCTGGTGGGCGTCTGGCGTACTCCGTTCCCTCCCGCCGCCATGGCGTACGAGAAGTACACGCCGGACGGCCGGTGGCTCTTTCGTTTACCGATGCGGCCTGAAAAGGGCTGTTATGGATTCGACGGCGCAAAGCTGACGTTTGCGATCAATGGCAAGCAGGAGTCGGGATCCGCCGAGCTGCGGGGCGACAATCTAAGCCTCAAGTTCCCGAACCGAGGCGTTGACAAGTATCACCGGGATCCCACGGGGGCTTGGTATCCGCTGGAGCCTCCGAAGTAGGCCCGGCGAATCGGTTCGGTTATGACGCTCGTAAAGATCGCAGCAGAGGTCGTAGCCTGTGTGCTACTGGCCGACTTTCTCTCGGGTTTGTTTCATTGGCTCGAGGACGCCTACGGTCAGCCGCATTGGCCGGTGACAGGAAGGCTGATTACGCAACCCAACATCCTCCACCACCACAATCCCACCGAATTCACGCGCCACTCCTGGCTCAAGAGCGCCGATGTTCTGCTCGTCCTGGGTGGGCTCATTCTCGCCGGCGCCGCAGCCATCGGCAGACTCCAATGGCAGATCGTCCTGGTCGTTGCCATCGGCGTCAACGCCAACGAGTTCCACAAGTGGGCGCATCGGCCGCGCGCCAAAAATCCAAGGTTGGTGAATTTCCTCCACGACTGCGGCGTCCTCCAGTCTCCCGCTCATCACGCGCGCCACCACCGCGACCCCAAGAACAGCCATTACTGTGTGATCACCAACCTGCTCAATCCCGTTCTTGATCGAGCGAGGTTCTGGTTGGCTCTCGAACGGACCCTGTTCTGGTGCTTCGGACTCAAGCGTCGACACGACCCCTCCGTCGCGCCGCCACGGCCAAAGTAGCTCGGGCGGATCACCCTGTAACAGTTTGCCCCTCTCCCGCGCCTAACCGAGAGCAGACGGTAGTCGCGGCTGCTTAGCGTCTGGTATTCTTGCGAACGAGACACAAACGAAAGGAGAGATGGGTTATGAGAAAGCTCATTTTCGCATGCGTGTGCGCGGTGATGGTGGCGGCGTTGTCAGTTCCCGCCATGGCGGAGCCGGCGCGGGGCTCCAATGTGCTGTGTTACCTTTGGGCCAACCAGGCGACGTCCGCGATCGGCGTTCCCTACACGCCCAGCACGACCTACTCCTTCAACGCGGTCATCAAGACCAACGCGAACACGGTCACCCGGACCGCGGTGGGGACCTATTCCGTGACCTGCAAAGGAGTCGGCGGCCAGGGCTGGGGGGCGGGCGGCCACGTCCAGGTGACGGCCTACGGCGGCGAGGATGCCGACCAGTGCAAAGTCGTGAGCTGGGTGACGGGCGGAGCCGACTTCACCACGACGGTGAGGTGCTTCAACCACCAAGGCGCTCTCTCCGACAACCGGTTCGATCTCTTGTTCGTCTGGTAGGCGTCCCGTTCAGGTGAGGGCCACGGCAGTAAGCAGCGCGAAGGCGACCTCGTCCTTGGCGATGTCGCTGTGGCCCTTGATGAATTCGTCTGCGTTCAGGTTATAAATCTTTCCAACTTTGAAGCGGTATTGCGTTCCGACGCGATCGAGGAAAGCGACGGCGGCGTCGACCTCGGGGGTCTTCTGAGCGCCGTTGCGTCCCATGCCGCCGTAAGGATCGTTGGCATCGCCCAGCGCGCTGGCCACGTCGCCGGAGAGGCGCGACGCCAGCGGGTAGGCGATCCCCACCGCCTTGTCGTTCTTGGTATGGGTGATGAGCAGCGGGCCGGCAATCTTTTTTTGCGTCACGATCTGGCGGAAGAAGCCGTCGTGAGTACCGTCGTACTTCTGGCCCAGGCCGTTGTGGGAATAGGCGGCCTGCAGCAGGGTCAAGGTGGTGACCGGCACCGCCGGACCGAGGGCGTCGGCGGCGGCGGTGACGAGCCGGCCGCCGAAGCTGTGGCCGATCAGGTGGAGCTTGAGCTGGGGCAGCCTGCCGTGGATCTGGCGCAGCACCGACGCCGCACCGGTGCGGCCGACGAGGCCGGCCCGCTTCTTCATCTGGTAATAGGTGAAGAAGTTGAGCAGCCGGCCGGCGCCCGCCTTGGCGCCGGAGAAGAAGTCGCCGAGGCCGGCGGCGCCGCCTTCGAGCCCGCCTTCGCCGCCGCCCTCCAGCATCGCCGCTCCGCCGCCGCCCGCCGGTAACGGTGGCGGCGGCACCGGCTCGGAGAGGGACTGCAGCAGCTCGACCGGGTCTTTCTCGAAGAAGCCGTCGGAGCCGTCGTCGGGGTCGGCGTCGTCCTTGGGAAGCTGCGCGCGCAGGATCTCCACGAACTGCCGTTGGGCGTCAAGATCGTTGTCCAGGTTGGGCACGAGGGCCTGCGCCTGGGTGAGTGCGGCGGCGCGTTCGGGGACCACCTCTTCGACGCCGAGCCGCTGCGGCTCGCTCTTGAGCGCCTCCAGCCGGGAGATGAGGACCGCCGGGTCGAGATCGCCGTCGCCGAGGGCCGCGGCGCCTCCCGGGATCAGCTCGGTGTCGGTGAACTTCTTTGACGGCCAGAAGATCTCCAGCGCGGCGAAGGTCCGGCCCTGGCCTGCGGCCGGCAACTGGGCCTCGATCCTGGCGAGGATGGCGGCGTAGAGCTGGCGCGCGTCCGCCATGTCGTTGTTCCAGCCGTGCGAGAGCACCAGCAGATCGCCGGCCTGCGCCGCGGCGATGCCGTCGAGCGCTTTCGTGACCTGCTGCGGATCGACGACGTTGCCGTTCTTGTCGAACTCGACCTCGAATACCGGGATGGCCATGGCTCGTCTCCTTGATCTCAGATGGATTGGATAGCCCGCATCAGATCGATGAGGCCGTGTCCTTCGAAGTAACGCTCGCGCCCCAGAGGGGTGGCGCTGTCGAGGAAGATTTTCTTCACCTCCCAGGGCCGGCCGATGAATTCGCGGCGGATGGAGAGGAAGGCGGCGATGCATCCCGAGACGTGAGGCGCCGCCATGCTGGTGCCGCTCTCGTCGATGTAGTCGGCGTGCAGCTTGGGATCCGAAGCCGCGGTGCGATCAGGAGTCGCATCGCCTGTCTTCGGCGTCGGGCTCGGCTGCGGCGACTGGTTGGGCTGCGCCAGCTTTTCCCGGATGAAATGGGTGTTGGCGCCCGCCGCGCAGGAGGTGATGCGCTCGCCGGGAGCCACGAGATCGGGCTTCAGCCGGCCGTCGCCCGTCGGGCCCTTCGACGAGAAGTAGGAGACGCCGTAGGTGTGAGGCGAGTCGCGGTGCGTGGCGCCGACGGTGATGGCGAGCGCGGCGTTGCCGGGGTCGTTGATGGTGTTCGACAGCCCGACGCGGGTGGTCGGCCGCTCCTGCGCCTGGGCCGTTCCGTAGCCGGTGTTGCCGGCCGCGGTGACCACCACGACGCCGGACTGTACGAGGCGGTCGACCTCGACGCAGAGGGGGCTCTGGCCGCAGGCGAAGATCTGGGCGTCGAACTCGTAGCCGAGGCTGATGTTGATGCCGTGAACCAGCATGAGCTTCGGGTTGGCGTTGAGGCTGGCCCGGATGTAATCGAGAGCGCGGATGACGTTGCTGGTGCGGCCGTTGCCTTTATCGTCGAGCACCTTGAGGCTGATCAGATGACACTTCGGGGCCACGCCATGCAGCCGCAGGGGATCGATACCCTTGCGCTCTTCCATGGTTGTGGGCTTCCGGCGGTCCTGGTCGTCGAGACTGAACTTTCGTTCATAGACGTGCGGCTCTATCTTGTCTTTGTTCTCGTCCATGATGCCGCCGGCAATGATTCCGGCAACGTGGGTGCCGTGACCGAACTCGTCGGAAAGGGCGCTATCACGGTGTGCCTGGATGCGCTGCCTCCGTTCTTCTTCCTCGATGTCGGTATCTTCCTCGTCTGGGTCCGCCAGATTAAGGTTGCTGAAGTCACGGTGCAGGTCGAATACCAGGGGATCCAGGAGCGTATGGCCCGAGACGGGTTTGCCGTCGGCGGACGGGAGACCGAAATGGGGATGGTCTCCTTTGATGCCGGAGTCGATCACTGCCCAGACGATGCCGGCTCCCGAGGCCTGATACGAGCGTAGGGCAGCATCGGCCTTGACCGTGGCCTTCGACTGGGTAATCTGCCGCTTGATGGGAAAGTCCGGCCAGATGCGGTAGATGGCGCGTTCCTTTGGGCTCGTCGGGCCGGTTTCCGGATCGGTCTCATCCCGCTCGATCAGTCTCCGCCAGTCGTTCGCGCTCATGAAGCAATGGAAGTACGTCTGCCCAACGCGCAGCGGTGGATTGGCGGCTGCGTTCCCGACGATCTCTTCATATATCTTCTTGAACTTGAGGGCCGCCGCCTTGATGCCGCCGTAATGAGCGACGTTGATCTCCACCATGTAGTCCCCGGGTTGATCGTTGTCAACCGGCAGCCCCCACTGCCTTCGTCGCTCCGGATCGTTGAGGTCGGGAGGCGCCGTGGCCCGACCGAAGGAGACGCGCTGCTGGTCGGGATCTGACTTCATCTCTTTCGGCTTCGCTTCGCTCTTGCGGGAGCGCGGCGTCCGTTTCTCAGGGGGATCCTGGGTCATGGGCTCTCCTTGAAGCGCTGTTCTTCAGAGTATCCTGAGGCGCGTCCATTGATGTCAAGGCGGTCGAGGGAGCGCCACGTCCGCTCCCATGAGAGGATTACGATCCCATGAGACCAATCCTGACATTGTTCCCGTTATCTCTGACTCTTCTCGCCTGCGCCTCCGGCGGCGCCCGGCCGGGGCCCGGGGGGCTCGCGGGGCGGCTGGAGCCGTTCTTCCATCGCCAGGGCGTGACCATCGCCGTCGCGTACCGCAACCTCGGCACCGGCGCCACGCTGTTCCGCAACGAGGACGAGGTCTTCCACGCCGCCAGCACCATGAAGGTGCCGGTGATGATGGCGCTCTTCCAGGCGGTGGAAGCCGGCGAGCTGCGGCTGAGCGAGCCGATCGCCGTGCACAACCGGTTCCAGAGCCTCGTCGACGGCTCGCCCTTCTCGCTCGATCCCAAGGAGGACGGTGATCCGGACCTCTATCAGGCCGTCGGCGGCTTCCGGCCGCTCGAAGAGCTGATCCGGCGGATGATCGTGCGCAGCTCGAACCTCGCCACCAACCTGCTGATCGACAGGATCGGCGCTTCGCGGGCGACGGACCTGATGCGCGGCCTCGGCGCCTATCGCATCCAAGTCCTCCGCGGCGTCGAGGATGAAAAGGCCTTCAAGGCGGGTCTCAACAACAAGGTGACGGCCAAGGACCTGGAGATCGCCTTGACCGCCATCGCCCAGGGCTCCCTGTTCTCGCCGGCCACGACCGACAGGATGATCGAGATCCTGAAGGCGCAGGAGTTCAACGAGAAGATCCCGGCCTACCTGCCGAAAGGCACGCCCGTCGCCCACAAGACGGGGGACATCACCGGCATCCATCACGACGCCGCGATCGTGTATCCGCCGGGAGCGGCGCCGTACGTGCTGGTCGTTCTCACTCGGGGCTATCAGGACGAGAAGCAGGCGAATCAGGTCATCGCGGAGATCTCGCGCGAGGTGTGGCAGGCGCGGTAGGCCCGGATCCGATTCCCAAGATTTCTTTGCTCGCGGCGGTGCGCCGCCGGCGGCCCTCACTCCCCGGCCCTCCTCTCCCCGAGGGAGAGGAGGGAGAACAGCAAGAGGCGCCTACAAGTTGAACGAGAACGTCAGCACGATCGAGTCCATCGTCATCTCGGTGGTCACGGAGGTGTTGGGCACCGGACCGGTGGGACCGAGGAAGGGCCCGGTGATGCGGTTCTCGAAAACGTGGTAGTAGGCGGCGTTGAGCTCCAGGTTCTCGTTGACGCGCATGCCGAAGCCGGCGGCGACGCGGTCCTCGAAGATGGCGGGCACCGGCACGGTGAGGAAGGTCCGCTCCTCGGGAATCGGATTCTCGCCGACGTTGTAGCCGGCGCGCAGGGTGAAGCGATCGGTGGCCCGCCACTGGACGCCGGCGTCGAAGACGGTGATGTCCTTGAAGCCCAGCGTCTCCTTGAAGCCCTCGGTGTCCTCGTAGTTGATCCACTTGCCGTCGACGGCGATGGCCAGCCGGTCGTTGGGAGTGAAGGCGATCCCTCCCACCAGCACCGGCGGCGCGTTGAGCTGGAAGGTGATCTTGCGGCCCCGGCCGAAGGTGGGGAGGTTGGGGTTGGCCACCGCCGAGTTCCACTCGAAGTCCTCGAAATCCGTCTCCGTGTTGTAGGAGAGGCCGAGCGCGAAGGCCGGACTGATCTTGTAGTAGGCGCCGACGCCGAGACCGTAGCCCCAGGCGCTGTCGGAGTTGACGCGCGGGAAGAAGCAGGGGCCGGCGGGACCCGAGCAGTCGGGGCTGGCGAAGCCGGCCGGATCGGCCGTCAGGGCCGAGCGGGCGGTGTTGAGCGATACGCCGACGGAGAAGGCGTCGTTGACCTTCCAGGCGACGACGAACGGCACCTTCATGAGCTGGTAGTTCGAGTACACCCGGCCGAAGCCCTGAGGCTGGGGCGCGAGGATCGGGTTCGTCGAGTCCTGCGGGTAGTCGGCGCCGAAGCCGGCGAGCCCCAGGAAGCCCATGCCGTAGGCCAGGCGCGAGCCCGACTTGTGGCGGGTCCAGCCGAAAGCGGGGATGAGCGCCGGATCGCTGTCGTCTTCGGTGCGGCCGGAGAACGGACCCACCCGGCTCTCGACGGCGTTCTTCTGGGTGTTGTACTCGGCGCTGAACTCGAACCGGCTGCCGTCGAGGTCGGTCAGCAGGGCCGGGTTGAGCAGCAGGGCGCCGAGAGCGTCGTTGGGGAGCGCCACGCCGGCGCCTCCCATGGAGCTGTTGACGGCGCCGACGCCGTGGAGGTTGTGGCCGTTGCCGGCGAAGGCGGGCGTGGCCAGGGCGAGGGCGAGCAGCAGAGCGAAGCCTTTGCGTTTCATACGGTCTCCCTGAGAACGGAGGTGAACGGGACGCACTCTGGAGAGGTCCGAGACAGGCTCGGAGCACAGCCCTTGCGCGTCTATAGATAAAGCGAAATCTAGGGCATTCTATAGCCCAATTTGAGCGTACTTTCAACAAGACTAGTGCTGAAGGCCGCTCGCGGCGCGCCGCGCGGCTTGCGGCAGGGGGGCGAATTGCCTATCCTACGAGCCACGTTCGGGTCCAAAAGCGCTGAAAGCGCCGGGATTTACACTGCACCGGCCGCCGCGGAACATCGGCCTGCCGGACCGGCCCCGTCCGGCAGCCAAGGAGAGATCACAGGATGGAAGCAGATTCGACCGACCGTCCCGAGGGTCAGGTGGGACGGCCCACCGACAACGCTCTCGTCGGCTGGATCCTGGTCGTGGGCCTCACCCTGGTGGGCTACCTTCTGCTGGCGTTCGGCGCCGCCTCCGGGGGACCCGGCTGGCCGCGGCACGTCTTTCTGGCGCTCGGCGCCGCCGGAATCGTTGCCTACAGCCTGTTGGTCTACCCGTACTTCCGCCGGCTGGAGCAGCGGCTGCCGGTAGCTCGGGAGCGGTGGGCGCGGCTGGAGACCGAGCTGCTCGCGGCGTTCGATCAGCTCGGGGCGGGGGACCTGGTGCGCTCGCTCGAGCACACGCGGGACCTGCCTGAGCGGCTGGCCGAGATCTCGCGGGCGGCGAGCGATGCGCTGTCGCGGCTGGCGCAGCAGATCCAGGACAGCTCGATCGAAGTGGCCTCGGCGTCCGACGCGGTCAACGAGATCGCCTCCGAGCTGGCGTCCGGCTCGTCCGAGCAGGCGGCGTCGGTGGTCGAGATCACGGCCGCCATGGAGGAGCTGGCGCGTACGGCCTCGCTGATCGCCGACAACGCCTCGCGCCAGGCGGATCTGGCGGCGCGCGCCGAGGCGAGCGGCGACGCCGGCTCCGCCGCCGTGTATGAAGCCGTCTCCGGGGTCGAGGAGGTGCAAAAGCGGATCAGCGCCATCGCCAGCCGCGCCGACGCTCTCGGCACCCGTTCGAAAGAGATCTATCGGGTGCTCGACCTGATCACCGAGATCGCCCAGGAGACCCACATCCTGTCGCTCAACGCCGCCATCGAGGCCGCGGCGGCCGGCGTCGACGGCCGCCGCTTCTCCGTGGTGGCCGAAGAGGTGCGCCACCTCGCCCAGCGCTCCCAGGAGTCGGTGGAATCGGTGCGCAACCTGCTCGATGAGCTCGCCGGCTCGATCCGCGCCACCATCGTCGCCACCGAGGAGGGGAGCAAGGAAGCCACGCGTGTGCTGGAACGGTCGCGGGCGGCGGCGGACGCCATCGAGGAGCTGCGCCGCGCCTCGGCCGACACCTCGCGGGTGGCGCGCCAGATCTCCCTCGCCACGCAGCAGCAGAACGCCGCCTCCGACGAGGTGGTGATGACGCTGCGCGAGGTCAGCCTGGTGGTGCAGCGGATGACCGGCGGCCTCAAGAACCTTTCGAGCACCGCCGACCGCCTGAAGACGCTGGGGCTGGAGATCCAGCTCCTCGCCCAGTCCTTCCATCTCGACTCGCCGCGCTCGCTCAAGCACATGGTCGAGGACTGGGCACGGCGGCTGGAGGGGATGGGCTCGCTGCCGGAGAGGGAGAGAGCGCTGGACGACCTGGTGCGCGACGCGCCGTTCGTCGAGCTCGGCTACCTCATGGGGCTCGACGGCGGCACGCTGGCCCTGAGCTTCAACCAGCAACTGCTCGACGAGCATCAGCGGGCTCTCGCGGCCAAGGTGCGGGACACCGACGTGCGCAGCCGCCCGTGGTTCAAGGCGGTGGCCCGGCACTGGCGGACCACGCTCATCCCGCCCTACGAGTCGATGCAGAACTCCGAGGCCTGCTTCACCGTCTGCACGCCGCTGCACAACGGCGACGGCTCGGTCGCCGCGGTGCTGGGGATCGACATCAACGTCACCGGCTGGACGAGGATCTAGATGGAGCCTCGCGGGCAGGAGACGCGGCGCGACGGTACGCACCTGCTGGTGCGAGCCGGGGAGTACGCCTGCGCCCTGCCGCTCGAGGCCGTCCGGCGGGTGGTGCGGGCGCTGACCGTGCACCCGCTGCCGGGCGCGCTGGGCGAGCTCGAAGGTCTGGCGGAGTTCGGCGGCGAGCCGCTGCCGGTGCTCAACCTCGCCCGCCTGGTCAAGGCGCCGACCGGCGCCAACCCCGCCTATCCCGTGACCGTGGTGGTCTGGGTGGGGAGCGGGGGAGCACGCGAGATGGTGGGCCTCGCGGCCGACGCGGCGCTGGAGGTAGTGCACGTGCCATCCGACTCGGTGGTGTCCGGCGACGGCGGCCTGCTGGCGGGCGAGGCGCCGGTCGCCGGCGAGGTCGTCCGCGTCCTCAACCTCGAAGCGCTGGGGCGTGAGGCTTGAGCGTGCCGCCGCAGCCCCCGCGCGGCCTCCTGTTGCTGCGCCGCGCCGGCGGCATCTGGGGGATCGACAGCTCCGCCGTGGACGGCCTGGCGGCGCGCGGCGACGGTTACCGGATCTCCGTCCGCGGCGGCGCACTCGCGGCCGACGAGATCCTCGGCGTGGCGGAGGACCTGAGCGTGCGACCGCCGGCCCCTTGGCTGCGGCGGTTCTGGCCCGAGGCGCCGGTCGGTCTCACGGTGCACGGCCGGCTGCCGGTGGTGGTGGTCGATCCGCATCGGCCGCCTGCGGCCTTGCGGCTCGACGAAGGAGAACGATCGGATGAAGGACGCGACTGAGTCGATCAACCCCGCGCTGACCGGGCTGCTCATCGCCAGCGGTGTAGGGATTTCCGCCATCGCGTTGCTGATGGCGGCCGACGCGGGCGGCGCGCCGCACTGGCTGTTCAACGCCGGTCTGCTGTCGGCCGCCGCGCTGCTGGTCCTCTACGCTCGGTTCGTCTTCCGGTTTCAACAGCGCCTGCGCAAGCGGTTGGAAGGCACCGACAGGCGGCGCGAAACGGTGGAGCGGACGCTGGTGCAGGCGCTCGACCGGCTGCGCGACGGGGATCTGGTGAACTGCGCCGACCACTCGCAGTCGCTGCCCGGCCGGCTAGCGCTGGCGCTCACCAACTCGACCAACTCCCTCGACGTGCTGGCGCAGCAGATCCAGTCGAGCTCGATCGAGGTGGCCACCGCCGCCTCCTCGGTCAACGAGATCGCCTCGGAGCTGGCCTCCGGCTCCTCGCAGCAGGCGGCCTCGGTGGTGGAGATCACCGCCGCCATGGAGGAGCTGGCCCGCACCGCGTCGCAGATCGCCGAGAACGCCGCCGCGCAGGCCGACCTCGCACAAGCGGCGGAGGAGAGCGGCAACGCCGGCCAGGGGGCGGTGGAGGAGGCGGTCGACGGCGTCGAGGAGGTCAGGAAGCGGATCACCGGCATCTCCAACCGCGCCGAGATCCTCGGCACGCGCTCCAAGGAGATCTACCGCGTGCTCGACCTCATCACCGAGATCGCGCAGGAGACGCACATCCTGTCGTTGAACGCCGCCATCGAGGCCGCTGCGGCGGGCGAGCACGGACGCCGCTTCTCGGTGGTGGCCGAAGAGGTGCGGCGGCTCGCCCAGCGCTCGCAGGAGTCGGTCGAGTCGGTGCGCAACCTGCTCGACGAGTTCGCCGGCTCGATCCGCACCACGGTCGTCGCCACCGAGGAGGGGAGCAAGGAGGCCGGCCGGGTGCTGGAGCGGGCCCGCTCCGCCGCCGCCGCCATCGAGGACCTGCGCGGCGCCTCCAGCGACACGGCCCGTGTGGCGCGCGAAATCTCGCTCGCCACCCAGCAGCAGAACGCCGCCTCCGACCAGGTGGTGCTGACCTTGAAAGAGGTCAGCCAGGTGGTGCAAAGGATGGCGGACAGCCTGCGCCAGTTCACCGAGACCGCCGACCGGCTGAACCGACTGGGCCTGGTGATCCAGATGCTCGCCCAGTCGTTCCATCTCGACTCGCCGCACTCGCTCAAGCACATGGCGGAGATCTGGTCGCGGGAGGTCCGCCGCCGGCTCGGCAACTGGGAGGCGATCGAGCGCCTGCTCGAAGAGCTGGTGCACCGCACGACGTACGTCGAGTGCCTCTACTTCTTCGACGGCCGGAACAACCAGACGGCCCTCACCGTCAACCGCCAGATCGTCGGCGACCGCGAGGTGCCGCCCGCCGTCAAGACGGGCGAGGGCTTCGCCGAGCGGCCCTGGTACAAGACGGCGGTGCGCGAGGGTCACACCATCCTGACGCCGCTCTTCAACTCGCTGCTCTCGGGACAGCCCATCTTCACCGCCGCCTCGCCGGTCTACGAAGGGGGCGAGCTGACCGGAGTGCTGGGGCTCGACGTCAACGTGGACAGTTGGACCAAGATCTGACCCCGGGGCAGCCTTGGACGCGGAGTTCGCCGATCTCGTTCCCCTCTTCGTGGAGGAAGCCCGCGACCGGCTGGAGCGGCTCGCGACCTGCGTCCCGCGCGTCGAGACCGACCCGGAGGCGGCGGTGGAGGCCAAGCGCGAGCTCCACACGCTGAAGGGGGCCGGCCGCATGATGCGCATCTCCTCCCTGGCCGAGCTCTGCCACGCCGCCGAAGAGGTGCTGCATGCCAACCACCCCGGAATGGTCCCGCTGCTGACACGAGTGGCGGACGAGCTGACCGTGCTCGTGGACACCATCGCGCGGGGAGACGAGCCGGCGGCAGACGCCGAGCTGGTGCGGCTCCTCCACGACATGGCGGAAGGCGGCTCGGCGTCCGCCGGGCCGCCTGGCCCCGAGACGAGCCCTGCCGTCCGTGCAAGTCCTTTGAGTCCTTCCAGTCCCTCGACGGATCCCCCTGTGGAGACGAGAAAGGAATCGGTGTCGCCCACGCCGAAACCCGCAGCTCCGAGCGGCGCCGCGGACGTGCGGGTGGACACCGGCGCGCTCGACGCCGTCGCCGAGCGGGCCACGCAGGTGCGCATCATGGCGATCGCCGGCCGCCAGGTGACCGACCGCATCTACGACCTCGCGCGGCTGGCGGAGGAGGGTCTGCACGAGCCGCAGCCGAAGCAGGTGCTGGCCGTGCTCGCCACCATGCTGCGCCGGGTGGGAGTGGAGCTGGAGGGTGGGCAGCGCCGCCTGATCCGGGCGGCGGAGGAGCAGCTCGAGACCATGCTCTCGCTGCAGCTCCAGCCGTTGCGCGGCTTCCTGCAGTCCTTCGCCCGCTACGCCCGCGACCTCGCGCGGTCGTTGCGGCGGGAGGTCGAAGTGGAGCTGGAGGGCGAGGAGACGCGCCTCGACCGGCGGATCGCCCGCGAGTTGGAGGAGGCCCTCGTCCACCTGGTCCGCAACGCCGTCGACCATGGCATCGAGGCGCCGGAGGTGCGCGAGGCCCGCGGCAAGCCGCGCGCCGGCCGCATCCGCGTCAAGGCGCAGGCCACGGGGCCGAAGGTGCGGCTGGTCATCGCCGACGACGGCGGCGGCATCGACGTCCCGCGGGTGATCCAGAAGGCGGTCGATGCCGGTCTCGTCGATGCCGCGGCCGCCGCCGGCATGGGCCGGAAGGAGGCCCTGCGGCTGCTCTTCGCGCCCGGCTTCTCGACCCGCAAGCAGGTGTCGGAGATCTCCGGCCGTGGGGTCGGCCTCGACGTGGTGGCCAATGCCGTGGCGCGGGTGGGCGGCGAGGTGTTCGTGGAGAGCGAGCCGCGGCACGGCACCACGTTCACCGTCGAGGTGCCGGTGGCCCGCCGCGGCGAGTCGGTGATGCTGCTGCGGGTGGGGCAGCTCAAGATCGCGCTCCCCTCGTCCGTCGTGCGCCGGGCGACGCGCCTTGCGGCCGGCGCCGTTGTCGAGCGGGACGGCCGCACCCTGGCCTCGCTCTCCGACCGCCTCGTCCCCTTCGTGCCGCTCGCCCGCCTCTACGGCCAGCCGGCGGTCGAGGGCCAGCTCCTGCTCGAAGGCGTGATCTCGGGCCAGCCCTTGGCGCTGGCGGTGGACGGCGTCGAGGGCGAGCAGGAAGTGCTGGTGCGGCCGATCACCCGCCGCGTGCCTACGGACCGGCTGCTCGAAGGCGTGGCCCTCCTCGCCTCCGGCGAGCCGGTGGGCGTGCTCTCGCCCGCCGTGCTCTCGCAGCGCGAGTATCTGCGGGCCCTGCCGGCCGCGCGGCCGCAGGCGGCGGCGCGGCGCGTGCGCGTGCTGCTGGTGGACGATTCCCTGGTCACCCGCGAGATGGAGCGCCGCCTGCTGGAGGACGCCGGCTTCCACGTCTCGGCGGCGGGCGACGCCGAGGAGGCCCTCTGGCTGCTCGCCGAGGAGAGCTTCGACTGCGTGGTCACCGACATCGAGATGCCGCGCATCGACGGCTTCGAGCTGACCGCCCAGCTCCGCGGCATGGAGCACTTCGCGCAGCTTCCGATCATCGTGGTCTCCACCCGCGACCGTCCGGAGGACCGCCTGCGCGGCCTCAAGGCCGGCGCCGACGCCTATCTCACCAAGCAGGGCCTGGACGCGGGAGAGCTGGTGGACCTCGTCCGCCGGTTGGGCGGTTCGGGGCGATGAGAGGCGTACACCGGTCCGGTGGAGGATTGGGCGGCATGCCCTTCGAAGCCTCACCCCCTGTCCCCCTCTCCCTGACGGGCGAGGGGGGACGCCTGCGAAGGGATCTTGCCGAGGTCGAGGCCGCCTTTTTCGGCCATCAGGTTGTGAAGGGTCCCCCCTCGCCCGTCAGGGAGAGGGGGACAGGGGGTGAGGCTTCGAAGGGCAGAGCGCCCGATCTAGGTCAACGGGCTTTGAAGGTGCCCTCTTGATCCGCGTCCTGCTGGTCGATGACTCGCCGTCGGTGCGGGCGGTGCTCAAGCGCTTCTTCTCCCGCACGCGGGATATCCGGGTGGTCGGCGAGGCCGCCGACGGCGCGCAGGCGGTGCAGGCGGTGATCGAGCTGCAGCCGCACGTCGTGGTGATGGACCTGCAGATGCCGGTGCTCGACGGCTATCAGGCGACCGAGCAGATCATGGCGGTGCGGCCGACGCCGATCGTCGTTCTCTCCTCCCGCGCCAACCGCAACCAGATGCAGACCGCGTTCGAGGCGATGCGGCGGGGCGCCCTGGAGGTGCTCCCCAAGCCGGAGGACACGGCGAGCTGGCAGCAGCTCGCCGACAGTCTGCCGGAAACCGTGCGGGCGGTGGCCGAGGCCCGCGCCGCGCCCCGTGCGCCGCGTGCCCGCGCCGTGCGGCCGGCGGCGCTCACGGCGGCTCCGGCGGCCCTGCGCTGGGTGGCCATCGGCGCCTCGACGGGCGGGCCGGCGGCCATCCGCGAGTTCTTCGACGCGGTGCCGGCCGAAGCGCCGGTCGGCTTTCTGATCGTCCAGCACATCGCCTCGGGCTTCGAGCTGGGGTTCGCCGACTGGCTCAACAAGGAGTTCCCGTTCGACGTGCGGCTGGCCAAGGACGGCGAAGTGCTGCGCCGCGGCGCGGTGCGGCTGGCCCCCGGCGGCTCGCATCTGCGGCTGGAGGCGGACGGCGTCCTGCGCCTGGACTCCGAGACGCCGCCGCGCCGCGGCCACCGGCCCTCGGTGGACGAGCTCTTCCACTCCTGCGCCGTCCACTGCCCGCGCGAGGTGGCCGCCGTGCTGATGACCGGCATGGGCGCCGACGGCGTCGAGGGATTGCTGGCGCTGCGCCGTGCGGGCGGCGTCACTCTGGTGCAGGACGAGGCCAGCTCGGTCGTCTTCGGCATGCCGCGCGTCGCCTTGGAGAAGGGCGCCGCCGACGTGGCGCTGCCGCCGCGGGCCCTCGCCCGCACCCTGGTGCGCCTGTGGAGCGAGGAGCGGTGAACCGGCGGATCCTGGTGGTGGACGACAGTGAGGTGACGCGGGCGATCCTCGTCCGCACCCTGCGCGGCGCCGGCTTCGAAGTGCTGGAGGCGCGCGACGGCGCCGAAGGCGCCATGGCGGCGCTGCGCGAGCAGCCGGCGGTGGTCATCACCGACCTGGAGATGCCCACCATGGACGGCTTCCCCCTGCTGCGGCTGCTCAAGGCCGATCCGGCGAGCACCCACATTCCGGTGCTGATCCTCACCAGCCATAGCGAGGCGGCCTCCCGCTACTGGGGCCTGCGCACCGGCGCCGACGCCTATCTCACCAAGGATCATCATCCCAAGCAGCTCGTGGCCGCCGTCCAGCGCCTCGCCGAGCAGGCCGCGAGCGCGCCGCTCTCCACCGCTGCCACCGGTTTTGCGGGCCAGGCCATCGGCCCCGTCGAGGTGCTGGCGCGGGTGGCGCGCCATCTCGACGCTTCGCTGCTGCAGGCCACGGTGGTCAACACGCTGCTCGAGCTGGGGATGGCCGCCAACGACTTTCACGAGGCGGCCCGCGGCGCGCTCGAGACCCTGTCGCAGGTCGTCGACGCCCAGCTCCTGGCCGTGGGTGTGGCGGAAGCCGACGCGGCGATGGCCCAGATCCTCCTGCAGGATCCCGTCCGCCCGGCCGCGGTCGATGTGCTCACCGCTCTGCTGTCGCAGGGCCTCCACCTGTCGCCCGGCGCTCCCCTCGAGGCCCGCGTCGGCGGCGAGCGCGGCGATCTCGACGTCAATCTCGACCGCAGCGTCTGGCTGCCCCTTCCCGTGCGCGACGCCACCGGCGTCCTCACCTATCTTCCCCGCGACACCCGCGAGGTCGGCTCCTCCGCCGCCGCCCTGATGAACGCGCTGACCGGCCACCTCGCGCTGGTGCTCGACAACTCCCGGCTCTCGCAGCGGCTGCACGAGCTGTCGACCCTGGACGGCCTCACGCGGCAGCTCAACCACCGCGTGATCTACGAGCGCCTCACCGAGGAGCTGGAGCGCGCCCGCCGCTACCGCTATCCCCTGAGCGTGGTGCTCTGCGATCTCGACCACTTCAAGGACGTCAACGACACCCACGGCCATCTGGCGGGCGACGCCGTGCTGCGGGAGGGAGCGGCGGTGCTGCGCCGCTGCCTGCGGGGCACCGATCTGCTGGGACGCTATGGCGGCGAGGAGTTCCTGGCCGTGCTGCCGCAGGTCGATCTGAACGCCGCCTGCGTGGCCGCCGAGCGGCTGCGCCAGGGCCTGGAGGGCCATGCCGTGCGGCTCCCCGGCGGCGCCGAGATCTGGATCACCGCCTCCTTCGGGGTCGCCTCCCGTGACGAGCTGACGGACCCCCGCAGCGGCGACCTGCTGGTATCGCTGGCGGACCGCCGCCTCTACGAAGCGAAAGCCGCCGGCCGGAACCGCGTCCGTCCATGAGCCAGGCCGTCGCCTCTCCGGCATTGCAGCAGCTCGTGGTGATGATCCGCGAGGCCACGGGGAACGTCGTTCCCTCCGCGCGTCTCGGCTTTCTGGAAGAGGTGGCACAGCGGCGGGCGCACGCCCGCGGTCTCGCCGGCGTGGCCGCCTACGTGGAGGCGCTCGCGGCGCGCCAGATCGAGGGCGAATGGACCCACCTCGTGCCGCTCGTCACCATCAAGGAGTCGTACTTCTTCCGCGCGCCGCAGCAGTTCGAGGCCATCCGCGAGCGGGTCCTGCCGGAGCTCGTGCGGAGCCGCGCCGGTGCCCGCCACCTGCGCATCTGGTCGGCGGCCTGCGCGCGGGGCGAGGAGCCGGCCAGCCTGGCCATGCTGCTGGCAGAGGAGCCGTCGCTCGCCGGCTGGGAGTGGAGCATCGTCGCCACCGATCTCGACGAAGAGGCGCTCGCCGGCGCCCGCCTCGGGCTCTACGGAGCCCGCGCCGTCGCGCAGGTGCCGCCCCATCTCCTGGAGCGCTGGTTCAGCCGCCGGGGCAAGCTCTTCGAGCTCGCCGCCGAGCTGCGCTCGCGCATCGTCTATCAGCCGATCAACCTCGCCCACGCGCCGTTCTCGTTGCCCCTCGACCAGTTCGATCTCATCCTGCTGCGCAACGTGCTCATCTACTTCCGCCGGCCCCTGCAGCGCTGGGTGGTCTCGCAGGTGGCGCCTCTCCTCGCGCCCTCGGGCCTCCTCTTCCTAGGAGCGTCGGAGACCCTCTGGCAGATCCAGGACGAGCTGGAGGCGGTGGACCTCGGCCCCTGCTTCGGCTATCGCCATCGGCGGTCCGCGCCGGTGGTGGAGAAAGCGGCGCCCAAACGAGTCGTGCGACCCAGGCTGGAGGTCCAAGAAGAAAAAAAGGACTTCAGGGACCGCAGGGACTCGAGGGCTCCGACGATGCCCGCCGTTCCCGCCGAGTCGGCGATGATCGTGGCGGCCGGCGGGGTCTACGACCGGCTGACGACGGCCGTCCGCGAGCTCCTGGAGAACCGCGTCGACGATGCCGCGCTGACCGTGGGTCAGGCTCTGGCCGCGGATCCTTCGGAGCCGGCGGCGCACGCCCTCGAAGGGTTCGTACACGATCTGCGCGGGCGGACGGAGGATGCCGTCGCCTCCTACCGCGCCGCCCTCTATCTCGATCCGGCCCTCTTCCAGGTGCGCGCCCTGCTGGCCGACGGTCTCCTGCGGCTCGGCGACCGCTCCCGCGCCGAGCATCAGTTCCGCGAGGTTCTCAGCCTGCTCGGCAGCGGCCGCGAGCGGGGCCTGACGATCTTCGAGAGCCTGCCCCTGCCCGACCGCGAACGGGCCAGGCGGCGCAGCCGGCAAGTGCTGAAGGGCTAGGCTCCGCCGCCACCATAGGTTCAGTTTTCAAAGACCTCTCCTACGAGCGCCGGCATCCTTGCCGGCTTTCGCCAGTCCTCTTGAAGGCCGGCAGGGATGCCGGCGCTCCCAGTGACGAGCGAGTCACGGACCCCTGCGCGCCACGGGCGCACCGACGACCGGCCGGTGATCGAGCTGCAGCTGCCCGCGCGCGGCCTCGAGCTTCTCGCGCTCGACCCCGCGCCGACCGCGCTCACCCATGAGTTTTCCGTACTCGACCCCGCGCCGCCCAAACTCGACCCTGATTTTGCCGCGCACGGCCTCGAGCTTCTTGCGCTCGACCCCGCGCCGCTCCTGCACGGCCTCGAGCTTCTCGCGCACGACCCTGAGCCGCCCGTGCTCACCCCCGAGTTTCCCGTGCGCGACCGTGCGCCGCTCGCGCTCGACCCCGCGCGGCTCCGGCTCGAGCCTGGGTGACAGCGGCTCAAGGCCGTACGCCAAGCGCCCGGCCCCGCGCGCCTTCTGTAGACGGCTGCGGGGGCCGAGCCGTTCTTTGACAAACGAAGGATCAAACCTGCCAGTCCAGGGACGGGCCATGGCCGGGGCCCGTCCCTCCCGCCGCGACGCCCGCTCTGCTGCGATAAAATTGGACAACGAATATTCAATAAAGGTATCGCCATCCAATCATGAATGATCTCCGTGTCCGCTTCGTCGTCGCCGAAGACAAGACCTACCGCGCCTGGCTTGCTGATACGGACGGCACCCGCCTCGGTGTCGAGGTCCCGTTCACGCCGTTTCTCGATGCGGACGATTACGAGGACCTGCGCTGGTACCTGGAAGACTTCATGGACCTGCCCGACGGCGGTGCGGTCGTCCGGGCTCAGCGCATCGAACAGAACCTCACGCGTTGGGGACGCAGGCTGCATGATGATCTCTTCGCGATCGAAGAGAACCGCGCTCTCCTGGATCAGCTTCTCAACGGTCCGGAGCCGCGCAAGCTGACCATCGCCACGCCGGATCCGGTTCTTCTGCGGCTGCCGTGGGAGCTCATGGCCGATGACGCGGGCAGCCTCGCGCAGCGCGTATCGGTGCGCCGGCAGTTGGAAGAGCCGGAGAAGACCTCGGCCCGCCCCGCGGTCCTTCCGCTGCGCATCCTCTACATCGTCAGCCGTCCGGCGGATACGGGCTTTATCGATCCGCGGATGACGGCGAAGGCGCTCTTCGACGCCCTCGATCCGCTCGGCGGCAACGTGCGCATCGACTTTTGCCGTCCGCCTACCCTGGTGCGGATGGAGGAGATGCTGCGCGAAGCGCAGCGGGGCGGCGATCCTTACGACCTCGTTCATTTCGACGGCCACGGCACCTTCCTGCCGCACTCCGAGATCGGCGCGCTGTGCTTCGAGAAGCCGGACGACGGCTCCGGCCCTCCCGAGACCGACCTCGTCTCGGCCGATCGTCTCGGCGAGATGCTCGCGAGCTATGCCGTCCCCCTTGTCGTATTGGAGGCGTGCCGCAGTGCCACGGTAGGGAAGATGGCCGTCTTCCGCGCCGTCGCGCCCCGCCTCATCAAGGCCGGCGTAGGCAGCGTACTCTCCATGGGTCACGCCGTGCACGTGGAGGCTGCGCGTCTGCTGCTCGACCGCTTCTATCGCGAGCTCGTCCGCGGCACCACCATCGGACATGCCATCGCCGAAGCTCGCAAGGCGCTGCGGATCACTCCGGCGCGCTGGATCGAGCCCGGCCCCGGTGGACGCACCATCGAGTTGCGCGATTGGTTCCTGCCGCACCTATACCAGCGCTATACCAATGACGTGCTCGTGCCTACCGATGCTGCCAGGCAGGAGCCGGTGCGGGAATACGATCTCTTTCTCAGCCACCAGAGCAATGACACGGAGCGAGTCGAGGCGCTCGCCCGTTTACTCGTGGAGAAGCATGGCCTGCGAGTCTGGCTGGACAAATGGGAGATCGTTTCAGGCCCTCTGAAGACCCAATGCGAGACAGGCATCAAGAACAGCCGCTTCACCGTCGTTGCCGGCTCAAAGGACGCGCTCAAGTCAAAGTGGGTGCAATGGGAGATCGACAAGCACAACGAGCTCAATCCCGAGGGCGATCGACTCATCCCGATCAAGCTCGAGGAGATCGATCTCCCCTCCGAATTGAACGACCTGCTTTGGGTGGATTTCACCAATCCCGGCAAGGACACGGAACACGCTGAGTATCTCAACCGCCTCATCCATACGGCCGACGCCGAAGACGCCCGCCGCCGCCGCGGGTTCCGCAATCCGGCCACGCGCGGTGAGTCCGGACCTTTCCCACCACCACCGCAATTCGGCTTTCATGGGCGCGCGCGGGAGCTTTACGAGTTGGAACGCCGGTTCCGGATTCATCGCGGAATCGTGCTGCACGCCATGGGCGGCATGGGCAAGACCGCGCTTGCCACCGAGGCGGCGAAGTGGTGGACGCGCAGCGGCTGGTTCCGCGATGGCGCCTGCTTCCTCAGCTTCGAGCAGTTCGCCAGCGCTGAGCGCGTGGTGCAGGTTCTTGGAAACTACCTCGCCGGACCGAAATTCGATCAGCTCCCCGCCGTCGAGCAACGCCGCCGCGCCATCGAGCTTTTCCAGCAGAACGCCGCGCTCATGGTCTGGGACAACTTCGAGAGTGTCCTGCCGCAGTTCAACGAAGGCGCTGCCGGCCATGGAAATCCTTATATGGATAACGAGCGCCGTCGCCTTGCCGAGCTGTTCCGTGACCTGACCGCCGGCTCCGGAAAGGGTTGCTTGCTTGTCACCTGCCGTCCCGGCGAGACGGGACTGCTTGGCGCCCATCGCTACGAGCTTCAAGGCCTTGCCCGTGCCGACAGCCTGTGGTTGCTGTTGAGCATCCTTAGGCGCGACGGCCTCACCCTCAGCGATCCACGGCTCAGCCGCGACAAGCTCGATCTGCTACTGAACGATTTGGCCGATCATCCACTCTCGCTTGAGCTGGTTGGCCCTCATCTGCGTACGCTAACGCCTGAGACCATCCGCACGGACTTCGGCAAGCTTCTCGCAAAGTTCCAGCAGGAGGCTCCTGAGGAGAGAAACCAATCACTGCTCGCTTCCCTGGAGTTCTCTCGCCGCCATCTGAGTCCCGCCGCACGAGAGGCACTGCCTTGGCTTGGCCTCTTCAGGGGCGGGGCGTTCGAGCAACTCCTACTCGGCGTGAGCCGGTTAACCCCGGAGGCATGGGAACCCATTCGGCACGAGCTAAAGGACATCGCTCTCTTGCGGGTGGAGGACGATCTCAAACTCAATGACCGCCCTTTTCTGCGCTTCCATCCAACCCTTGCAGTCGCCGCTGCAGATTCCAACCTCGCGCAGAACCCGGACATCCGGCGGCGCTTCGTCGGCGTCTATCTTCTCCTTATGCAGACGCTGGACAAGGCGCTGACGGGCTCGCAATCGCGCGCCGCGCTGGAAATCCTGAACCGGGAGGAGGCGAGCTACCGCACGGCCGTCAACTGGACTGTGGCTGATCAGCAACTCCCGGCCGCCGGAAAGATGGGCGATACGCTTCGCATTTACCTGGAAAGGTCAGGTCGCCTCCGAGAACGCGATGCCTGGGTGCAGTGGCTGAAGGATGTACTGAGCCAAGAGGGATTCACGGAAAATGCTGCCATCTATGAGGCGCAGCACGCCTGGACGCGCTTCACTCAAGGTGATCCAGAGGGGGCGAAGGATCAGCTTCGGGCTCTCATCGGGCGCCTTCGCCTTACGACTGAGTTCGATACCGCATTTCGGTTGGCGGCGACGACCATTATGCTGGGCCGAGTAATGTTTTTGACAGGCGCCTCTGTGCAAGCCATCCCTATCCTGCGGGAAGCTGTCGGCCTCTGGGAGGCTTTGGTGAAGAAGGTAGAAGGTCAGCCCTGGGAGGAGCTTTTAGCCTCGCCGGAGCGCGCGAAGGCCTCGAAGGAGCTGGGCAATCTCTCCGCCACGCTGGGTGATCTGGCCATCGCGCTGCACTACGCTGGTCAACTCGAAGAGGCTCTGGCCGTAGCGGAAAAGGGCGTCGGAATTCGTGAAAGGATGGGCGACCGCCGCAATGCCGCCGCCGGGCACGCCCGATGCGCTGAGATACTCATGGCAGCGGGTCGTTACGAAGAGGCCGACGACCGCTACGATTTGGCCCTAGCTGCCGCCCGTGAGGCTGGGGACAAAGGATTGGAGGGAGGTATCCTCCAGCAGCAGGGAAGCGTTGCCGGCGAGCGCAGTCAGCCTGAGCGCGCCACCCGCCTTTACCAGCAGGCGCTCCAGCGCTTTCAGGAGGCGGACAATCGCCAGGGAGTGATGCAGACCTACAACCTCCTCGGCGAGGTCGAACGGAAAGCTGGCCGGCTGGTTGAGGCGAGAGCCTGGTACGAGAGATCACGCGAGCTGGCAGTGCAGTTGAAAGATCAACCCAGCCTTGCCGCTGCCGTTCAGAATATCGGCATCGTCTGGCAAGCGCAGGGCGAAGCCGCCCGCGAGCGGGGTGACGAGCCCGCCGCCCGGCGGCACTTCGAGGCAGCCCGCCGCTCTGTCGAGGAAAGCCTGCTAGTCTCGCAAGCCTTTGGCAACAAGCCCCATGAAGCCGCTTCCTGGAGCCAGCTCGCTAGGATCCAGCTCCACCTCGGCGATCCGGCTGCCGCCGAACGCCACGCCCACGAAGCCCTCCAGATCCGCGAGTCGCTTGGCCTCAAGGAAGCTTGGAGGGACTACAATACCCTCTCGGAAATCGCCCAAGCCCGCGGCGACTTCACCGCTGCCGCCGAATGGGCCAAGAAGCGCGATGACCTGCGCGCCGAGCTCGAACGCCGCTCCGGAGGAGGTGGCGGCCTGCCCGCCCAAATGCTTAAGGCCCTGCAAGCGCTCACCCTTGCCTGTGCTAACGCTGGCTTTGGGGAGGGTAGCGTTGGCCCTGCTGAGGAAGAAGCGCTTGCCCGACTCTATGGGTTTGCCGCTCCGTTTCCCGCCTTTGCGGCCTTTCTGCGCCAGATTGCCAAGGGGGAACTGGCGGCGATTCCTAGCGGCCTGCAGGATGAGCTTCGGGTGTGGCTGGAGGGGTTGGTGGAGGCGATTCGGAGAGGCTCGTGAAGAGGTGAGCCTATGAAGTCTTACACCGCAATCGTAGAGAGGGACGCGGAGACCGGCCTTTACGTGGGCTACGTCCCAGGCTTCCCGGGTGCGCATTCGCAAGGGGAAACTCTGGAGGAGCTCCAACAGAACCTGCAGGAAGTGGTCGAGATGCTTTTGGAGGATAACCATGCCGCTGAAGCCCACGGATTTGAGCTGCGATCCTGACTCACCTTCTTGGCATGAGGACGTTCTGCGGGAGCGGGACGAACAGATTGCAACCGGCGAAGCCGAGTTCGTAGACTGGGAGGAGGCGAAAGCTGATATCCGCAGCCGCGCTTCATCAGGACTCGCCCCGAAGGGGGCACAGGCATAAAGCCTGGCGCTTCAGCGCCAGGTAGGCGATACCTTCTCGAAGCCCTGAAGGGGCGTAGGCAATCAGACAGATCCCGTTCGCCCTCGCCCCTTCGGGGATTTCCAAGGTGGGAGGGGATGGCGCGTTCCTGGCGTTAAAACGCCAGGCTTTACGCCTATGTCCCTTCGGGACGGTGCTTGCACTCCGGACCAAATCGTTGCTCCATGCCCTCGTAGACGAGAACGGGTACCACCGTCGCTCTCGGTGCCGAGCGGTTTACGATCATGAGCCACCTCCTGCAGGCGCGGTCTCGACGTGGAAAGAGATCCGCTTCTTTTCCCACGCCAGACTCACCGTGGCCGCGTCCTTTCCGTCCGGATCAAGCGAGTAGGTCACGTACTCGGCGTGCGAGCTATCTACCGGCTTCACCGTGAAGCGCAGCGCGTCGAACGCGGGGTTGTAATCGAAGGCGCCCCACTGGCGGGGAACACGGTTGAAGATCGCCGTCCATTCCGCTTCGCCGGGGATCACGAAGAAGGTGTAGGTTCCGGCGGCCAGCGGATGCCCTTCGATCTGTACGTCCTGGCTGAAGGTCACCGTGGTGGCCTCGTTCGCTCCCGCCCTCCAGACCCGGCCGTAGGGCACCAGCTCGCCCCAGACCTTGCGCTCCTTGACCGCCGGACGGCCGTAGTCGATGCGCATCTCGGCGCCGCCGACGGCCTGCATGACCGAGGCGCGCGGGCTGGTGCGCGGGAGAGAAATGCCCGACTTGCCGTGCACCGGCCGGCCGGCGAGGAAGTCGGTGAGCGCGCGGTCGAGCTCCTGCGGATACTCGACGCTGATGTAGGAGCGTGAGTCCGCGAAGGCCGCCACGGTGAGCGGTACCTGCGGCGCGAGGAGCTTGATTTCCTCCCATTGCGAAAGGCTGGGCGGGCTTTGCATGGGCGAGCCCTCTTCGTGGATCGCACCCATGGCCAGCATCGGGACGGAAAGGTGCCGCAGCTCTTCGGTCAGGTCCGTGGTGGTCAGCTCCCAGCGGTACTCGAAGCCGGGCAGGAAGAAACCTTTCGAAAGCGCCTCGAACGTCCACTCTCTGGAGAGCGAGACGTCCTTCGTGGCGTAGGTCCACCAGTTGCGGGCGCTGGGATGCGCGGAGCTCGGATCGTCGATCAGGCGGCGCAGCTCGTCGGCCGGCGGAATGGGCGCGGAGGGGAACAGTTGCGGCAGCGGCAGGACGGCTTTGATCCGTGCCATCCGCTCGGTCGGGCTCGCCGGCGTATCCGGGTTCTTCGCCGACGGCATCGTCACCTTCACCAGCGCGTCAACCAGGACGGCGGCGCGGATCCGTTGCGGCCGGAGAAGCGCTAGGCGTGCGGCGAAGTAGCCGCCGCTGGAGGTTCCCAGCACGACGGCGTCCTTCAGCTTCGGCTGGTCGATCAGCGCCAGCAGTTCGCGCTCGATTTGGGTGAGCCACGGCCGGGCCGCGTAATCCAGCTTCTCCGGCCAGGGCAGGGGGCGTGCCTTGCCGGCCCACGGCAAGGTCACGATATGCATGGTGTAGATGCCGGCGTTGCGGCGGATGAACGAGTCGTACAGCTTTCGTCCGTCCACTCCGAGGTCGGGGATGAGCAGCAGCGGCACCGGCCCGTTGCCGGCCGTCTCCACGTGCAGGTAGTTCCCTTGCGGTGTTCCTCGCGGCTCGGGCAGGGTCAGGTTCATGCCGCCGCCGGCTTCCACCGTGGTGGCGGCGAAGCGCGCCAGCCCTGCCATGCCTCCGGGACGGGCGCTCGGATCCTGCCCGTGCAGCCGGGCGTAGAGGACGAACATGTCGCGGAACGCGGTCTGCCGCTCGTCGCCGCTGAGGCCGGGCTGCTGCGCGCGGGTCCACAGCTCGGCCATGCGCGCGACGTCGTCAGGGGCCGGGTTCTCCATGCCCGTGTAGCGCAGCAACGTCTCCATGCGGCTGTTCAGATCGGCGGCCGGCGCGCGCATCTCGCACGGCCCGGAGAGAAGAGCCATTCCAATCCCAATGCGGATCAGCCATCTGTTCATCGAGCACCTCCTGTCGGGAGGAATCTCGATCAGGTTGCCTGCGGCTGTCCTGAGGGAGAGGTGAAGATCAGGTGAAGATTGGATTTCAGCGAATCAGACCGAACTTGCCGCGCCGAGCCCCTCACCTCCCCGGCCCTCCTCTCCCGCCTCACGCCCACCCTTCCGGGAGAGGAGGGAGACTACAAAAGCGGATTTAGTTGTCTGGCCTTTTCAGTCTCCTCTCTCTCCCGGCGGGCGGGTGTGCGGCGGGAGAGAGGGGCCGGGGGAGTGAGGGGTCCGAGGCGGCGGAGAGGCTTCAGTCGGCGATGACTTTCGGCGTCAGTCCCGCCCCACCCGGGCCGCGATCTGCCGGAAGCGCGCGTCGGCGCGCAGCACCTGGAAGTTGGGCTCGACGTTGACCCAGGCCAGCGCGCTCTCCCGCTTGCGATAGGCATGCTCGAGGGATTCGATGGCGCGATCGAGCTCGCCGGCACGGACGTAGAGCTGCGCGCGGGAGGTTTCCGACATGGGCATGCCGCCGCCGCTGCCGCCCCGGCGATGCAGCCATCCGCGGTAGTAGCCGGGCAGGCCTTCGGCGCGATAGACCGCTTCGATCCGCCGCAGCTCGCTCTCCGGCAGACCATTGAGGCGCAGCGCTTCCCGGTAGGCGGCGAAGGCCGCGTCCGGCTGGCCGGCCATCTCGTAGGTCCAGCCTTTCGCCAGGTGGAGCTTGAATGACCGCGGGTCGAGCTGCAGGGCGCGCTCGACTTCCCGCAGCGCGTCGCCGTAGCGGCCGGCGAGCGCCAGGACCCACGCCAGCTCGGTGTAGCGCGCCGTGTTCACCGGATCGAGCTGCAGCGCGCGCCGTGCCGCCGCGATGGCCTCGGCGTGGCGCCCGCGCGCCGACTGCAGCCACGCCAGCGTCTGGTAGGCGGGCATGTAGTCTTCGTTCAGGGAGACGGCGCGCGCCAGGCTGCGCTCCGCCGCGGCGAAGCTCCAGTCGAAGAGGAACTGCGCCCGGCCCAGCGCCGCGTGCCCTTCCGCGGATTGCGGGTCGAGGTCCAGCGCGCGCTGCGCCTTGGCCATCGCTTGCGGCCGCATCTCCGCCGGCGAGGCGACGCCGAAATCCGCCATCGCGGAGTAGGTGTCGGCCATTCCGGCCTGCGCGGCGGGGTCCTGCGGATCGAGCGCCACGGCGCGCTCGAACTGCTCCTTCGCCTTCTGCAGGCTCTGCAGCGAGCGCTGGTCGAGGAAGTAGCGCCCCTTGAGATAGGCCTCGTGCGCCTCCGCCGGCGCCACGTGCCGGCCGGGACGCGGTGGCGTACGCATCCAGGCGGCGCCGGCAGCGAGCAGCGCCAGGACGACCGCCGCCGCAGCAATCCCTCGCCAGGCGATCGGACGCTGTGGGGCCGCCGGTCGCGGCGCTCCGGTTGGGATGGGCACAGGCTCCGGCGGCGCGGCCTCGACCGGCGCGATCCAGCGGTAGCCGCGCCGCGAAACCGTCTCGACGTAGCGGGGCCGGCGGGCGTCGTCGCCCAGAGCCTTTCGCAAGGCGTAGATCGTGACCGTCAGCACGTCGTCGGTGACGTGCCGGCCCTCCCACGCCAGCTCCACCAGCTCTTCCTTGGAGACCACCTCGCCCGCGCGCCCGGCGAGATGAACGAGAACGTCCATCACCCGCGGCTCGACCCGCACCTCTTCGTCGCCCCGTGCGAGGAGGTTGCGCGTCGGGGCAACCGTCCACTCTCCGGTTACGAAACCGTTCTGATGCAAGGTGTCCGTGCCCACCGAACCAGTGTACTCCACGGTTCGATGGCGTATCATCGCCAGGTGCCCGAAATGACGCCGATCGACGATTTCTTCCGCGATCCGGGCACGCTTGGCAGCCCATGAATCTTTACGTCGGCACCAGCGGCTACGCCTACAAGGAGTGGAAGGGCACCTTCTACCCCGAGGATCTGCCCGAAAAGCAGTGGCTCCACTACTACGGCCAGCGGTTCCGGACGGTCGAGATCAACAATACGTTCTACCGCATGCCCAAGAGGACCGTGGTGGAAGCGTGGGCGGACGACGTGCCGGCCGATTTCAAGTTCGTGCTCAAGGCGTCGCAGCGGATCACGCACATGCAGCGGCTCAAGAACGCAGGCGATACGCTGTCGTACCTGATCCAGGCCGCCGCGGTGCTGGAGCAGCGGCTGGGGCCGCTGCTGTTCCAACTGCCTCCGAACTTGAAGAAGGACGTGCCGCGGCTGCGCGAGTTCCTCGATCTGCTGCCGCCGCCGTGCCGCGTGGCGTTCGAGTTCCGCCATGCGTCGTGGTTCGACGAGGAGGTCTTCGCGCTGCTGCGCGATCATCGGGCGGCGCTGTGCATCGCCGAAGGGGAAGAGGACCTCGAGGTGCCCTTCGTGTCGACGGGCGATTGGGGCTACCTGCGGCTGCGGCGCCCCGACTACAGCGACGCGGATCTGAAAGCGTGGCTGGAGCGGGTGCGGGAGCCAGGCTGGCAGGATGCCTTCGTCTTCTTCAAGCATGAGGACGAAGGCAAGGGTCCCCAGATGGCGGAGAGGTTCCTGGAACTGGCCGCGCAGGCTTAGAGAAGAGGGCCTTCTCAGGGAGTCGGCAACGGGATACAGTGGTAGCTGGTCAAGCCGTTCTCGTCACCCGTATGCTTACGGCCGTTGAGGATCTGGTTGCCGGGACAGACGAACTGGCTCTGCGATTCCGTGATCTCCTGAGACCAACTGCCGTTGTTGGGATTGATCGCGACGGCTCTGCCCTGGTAGGTGAGCGGCGAGCACTGATACTGGGTCGTACCGGTCTCGTCGCACTTCGTGCCGCCGTCCTTGTTGCCGCAGTCGTGGCGGCGGCCGGTCATCACGGTATCCTCCGGGCACAGGTAGGCGGTGCCGGCGTTCTCCACGATCGCCGCGGACCAGCTTCCCGCGCCTACCCCGAACGTCGTGCCGGCGTACTCGATCTGGCGGCAGTATATGGATGAATTGCCGTTCTCGTCGCACTTCGTGCCGCCGTCCTTGTTGCCGCAGTTGTGCCAACGGCCGGTCATGACGGTCCCGGCAGGGCAGGTGAAGAGGCTCTTCGACTCCCGCTGCCTCGGCAGGAAGCCGTTCGGGTCCAGCAGGAACTGGGTGCCGCTGGACTGGCCGGAGCAGGCGCCGGCGTTCCACCTGAAGAGCGCGTTGTCGTTGATGCAGTTGGTGAGGATCCGGCATGTGTTCTCGTTGTCGGCGAAATACAGCCGCGCTACGTAATTGTTGGCGCGGGTAATCTTGCCCAACTCGTCGCGCGTCCCGCCGTTTTCGATGTTATAGAACACGACGTATGGGGCCGTGGCCGACTTGAAGTTGTCGGGAATGCCCTCGATGTCTTTTTTCTCGTCGGTCCTCGCCGCGACGAACAGCGCGGCTTGGCCAAGCCGGGCCTTGACGTACTCGTGCAGGAGATCATTGTCGGCCGTGAGGACCACGAGCACCTTGCCTTTGAGGTTCGCCATCGTCGGCCAATTACCCTGCCGGGCCGCTTCGCGCAGGGATGAGTACGTCCCCCGTAAGCTTGCCGGCTCGTACAGCGCGCTGCCGAGCTTGTCCTGGACGAGCTGGTCCAGGTCCGCCGGCGTGCGTTGGCTGCTCGGCTGGCTGAACCCCTGCTTCTTGTCGAGGAACAACGTGATGGGATCATGGCCGGGATGACCGGCGCTCCACTCCCGGATGTCGGTGAGGCAGGCGCTGAGGTCGTTCGTGCCATTGCCGTCGCCCGTGCAGTTGTTGTCATTGCCGCTTAGGGGCAGGCGGCCCGGACCGTGCCGCACGAACCAATGTTTGGGCCCGCCCCCGGTGACCAGGTCTTGATGATCATAGATATCGATTTCGACGTTCTTGACCTGATCGAGGACCTGCTTGAAGGTCTCCGCCCCCAGCTCCCTGGCCACGCCTTTCTCGTAGCAGTTGTGGCACGTCGGCTGGAAGATCTCCTGGTACTTCGATTGATCGGATACCGGATCGAGCCGGCAGTAAATGATCGCCGACGCAGAACCGGCCGCGCCGAGACAGGTAACGAGTCCAAACAGAACGGTCATCTTCACTTCAGTCCCTCCCAATGGAACACCCGCACGAGGCTCATGCGACGGTGTGAGCGGCCGTCCGAGAACTTCCGACGCTTCAGCGTAGAAAGAAAGCGCTCAATCATAGCAAAACGCTAGAGCTGAAGGAAGGCGGCATTGCGCCGCCGTCGTGCCGGAGGTACATTCAGATCATGACGACCGTCCGTCCTCCCGCCGTGGCCGGAGCCTTCTATCCCCGGGAAGCCGGCGAGCTGCGGTCGACCGTGGAAGACCTCCTGCGCGGTCGGGCG
>DASYTJ010000108.1:0-31174 GCA_036002325.1 Thermoanaerobaculia bacterium | reverse complement strand
GGGAGAACAGCAAGACAAACATGTTTCCCCTCTTTCCCTTGGGGAGAGAGGGGCCAGGGGAGTGAGGGCCGAGGCGGCTCAGAAGGTCCACTCCGGCAACCAACATCATCGGTCTCGCCAACGCCGCCGCTTTCCTCCCCGTATACCTCCCGTAGCTCGCTGTACCGAATCCGAAGGAGCGACGCCTTGCGAATCGCGGATCCGCGCCTCCTCTTCGCCGCCGCCCTGGCGGCTGGCTTGCTCTGTCCGTCGGGAGCTCGAGCCCAGGCGGTCCCTCCGACGTTGTGGGATCTGAAGCTGGGATTTTCCTATCTCGCCACCAGCGGCAACACCGAGACCTCTTCCTCCAGCGTCGACGCGGCTTTCAACCGCTCCTGGCAGACCTGGTCCGTCGAGGGGAACGCGGCGGGAGTATCCGCTGCGAAGCGACACCGGCGGACAGCCGAGAATTACAACGCCCAGGTGCGGGCCAAGCGCAAGCTGCGCAAGCGCCTGCAGATCACCCTCGGACTGCGCTGGGAACGCAACCGTTTCGCCGGGCTCGACGTCCGCCAGAGTGCCGACGTCGGTGTGCTCTGGGAAATCCGGGAGACGCCCGGCTGGAAGCTGCGCGCCTTGGGCGGCTTGACTCTCGGCCGTGAGGATCCCCGCGGCGACCGTCCCATTGTGGACTCTCTCGGCGGGCTGCTGCAGTTGAGCGGGGATGCGCGCGTCTCCGACACCGCTTCGTGGGACGGGCAGGTGACGTTCTTTCCGGATTTTGCAGACCTCGACGACTACCGCGTTCACGGCCATATCGGGCTGCAGGCCGCCCTCAGCCGCCATCTGGGATTGCGGCTCGGCTACGACCTCAAATTCGACAACCGGCCGGTCGCCGGCTTCGGCACGACGGATACCGCCACCACCGCCTCGCTGGTCCTGCAACTCGGCCGCAAGGCCGGCTGATTGAACCTCGCGCCGATTTGCCGGGACTGACCTCGCGGGGAGCCTTCCCTCTGGCCACGTTTTTGCAGACGCTTCAACGCGCATTCCCATTCAGCGCCGCCTCTGGCGCGGCGCAGGAGGAGACAGAGATGAGAAAGGCGAGCTTCGCGGTGCTTTCCCTGTCCATCATGTTGCTGGCGGCCGCCGTTCCGGTCCAGGCTCAGGGAGGGACGGCCCACGCCCGTCTGCGCGGCTTCGAGGAGGTGCCGGCGCTTTCGAACCCGGCGGCCGGCTTCTTCGACGCCGTCGTCAATGAAGACGGTACCGAGATGACCTACGAGCTGCGCTACTTCAACATCGAGGGCAACGTGACCCAGGCCCATCTTCACTTCGGGCAGAAGGGTGTCAACGGCGGCATCGTGATCTTCCTGTGCACCAACCTCGCCAACGGTCCGATCGGCACGCAAACGTGCCCGACGACCGGCGGCACGGTTTCCGGCACGATCACCGCGGCGGACGTGATCGGCGGCGCCGCCGCCCAAGGCGTTGCCGTAGGCGAGCTGTTCTCGGTGCTGCGAGGAATCCGCGGCGGCGTGGTCTACGCCAACGTCCACACCGATATCTTCCCCGGCGGCGAGATCCGCGGCCAGCTCGTCTTCACGCCGACGCCCTAGATGACATCTTCTATCCCCGCGCCCGGCGCCAGCGGCGGACCCGCGCGGTGCCGGGCGCACGGATGACTTCCGCTTCGACGATTCGGGTACGTTGGGCGTAAGTGGCGGTGGCGGTCACCTCGAATACCCCGGCGCCCATGGGCTCGACCCGGCTGGCGATCTTGCCGCCGCCGAAGGTGTGCTCGGGCGAGCCCGAGTAGTAGGCGCTCTCGGCGAGGTTCGCCACCGCTTCCGCCACCGCGGCATCGGAGAGGGCGGAGAGGATGACGCTTTCCGCGTCTTCGCGCACGAGACGCAGCCGGAGCTGGAGCGAGGCGGCGAGCAGACCGAGGGCGATCGAGAGCAGAAGGATCACCACCAGCGCCGTCATCAACGCGAAGCCCGTTTCGCCGCGGCGGCTCACCACGTCTCTCCGAGCCCCGCGCCGCGGGGCAGGAGGAACATCCGCTGCGTCAGCTCCTCCGTGACCGGTCCCCGGATCGCGGGCAGCGACGGCAGGGGCGTGTGCGGCGTGGTCCGCCGGCGGTAGGTCACCGCCAGCTCGATCAAGCCTTTGGGTCCGATCTGGCGGCAGCTCCAGCCCGTGACGCCGCGCCAGAGGAGGGTGGTCTGCTGCGGGCTCCCGGCGTCGAGCTCGACCCTGCGGTAGAGGTCTCCGGCCGCTCTGCCGTAGATGATCTGTCCATCGACGCCCTGAATCGCGATCTGTACCAGGGAACCGTCGTCGTCCAGGATGGGAAAGACCGCGGCCGCGCCTTGGATGTCGGCGCGAATGCGGGCGATCACCAGCGGCACCGGCGTATCCAGCGACTCGCCCGTGGACTCGGCGAAGAGCTGAGACGTCTCCATCAGAAGCTGCGACGCGATCGCCAGCCCCAGCAGCAGAAGGACGAGGGAGATCGACAGCTCGATCAGAGTGAAGCCGGCCTGGCCGGATCGGGAAGGAGAGCCGCCGCGCATTCAGCTTTCCGAGGGCGGACTCCAGACCATGGTCCGCAGCCGCTTGACGACACGTTGCCGCGCGAACGAGTACCGGGCCGAGAGCGTCACATTATAGAGGCCTGGCGTGGTGGTGGGATCGACCTGCATCTCGATCGTCAGGTCCTTCGGAGCGGGAGTGCCGACCGCGGTCACGAAGCCATCGAGCACGGAGGTCTGCAGGGGGATGGCGCCGGCCCGCACGGCCTCGAGCGTGGATTCCATAGCGCGGAACGCCTGCCTCTCGTCGTTCGCCCGGCGGACGATGCGGGGGTTCTGGAGCACCAGCGCCATGCCCAGCAGCAACGCGATTCCCAGGATCGTCAGCGCGATCAGGACCTCGAGCAGGGAGAAACCGTTATGCGCCGATTCCGCCGTCGTCAATGGTGATCGGCACACCTCACACCCGCCCGCCGGGAGAGCCGGGCCGGTCGGATCGGAGAGGCTGCTTCCGGCGCTCGGCGACCAGCTTCGTCACTTTGTCGATCAGCTCCGGCTGATGCAGGCCCGCGGCTTTGGCTCGCTTCAGGGCTTCCTCCGGATTCATGCCTTTCTCCAGCACCATCCAGGCATAGAGGAGCCCGCCGACGCGGTTCGAGCTGCTGCAGTGGAGGAGCACGGGGCGCTCTGCTTTCTCCATCGCTTCCAGGAAGCGGTCGATGGTCGCCTGGTCCAGGGTGGCGAGCGTGACCGGGACGTTCACGTACACCAGGCCGTTCTGGCGGGCCGCCTCAGGCTCGTCGAAGCCGTGCGGCTCCTCTCTCGGACGCAGATTGATGATGGTTTTGTAGCCGTCCTCGGCCAGGAGCTGGATCTGCTCGCCGGTCGGCTGGCCCGCCGCCATCACTCCTGGAACGGGAAAGGTCGCGTTGACGATGCCGTACGTTTCCGATGCGGCGGCCGGGATCGGGACGGTGAAAGCGGCCGCGATGCCGGCTGCGAGCAGGGCTGTTTTCCATCCGCTTCTCATGGGGGATCCTCGCTGGTTCATCCGTCCTGATTACCTTATCGCGGTTATGCTCGTGGGGTGGACAACCTCTGCCATTCCCTGGTGGGCGCCGCCCTCGGCGAGGCCGGTTTGAAGAAGCGCACCGCGCTTGCCACCGCAACCCTGGTGATCGGCGCCAACCTGCCGGACGTGGACGTCTTCTCGTACTTCTGGGGAGCGGACACGGCGCTCGGCTTTCGCCGCGGCTGGACGCATGGCGTCCTCGCCTTGGTCATCTGGCCCTTCGTGCTGACCGGGATCATGATGCTGTGGGACCGTTTCGTCCGCCGCCGGCGGCGAGCGGCAGCCGAGCCCGCGCGTCCGGACGCCTTGCTTCTCCTGTCCGCGGTCTCCGTGCTCACCCATCCCTTTCTCGACTGGCTGAACACCTACGGCATGCGCTGGCTGATGCCGTTTCGGGATGTCTGGTCCTATGGCGACGTCCTGTTCATCATGGACCCCTGGATCTGGCTGGTGCTGGGGACCGGGTGGCTCGCATCGCGGCAACTGTCGCGGCGGGGAAGCCACGGAGCCGAGCGTCCGGCGCGGGCGGCGCTGGTCGTCGTCTCGCTCTACATCCTCGTCCTCTGGGTTGGCAGGCTGGCCGCCGTCGAGGTGGCCCGCAAAGGCATGGGGAGCGGGGAATCGCCTCCGGCCGCCTGATGGCCGGTCCGCTGCCCGTCAACCCCTTTCGCCGGCAGATCGTCGCCGTGAGCGGCGAGCGCTACGCCCTGGGAACGGTCGACTGGCTGCGCCGGCCCCGCTTCATGCCGGGGCTGCCGGCGTTCGTCGACCGGAACGAGGATTCCCAGATTCGAGCGAGGCTCGCATCCATCTACGAAGGTCGCATCTTCCTCCACTGGGCGCGGTTCCCTTTTTACCAGATTGGGAAAGCAGGGGATGGGCGGGTGCAGGTCTCGGTGACGGACGCGCGCTACACGATCGAACCGGGGACAGGGTTCGGGAGACTGACGTTGAGCTTCGCGCGGTAGCTGTGTCCGGTTCTATACAATCCCCGCCGATGCCGGGAGATCCGCGAGCCTACACTTTGATCGACACCCACGCGGCCCTGGCCGAGGTTTCCCGGCGATGGGCCGAGGCGTCGGTGCTGGGGCTCGACACCGAGTTCGTCCGCACCAACACCTTCTTCCACAAACTCGGCTTGATCCAGGTCTCCGACGGCGAGACCTCCTGGCTCGTCGATCCGCTCGCCGCCCGCGACCTCTCGCCGCTGGCGGAAGTGTTCGCCTCGCCCAACGTAAAGGTGCTGCACTCGGCAAGCGAGGATATCGAGGTGTTCTATCGGTTCCTCGGCGTATTGCCTTCGCCGCTGTTCGATACCCAGATTGCCGGCGCGCTCGCCGGTGCCGGCGCGTCTCTGTCCTATCAGAAGCTGGTGGCGTTGTATCTCGGAGTCGAGCTGGCAAAGGAGGAGACCCGTACCGACTGGCTGGCGCGCCCCCTTTCGGCCGCGCAGCTCGCCTACGCCGCCGAGGACGTAGCTTTTCTCGTTCCTCTTTACGAGCGCCTGGCGTGCGACCTCGGAGGCCTGGGGCGCCTTTCTTGGGTTTTCGAGGACTCCGCGGCGCTGCTCGACACCTCGCGTTTCGAGGAGGAGGCCGAGACGGCCTACCTGCGCATCAAGGGAGCCGGACGGCTCGACCGCCGCCAGCTTGCCGTGCTGTGTCTGCTGGCCGCGTGGCGGGAGCGGGAAGCCCGGCGTCGGGATCTGCCGCGGAGCTTCGTCCTCAAGGAAGATCTCCTCCTCGCCCTGGCCACCCGCCGGCCGAAAGATACGCGGGACCTCCAGCGGCTGCCGTCCTTGGTACCCCGCCAGGCCGCCCGGGACGGCGCCGCCTGGCTGCGGCTCATCGATCAGGCGCAGAGCCTGCCCGAGGCGGAGCTGCCGCCGAGGATCGCCGGTAAGCCGTTGTCGCCCGCGGTTCGCAAGCTGGAGGATCGGCTGCGGGACCTGGTGCGAAAGAGGGCCGAGGCGCTCAACGTGCCGCCCGAGGTCCTGGCCCCGCGCCGCACTCTGGACGCCCTGCTCCGTTTGACGGTCGGCAAGAACGAGCCCCGTTTGCCGCGGGAGCTCGAAGGCTGGCGCCGCGAGGCGATCGGCGAAGACCTCCTGCGCGAGGCGCTGGCGGCGGCGGAGGGGGTCCGCTGAATCTTGCATGTAGGGGCGGCCCTATGTGGCCGTCCTGTGGGAGAGGGCGCCCACATAGGGCGCCCCTGCAGGATTCCGCGGCTTACTTCGACGCCTGCTGGTCCGGCGTCTGGGTGCCGCTGACCTTCAGCGTGTTGAGCATGCCCTGGAACACCTGCTCGTTCTGGGCGAAGCTCGCGTCCGGTGTGGTCATCAGGAAGACGATCACGTCCTGTGCGCGCGGGATGCCGATCCAGTGCTGCGTCGTCGGCACGGTCCCCTTGCCATCGACGGCGCCGCCATTGCCCGGGGCGGTCACCACCAGGGAGAAGCCGCGCAGGCCGCCGATGTCCTTGACCTCCTTGGTCTTCACCTCCGCGCCGAAGGCGCTCTGCAGCGCTTTCGCGCTCTGCTCAAGCAGGACCTTCGGATTCAGCGGCTTGCCCGGCCGCTGCACGAAGGCAACGATCGAGGCGACGTTGTCCGGTGACCATACGCAGCACGGATCGCCGGTTACCGCGACTTTGGTGGGGTCCCCCTGCTGCCAGCCTTGCGGCGGCGCGAAGGAGATGCCGATCTCCTCCGGCTTCACCACTTTCTGACCCGGCTGTCCGGGAGCGGCAGTCTGTCCGGGAGGAGTGGCTTGCGTGCCCTGCTGCGGCTCGGCCGGCGGAGTCGTGCCCTGTTCCTGAGGCGTGCCCTGGGCCTGTCCCTGAGCCGTTGCCGGATCCTGGGTCTGCCCCTGCGCGGCACCCTGGTCCTGAGGCGCCCCCTGTTCGACCGGGGTCTCCTTGATCACTACTTTCGGGGGCTTCGGTTCCTGCTGCTGTGGCGGACGGGGATGGACCGGAGCCTGCGACCAGGCCGGCAGGAGCGGCGCGGTCAGCAGGGCGGTCGCGAAAACGAGAACGCGTGTGTTTCGCGGTTTCATAGGTTCCTTTCCTCGGCTCTCCTTTGGCATCGATCCAATGCCGGTTAAAGTGAAGTTGCTACAAGGGATCGCTCCGCTTGGATCTCGCCGTTCCAGCGAGGATCGCCTTACCGCCTGTTCAACGGGAGCGCCGGTGGCGCTATTTCGCCTGTCTTCTGCTCCGGCGTCTGCGGGCCCAGGATCTCCACCGCGGCCAACATCCTCTCGAAAATCTTCTCGTCGGAGTCGAATACCGCCTCGCGAGTGCTCAGTAGAAAGACGAGAAGGTCCCGCTCCCGCGGTACGGCGACCCAATGTTGCTTGATCCGGGGAGCCTCTCCGCTTTCACCGGTGCCGGTGGCCACCAGCCCCAACGCTCTCAACCCTTTGAGGTTATGCACCTCCCGTGCCTGGACCTCCGCGCCGAGAAAAACCATCGCGGCGGCGATGGCGTCCAGCAGGTCGCGCGGGCGCCAGGCCGCTTCCAGCCGCGAGACAACGATGGTCGTGGTGCCGTCCCGCGTCCAGGCGCGCAAGATCCTCCCCGGAGCTTCCAGCAGGGCCGGGTTGGCGCGGATCCACCATCCTGGGGCGGACATCCTAATGCCAAGCGCCTCGTCGCGGAAGATCCTGGCTTCCGGGGCCAGCTCGGCCGCCAGCAGACCACCCACCGTGGCATAGCTCGAGCTCGCCTCGGCCTCCACGGCCCACTGCCGGTTGCCGTCCCGGCCGACCATCTCGACGGCGTCGATCGCGTTCCAGCCGGGCCAGGCCGCCGTATCCATCTCGATGACGACGGCGAGGGCGGTCACGTCCTCGGCAGAGGTCACCACGAAGTCCGCCGGCGCCCGCTCCGTCGGGTCCGTTCCCTCCCAGAGGAGCACTTGGGAGCCGCCCTCGCGCACCGCCAGCACGCGGCGCACCGTGCCAGGATTGAGCGACTCGCGGATGCGGATCTCGGAGATCGGAACGGCCCGAGCGAAACGGACGAGCAGCCACTCCGCCCCGGCGTCCGGCTCCAGCGGAGTCCAGGCCGTGGGGGCGTCCTCGGCCTCAGGGGTATCCGGAGCGCCGGTGGCCTGCTCGGGCCCCCAGGGATCCTTCGGTTTGTCCTGGGACCGTACAGGCAGGGCAGAGGAGGCTGCAAGGACGAGCGCCGGTACGAGAAGGTTAAGACGCCGATTTCTCATCCGAAAATCCATCATTCTCTATATACACCTTCACCTGTCCCGGTCGAGCGGGCCGTGGTAACTTAGTAGAAAAGGACACTTTCGATTACCTCCTCCTGGAGGGGCCACGCCATGCCGAAACGCCCAACGCCGCAATCTCCTATCACGTTCTGGCTGGGGGTCGCCTTTTTGATGATCGGCGTGTCGCTGGCGTATCTCCTCGTGGCCTTCTGGCCCCGCACCCTCGAAACGCCGCCTGCAGCCGGCACCGCTCCGGTGGTCGGTGCCCCGGCCTCGCCGGCAGTCGGGGGCAGCCAGACCAAACCGACGGTATGGGCTAAGAAGACCCATGTCCTCTGGGCCGACTTCGACCTCGACGCGGACGTGAGACTGCTCATCCTGGTCCTTTTCTCCGGCGCACTGGGCAGCTACATCCACGCTGTCCAGTCCTTTGCGAGCTATGTCGGCAACGCGCGCTTCAAGACGACCTGGACCTGGTGGTACATCCTTCGGTTACCCATGGGAGCTGCCCTCGCCCTTTTCGTCTATTTCGTGGTCCGCGGCGGGCTTCTCGCCGCCGGGACGGCCACGGCCTCGAGCGCTGCGAACGACCTCAACCTTTTCGGCATCATGTCGTTCTCCGGCCTCGCGGGCCTCTTCTCGAAACAGGCGGCGGACAAGCTTGCCGAGGTCTTCGACACGTTGTTCGCTACCAAGGAAGGCCATCAGCGGGAGGATAAGCTGACCGAGAACGCGCGGCCCGAGCTGACCTCGATCGACCCGAACCCCCTGCCGGCGCCGAGCGGAGCGGCGAAGATCGTCCTCAGCGGCGAGGGCTTCATCAAGGATTCCATGGTGAAAGCCGCCGGCAGGGAGCTGCGAACGACCCACGTCAGTCCGCAGAGCCTCTCCGCCCAAATCGACGCCGCCGACTTCCCGGGTCAGACGGAGATCGCGATCACGGTCTTCAACCCCCCGCCGGGAGGCGGCGAGTCGGACCCCGTGACGCTGAAGATCAAGAAAGAGGAGAGTGGCGACCTGGCCACCGTGACGCCGATCTCGGGTTAGCTGACTAGCCTTCCTCCACCTCGTTCAGGCTGGCCCAGAGGTGGCACGTCGCCAGGCTGCGATGCGGCGCGAAGGCGGCCATCAGGCGGTCGGTCTCTTTCGCGTCCGGCCTCTCGGCGAGCCCGAGAAACCGCTGCAGCCCGGTGCCCAGACCGGAGTCGCCAACCGGCGCGCAGTCGGCGAAACCGAAGCCGCGCAGCAGGGTGTAGCGGGCGGTCCAGGGGCCGAGACCACGGACGGCCTTCAGCGCCGCCTCGGCCGCTTGCGCGGAGCCCTGTCCCAGAGCGTCGAGCGGCAGCGAGCCGTCGGCCACCCGACGCGCCATGCCCACCAGATACTCGGCCTTGGAGCGGGAGAAGCGAAGCTTCGTCAGCTCCGCGGGCTCGAGGGCGGCCACCGCCTCCGGCGTGGGATGGACGAGCAGGCCGCCCCCGCCGGGCACGGCGCGGCCGGCGAGCTCGACCAGGGCCCGGCGCAACGACACCGCGAAGCGGACGTTGATCTGCTGCCCGACGATCGCCCAGGTCAACGCCTCGAAGGGCGTCGCCGCGAGCGGCACGCGCAGACCCCGGCGGCCCTCGACGAGACGCGCCACCAGCGGATCGCGGCCGGCCCGGCCCTCGAGGCCGGCCGTGTCCGAGCCGATACCGAGCAGGCGGACCGCAGTGGCATGGGCCGCAGCCATGACGTCGCGGCCCGGCCGGTCCAGGCCATGGACCTGGCACCAGGCGCCTTCCGGCTCGAAGGCGATCTCCAGCACCGCGGCCGGCGCTCCGGGCAAGCGGACCGGTTTCAGGATCGCCTGGCCGTCCCGGATCCGCTCGGCCGGTCCCTCGGGATCGCGGCCGTGGTACGAGAGGGGATCTCCGGCTCGGTAGCCGCGGGGAAGCTGGAGAAGGAAGCCCGCCGATTCACGCAGCCCGCGGTAGGCGGCGGGAGCCATGCCGGTGAGGCCCAGGAAGTGCCGGTGAAAGGTGGACTCCGCTTCGAAGCCGACCGCGTAGCCCACCTCGATGACCCGCTCGCGGCCGGCGAGCAATCGCGCGCCGGCGGCGCGCACGCGCTCCCGCCGCAGCAGCATCGCCGGCGTCAGGTGCGCGTGCTCGCGCACCAGCTCGTTGAGCTTGGTGCCGCTCACGCCGCAGGCGGCGGCCAGCGAACCGATGTCATGGAACGCGCCGGGGTCCGCCCGCAGCCGGGCGAGCAGGCCCTCGAAGAGGCTGCGGTCCCAGTCCTCGCCCCGGTAGAACAGCTCCGGCCGGCACCGCAGGCAGGCCCGCAGGCCCGCGGCCTCGGCTTCCTCCGGCCGGCGAAAGAACCGCACGTTCTCGCGCTTGGGTTTCCGCGCCGTGCAGGAGGGGAGACAGTAGATGCCGGTCGAGAACACGCCCACGACGAAGCGGCCGTCGTAGCTCCCGTCCCTGACCGGCAGCCGTTGATACAGGGAGTCGTCCGTCCAGCTCATGGGAGACATCCTACCGGCGTGAGGCGCGGGCCGTCCTCCCAATTCGACCGCCGGAATCGACTGCCGACCCTAGACCAGCGCGAAGGCGCGATCGAAGGCAACCTCGGCGCGGCCGGCGTCGCCGGTGAGGGCGACGCCCAACTCGATGAGGCCTTCACGGAGCTGTCGCGGGCCCGGCTCGCAACGGACGCAGACCAGGTTCGGCATCCGGGCGGCCTCCCCCGCCGAAAGGGCTTCCAGCACCCGCACCCGTTCCTCGGGCGCGGCGAGCTCCGTGCCGAGAGGGACGACGATGGTGTCCACCCGCCGTCCGAGCGCGTGCAGATAGCCCAACAGCCGGTCGGGGGCGCCGCCTTCGTCCAGCCAACGATGGAGCCCGTCCTGCGCAAGCTGCCCCATCTGCTCGCCGGCCGTCATCACCTTCACTCCAAGCTCTCGGAGGTAGTGCTCCAGCGAGCGCCGCATTTTCCCCTGCTCGAAGAGCGGCGCCACGGCCAGCGTGCCCGCCGCGGCGCCGTCGTGGCAACGCTTGGCCAGGGCATAGCCCTGTGCCGCGAGAGCGCTCTGCCACGAGGAGCCGGCGAAACACTCGCGGAGGCGCAGCCGGCACAGCTGCACGAGTTGCCGCGCGGGGACCTCGCGCACGCAAGCGCGGATCGCCTCCTCCAGGGCGCTCCAGTCGGGCAGCAGGCCTTGGCGAAACTCCGGCCGCAGCCGCCGGTGGAGCTGCCGCAGGCGCCGCAAAGCCTCGTCGGCCTGGCGGCGGAGTGCCTCCTGGAGGCCGGCGCCGGACGCCGCCGCGGCCAGCGCCTCCCTCTCGACGTGGTCGTAGCCCGCACGGGCCGCTTCACGGAAATCGTGCGCGGCCAGCGTCTGGAGCGTGAACTTCTGGAAATGCAAGCCCATGATCGCCAGCGTAATTGCCTGCGGGAGCTGGCGGGGCCGGCGGAGGAGCGTGCGGGCCAGGAGCCCGGCATACGCCGGCCCCTGACGCGAGAAGAGCTGGCGCCGCAGCGAACGCAGCAGGGCGAGCAGCTTGTCCGGCTCGAAACGGGCCCGCCGGCCTCTCACCCCGGGGCCGAGGTTCGAAATCATCGTCCAGCAGCGCGCGAAATAGCTGCGCAGGCCGGGATCGTAGAGGGCCGCGAGCACCCGCCGGTAACCGTCGATCAGCACTCGCGGCTCGAGCTGCGGCTTGAAGTTGAGGGCGATCTCGACGTTGTTGCCGGTCGACTCGCTCAGCAGGCGCCCCTCAGCCTCGAGACGGCTATAGAGGTCGGTGCCGCGCAACGCGGTGAGCAGGCCTACCATGGCGCGCGGGATGCCTGCCTCCTGGATGAACTCGATCTGGGCGTCGAAGACCTCCGGACCGTCGCCGTCGAGGCCGAGAATGAAGCCGCCGCTCACCTCCAGCCCCTTGCGCTGGATGGTGCGCACCGCGTGGAGGAGGTAGTGGTCGTCCTCCTTGTCGGTGTTCTGCGTTTTCTTGGTCCGCTTCAGCGCCTCGGGGTTGGGGCTCTCGATGCCCAGGAAGACCATGTTGAACCCCGCCTCCACCATGGCGTCCATCAGCGGCTCGAGCTTCGCCAGGTTGACGCTGGCCTCGGTGAAGAGACCGAAGGGAAAGCGCCGTGCCCGCTGCCAGGCCGCGATGTCCGGCAGCAGGCGCAACGCCTCGCGCTTGTTGCCGATGAAATTGTCGTCGACCAGGAAGACCGGCCCGCGCCAACCGATCTCATAGAGGCGGTCGAGCTCGGCGAGCACCTGCTCGTTCGACTTCGTCCGCGGCAGCCGCCCGAAGAGCTTGGTGATGTCGCAGAACTCGCAATCGAAGGGGCAGCCGCGCGAGAACTGGAGCGCCATCGACGAATACGCGCCGAGATCGAGGAGATCGAAGCGCGGCACCGGCGTCTTGGTGATCGCCGGCTTGGCCGCCGGCCGGTAGACCCGCTCCGCCCGGCCGGCCTCCCAGTCGGCGAGGAAGCGCGGGAACGTCTCCTCGACCTCGTCGAGCAGGTAGAAATCGGCGTCCGGGATCTCGGAGAAGAACGAGGTCGGATGCGGACCGCCCACCCCGATCGGCTTGCCCCTGCGGTTGCACCGGGCGATCACCTCCTGCAGCGAGCGCCGCTGCACCACCATCGTGGAGGTGAGCACCAGATCGGCCCAGTCGAGGTCCTCGTCCGTGAGCTCGGCGACGTTCAGATCCACCAGTCGCAGCCGGTAACGATCCGGGAACATCGCCGCCACCGTGAGCAGCCCCAGCGGCGGCATGGCGGACCGCCTTCCCATGAGCTCCAGGGCATATTGGAAGCCCCAGTACGACGGCGGAAATCGCGGGTAGACGAGAAGGGCGTTGAAGGTCTGCATCTCGTTCATGAGCGTCCCTCCAGACAGGCAGGCTATCTCAAACGCAAAACAGGTGCCAGCCGGTGCGGAAGCGCCGGGCGGGAGAGGGGTCAGGGGTGAGGGTCAGCTCGCCCGCAGGATCATCATCGGATCGTGGCGCGTGGCGCGCCGAGCGGGAAACCAGCTCGCCGCCACGGCCGCCGCGAAGACGAGCGCCACGACCGCCGCGTAGGTGACGGGGTCGGCCGCGCCGACACCAAACAAAAGGCCGCGCAGAAAGCGCGTCAGGGCGAAGGCGCCAGCAAGGCCCAGCGCCAGGCCCCAGAGCGCCAGGCGGGTTCCCTGCAGCACGATCAGCCGCACGACGTTCGCCGGCGCGGCTCCCATCGCCATGCGGATCCCCATCTCCGGAGTCCGTTGCGCCACGATGTAGCTCAGGATGCCGTAGACGCCGACCACGGCGAGCACCAGCGCCAGGCCGGCGAACAGGGTGACCAGGAGCATGGTGAAACGCTGCTTGGCGATCGACTCCTCCAGCGTTGTTTCGAGCGGCTCAGTGCCGAACACCGCCAGCTCGGGATCCACCGCGCGGATGGCTGAGCGGACCGCCGGAGTCAGTGCGGCGGGATCGCCCTTCACGCGCACCAGCAGGGTGCCGGCGCCGTTGGCGGACGGGCACTGGGAGAGCGGCGCGTAGACCGCGGTCGGCGAATCGGCCGCCAGGCCGTGGGACCGCTCGTTGCGGACGATGCCGACGATGGTCCGGTCCGTGCCCCAGAAGGCGATCTGCTGGCCGAGCGGGTCCCGGCCCGGGAAGAAGCGCCGCGCCGCCTGCTCGTTGATCAGCAGCACGGCAGGATCCGCGGCCCCGTCCGCCTGCCGCAGGGAGCGGCCGGCGACGAGCGGCACGCGCAGCGTCTCGAAGTAAGCGGGATCGACCCGGCGGACGGAGATCTCCGGCCAATCCCTGGCCTCCTCTCGCCGGCCCACGACGTAGAACGAGTTGGTGAAGCCAGGGTCCAGCGGATGGTTGCCGGCCACGGCCGCCGCTTCGACGCCCGGTAGAGCGCGTACCCGCTCCAGTACGGCGTCATAGAAGCGCCTCTGCTCCGGCCAATTCGGCCACTTCGAGAAGTCTGCGGGGTAGCGGCTCGCCGGAAGCTGGAACTCCGCCTTGAGCACGCCTGCAGCTTGAAAGCCGGGATCGACCCCGCGCAGAAGCCAGAAGCTGCGGAGCAGCAGCCCCGCGCCCGCCAGCAATACGACCGCCAGCGCCAGCTCCGCCACCACCAGCCCGGCGCGCAGCCGGCCGCGGCCGGGGTCCGTCGTCGCGCCGCGGCCCTCCTCCTTGAGAGTGGACTGAAGATCGGCCCGCCTCGCCTGGAACGCGGGCATCAGGCCCACGATGAGCGCCACCAGCACCGAACCGCCCAAAGTGACGCCCAGTACCCGTCCATTGATGCCCACTTCGGCCAGACGGGGGATGCCGCCTGGAGCCAGTGCCAGGAGCGCGTGGAGGCCAGCGATCGCGAAGAGGAGCCCGAGCCCGATGCCGGCCAGCGTCAGCAGCGTGCTCTCCACGAGGAACTGATGGATGAGTCGGCGCCAGCCGGCGCCGAGGGCTGTCCGTACCGCCACCTCGTGCAGGCGCACGGCGCCGCGGGCGAAGAGCAGGTTGGCGATGTTGGCGCAGGCAACCAGGAGGACCAACGCCACCGCACCGAGGAGCACGTACAGCGCCGGCCGGACCGGGCCGAAGACCACCTGCGAAAGCGGCTCGATGAAGACACCCCGCGCCTTGTTCGATGGGTACTGCTTCTCCAACTCGGCCGCCGTCGCCACCAGCTCCTGCTGCGCCGCCTCGGGCGTGGCTCCCGGCGCGAGGCGTCCCAGAACGATGATCGGATGAGTGTCGCGCGGGCTCCGTTGCGGATCGGGGCGGAGGGGAACCCAGACCTCGACCCGCGTGTCGCGGCCTCGGTCGGCGAAGCCGCGGGCGTAATCCGCGGCGGAAAGGATCTGCAGGCTGCCGAAGTCTCCGGCGTCCGGGAGCACGCCGATGACGGTGGTCGGCCGGTCGTCGAACCGGATCGTGCGGCCCACCGCCGACGGAGCGCCGGCGAACAGCCGCCGCCAGAGACCCTCACCGATCAGCGCCACGTCGGGAGCGCCGAGATTGTCGTCCGCCGCGGTAAACCCTCGGCCTAGCATCGGACGCACGCCGAGCATGGGCAGGTACTCGTGGCTCACGGCGAGCGCCGCGAGGCGTACCGGCTCGCCTTGTGCCGGGATCAGGTTGACCTCGGCGCCGGCGAAGGCGGCGAGCCCGTCGAACGTCCGGCTTCGTTCCTGGAAATCCAGGTAATCGGGAACCGACGAGGGCTCTCGCGTCGTGCCGCTGTCGCGGTCCGTCTCCCAGACCACCATAAGCCGGTCGGCGCGCTCCACGGGTACGGGGCGCAGCAGCACGCCGTCGACGACGCTGAAAATCGCCGTGTTGGCGCCGATTCCCAGCGCCAGCGTGAGCACCGCCACGAGAGTGAAACCCGGATTGCGCGCCAGCGTCCGCAGGCCGAACCGCACGTCCTGCACCAGGTCCTCGAGCCGCCGCGGCCGCGCCTCGTCGCGCGATTCCTCCTTGAAGCGCTCCATGCCTCCGAAGCTGAGCAGCGCGGCCCGTCGCGCCTCCTCGGGAGACATACCGGCGCGTACGTTCTTCTCCGTCTGCTTTTCGATGTGGAACCGCATCTCCTCGTCCATGTCGCGATCCATCGCCTCCCGTCCCATCCAGGACCGCAGGCGCGACCAGCTCTCCCGCAGGGATTCCATGGCCGCCGCTCCTCAGGGGGTGGTGGTTTCGAGGACGAGGTTCACGGCCTGGGAAAGCCGCTCCCAGTTGCGCCGCTCTTCGGCAAGCTGCTTGCGGCCCGACCTCGTGAGCTCATAGAACCGGGCCCGGCGGTTGTTCTCCGTCGTCTGCCACTCCGAGGTGATCCACCCATGGCGCTGCAGGCGGTATAGGGAAGGGTAGAGCGATCCCTGGTTGACGCTGAGCACGTTCTTCGACCACTGCTGGATGCGCTCCGTGATCCCCCAGCCGTGCATCGGCTCGAGCGCCAGCGCCTTGAGCACCAGCATGTCGAGCGTGCCTTGAATGAGATCTCCGCTGTCCTTACCCATGCAGTCTCTCCTTTCGATCGTCGAGAGGAGAGGGTAGGCGGGCTTCTCTCGATTGTCAAGAGGAAAGCGGCAGATCACCACTATCCTGATGGCGATCACTGCCGGCTTGGGCGTGGACGCGGCGCCGACATGTGCCGCGCCGGCGGAGGCTTCAGAAGCTCGTCGACAGGCTCAGAATCGTTATCCTTCGAAGGGCGGCTACCTCGCGATTTGGATCACCTTGACACCGCCGCCGAGGACGGTGCCCGCCGCGACGTAACCGATCGCGCCGCGGTTGGCGCGCACGAAGGCAACCACCTCGGCGCTCGTGCTTTTTTCCGGCGGCGGCACCTCGCGGCCGGAAAAGATCATCCTCTGCCAATAGGCCTTGACCGCCGACGAGGGTTTGTCGTGGATCTGACGCGAGAAGCTCTCGCGGGCCGCCGAGCTCTCCTTGAGGTCCACCGCGATCACCTCGACGCCGTCCGGCCAGCTCTTGAGTTTCTTCATGAACGCCTTCGAGACGTCCTGCGCGCTCATCGTCGAGACCGGATTGGATTCGTTCACGATCACCAGCACCGGCTCGGCCGCGCTGGACCGGCTGGCCAGCAACGCGCAGAAGGCCAGGGCGGCGGCTCCAAGCTGAAAGCGCAAGAATGTCGCTCCCCGTCGATTACGCAAAAGCACCTCCCCAACACCAGCCGCATCCGGCGGTATGATATTAAATTAGCCTTCAGCCGATTCCGGTGATTGCTTTTTGAATTAGCAGAGGAGGGCTGTCGAGGGCTGCCTATCCCTCGGGGCAATATCCAGTCGTCGTGGACCCGCGCCTGCCATATCAACGCATCATAGGATCGATTGGATCGAGTATCCACGTCCTGCGGCGGCTTGTCAAGCTATTTTCATATACGATCTGCGGCGTTAGATCTCTGATGAATGGATAGAGTCGAAAAAACGATACAATATGGATAATAGGAAACCTTCATCAGTGCAGGCGCGAGAGCTGGCGGGATCACCTTGCGACAGCCGGCGCTCGCAGCTAGACGTGGTGGTGCAGGGTCTTCTCCAGGAAAGGATCGTAGCGGGCCAGGAGGGGCGCGCCGGCGAGGCTGCGGATGAGGCCCAGGAAGAAGACCCCGCCGAGGCCGGCGGTGATCAGCAGCTCAAGGAGTCCTAACCGCGGCTCCGGCAGGACGGCCGGCGCTGCGATCAGGTAGAGATCGAGCCAGCGGCCGGCGAGCACCGCGATCGCGACCCCGAGAAGAATGGCTGGCGTGCGCTTGGCCGCGCGCGGCAGCAGCACCACGAAAGGCACTCCCCAGTTGAGGATCGGGTCGAGGACGAACAGTGGCAGCCAGGGGCCGTTGGTGCGGAGGTAGTAGTAGGAGATCTCCTCCGACAGATTGCCGTACCAGATCAGCAGGTATTGGCACACCCAGATGTAGGCCCAGAAAGTGCTGAAGGCGAAGAGCAGCTTGCCGAGGTCGTGCAAGTGGCTCTCGCTCACGATATCCGCCAGCGGCCCCCGCCGGCGCAGCAGCACCGCGCAGAGGGTGATCGCAGCGAGGCCCTCCAGGAATAGCCCGGCAAAGGTGTAGACGGCGAACATTGTGCTCGCCCAGTGAGGATCGAGCGACATCAGCCAGTCGAAGCTGGCCAGCGAGAAGGTGACGGCGAAAACCACGATGAATACCGCCGAGAGGCGAGCCTGTCGCCGGTGGTAAGCGTGGCCCCCCTCGCGATCCTCAGCCAGCGAGGCGCGTCGCAGCAGCACGGCGAACAGGCTCCACAGGCCCAGAAATAGGAGCATGCGGATGAGGAAGAACGGCTCGTTCAGATACGCGCTCTTGGCGGCCACCGCCGGATCTGCTCGGCTGTCCGGGTGGCTCCATGGATAGAGAAACCGCCGACCGAGATAGACGGCGAGCATCGGCAGGGAGGCCAGCGGTACCTGGGCCGTCAGGGCTTCGGGTATGCGTCGCAGGGCGCACCACCAGCCAGCGCCCGCCAGACGATGGATGGCGATGAAGACGAGGCCGGCCAGCCCCAGGGAGAGGAAAAAGCAGCTCGCGACCAGCAGGGCGAGCCAGGCCCGGCCGGCGTCCACTCGCAACCCCAAGACGAAGGTGACGGCGCCTGCGAAACCGAGACCGAGCGCGACGGCATCTTGCCGCCGCGAGGTCTGGAGCCGTGGCGCATCGTTCATGGCGGAGGCGCCTCCGCGAGCCTCAGGAGCGGCCGCGCCTGCAGCCGCCGCACGTAGCGCACCGCTTTCCAGCGGTCGTCGGGGGAGATCTGGCCCGCGTAGGCGGGCATCATGCCGGAGCCTCGGGTGATGACGTGGAAGATCTGGCCGTCCGGCATCTGGAGAAGGCGTGCGCTGGTATACGACGGCGGGTTGGGGAACTTGGGGATGAGCGGGCCGTCGCCGGCTCCCGTCTCGCCGTGACAGACGGCGCAGAAGGTCTGGTACACCCGTTGGCCGCGGGCGAGCACGGCCGGGCTCGGCGGGAACGGGTTGCGTAACTCGCGCCCCGCCCGCGCGGCGCCTTCCGGGTTGGCGGCGTAGCGGAAGGGTAAAGGCCCCGCCACCGGGATCGTGCCCGGAACCGGCGCCTGGAGCGTTGCGCCGTCGCGGGTCACCCGGTTCGGCGCGTAGGCGTCGTAGGGCACGGAGTGCGCCATGTCAGGCATGAATTGATAGCCGGGCGAGGTGGAATCGCGATGCGTGGCACCGGCGACCGCACCGGCGACGACCGCAGTCAGCACCAGGAGCAGGAAAGAGCGGGCCTTTCTCACCACACCTCCTTGCGGATCTCCCGCGCGCCGGCCGCCGCCAGCAATTCGCGCAGCGCTTCCTCGTCACCGATGCTGCCCAGCGGGAGGACAAGCGCCAGGACGTCGTCGGTAACGCCGGCCGCGAGTCGACGGGGAACGGCACGCGGCCCCAGGCGGCTGCGCCAGAAGAAGGCGCCGGCGGTGGCGAGGCCTCCCAACAGGACGGTAGCCTCGAAGGTGATGGGCAGAAACGCCAGCGCCGAGTTGGCCGGCTTGCCGCCGACGTTGAGCGGCCAGTCGATGACCGCGGCCCACGCCTGGAAAACCGCTGCCGCGACCAGGCCCGCCATGCCGCCGGCCAGGGTGATCCATGGAAGCCGCGACGGTGGGGCGTCCAGGGCTTCGTCGAGGCCGTGCACCGGATAGGGAGCGAAGACTTCACCGACCGCATGCCCGCTCTGCCGGGCCGCGTGGATGGCGGCGAGAAGGCCGGCTTCGCGAGCGAAGGTGGCGACGAGAGCCTCGCGTCCCATCAAGCCTTCTCCGCGGCAGATCGCGATGCTTCGGCGGCCAGACCCTTGATCTCCCACATCGAGATGATGGGAAGGGTGCGCACGAAGAGCAGGAACAGAGTAAAGAAGAGGCCGAAGCTGCCGATCAGGATGGCGACCTCGATCACCGTCGGCTTGTACATCCACCAGCTCGACGGCAGGAAGTCGCGGTGCAGGGACGTGACGATGATCACGAACCGCTCAAACCACATGCCGACATTGACCAGCAGCGAGATGACGAACAGCGCCGGCACCGATGTCCGCACCCGCTTCGACCACAGGAGCTGCGGCACGAAGAGATTGCAGGTCATCATCGTCCAATAGGCCCAGGCGTAAGGGCCCGTGGCACGGTTCCAGAAGGCCGCCCGCTCGAAGGGGTTGCCGCCGTACCAGGCGATGAACAGCTCGGTCAGATAGCAGAAGCCCACCAGCGAGCCGGTAAGCAGGAGGACCTTGGCCATCGCCTCCAGGTGACGGGGCGTGATGTAGCGTTCCAGGGCCATCACCTTGCGGGTGAGGATCAGCAGCGTCATCACCATGCCGAAGCCGGAGAAGACGGCGCCGGCCACGAAGTACGGCGGGAAGATCGTGGCGTGCCAGCCGGGGATCACCGAGGTGGCGAAGTCCATGCTGACGATGGAGTGCACGGAGACCACCAGCGGCGTCGCCAGCCCCGCGAGGATGAGCGACAGGGTCTCGTAACGGCTCCAGGTCTTCCGCGAGCCGTCCCAGCCCAGGCTGAGCAGACCGTAGATTCGCCGCTTCCAGCGCTTTTCCGTACGGTCGCGCAGGGTGGCGAGGTCGGGGATCATACCGACGTACCAGAAGACCAGCGAGATCGTGAAGTAGGTGCTGATGGCCACCACGTCCCACAGCAGGGGCGAGCGGAAGTTCACCCACAGCGGACCGCGGCCGTTGGGGTAAGGAAAGATCCAGAAGGCGAACCACGGCCGCCCCATGTGCAGCAGGGGGAAGAGCCCCGCGCACATCACGGCGAAGATCGTCATGCCCTCGGCCGAGCGGCTGATCGCCGTCCTCCACTTCTGGCGCAGCAGCAACAGGATGGCGGAGATCAGCGTGCCGGCGTGGCCGATGCCGATCCAGAAGACGAAGTTGGTGATGTCGAAAGCCCAGCCCACGGTCTTGTTGAGCCCCCAGGTGCCGATGCCGGTCATCACCTCGTAGGTGGCCGCGGCGGCGCCCAGCCCCAGAGCCGTGGCCGCCGCCAGGAAGCAGGCGAGCCAGCCCAAGGTCGGTCGGGCGTCGAGCGGCCGGGCGATCTCTTCGGTGATCTGCCGCAGGGTAGGGCTCCCCTCCAGCAGTGCGGGCCGCAGCTCGAGCAGATCCGTCACGCTTCCTCCTCCGGCAGGTTGCGCACGCGGGTGAGGTAGCCCACCACCGGACGGGTGTTGAGCTCCTCCAGCAGGCGATAGAAGCGCGGCGAGCCCTGCCGCCGCGAAACTTCACTACCCGGATCGTTGAGATCGCCGAAGACGATGGCCCGCGACGGGCAGGCCTGCTGGCACGCCGTGCGGATGTCGCCGTCCGCTGGCGGCGATCCCGCCACCTCCGCCGCCAGCTTCCCGGCTTGGATGCGCTGCACGCAGAGCGAGCATTTCTCCATCACTCCGCGCGAACGCACGACGACGTCGGGGTTGAGCACCATGCGGCCGAGATCGCTGTTCATGTTGTAGTCGAAGCGGTCGTTGTCCGCGTAGTCGAACCAGTTGAACCGCCGCACTTTGTAGGGGCAGTTGTTGGCGCAGTAGCGGGTGCCCACGCAGCGGTTGTAGACCTGCTGATTGAGGCCGTCGGAGCTGTGCACAGTGGCGAGCACCGGGCAGACCGTCTCGCAGGGAGCGTTGCCGCAGTGCTGGCACATCATGGGCTGGTAAACGGTCCGCGGCTCGTCCACCTCGCCGCTGTGATAGCGGTCGATCCGGATCCAGTGCATCTCGCGCCCGCGCCTCACCTCGTCGCGTCCTACGACCGCCACGTTGTTCTCCGCCTGGCAGGCCACCACGCAGGCGCCGCAGCCGAGACAAGCATTGAGGTCGATGGCCATGCCCCAGAAATGGCCTTCGCGCGGGCGCTCCTCCCACAGCGACAGCAGAGGAGGACGCTCCTCGTTGCCCGCCGCCGGATCGCGCCGGATCTCGTCGAGGGAAGCCTCGCGCACGATCGGCCGGCCCTCCATCGAGTCGTGGAGCTGGACAGCCGCCAGCTTCTCGCGCCGGCCGGTCTTCTCGAGGCGGACGCCGATGGCATGTCCGCGGACGAACCCGTTGCGAAACGGCATCAGCGGAAAAGCGTTGCCGCCGACGCCATCGCCCACCTTTCCCGCGCGCGTGCGGCCATAGCCGAGGGCGACCGAGATGGCCTGCCGCGGCTGGCCTGGCTGGAGATGAACCGGCAGCTCGAGGGCCCTCCCGCCGCTCCGCAGGATCACGACATCCCCTTCGACCAGTCCGAGGTCTGCGGCCAGCAGAGGCGAGACGCACGCGTAGTTGCCCCAGGTGATGCGGGTGACCGGATCGGGAAGCTCCTGCAGCCAGGGATTGTTGGCGTGGCGGCCGTCGCGTAGGCCGACCTTCTCGTAGAAGCGGATCTCGTAGCCGCTCTCGCGCCGCGCCGCCAGCGCCTCCCTATGCGAGGCGAGAATCTCGGCGGCAGCCGCCTGCAGATCGGCACGGTCCACCGGCTCTTCGCCGACATCGTCCTCGGCCGGCAGCTCGCAGACGCCGTCCTGCAGGGAGTGATCCCAGAAATCGTCGAAGCGCGCCCAGCGGCTCTGCCGTGGAAAGATCTCGCGGCGCCAGTGCTCCCGCAGCCAGGCGTAGACGTCTCCCGGCCCGCCGAGCCAACGCAGCAGGCTCGCGGCGGCGGCCCGGGTGTCGAAGAGCGGCGCGATGGCGGGTTGGCGCAGGCTCAGAGCTCCCGCCACCGGCTCGGCGTCGCCCCAGGACTCCAGCTCGTGATGATCCGGGCAGACAGCGTCGGCGTGCATGGCCGTCTCGTCCACTCGCTCGGCGAAGGAAACCTTGAAGGGTACGTTGCCAAGGGCGCGCACGAAGCGCTCCGCCTGTGGATGGTCGTAGGCCGGATTCACTCCCCAGAGAAGGAGACCGTGGATCTCGCCCCTCTCCATCCCGGCCATCAGCTCCGCCACCGCCGCGTCGTCGCCCTGACGCTGCCAGGAGGGATGAGTCAGATCCAACGTCCGGCCGACGTTGCCGAGCAGGAAATTGAGCCGGTTGACCACCACCTGGACGGCCGGATCGTTGACGCCGCAGACCACCAGCGACTCACCCCGGTGCCGCCACAGATCGTTTGCGGCGGCGTCGAGCAGCGCCGCGTCGCACGGCAGGTCCGCCGCGGCGGGAACCGGCGTGCCAGCCCGCCTTGCCACGCGCTCCAGCAAAGCCAGCGCCACCAGCCCCAGCTGCGAGGGGAGCACGCCGGTCCGCCGGTCGGCGTTGCTGCCGGTCAGCGAGAGGCCGCCTTCGAACTGGTAATGCCGGGCCATCTCCGCCGGTTTTTCCAACCTGCGGCCGTCGGCCCAGGCGCGGGCGAGCTCCACCGGCGACAGCCAGGTGCCGAGAAAGTCCGCTTCCAGACCCACGATCACCCGCGCCCGATCGAAACGGAAGCGGGGCAACACCGGCCGGCCGAAGCTGCGCCGGTTGGCCTCCCGCAGGGCAGCCAGGGAGACGGCGTCATGCACGACGTGCCGCGCGTTCGGGAAGCGATGGAGGAACGCGGCGATCAACGCGCGGCTGGAGGGGCTGATGATCGTGCCGGTGAGCAGCGCCAAAGCTCCACCCCGAGCCGCGATGGCGGCCAGCCGCTCGTCGACGAAAGCGTCGACCTCTTCCCAGGTTGCCGGCCGGCCATGGAGCCGCGGGCCCCGCAGGCGTTGATCGTCGTAGAGCGACAGGACCGTCGCCTGGCCCACCGCGCAGGTCGCGCCCCGCGAGATCGGCGAGCGGGGGTTTCCTTCCACCTTGATCGGCCGGCCGTCGCGGTCCTTGGCCAGCAACCCACAGCCGGCTGGGCAGCCGCCGCAGGTGGTGGCGTACCAGCTCTCCACGCCGGGCAGCAGGCCCTCCGGCTGGGAGAGCAGCGGCACGGCTTGACGCTCGGGAATCGGCGTGCAGCTCGCCAGCGCTGCGGCGCCCACGCTGAACCCCATCAGCTTGAGGAAGTCGCGGCGGCTCTGTCCGGAATCCTCGCGATCTGGAATCTCAGTAATGGCACTTGCCACAATCGAGACCTCCTGTCGCAGCCGAGGCCCGCCCCTTCGCGGTTCGCTGCGACGCCGGCATAATCCCTTCCTTGCGATGGCAATCGAGGCACCAGCCCATGGTGAGAAGGGCCGTCTGGCTTACCCGCTCCATGGCCTCCACCGGTCCGTGGCACCTCTGGCACGCCACGCCGCCGCCCCGCACGTGCTGGCTGTGACTGAAGTAGACGAAGTCCGGCAGGTTGTGGACTTTCGTCCAGCGAAGCCGCCGCCGCTGCGCTACCGCTTCCTTGAGCTTCTGCACCTCGGCCGAGGCCACCTTGAGCTGGCCATGGCAGTTCATGCAGATCCCGGCGGGAGGGATCCCGGCATGCCGGCTCGTCTCGGCGGCGAAATGACAGTAGAGACAGGGAACGCGGTACTTCCCGGCGTGCAGACGATGGGAGAAGGCGATCGGCTGCGCCGGCGCGTACCCCTGGCTGACGCCTACCCGGCGCAGCGCACCCATGAGGAGCATGCCTGAGAAAACGGCCAACGCCAGCGCCGCCATAGCTTCCGCCGCCGCGATGCTCCGGGAAGCCCGTAGCGTTCCGATCCGTTCACCGAGAAGAACAGCGGGCCAGGCCAGGGCGTAGAACGCGCGGGTGAAGGGCAACACGCCGGCCGCCGCCATCCCGGCCAGCACGTGGAGCCTCACCAGCGGCGGCAGGGGCGCCACATGAGAGACGTCGGGCCGCAGCGCCAGCAACGAGCGGAACCACGGCAGCAAGGACAGCGCGTACCACTGGGAGCCCCAGCGGTAGAGCACCGCCATGGCGAGGCCCGAGACCATGACGACCGCGACCAGCGTCAGGAGCAGGAGGTCGGCGGTCGACTTGCGGAGCCGACCCGACCGCCGGAGCAGCAGAGCGAGACCGGCGAGGCCTGCCAGACCCGCGAGGAACGCGGCGCCTTCCAGCAGGACGAGGCGCAGGGGCGAGCGGTCCCACAGCAACAGCGAACGCGGCATGAGGAAGGCGACCGCGTGGCCCAGCAACAGCAGTCCCAGTCCCCACCGCCACAGCATCGCGCCGCGGTAGAGGGCGGCGCTCTCCCGGCAGACTTCGGGAAGCGCCTTGCGGGCGCGCGGTGAGAGGGTCCGCCACACCAGCGCGCCAAGCAGGCAGGCCGCCGCGACGTAGGGCGCAAGGCCGAACAGGAAGAAGTCGCGCATCAGCCTTCGTTCACTGTCCGAGGGTCAGCTGGGCGAGGGGTGTGAACCTTCCGGTGCTACTGCGAGCTGCATCATTCTGCGCCAGCCGGCTCGCGGTCCGCGGCGGATTGGCGGCTTGATAGAGAAAGGCCTTGATGGCGAACGTCTCCTCGCTGGTCAGCGGCCGGTCGCGGTACTCCGTCATGAGCGGGAACCGCGACTCGGTCAGCGCCCGGGTGAGCCCGCCGTCGCGATACTTGAGATAGACGTGGGTGAGATCCGACGCCAGCGTGCCACCCCACCAGCTTGCGGTGTTGCCGGCGACGTGGCAGCGGCTGCATGCAGCGCCGCCGTGGGCCAGAGACGCGGCGCCGGTGAACAGCCGGCGACCCTGGGCCACCTCGGCCCCCGTCGCCGTGCGGGCATGACGATACTCGCCGGCCGGCCGCTGCGGTCCGCCCGCCGCGATGAAGGCGAGCAGCCTGTCGATTTCCTGGTCGGTGAAATCGTGATCCGGCATCCTCTTCTGGTATTTCTGGAAGAGCGCCACCGCCGTACGGTCGCCATGGCGGATCACGCTCTGGGAGGAGCGGATGAAGGCGTGCAGCCAACGTGCGTCGCGGCGGGCCGTAACTCCGCGCAGATCCGGCCCCACGACGTCGCCGGTGCCCACGGCATGGCATCCGCTGCACCTCGCGTTGAAGACCATCGCCGCGTCGAAAGCGGCGGCGCAGAGCGGCAGCGGCAGGAGAGCAATCCAACCGCAGGTCAAGATCCGTAGAATGGAAAAGAGAGCGCTCGACCTTGGTGAGTCCGACTTCATGATCCGCCTCCAGCAAAAAGAGACAGTTCATCAATCCGGAGCTCTTCGCGTCCTCCGTGCACACACACCAAGCTCCGGCTGCGCGTAGAAGCCCTTAGCAGCCCCCCTTCAGGGCTGCAACATCTCAAGCAGGAAAGCTCGCCGAGCCTTTGGACCCGGGGTGAGATAACCCCCCGTGTTCGTATTTAAAGGGTGCCTGGGAGAAGAAAAGTGAGCCGTTGTCACGCAAACTCTTCGATTCTCACCTTTATCCATTGGGATATTGATCCCGGGATATGGAACGAGGGGGTTGCCGGCGCGCATGCGCTCCAGATGGTTGGGTCTCACTTTCCTCGTGCTTGCTCCTACCGCGGGCCTGGTGATCCTTGCGTATCGGCCGTCCACACTCCAGGAAGAGCTGGAGAACCGTCTTCCCCGGCCGGCTCCCTACGTCGCCGCTGAGGCCCGGGTCTTCCCACCGCCCTTTGAGGAGGCCTGGGAGGGACCGCTGAATCCCGGCCGCTGCTCAACCTGCCACGCCGGCATCTTCGCGGAGTGGAACGGCTCCATGATGTCCAACTCCTGGCGCGATCCGGGCTGGCGGGCGGCTTTTCTGCTCGCCGCCCGGCAGACCTCCACCGCCGGCGACTGCGAGCTGCCCGCGCCTCCCGACGGGACCGCCAGGAGCCGGCTCAACCCTTTCGCCGGCCGCGGCTGCAGCTCCACCTTCGACACCGGCACGGGCCGCTCCGTCGTTTCGCGGCCCGGCTCGCTGCTCGACGGCTTCTGCTCCCAGTGCCACATGCCGGCCAACTTCGTGGACAACGTGCCGCTGGCCGGCGTGAGCACGGATCCCGTTTCCGGCCTCGAGCACGCCAGGCTCGAGCCGGAGTTCAACCCGACGTCGGACGGCGGCACGGGGATCGCCTTCGCCACCCTGGAGTCGCGGTTCCGCAACACCCCTGCGGGCCAGCGGGGAATCTTCTGCGCCGTCTGCCATACCCTCGCCGATACGCGGGAGATGCCCTACGGCAATCACCGGCGATCCGGCACGCCCTATCCCCCTGTGCCCGGGACCGAGAGCCGATCGCGCCTGCTGCCCCCGGCCAGCCAGGACCGCCTGCGGGTGCCCGATCCCGCTTCGCCGAATCAGGGCTACGCCGTCGGGGCCGGAGCCTTCCGCCTGTCGCCGCACGCCATCTCCTTCCCCGAGTTTTTCGGACCGCTGTCGGCCCATCCGCTGCGGGAGGACCTGGACGATTATCTGAGCGGCGTGTTCAAGACCGCCATCCCTCGCCAGCGGCTCGCGCGGTCGGGGCACGAGGGCTACTACCAGGCGCTCCACGAACGCGCCGAGCTGTGCGCCGCCTGCCACGACGTCACCAATCCGCTGCCGATCAAGAACCGCCTGGGTCGCTGGGTGGGAGCGTTCCCTATCGAGCGCACCTATACGGAGTGGGCCGGCAGCCGTTACGCCGACCGGCCGGGCAACCGCAACTTCGATCCCCGGTTCAAGCGCGACTGCCAGACCTGCCACATGCAGCAGGACTTCGGCCAGCCCGGTACGGCCCAGACCCTTTACCGGGAGGGCCGGCCGTTGCCTCCCCGCGCCGGACGGCTCGCGGAGGACGGCCCGCATCGCCCCGTCACCTTCAGCCATCACTTCATCGGCGGCAACACCTTCGTGCCGCGGCTCGCCGGAGCGGATGTCGACGGCGGGGGAGCCGTCCAGCCCTACCCGGAGCTGTCGGTCTTCAGCTTCACCTCGGCCGACGAGAAGAGCCCCTATCACAACGCCTATTGGACGAACGCGAACGCCCGTGGCCCGGTCACCCAGCATGCCCGGCTGGCCTGGGACCGCCTGCGCAACGTGCTCGACCTGCGAGTCGCCGCTCCGCCCTCCGCGGCTCCCGGAGGCCGCGTGCCGCTGCGCATCACCGTCACCAACAGCGGCAGCGGCCACAACTTCCCCTCCGGCTTCCCCGAGGGACGGGTCGCCTGGCTGGCGGTACGCGCCTACGATCTCGGCACCGGCCGCGAGCTCGCGATCTACGACTCGTTCTGGCAGCGCACCACGAAGGGCGTGGGCTATCTGACGCGGCGGGAGATGCCGGATCCCAACTTCCCCCGCTGCCGCGCCTGGAAGCTGCCCGCCGGCTCGCCCGATCCTTACGCCGTCCAGTTCAAGGCCATCGCCTCGCTGGGCGACGGCTGTCCGACCCTCGATCTCGCCTACGCGACGCCGCTCAACCTGGCGGTGAACGCCGACGGCCTCCCTCTCGACCGCGACGGACGGACCATCGACCGCGCCAACCCGCGAGGCCTGCCGCGCTTCCTCGACCTCGACCGCGACGGCGATCTCTACGACGACTCCTATCTCTCGGATACCCGGCTGCGGCCTCTGCCTCATCGCGACGCCACGACGATGGTGAACCGCTATTCCGTGCTGATCCCTTCCGACACCAGAGGTCCCGTGGCCGTGGTGGCGGCCGTCTACTACCAGTCGTTCGAGGCGGTGGTGGCGAAGAAGTTCCTGGGCAATCTGGCGGATCTGGACACCGACTTCAAGCTCGAGCCGTGCGTCCTCGGCGGAGCCTGCGACGGGCGGTCGCCGGCCGTGGAGCCCGCCGTCGTCGAAGGAGCGCCGCCAGTACCTATGGAGGTGCGGAGCCTCGTCATCGGGCTCCAGGGCGGCGCCGCGGACACGCTCCCCCCCGCCGTGCGCACCTATCCGGCGGCCCACGCGTCCGGCGTCTCACCGGACGTCGTGGTGAAGGCCACCTTCTCCGCGCCGGTGGCGGATCTCTCCGCCGCCACCTTCACGCTCACCGGCGAACGGGGAGAGCCGGTGCCGGGCTTCGTCGACGCGATCGGCGACGGCACCTGGGCGTTCTTCCCCCACGGCGTCTTCCTCCGACCGAACGAGACCTACACCGCCCGCCTGGCGGCCGGCATCTGCGATCTCCACGGCAACTGCACCCGCCGCGAGGTCACCTGGAGCTTCACCACCGGAGAGGGAGAGAACGCAGGGCACGGCGATACCCGCGTTCCGCTCGGCTTCCCGGCGGCCTCTCCTACGTCGCTCCGCCGGGGCTCCTAGCGTCACGCCTTGTGGACATCGCTGTTCTTGCGGAACCAGATGAGCTCGACAAGGGCGCCATTGTCCACGATCATGGCTGCTCGGACGCCTTCCGACGGAGACCCGGGAGGATAGATGACTTCTTGGCCCTCGAGAGCAGCCTCGAGGTCGTCGACTTCGAATGCCACATGGGGCACGGTCTTGATGAGCTCGGGCAGGGGACTGGACTTCTCGAACCGCATCCACTCCACGCCGTATGGGCTGGTACTGAAACCCGCCACGTAGAGGCCATGCTCAGCGAGATGAGTCTCTCCTGGGTGCTGGATGTCGGTTGGAACGCCGATGTGGTGATAGCGCCAGCCACGCTTCGCTATCGCGGCTGGGGGCTCATGGCTGAGTCGGCAGTCCGCCGGTGGGTGTTGGGGGGCAGGCACTGTGGTGAGAGTCATTGATGCCTCTTCCGGTTCATGCATACGAGGGTCATATTCGGGCGCGGCCGTTCAGCGGCGCCTTGTGAAGGCCCATTTCGCTGAACGAAGCCGCCGTTCCTTGCAGGCCGCCACTGCTTGAGAATAACTCAAGCGTCCGCTGCAACGGCGGGGTTGGCCCGGCCTGCCTTTGTTTGCTGAATTGTTCCACTGTCCAGACCGCGATGCCCAAAGAGCAACGCCTCTCCGGGCCGCGATTTTGATAGGCCATAGACGGTTCTCGAAATGTGCATCGGTTGTGCCGCTCACCAGCGCCGAGCGGAGCCAGCCGCGGATCGTGCTGGACCGGCGCTATGAGTTGTGATAAGACTCAAGCACTCAGAAACACTGTCGGCATCCAGCCCCTCTCGACGAGAGGGTGAGAAAGGAGAAACGTATGTGCTCAGAGTCGCAAGACGGAGCTGTCAGGCGCTCGCGCCGGTGGGTGCTGGTCGCCTCGATCCTGCTGGTCGGCGGCCTCGCCGCCGGCGAGGCCCGTGGGGACATCTATGTACACGTGATGAACTGCGCCTCGGACAGTACCGTCAAGGCCGACGCCTACGATGCCAAAGACGGGGTGAGGGTAACCCCGGCCTCGTCGAAGGATGTCTCGACCGGCGACGACGAGCAACTCCATTGTGCTGGAGAAGGCAAGGGGTACTGTCAGATGCAGTTCACGTTCAAGGGCAACCCAGAGCGGTGCTACGGCAGTGCGACAGAAACGCTAGGGAAGCACATCGATTCGGGCAAATGGGCCGTCATCAAGGGCTTCGAGATCGTCACGTACTGCCAACCCGAGGTCGAGCAGTTTGACTCAAAGCCTGCATCCTGTGAGGATGTGTGCGGTAACTGCTACTGAGGCTGTGTGCCCGGCTGACTGGGGCCGCTCACGGTGTCACGGAGCGGTTCGTGGCAGCGTAGCTGAGAAGTGAGCAGCAGCCGGGCAGATCGAGCGTGCTGGGTCCGCCCATGGCCATCATAGGTTCTCCGACCCCTTTCGGAATAGTTTCTCGCTATAGCTCTCAACGCCTCATTTAAGTTCAGCCCTGCGCCGCGTGGCCGCCTCTGGCTTGAGGTCGCGGGTCGGTGAGGCCCTAATCGACCTTCCGCCCGCTCACAATCTCTCCGCTCTCGAGGATATCGAGCTTTATGACCTGCGATCCCTCCTTCACGAAGGTCAGGGTCCACGGCCGGATCTTCAGGAAGAACTGCGAGGGCGTTTCGGCGAACAGCTCGCTCCGGTCGCCTTGGGGGACGTCGAGGTACAGGCGACCGTTTTCCACGGTGACGGTGACCGTGCGGTGGGGCAACTCGCCGACAGGAAAACCCCGCTCCCTGAAGAGGGAAGCGGTGCGAAACCCTGGCTTGGGTGGTCGCGTAGTTCGAGGTACGTTCAGTCGGCGGAAGGTACTTCCAGCTGCGATCGTCGACCCGAGAAGCAAACTTGTCGGTTAGGAGGAACTAGCAATGAAGCTACTCACGATGGGCTCGTTCCTGTTGATCGTGGCGCACGCCGCTTCCGGCCATGCCGCCACAGCTCAGCGGCCCAAGCCCGGTCCGGAAGTCCGGAGGTTGGGCTACTACCTCGGCAGTTGGCGAGGTGAGGGCGAGACCAAGGGCGGCCCGTTCGGGCCTGCCGGAAAACTCTCGAGCACGACGACCTGCGAGTGGTTCGCGGGAGGATTCCAACTCGTGTGTCGAGGCGAGGAGAGAGGCCCGACGGGAAAGCGAACTTTTCTGAACATCCGCGCCTACGACGAGACGGCGAAGGCCTACATCGAGTATGGCATCAGCAGCTTCGGCGAGAGCGAATACGACACGGGTGGTTCCATCGTCGGAAACAAGAGGACTTTCGTCCTGAATAGCGAAGTCGAAGGGAAGCCGGCCAAACTTAGGTACACCGAGGTGCAGGTGTCGCCGACGTTCTATACGTACCAGGCCGAGGTGTCGGTCGACGGTGGGCCATGGACGATTATCGCAGAGGGCAAGGTTACAAAAGTGAAATAGCCTGGCCTTATGCGGTCTGCCAGTGACGGCGCGTGGTGGGTCGCTCTTTTGAATGGGACGGCATGAGGGGACAGAATCGTTTCTAGGCCGTGGACTCTTTGCGAGTCCACATCGCCGCCCAGCGGCGACTGAGCCTGTATAGGTGTTTGGTGCAGACGAACTCTGCGCCGCATTGAAACCAAGTCAGAGGTGAGCATCTCGATCGATCCGTGATCCTTGCTC
>DASYTJ010000107.1:0-88720 GCA_036002325.1 Thermoanaerobaculia bacterium | reverse complement strand
TCAGGGAGAGGGGGACAGGGGGTGAGGCCTCGCGGGCAGACCGGTCCGCTTTAAGAGACCCCCGGAAGCGGATCGCATGACCCTCCTCGCCGCCCGCAACCTTCACTGGCACGCCGGCGGCCGCACCATCCTCGGGCCGCTCGATCTCGACGTGATCGCGGGCGAGTGCCTGGCCGTGGTGGGTCCTAACGGCGCGGGGAAGACCACCCTCCTCCGCTGCCTCACCGGGCTGCTGAAGCCGTCGGAGGGCGAGCTGCGGTTCGGCGGCCGGCCCTTCGCGACGCTTTCCCGGCGGGAGCTGGCCAGACGCATCGCGTACGTACCGCAGATCCGGCCCGCCCGCGTTCCTCTCAAAGTGGAAGAAGTCGTGCTCCTCGGCCGTTATCCGCACCTTTCGCCGCTGCAGATCGCGCCGCGGGCTCGGGACTTCACGGCCGTCGAAGAGGCCATCGCCACGGTTGGGATCGGCTCCTTACGGAGACGTCCGCTCGACGAGCTGTCGGGCGGCGAGCGCCAAGCCGTCTACATCGCGGCCGCGCTGGCGCAGGAATCCGAAGTGATGGTGCTCGACGAGCCGACCATCCATCTCGACGCCCGCCATCAGCACGATCTCGCGGCGCTCCTGCTTCGGCTCAAAGCCGGCGCGGACCGCACCGTCATCCTGGCCACGCACGACCTCAATCTCGCTTCCCTGCTGGGAGACCGGCTGCTCGCGCTCGCCGAAGGCCGGACGCTCGCCCTCGGCCGGCCGGCGGAGATCGTGCGGCCGGAGGTGCTCGAGCGGCTCTACCGGGCCCGCTTCGACGTCGTTCGCGGCGGCGAGCGGCCGGTGACCGTCCTGGACCTCGGCGCATGAGCCCGCGTCCCCGGATCGCACTTCTTCTGCTTTTCGGCCTCTGGCTCGCCACGCTGATCGTGGCGCCCCTCGTCGGCAGCCAGCCCGTGTCGCTCGCCGATGTGGCCCGCGGCGAGCCCTCGGCCGCGTCGATCTTCTGGCAGATCCGGTTGCCGCGGGTGCTCCTGGCTCTCCTCGGCGGCGCGGCCCTGGCGGTCTCCGGGCTGGGATTCCAGACCCTCTTCCGCAATCCCATCGCGGAGCCCTACACGCTCGGCATCTCCAGCGGCGCGGCGCTGGGGGCGGTGCTCGCCTTGCGGTTGCAGGGCGGTGAGATGCTCGGGCTTTCCATCGTGGCCCTGGCGAGCTTCGCCGGCGCGCTCGCCGCGGTCTCCCTCATCGTGGGCCTGGCGCTCCGCCGCGAGGGCGTCGAGACCGCGACGCTCCTCCTTGCCGGCGTCGCAGTCTCCCTCTCCTGCTCGGCGATCATCCTCTTTCTTCAGTACCTCGCCGACTCCACCCAGACCTTCCGCATGGTGCGCTGGATGATGGGAGGGCTCTCCGTCGTCGGCTACGCCGAAGTGCTCTGGCTGCTCCCCTGGGTGCTCGGCGGCGCCGCCGTCCTGATGATGCTGCGCTGGGAGCTGAACCTGCTGCTCACGGGAGAGGAGATGGCGGCGAGCCGCGGCGTGGACCTCGCACGGCTGCGCCTCATGGTGCTCCTCGCCACCTCCCTGATGATCGGCGCCCTGGTGGCCATCGCGGGACCCATCGGCTTCGTCGGCTTGATCGTTCCCCACATGCTGCGCCGCCTGGTGGGAAACGACCACCTCTTCCTCGCCCCCGCCTGCTTCTTCGGCGGCGGCGCCTTCCTCACCCTCTGCGACGCCGCCGCCCGGACGCTGATGGCGCCGGCGGAGCTGCCGGTGGGGATCCTGACGGCGCTCCTGGGGGGACCGTTCTTTCTGTGGCTGCTGGTGTGGAGGAAGAGCTCGGGCTGAATCCTGTATGAAGATTCGGTGACGCCGCTTTGGTGCTGCGTCAGGCCGCAAGCGTGCAGAGCGTGCTTGCAAGTGTCCCGCGGTCGGCCGCAGCGAAGCGGCGTCGGGCCGCAACGGTGCCGCGGTCGGCCGCAACGATGCGGCGCATGGCCGCCCTCGGGCGGCGGTCGCCGGCAAGGCAGCGGCCAAAGAGCGCGGGCAAGCGGCGTCAGACCACAGCGAAGCGCCGCTAGGCCGCCATCGAGCGGCGTTGGGCCGCAAAGCAGCGGCGGTCGCCAGGAAGGCGGCGGTCAAACGGCGCAACGATGCGGCGGTCCGAAAATCCCCGGCGGCGGTCCGAAAATCTCGCGCGGCGGAATGCCGCAAACCTGCGGCGGAGGGCCGCGCTGCTGTGCGGGTGGCTGTCGAACAGAGGGCTTCAGCGCTCAGAGAGCGCCCTTGAGGGCCGAGGGACGCTGGAGTGGCCGCTTCCGGGCGAGAGGATTTCTCTAATTGGCTGGCACTTTCCCGACAAGCCTCTTTGTCGCCCGCAGACCGCTTCGTCGGATCGGCTGGCGGGCGCCCAACCAAGGAAATCCAAGAAAGTTGCAAGGAAAGAGGCACCTTTTCCGTCTTCAGTAGGATGTGAGCCGCCGTCTGCGCTTCATCCCCGAAGAACGGACCCTGGTCGAGGTGACCACGCGGACGGTCCACGGCCGGTATCTGCTCCGTCCGAGCCCGCGGCTCGACGCGATCATCATCGGCGCCCTGGCCCGCCTCGTGAAGCGCTACGGAGTGCGTTGCATCGGCTTCGCCTTCGTCTCGTCCCACTTTCCCGCTAAGTGGCTGGCACTTTCCCGGGGGCTGACCACTTTTCCCGGTCGCGGAGGGTAGGTGTCGTTATGTCCGTGCGTCAGCCGATCGGGGCCTGCCGGACAGCAGCCCTTGAATCTTCTGAGTGACATCCTCGAAGGTGAACGGCTTCGCAAGGATGTCGGAGTTCTCGATCTCGCGCGCCCGCTCCTCCATCTCCTGGTAGTAGGCAGTAACAAATAGGATGGGAATCCTAGCGAGCGACGGCCGGCGGCGAACTTCTTCAGCCCACTCGATGACTTGAAAGCGGTTATCGCCAAGAACGCAGTCGAGCAGGAGGAGGTCCGGAGACGCGACTTTAAGCTCTGCCTCCGCCTCTTCAAGACTCTGCACCTTGATTACTCTGTAGTCATAGTACTCTTCCAATCCTTCAGCGAGAAGCGACCGATGAAATTGGTCATCCTCGAGCAGCAATATCTCCTTCTTCTTCTCCACGGTCTTGCCCTCCTGAGGGCTTTGGAAGTTTGATTATGAATCGCGAGCCCGCAAGGGACTCGTCTGGTCCGCTGGCCACGACACCTTCGAAGACCGGTTCGTAGCGGAGTGTTCCGCCCATAGCTTCTATATATCGCCGAGAAATATAGAGACCAAGTCCGAGGCCCTCATGACTTGCCTGCTCCGCACCCGAGCCCTGAACAAACAGATCGAAGATTCGATCTCGCTCGGTGGCCGGGACACCAGGCCCGGAATCCTCGACTGTTATTCGAATCTCGGTAAGCAAATCCTCGGCAAATACTGCCAAGTAACCGGCTGACGTATACTTGAGCGCATTGTCTACCAGATTATTGAAAACGACTTGGAGAAGCTTTCGGTCCGCTCGGGTCCGAAGGCTTTCCGGGATACTTTCGCGCATTGCGAGCCCTTTAGCCGAGGCACGCTCTCGGGCTAATCTCAAGACGCGGCGCAAAACCTGGGCAACGTTAACCCAGTCCCGCTGAACTTGAATGTCCTTTACCTCCATGGCCGAGAAGCGGAGTACGTTGTCGGTTAGGTCCCGAAATTCATCAATTTTACGATGCAACATCGCAAAATACTCGTCGAAGCGCGGCATTGCATTGCGCCGCCGGAACAAATCACCAATAAGCAGAATGCTGTGGGCCGGGCTCTTAAGGGCGTGAGAGAATATATTGAGGAACTTCTTCGCAATAGTCTGCTCCAATTCCTGTGACGGGATAAGAATCAGCATCCTTGAATGCTCCCAGCCGGCAGAACGCAATGGAGCGCTTGCAATGATTACAGGGAGTTTCCTTTTCTCAGCCGAGATGAGCTTACCGGCGAACTCAAAACCACCTCTTCTTGATAGCTCTCGACTTCTTGACAACTCCCGAAGCTCGGCGCTGCTTTCCGGCGATAGATATCGATGAATGCTCTCGGATTCGCTTTGACTACTTACCATTTCCCAAAAGCGGCTATTGGCCTTTAAAATTTTCCCGGCCCCATCGACGATGACGAATCCACCATGGAGGTTCTCTAGAATCTCAAAGAGCCTCTTTTCCGCCTCGGCTGCCGCAAGGCGCTCGCGCGTCGCCATGGATACCATAATCACGAAGCCAACTATAGCAATGAGACCAGCCAGCACTATAAGCAGATACTTAATACGCCTCGTCCGGGCATCAAGGACAAAAAGCCCAATCTTATTCCCGCCTATCGGCACTGTGAAGATTTTTGTATCTCGAACTTTCAAGCGCTGTATACCGCCCAAGAGGTCCTTTCCTTTTGCGGCAAGACCATTGGCGATCTCCCTGTGAAGGCGCTTGGGGATGCTCCCATCTGGTTCAATTTCACGATCCACCATGGAGTAGGTGCCGAAAGTGAAGTCCCGAAGGCTCCCCGTTTTCCCAAGAGTTACCTCTCTCCAGAACGTTGCGATTGGCTGCTGGTCTACATCAAGCGCTAGCATGCCACATAGACCGAGATTACGATTATTGATAAAGGCGCTGTATGTTTGCACGAACCCGGCGCCGGTGACATCAAGATAACGATTGCTCACTCGTAGGCGATCGGGGCTGTTGCTAGTGCCACTGAAGTAGGTTCTGTCCACAAAGCTCCGCAGCGGCCAAAAGCCCTTGTACCGGCCAAGATCTTTCTGGGGGTGCAGGAAAACAAAGCGGGCAAAATCAGAGCAAGATATGTAATATGCTTGAGGTATCCTTCGGTGAAATCCTTGTGCTAGCAGGCGGCGAAGCTCCTGTTCCGCGAGTTTTGAAAAGACGAGCTCGCGACGGATCTTGAGCGAGAGGCGTGCAGTTGACCCGCTGGAGTCAACACCTGAGGCTGGAATAAAAACAAAAGAGCTAGCTCCATTGAGAGGGATCAGGGTTTCGAGGTACGGGTAATCCGGCAAATCAGGGACTTTGCCAAGGCGAAGCCCAAGCTCAGCCAATGACCATTCTCCGAGGTTAGGGTCATCCAACAACCGGCGCAGCTCAGTCGGGTCGGTCATCTCTTCAAGAAATCGCGGTTGCCGGCGATCTGACAACCCTGGAGTTAGTGGCCGGAGGTTCTCGAGCGTGCGCTTTATTGAACGAAGCCTTTCCACTAGCTCAAGGGTAGCCTCTTTTTCGGCTGGAGAACGAAGGCTCTCTTTTCTAGATGCCTCGCTGGTTAGGACGACGAGAAAGCCGAGGTGTGTTGATAAATTGCCTTCATATTCTCTTTCAAGGAGCCGATCACCGAATTTAAGCGTTTCAAAGAAGGTCCAGACCAGCCACGTGGAAAAGGCAGCGAATACAATAAGAAGACCCCAAGTCGCGAATTGAACCGGCGTGATTGCTCTTAAACGAAAGAGGAAACCTATTCGTCGGGATGCACTCTCTCGCGAGCGTGGCGTGCCTTGGGGTTGCATCCACTTTCATCCGAAGGGAGATGTCAACTCTGTCACCACCTGCTCTGGACCACAAAGACTAGCTAGGTGGCCCCCCAAGATTGGCCCTAGCGAGCTTTTGGAGAATGCCTAAGGCCAACGCGCGCCTGTGCTCAGCCGCCTCAGTACCAGAGGGAAGCAAGTGGGAAATCGGTAGAGCTGCTTTACCTAACTCAGGATCACAAAAGGCTTCCCTTAGCGGATACAGGATGTCTTCCAGTTCTTCTTGTATGAAGTTGCCTTGAGTTGCCCTAAGAAAGAGCTTTGACGCCTCCTGATACGCTTGCTTCTTGAGATACAGAAGACCAAGTAGGAAGTGTGCATACTCTTGTCGCAACTTTGCTGTAAACGCCACTTCGACATCAATGCTGAGTTGTCGCAGTTCCTTGCGCAACACTTCACGCAAACCAGCGGCAGCGGTTCGATTATTCAGTTCCACGGTGGTCTCCGCCAAACCGCATACGATCCACTGGTTGAGAGTGCAGCCGTTTCGCTGCGCATCCCGGACGAGATCCGCGTGAAGCGCCGACGGGATACGAAGATGGATGAAGCCAGTATGGTCGGCGCTCAAAGGCTCTGGGACGGGAAGGCCTTCTTCCTTTCTTCCTTGAATCCAGAGCTCGCGGGCTTCGTTAAGGTTGGCCATCGCCTGAAGCGCGTCAGGACCCTCCGAGAGGCAGCCCGGCAGGTCGGGATGCTCCGCCACAAAGCTTCCATCGGGAAGAGGAGTCAGTCGATACCCATAGGTAGCCTTCCGCGCCTCTAGTTCCGCTAGTGCCGGATTTTCCAGGCTATGGTCTGCCGACAACGCATTCACGTAGTTGAAGAGCAGCTCATTGAGGAGTCGAGTTAAGCTCTTCCCATACATCTTGGCCAGACGGTCTAGGCGGGCATGCAGGCGGATCGGTACGCGCAGCATCAGGCGGCCGCTAGGTTCGGCAATGGGCGGTTCAGGGATGGGATCGCCGTCCTTCAACTTCGCCCGTAGCCAAAGCTTGCGCGCCTTGGAAAGATTCTCCAGTGCTTCCGCGAGATCCTCACCCTGGTCGGCGCAACCGACGAGGTCAGGATGGTGAGCTACGAATCCACCCTGCTCGGAGGCGATCACCTCACAGGGATAAGGAAGAGAGAGGAAGTAGGCCAAGTCTTTCTTCGGATTAGACATAGGAGTCCTGCCTTTGGAGTCTCAGTCGTCGAGCAGTTGGAGTTGCCGGATCTTCTTCACGACCAGCGTCTGATAGAAGGTCGCAAGCTCTCGCGTCGTGGTGATCGTCAAGGTCACACCGCGCCGATGAACCCAGAAGGAGTGGCCACCGCGTGTAAGCCGTTCTGCAAAGCCCCAACGCACGAGAAGCTCTCTCGCATCGCTATAGGAACGCGTTCCCTTTCGTTCAAACTCAGCCAGCAACTGGTCAAGAGTCTTGCTGGCCATTACATGCCCCCCGCCGCGTGGCGTAACCCGGCAGCGAGATGGCACTGCTGATAGTGCCATACTCCTCTTCGGCTGTCAAGTGCCATTTTGCCCTCTCTACTCCAAGGCCTGCCGGTCCGCTGGAGGAAGACCCTCAGAGTCGCGTTCATCGAGTCCCGCCCTCGTCCTCATCGTCAGACGGTAGCTCTACAACTTCTGCCGGATTTTCGTCTGTGGCAACGGCGCGCTCCTGGAGAGTGCGCAGTTCTTTCTTACCTTTGCGCTTGGTCTGAACAACAACCGTACCGCCCGGCCCTTCCAGTGCCTGCCTAGTTTCTTCCCGCACTCGTACGCGCCATTTCGCAAGGACCTCATCGAGGTCCGCCTGGGTGCTGCACGCGCGACGCGCGCTCGCTCGCAGACGTGCTCGAAGAAGCGCGCGGAGATACGCGAAGAGACTCTTGCGCGACTTCTTCGCCATCACACTGTCCCCTCTTCCACGGCAGACCCTCCATGGCTTACCGCCACCTGCTGCGGCTTTTCTCAAAAGCTCGGTTGCTCTAGAATAGCTGACTACATCATTAGAGTGAAAACTTGCTTATTTGTATTTCGCTAGACGCGCCGGAGGCGGTCGAGTCCCTTCCTGAGGGGCCTTCGCCGAGGAGACCGAATGCTTGGATATGGACAGCTCCGGTGGTCGGAGCGGAGCGGCTGGTCGCTCGCAGCGGCCGGGGGCCGGGCTGGACGACGCGCGGCGACGTCAGAAGATCCCTTTGTGACCACCATGCGCGCCACCGGCCTGGTCAAGAGGACAGCCGAGCAGGGCCTTCTCCTGGAAGCCGACCTTGTAGGTCAAGCGAGACTGCGCCGGGGCGCGGCGCCCGAGCCCATCCTTGACTTTGAGGTCGATGCCAAGCCTGGGGAGCGCTTCGTGGCTTTGGTGCGGCATCCTTCGGGAGCTCTGACCATCTCCATGGGAGAGCCCATCGAGCGCCGAAGCCCCGGCCGGCGAGCGGGCTCGGCGGTACAGACACTACGGTTCACCATCGAGGTGGGATCAGGGGAGCCGGCCGCGAATGGCCGCCGAAGTTGGGCAGGCAAGGTTGTGCGTGTGCTCGTCTGGAAGGTTATCGACCGGGGGGTGGAACGCGGCCTCGAAAAGCTCGCGCGACGGTGGGAAGCCAAGCACTGGAAGGAGAAGCAGAGGAACCCCGGCTGGGTCCGAGTGACGCCGGCAGGATTGCGGCAGGAGCGCCTCGAGGCGGTCGCGGAGTGGGGCGGGATCGGAGAACGCAACCTGCTTCTCCTGCACGGCACCTTCTCCTCCGCTGAGGGCGCCTTCCGCGGCTTGGCGGAGACTCAGGGGAGTGATGGCCGCGACTTCTTCACCGCCATGCGCGAAATATACGGCGACCGCGTCTTTGCCTTCAATCACTTCTCGGTCAGCGAGTCGCCGGTCGAAAACGCACGTGCTCTTCTCGAGGCGCTGCCAAACGGTCCAATTCGCTTCGACGTCATCACCCACTCGCGGGGCGGACTGGTGCTTCGCCACCTTGTGGAGCGTCAGGGTGACTTCGACGGTTTGGCCAGCCGTTTTGCTTTGGGCCACGCGGTGCTAGTGGCCGCTCCGAACGAAGGAACCCCACTCGCCTCTCCCAAGCGTTGGCAGGATACGGTGGGATGGTTCGCCAACTTCGTCGATATGTTCCCGGATAACGGCCTCACCTTCGGCCTGGAGTTCGTGAGCGAGGGCCTTGTCTGGATCGCCCGGCGTGCTGTCGGTAGCCTTCCGGGCTTGGCGGCGATGAACCCTTTGGGCGACTTCGTCGCCGCACTGCAAGGAGCAACTCGGCCGGCAAACTCTTACTCGGCATTGGTGGCCAACTTTGAGCCGGACGCCCGTTGGGCACGTCTGTTGGATGCCGGAGTGGACGGCTTCTTCGGCTGCGCCAACGATCTAGTGGTGCCGTCCGAAGGTGGATGGAGGGTGGATCATCCGCCAGCGATCGGCGGCGAGCGCATCGGCTGCTTCGGTCCCGGCGGTAACCTCCAGGCGCTGGAAAGCATCTACCACACGAACTTTTTCCGGCAGCCCGCGACGGTGGATTTTCTGGTGCGAGCGCTCTCAGGAGCGCAGCAGCCCGTCCAAGCTCTCGATCCGGCAACGCTGTTGCCCTTTCGCGGGCGCTTTCGCGCGGCCGGCCAGCAGCTCGTGGCGGCCCGCCCTGTGCCGGCGGTACCGGTCGAGCGGGAGCCCGAACCAGCGGCGGCCGAACCGCCCGCTTTGCCGCCTTTACCGCGCGCGATGCTCTCCACCCTCGAACGGAATGCTGACGCCCTCCACCTTTTTATTCTCGATCCGCGAACCGAAGACCAGAAGGCGGCCGACGAGCATGCCAAGAAAAGGCTGGGCGTCGCCAAGATTCTGGCCAGCTACCGGAACGCGCGCGTGTTGGCGGATTTTCCCCTGCGAAATCAGGGAGCGGGACAACGCTTTCAACGCATCATTGCGCAACAAAGGTCAATACGCGCCTACATCGACGGCGAACCTACGAGCCAAGGGTTACCCAACGATGGAGAGCTCCGCTACTTCGGCCGCCAGCTCTTCGAGTGCCTCTTCCCTGGCGAGGTTCGCAGCCTTTACGATGGCGCGCGGACCACCCACGACGGCCGGCGGCTCGACATCATACTTACTTCCATGATTCATTGGGTGGCGGACTTGCCCTGGGAATTCGCTTTCGATCCGACCCGGGGAGCCTTTCTGGCAACGGAGGAGATCAACTTCGTACGCAACGTGGTTACGGCGATTCCTGCAGAAGAGATACCGCCGCGATCTGGAGCCTTGCGAATTCTCGTTGTCGCAGCACAACCCGTGGGATGGGGACAGCTATCCATCGACGAGGAGATCGAGCTCGTAAGCCGGGGGTTTCGGCCGCTCCAAGAGATGGGGCTGGTGGAATTCGAGGTTCTGCGCAGCGCGAGCCCAGAATCTTTCCACAAGCGACTTCAACTCGCTCAGATCGAGGATGAAAGATTCGACGTGCTTCACTTCATTGGGCATGGCGAGTACCTGGAATCAGAGAAGGTAGGATGCGTAGTCTTCGAGGACGGCCAAGGTGGCGCGTCGCGGCTCGAGGCAGACCAGCTACGGCAGATCGCCTGCCGACGGGGAATTCGCATCCTTTTTCTGAACGCCTGCGAAACCGGTTCCGGTGGCCACAGCGACTTCAATCGCGGAGTGGCCCAGGGACTCGTTGCGGGTGGTCTGCCCATCGTGGTCGGCAATCAATACAAGGTGCTGGATTCTTCGGCCACCGCGTTCGCGCAGTACTTTTATTGGGCCCTCGCACGAGGCGCCACTGTGGGTGACGCATCCCGCGAAGCACGGGTGGCGGTGAACTACTCCATCCACGGAGAGGCGATCGACTGGGCTGTACCGGTTGTGTTTGCACAGAACCCTCACGAGGTACTTTGCCGACCCTCCGCGCGGGACTTGGCACCAGAGCGCACCCTTCACAGTGAGCTGACGGCCTCGAGCAATGGGAGGCGCCGTGCCGGCCGGGTACCCGCCGTCCGCATAGGCTTGTGGGATGTGAACAGTGCTCTACCTCACTTGGCGAGGCTCGTTGAGCATCTCAACCAAGTTCAATCCCATTTCTCCTTTGAGGCGGTCGAGATCACCGCACCGATTGGTACATGGAGGCTGGTCCGCGATAAAAAGCGGACTGCGCAAGGATATGTGTATGCCGAGCAGGTTGTCTCCAAGCTGCGCAACAAGCCGGCCGAGTTGGGTTTGACCAAGCTGTTCTGCTTCACCACCTTTCCACTCGGTGACCAAGATTTCAAGGATTTGTATTTCTGGGATGACGATAAGTTGGACCAGATTGCTGTCTTTTCCTTCGCCGGCTTCGAAGAGGACTTTGCGAAGCCCGGGTTATCGGTCGAACGCGCGGTGGTCAATCAGGTGAGCGGAAGTCTCATCAAGATGCAAGTTCACTACGATGGCGTCAAGAGCTGCCCGTGCTACTTCAATGGCGAGAGAGATGCACTCTATGTCGCCGGGCCGCTGGCATTCTGCCCCACATGCGAACAGTATCTAACGCGGATGACAAGACAAGGCAAGGTCAGCCCAGAGGCAGTGGCGGCGGCAAAGGCCGTGCTGAAGGCCTATCCCCTCGAGGGCTTTGATCCGGCCGTTGTGCCTATGACATGGGCCACGGCGGCGCGCCGGTCTCGAAATCCGCGTCAGCCAACAAAGTGACGACCGCTGCTATGCTCGTGTCTCCTGGACCGTGGTCGGCCTGACCGCCGCGAGGCCATAGAAGCGAGCGCCCGCCCCCACCGCGCCGCCTGCAGAATGAAGCTGTCCGGCCGGTCCGGGTCCAAGCTCCCGGCGACGATGAACCCGCGCACAGCCATCGGTTCGTCGACCGCGGGGGCGCCGCTGGAGCCGGGGGCCACGGCGCAGCGGACGTGCAGCAGGTCGGATACCGGGCCGATAGGTTCGATCTCGAGGCGTTCTTCGTTGCCCGTGGTGACTTCTCCCGAGGAGAGGCCGACACGGTCGCCCGCGGCTACCGCTACTTGAAGACGGGTTCCCTTGGCGAGCGGTGAGGCTTCGAGACGCAGGCCGGGCTGGCGCAGCTCCTCCGGCGCGTCGACCAGGGCGGGACCGAAGACGTGCTGGCTGCCGGAAGGGCGCAGCCGGCTTGGAAGATAACGGCCGTCGCTCGTCACGATGAACACGCGGCCGTTACAGAACCGATCGGTATTGCCGGACCAGCCGTCGGTGACGATGACTCGCGGCTCCGCCAGCAGAAAGCCGGTCATCTCAGAGGGGCTGTCCTCTGCTCTCGCCAACCCCACGACGGCGGCGATCAGGTCGTCCACGGTCTCGGCAAGGCTGACCGCGGGCGCGGGAGGCGGCTGACGGCCCCGAACGCCCCGGACAGCGAACGCGCCCTTCGCCGGCGGCGCGCTGGGGGCGGCATGGCCCCAGGCGGTGGGGCCATCGGTGGCGCGATGATCGCCGGCGAAGTCAGCGGAGCCGCCGCCTTGCCGAGCCCCAATCCGAGGTGCAGCCGGGTGAAGAGCGTCTCGAAAGTGAGGTGATCTCCCACGACCGTCCGGACGTTCGGCGTGGCTTTCAGCGCGTCCGGCGGCGGCGAGGGGTAGGCGATCCAGACGGTGCCGCCGAGGTCCATTACAAAGTCGCGGACCGCTTCGTCGCGCAGGCTGTAGCCCACCACCAGCACGTCGCGTCCTTGCAGGAAGATGGAGAGGGTCGGCGCGATGTCGGCGAGGTAGCGCTCCATCTCCGGCGGCGTCCAGGCCATGAAGCGCGAGAAGAGATCGCCGTGGAGCTTGATTACTTTCACCCGCGGGCTGCGGGAGCGCAGCATCAGGGCCAGGCGCTCGGCGCGGATGAGGCCGTTGATGAAGAGCAGGTAGTCGCGCCGGCGCAGGCGCGCGGCGGCCAGCGCGTCGTCGAGCAGCGGATCGAGGTTGGTGGTGAGCACGACGTCGAAGACGGCGGCCGCGCACAGCTCGGCGAGGGCCGTGTAGCCGGGCGTCACCGCGCTCGGATCCGCCGTCTGCAGGAACTCCGCGAGCAGGCGGTACCGCTCGTTCTCGTCGCGCGTCTCGATCGCCGTCACGAAGCCGGCGAAGTCCTTGACGCCGACCAGCTCGTACAGCCTGGCCATCATGCCGATGCCGGACTCGACGGAAGCGCCGGCGCCGAGCAGCAGGACGGGCGGCGGCTCGCTCAGCCTGCGGCGATCGGAAAGATCCCGGATCAGGTCGTCGAGGGTTCTTTCCACCATGTGCGTAGGTTCTATTGTCTCATGGGTTCATAAGTCTCGTGGAGAACGGCGGCGGCTGCCCTTCGAAACCTCACCCCCCGGCCCCCTCTCCAGCGGAGCTGGAGAGGGGGAGACGAATGTGCGCTTTCCCTGGCTGACGGTGGGCTTGATCGTGCTCTCGCCTCTACTCCTCTCTCAGGACCACCGCCGGATCGAGCCCGGCGGCGCGGCGGGCGGGGATGTAGCTGGCCGCCAGAGCCGCGGCCGTGAGCAGGGCGGCGGCGAGGACGAAAGTGACGGGATCGGTGGGGCTCACTTCGTAGAGCAGGCCGGCCATCCAGCCGGTCAGTGCGCGAGCGCCGGCGAGGCCGATCAGCACGCCGAGGGCCGCCAGGCGGGCGCCGCGGCGGAGGACGAGGGCGAACACCTGAGAGCGACGGGCGCCGAGCGCCATCCGGACGCCCAGTTCCTGGGTACGCTGGGCCACGAAGTAGGACATGACGCCGAAGACGCCGACGAGCGCCAGGATGAACGCGATGGCTGCGAAGCCGCCCATGAGCAGGGTGCGGAAGCGCGGCTGGGCCGTGGATTCGGTGACGAGCTGCGCCATGGGCTGGAAGTCGATCAGCGGCATGTCCAGATCGGCGGCGCGCACCCCGCGACGGGCCAGATCGGCGATTACGGAGAGGCCGGCGGAGCTGCGGATGACGACGCTGAGGCCTCGGGACCAGGAAGTTAGGAATCCCGGATCGAGCTGGAAGTAGGGCAGGAGCACTTCCGGCCGCGGTGCGGTCTCGAGGCCCCGGTGTTTGACGTCGGCGACGATCCCGACCACCGTGCGCCATGGGCCGCCGGAACCGTCCACGGAGAGGCGTTTGCCGATCGGGTCCTGGCCCGGCCAGTAGCGCCGGGCGAACGCCTGGTTGACGACGGCCACGGGTAGGCTCGTCTCGTGATCTTCCAACGTGAAGGAACGGCCGCGGCGCACCGGGATGCCCATGGCCTTGAAGTATCCGGGGCTGACCCCCCGCAGCCCGGCGACGGGGAGCTCTCCGCCGTCGGGAGCGCCTTCGAGCGCCACGCCGTTTTCGAGGTCCTGGCCGGAGAGCGGCAGGGCGGTGGTGAGGCCCACCGCTTCGAAAGCCGGCTGCGAGGACCAGCCGTCGAGTAGTCGGCGGTAGACGGCCCGCATCGCGGCAGCATCCGGATACTTCGCTGCCGGCAATGTGACGCTGAAAGACGCGGCGTGATCGGGATCGAATCCTTTCTCGACTCCCTGCAGCCGCAGGAAGCTGCGGACCGCGAGGCCGGCTCCGGTGAGCAGCACCAGCGAGACGCTCACCTCGGCCACGATCACGGCGCTGCGCAGTCGCTGATGTCTCGGGTCGGCGGTCACCACCCGGCCGCCGATCTTGGCGGCCCCGGAAGCTCCGGCGCGGGCGGCCTGCAGCGCCGGCGCGAGACCGAAGAGCAGCGCGGCCACGCCCGCGGCCGTGGCGCTGAGCAGCAGAGCCCGGGTATCCAGATCCGCTTCTTCGAGACGGGGGATGTCCCTGGGTCCGACGGTGCGGACGGCGCCCAGCGTGCCCTGCGCCACCAGCAGGCCTGCCACCAGGCCGGCCGCGAAGAGCACCAGAGTCTCCGTCAGCAACTGGCGGACGAGGCGCGGCAGGCCGACTCCCAGAGCAGATCGCACCGCCATCTCGCGCCGCCGCGTGCTGGCGCGGGCCAGCAGCAGGCTGGTGACGTTGGCGCAGGCGATGAGCAGCACGAACCCTGCGGCGCCGAGCAGCAGCAGCAGAGCCTTGCGGACGCCGCCCACGGTGTCTTCGGTGAGAGAAATCATGTTGGCCGTCGTGCCCGAGTTGCTGTCCGGATACTCCTCGGCGAGCTGCCGGCCGACCCTGTCGAGGTCGGCCGCGGCCTGCTCCGGCGTGATCCCCGGTTCCAGGCGGCCGATCACCTGGAGGTATCGCGACTGGCGGTTGACGGGGAGGTTGTCTTCATTGGTGCCACGGAACGGAAACGGCACCCAGAGCTGATATCGGCTGCCCGGATAGTCGAAGCCGGGAGGCATGACGCCGACAACGGTGTAAGGCCTGTTGTTGGCGACGATGGTGCGCCCGACGACCGCGGGATCGCCGCCGAAACGGCGCTGCCATAGGCGGTGGCTCAGCAGCATGACGCGGTCGCGGCCGGCCTCGTTCTCGTCGGGACGGAAGGTGCGGCCGAGGAGAGGCCGCGCCGCGAGCACATCGAACAGCTCGGCGGAGACGAGCTGGCCGATGACCATCTCCGGCTCGCCGCCGCCGGTCAGGGTGAATCCAGTGCCGATGTGGGCGGCCATGGCTGAAAAAGAGCGCGACCGCTTCTGCCAGTCCAGGAAGTCGAGGGGCGCCGCCCGCGTGCGGCCGATGTTCTCCTGGGTATTGAGTCGATAGAGCACGAACAGGCGGTCCGGCTCGGGATAGGGGAGCGGACGCAAGAGCACCGCGTCGACGACGCTGAACACCGCCGCGTTAGCGCCGATCCCCAGAGCCAGGGTGACCACCGCGGCGACGGTGAATCCGGGGCTGCGGCGCAGCATGCGGAAGGAGTGGCGGACGTCCTGTAGCAGCGTGTCGAGGCCCACCCAGACGTCCGCGTCGCGGGTCCGCTCGCGCAACAGCAGCGGGTTGCCGAAGGCGCGGCGGGCGCCGGACTCCGCCTCCTGCGGCGGCAATCCCTGGTCGGCGAGGCTGCGGGCGCGCATCTCCAGGTGAAAGCGCATCTCTTCGTCGATCTCCGACGCCAGCGGGCCGGGGCGGAACACGTTGCGCAGCCGTGCGAGCCAGGACATCAGGACCTCCTCAGGCGAGCCTCAACACCCGGGCCACTCCTTGGGACACGCGTTCCCAGGCTTCCAGCTCGACGGCGAGCTGCTGTTGTCCGCGGGCCGTCAAGCTGTAATAGCGCGCCCGCCTGCCGGTCTCCGACTCCCGCCACCCGCTCTCAAGGAATCCCGCCTGCTCCAGGCGGTGCAGGGCCGGATAGAGCGAGCCTTCCTCGACCCGCAGCAGGTCGTCGGAATCCTGCTGGATGCGCTGCACGATGCCGAAGCCGTGCAGAGCTCCGCGGTTCAAGGTGCTGAGCACCAGCAGATCGAGGGTTCCCTGGAGGACGGAGGTGCGCTTGCTCATGCCTAGAGATCTAGGGTACAGCATTGAAGCCTAGATGTCTAGGGTGTAGATGAAAGTTTCTCGGCAACCGCCGGTCGTGTCTAAGATGAACGAACCGTTGCGGAGGGGAGGCTTCGATGAAGCGGATTTCCGGTCTGACGTTGCTCTTCCTGTTCGGGCTGCCGTGTCTGGCTGCCGCGCAGACGACCGAGAAACCTCAGCCGATCCGGGACGTGATTGCGCGGTTCCTGCAGCCGGACTGGCCGACGGTCCACCGCGCGAAGTGGGAGCTGGAGTCCCGGCAGAAGGAGGCGATCCCGGAGCTGATCGCCCTGCTGGACCCCATCAGGTGCCACGTAAATCCTCGACCCGCTCCGCCTCCTGACGGCGGCATCTAAGTGGCGACGAATCAGAGAGTTGCAGAAGTTTGCAAGGAAAGAGGCAGTTTTTCCGTCTTCAGTAGGCATGGGAAGACCCTTGCGCTGCATCCCCGAGGGCGGAAGCGGCTTGGTCGAGGTCACCTGCCGAACGATTCACGGCATGTTCCTCTTCCACCCCAGCCCTAGGTTCAACGAGATCCTCATCGGCGTCCTCGCCCGAGCCCGCCGGCTTCATCCTGTCGGCATCTCGGCCCTGGTTTGCCTGTCGAACCACTTCCACTTACTGCTGGAAGTCCCGGACGCTAAGCGCCTCGCCGACTTCATGCAGTACCTGAACTGCAATCTCGCCCGGGAGGTTGCCCGCCTGACCGGCTGGAGGACCAAGATTTTCGCCACCCGCTATCGCGCGATTCCAGTCAGCGGCGAGGAGTCGGCCCAGATCGAGCGGCTCCGGTACATCCTCAGCCATGGGTGTAAAGAGAACCTTGTCGGACGTCTCACCGACTGGCCCGGGATTCATATGGTCCAGGCGATCCTCGATGGCAAGCCCTTCACCGGCTGCTGGTTCGACCGCACTCAGGAGTACGCCGCACGCTGCCGACGACAAAAGGTCGAGACCTATCGCTATACCGAAACTCTGACCCTGAATCCGCTTCCCTGCTGGAAAGATCTCTCTTCCGAGCAGTATCGCGCACGCATCGCCTCGATGGTCAAGGAGATCGAAGCTGACGCCGCCGCGACAAGGAAGAGGACCGGAACTCAGCCTTTGGGCCGCAAGGCGATACTCCTCCAGGATCCTCTCCATCGGCCGGACAAGGTCAAGAAATCGCCGGCCCCGCGCATCCACGCAGCGAGTCAGGCCGTGCGGCAGTGGTTCTATGACCTCTATTCCAAGTTCGTCGGCGACTTTCGGGATGCGGCCGAGAGACTCCGAGCTGGAGACCTGAAGGCGCCTTTCCCGCGCGGGTGCTTCCCGCCGGCTCTGCCGTTCGTAGGCGGCTGAGTTCGAACACTGGTGTCTGCGCACCGTTCCTGAGCGGAATGGCCGAGGTCTGCCCGAGCAGCGGCTTCAATCTCAATATCTACAGCCGAAGGCGGTGCTAGAAGCGGTGGAGACCGGGTCAAGAGCCATCTCCGGGTGATTAGGTTGCCCTGAAAAAGCTGCTGAGGATGCGACTTGGCCTCGACCGGGCCAGAGCGTTGCGTCGTTAGCCCTCCATTTACGTGTCACCTGTCTCGCCCGCCATTTACGTGGCACCTGTCTCGGCACCTGTCTCGCTAGGCGCCTCGCGGAAGGGCTACAACTTTTTTTCTACGCGTAAAGCTTTTCCCTGCATCCATCCAGGTCGGCGCTGTACGCGTATCGGTCCACCCTGTATGCCTGCAAAAAAATTTTTAGGCGTTCCGGGTCTCGCTGTACGCGTTCAGCTTCTTCCGGTACGCGTACAGAATCTCCCTCTACGCGTAAAGCTTTTCCTGTAGGCCTGCAGAAAAAAATTCACGGGTCCAGAGTCTCGCGGAACGCGTACAGGGTCTCGTGGAACGCGTAAAACTTTTTCTGTACGCGTACCAAAAAATTTTTACGCGTATCGCTTCGTCCTCTATGCGTACAGGATGACCCTGAAGCCCTACAGATTTTCTTGGGACGCCTGAAACTTTTCCTGTACGCGTAAAGGACCGAGCTGAACGTGTACGGCGTCGAGCTGAAGGCGTAAAGAAATTTTTGTGAGCGTCGCACTCCGAGGCGGATCCCTTCCGGGAGACCCTTTACGCCTATGGGGGAGCCCTGAACGCCTACGGCGGCTTGCCGCAAGCCTGCAAATCTCCCTGTACGCGTACAGGGTCGAGCTGAACCCGTAGCAGACGGAGCTGAACCCGTAGCGGACGGAGCTGAACGCGTAGCGGACGGAGCTGAACGCGTACCCCGCCGAGCTGGACACATACAGCGCTGGGCCTAAGGTCCTCACGCAACAGCTTTACAGCCGCGAAGGCGGTCTCCCGGTGATATCCATCGGGCTCGCACCGGGACGCGCGAGCGCTTCACCCTCGAGGTCCTTGCCGACCCTGAACATGAAACGCCCCACCTCCACGCCGCACAGCATGTTGCCGTGGAGCATCCAGCAGTAGCCTCCGAACATTTTCTTTTCGGTGATGCCGGCGCGCAGACTCAGTGCGCGCCGCATCCGCTGCGCAAGATGCGGATCATGAGGCACGGGCCTTCTCGCTTTGCTGTAGGGACGCAACCGCGGACGGGGACACCTTCGTTCCTCCAGTTCCATGGTAGAATTTCACGCACGGCGGTGACCCACCGCCCAACCCCGCTCGGTCTCCCCCCGCGAGACCCCCGGCCGGGGCAAAGGGGTCCTCAAGCCTCGGGTCGTGTGGCTCGTTTTCTGGTTGCCGACGTCAGGCGGGGGCTGGTGTCGTGTGACCGGGAGACGATACACATGACCCTGCAAAAGAAACTCAAGAAAGCAGTCCGCGCCCGGTCCGAGAAGACCGGCGAAAGCTATACCACCGCCCGCCGCAACGTCCTGCTCGCACGCGACAAGAAGACGAAGCCGCCCGCGGCCCCCGAGCCGATCACCGCGGAACCCGCACCGAGTCCCGCCGCGGCAGCTCCGGCGCCGCCTTCCAAAGCTCCACGTCCCACCCGGGGCGAGGTCAGCGACGAATCGGCGCGCAAGAAGACCGGCCACGGCCTCGATCACTGGTTCGCCGTGCTGGATACCTTCGGCGCCGCCACCAAAGGCCATACCGCGGCCGCCGCGCACCTCCACACCGATCACGGCGTTCCGGGATGGCATGCCCAGGGGATCACCGTGGCCTATGAGCGCGCGCGGGGTCTGCGGGACATGCATCAGTCGTGCGCCGGCGACTTCCAGGTTTCTGTCACGAAAACCGTCCCTGCCACGGTGGCCGAGGTCATCGACGCCATCACGAGCGCCGATCGCCGCGCCGCCTGGCTGCAGGGCGCCGATCCCGGGCTCGTTCAGGCCCTGGATACCGCCTTCTCGGGCGACAAGCCGCGGGAGGTGAAAGCCAAGGGGAGCGATTACGCCTGGCTGCGTTTCCCCTGGGGCAGCAACCGGGTCGAGATCCGCATCACTGGCAAACCCAAGGGCGCCAGCGTCGCGGCGGACAGCACGAAGCTCAGCGGAACCGAGGAGGTCGAGCAGCGGCGCACGCAGTGGCGGGTGGCGCTCGACGGGTTGAAGCGGCACCTGGGCGGGTGAGGCAGCCCCGATCTCACCGTTCTGCCCGCGTGACCTCACCCCAACCCCTCTCCGGAGAGGGGGCCAGGGGGTGAGGTCGCGCGGCCGGCTTCCTCAACAGCCGGCGACGCACTCGTCGTAGGCGTCTCGGCACTGGAAGTAGCAGGCCAGCGTATGGCAACTGTCGCGGCAGATCTTGAAGTCCGAGACGCAGATATCCGAACAAAGGCTGACCTGGCGCGGTGCGGGGACTCCGAGCACGACCGCGAGGTCCGGCTGCTGCTGCTGGACGGCCGGCGCTGGAGCGGGTTGCAGAGCGGCCGGGGTGGAGAGGTCCGGGGGCTCGACGGCCGCGGCGCTCAGGACCGGCAGGGCGAGGGTGAGCAGGGCGAGAGCGAGAGTCTTTTTCATAATTCCTCCTTGAAGATGCTAAGTATACGAAAGAGGAAGGTCGGCTCCGGCTCAGACCCCCTTCGCCTTCCTCCCTCCTCTCCCTCTGGTAGAGGAGGGCCGGGGAGGTGAGGGCTTCGCGCGAGAACGCCGCGGAGGGGAGATCCGCCGGTGCGGCTCGAACAGCCGGTCGAGGTCGTCGCGCATCCAGGCGGGAAGCGGCTTGTCGCGATAGAAGGCCCAGGTCATCAACGAGCCGCTCAGCGTGACCTCCGCGGCGCGCGCGAGGGATGCGGTGTCTGCGCCCTTCGTCAGCTCGCCGGCCGCGACCGCGGCGTCCAGCAGAGCGCGCAGCTCCTCGCGGGTGGCTCTCGCCTGCGCCGAGGTGTAACGCAGGAAGTCCGGATCGGTCAGATCGAGCTGCAGGTAGGAAAGATGATGCGCCAGCGTCGCCGGCGTCTCGCCCATCTGTCCGAAACAGTCGGCATAGGCATAGAGGGCGGCGAGCGGCGAGCCGTGAGCGGCGCGGAGCTCGGCGAAGAACTGGCGCGGCCAGTCCGACATCTTCGCCATCATGGCGACCAGCAGCCCGTGTTTGGAGCCGAAGCGCTGCACCAGCGCTCCCGCCGTCAAGCCGGCCTCGACGGCAATCTCGTGCAGCGTCAACTGCGCAGGCCCCAGCCGCATCATCGCGCGCTGCGTGGCCGCGAACACCTCTTCGTCGCTCGCCTTTCGGGGCCTCGGGCTCATCGTCCCTCTTGACGGTTTCTAAATCGGAGTTTAGGATGGTTTCTGCATCGCCGTTTAGTATAGCAGGAGGCGCAAGGAGGGGGACATGAAACCATTGGCAGAGAAGGTCGCCGTCGTCGCGGGCTCGACGCGCGGCGCGGGGCGCGGTATCGCGTGCATGCTGGGCGAGGCGGGAGCCACGGTGTACTGCACCGGCCGCAGCGTCCGCGGCAAGCCGTCCACCAAGGGCCGGCCGGAGACGACGGACGAGACGGCGGAGATGGTCACCGCACGCGGCGGCACCGGCATCGCCGTGCAAGTGGATCACACCGTTCAGGAGCAGGTGCGCCGGCTCTTCGAACGCGTCGAGACGGAGCAGGGGCGCCTCGACGTGCTGATCAACAACGTCAACGGCGACGACCTGACGAGCTGGGGCAAACCGTTCTGGAAGGAGTCGCTGGAAACGGGCTTCCGCATGATCGAGCGGGGCATCCACTCGCATCTGATCACAACGCACGCCGCGCTCCCCCTGATGCTGCGGTCCGGCGGACGGCTCATCGCCGGCATCACCGATCTCGGTTCCATGAGTTTCTATTACGGCTTCGTGAAGAAGTCGGTTATGACGATGGCCGAGCTACTGGCCGAGGAGCTGCGCCCGCGCGGCATCGCCGCGGTCGCGGTGGCGCCCGGATTCCTCCGTTCCGAGGCGATGCTCGAGCATTTCGGCGTCACCGAGGCGAACTGGCGGGACGCGGCGAAGAAGGATCCGTTCTTCGCCGGCTCCGAGACGCCGTTCTACGTCGGCCGTGCTGTGGCCGCGCTCGCCGCCGATCCCAAGCTGATCCTGAAGACCGGCAAGGTGCTCAAGTCCTGGGAGCTCGCGGACGAGTACGGCTTCACCGATATCGACGGCGAGCGCCCCCACTGGGACCGCTTCTGCGCGCCGAAGATCGACGAGCGATGGACGAAGATCGCGCAGCGCGTGCGGGCGGAGCTCAAAAAGCACGATCCCGCCGTGGTCGTGGAAGACGACCGCGCCACCCTCACGCTGCGCGTCCGTCTCTCGCAGGGCGGCGAGCCGCCGCGCTGGTTCAGCCAGGAGATCTCCTTTCCGGAGGCGGTGTACGGCGATCCGAAGCGTCTGGCGGCGGAGTTTTATAAGCGGTATGCGATGGCGCAGGGATGATCGAGCGGTATGCCGGGGAAGTGAGGGCCGGCGGCGCGGAAGAGGCAGGAGCTACGAAACCTTCTGAATCGGCGCGCGTAATTGAAGTAAACTACCCTCACCATGCCCACCAACGACGAACCGGAACCGCTCCCCTGCGCGCAGTGCGGCCGGCCGCTCGCCGAGCCCACCGCTCCCTGCTCGTTCTGTGAAGAAGCCGGCGCAAGGCCCGATGCTCCCGAGGCGATGAAGGCCTTCCGGCTGCTCGTCAAGTCCCGCGCTCAGCTCCTGTTCGCGTTCTGGGGCTGGACTCTGCTGCTCGCGCCACTGGCCGCCTGGAACGCTCGGCGCGGCTCGAAGCTCGCGCTGTCGCCCGCGGCTCCCGATCCCCGGTTGGCACGCCGACTCCAGCGGATCTTCGTCGTGGCCTTGCTCCTCCTGGGTGTTACCCTCGCGTTCAATATCGCGCTGCGGTTGATCTCCTAGGCACCGAGCCTCAGCGCGACGCCGATCCGTATCTCCAAAGTCCGTTATCTATCTCGAGGAGGCGATGCTATGGCGCAGTGCGTCCTGGAGGGAGTCTCGTCTGATCTTAGTCGTCGGTATGGACAGGTCCTGATCCTGCTGGCGTTCGGCTTGGTCGCGGTGCTCGCCGGCAGACCCGCACGGGCGCAGGCGACGTGCGGCAGCTCCTCGCAGTGCTCGAAGGGTCACACCATTAATTTCCAGAACAACTGCAATTCGGGTGTGAACATGGTCGCCCAGTACTCCTGCCAGACGGTTTCGGGGACGACGTTGTGCCTGCCGAACGCTCCCACGAGCGCGGCCGACAGCGGCTGCTGCGGCCCCTATAATCCCGGCTGGCTGACCGCCATGCAGGCCGCCAACGGCACCGTCGCCTCCGGCACCTGCCAACCGGGCTCCATCACCTCCACCGAGGTGTTCAAGAATGCCTGTCCGACGGCCTACAGCTATCAGTTCGACGATCCGAGCAGCAGTTATCAGTGCTCGGACAGCAAGGGCGAGGTCAACTATCTGGTGACGTTCTGCCCGGTAGCGGCGAAGGCGGGTCCGAAAAAGGGCCGGTAGGCGGAAGACCGTTATGCTCATGAAAAAACTGGGACTCCTTGGCTGTCTGTTTACACTCGCCTGCGCCACCACCCCCACCCATCCCCCGGAGAAAGCCGCCATGCAGGCCGCCACCATTGACCACGTCATCGTCGGCATCGCGGACCTGGATCAGGGTATCCGTCTGTTGACCGAGCTGACGGGCGTGGCGCCGGAGCGCGGGGGGCAGCATCCCGGACGGGGAACTCAGAACGCTCTGCTGAGCCTCGGACCTCGTACCTACCTGGAGCTGATCGCTCCCGTCAGCGGCCCGCCGCCAGAGATGCAGTTCCTCTCCAGTCTGCAGCAGCTCACGCCGATCGGGTGGGCCATCGGCACCAAGGACCTCGATGCGACGAAGGGCCGGCTGGAGGCCGCGGGGTTCAAGGTGACGGCGCCGCGCGACGGCTCGCGGGTGCGTCCGGACGGCAAGGTCTTGCAGTGGCGGACAGCGGGACTCGAGGACGTTCCCGGCGAGCTCACGCCGTTCCTCATCGAATGGAGCGCGCAGACGGCTCATCCGGCCACCACGTCGCCGGGCGGCTGCACACTCGAATCGATAGAGATCGTTGTCCCTCAGGTCGAGAAGCTGAATCAGCTCGTGGCGGAGTTGCGGCTCGGCGCGGCGGTCCGCAGCGGTGCGACGCCGGAGCTGAGCCTCACGCTTGCTTGTCCGAAAGGTCAAGTCGCCTTGAGCAGCGCTAAGCGACCTTGAATCTCAATGGCCTATTTCCTCCAGACCGAACGGCTCGGATTCCGTCCCTGGTCGGAGGGGGACGTCGAGCTGGCGATGGAGCTCTGGGGCGACCCTGAGGTGACCCGATTCATCGGTGGGCCGTACTCTCGGGAGAAGGTGCAGGAACGGCTGTCCCGAGAGATCGCGACTTGGCGATCGGAGCGGATTCAGTATTGGCCGATCTATCTGCTGGCCACTGAAGAGCATGTCGGGTGTTGCGGCCTCAGACCAAAAGATCCCGAGAAGAAGCTCCTGGAGCTCGGCTTCCATCGCTACGCGCGCTGCAGCCGGCAGACGCCGCCCCAGGGGCGTTTGCCCTGGCGGCCGGTGGACTCCGGAAAGATCGCGAAGAGCCGCATCGGGAAACCGATGCGGCCTTTGCGGACCGCCGTCTTGAAGAGGGAGTGGACCTCGGCCGGTTTCCAGCCGAAAGGCTCGAAGAAGGGCGGACCCTCCGCGGGAGCGAACTGCAGCGGAGCCGCGATGTGGGCCTCGGTCGCGAGCTTCTTTTGCAGCATCTCGAGAAGGCCCGGAGAGACGACGTCCATGGCCCAATCCTGAAAGGACGGCGGAGAGGCGAGATCGCGCGCCAGCTCGGCCACCTGCTCGCGCGTGAGATAGATGATGAGACCTTCCGAGACGACGAGCGCCCGCCGGGCCTGGGAGCCGATGCGGCCGAAGAGCGCGCGGCGGGCCTCGACGTCGGCGAGATCGAGCTTGACGCGCTCGAGCTGACAGCGCGGCGTCTCACCGGCGAGGAGCTGCTCCTTCTCCGTGAGGATCTCGGGCAGGTCGACCTCGAACCAGCGCAGCGACGCGGGGAGGTCCATGCGATACGGCCGGGCGTCCATCCCCGCCGCGAGATTGACGACGGTATCGGCCCCCTCCGCGATGCAGCGGCCGATGATGTCGTCGAAGACGTAGGTGCGGGTGACCCAGGCCCAGTCGTTGCTGCTCATGCTGCGGGCCGCCGCGGCGCCGCGGTCGCCTGCGAGCCTGGCGGCGAAGGGATCCCTGAACAGCGCGTCCTTGCGTTCGCTCTCCTGCGCGCGGAAGAAAGCGGCCCAGCGGGCGGTATCGGAGACGTTGCGGATCGTCGGTTCGGTCGGGCTCATGGCGTTTTCTCCTCTCGGCTGGGTCCCATTCTCGCGGCTGCGGGTGCGAGAGGTCTTGGAAAAAATGTTATCTGAATGTCCGCTGCGGCATAATTCCCCGCCAAGTGATGAGATCAGGCTGGAACGGTGTACCCGCCAGGCGGGCCGCGCGCCTGGGCGCGATTCTGCTGCTCGTTGGGGCTGCGAACGTCGCGGCGTCGCGGATCGGGCTCGTCTCGTTCCGGCGGATTCAGATTCCGGACGAGGTCCCCGCCCACCTGTGCACGGCCCTGGCGCAGGGCCGCGACGGTTTTCTCTGGATCGGCACGCAGGGCGGCCTGGTCCGTTACGACGGCTACAGCTTTCGCATCTACCGGCCGGACCCGAACGATCCGCGGACGCTCGCCGGGAGCTACGTGCGGACGCTGCTCGCCGCCGCGGACGGCCGCCTCTGGGTGGGCACCTTCAGCTCCGGCCTTTCCGTTTACGATCCCGCGACCGGCCGCTTCACGCGGTACCGGCACGAGGCGCAAGGCGCGGGCCTCTCTCACGACCGCGTGGAGGGGCTGGCCGAGGATCGCTCCGGCCGCATCTGGATCGCCACTTATGAAGGACTCGACCGCCTGGAACCGGGCACCGGCAAGATCGGTCATTTCCGGCACGATCCCCGGAATCCCTTCAGCCTCGCTGACGACCGCGTCCGCGGCCTGCTCGTGGACCATGCCGGTCAGGTGTGGGTCGGCAGCCGCGACGGGTTGCAGCGGTGGCGCGGCGAGGGGCGCGGATTCGAGCGTGTGGCCTCGGACCGTGGAGATTCCGGCTCGCTCGCCGGCAAGCTCGTCTCCAAGCTCTATGAAGACTCGCGGGGAAGGATCTGGATCGGCACCACGGATGACGGCGGGGCGGTGCTCGATCCCCACACGGGGCGCCTGCACTGGTTTCGGCCAGGACCGCCGGAAGGGCTGAGCCACTATTGGGTCTACGGCTTTGCCGAGGCGGCGAAGGACGAGGTCTGGATCGCCACGTTCGGCGGCGGCATCGACGTCGTCGATGCAGGCTCGCTGAAGATCATCGATCGCCTGCAGCACGATCCCACCCTGGAGAGCACGGTCGGCGGCGACCGCATCGGTGCGGTGCTCAAGGACCGCTCCGGAGTCGTCTGGGTGGGTACCTGGGGCGAAGGCCTCGCCCGTCACGATCCGGCGGCGCGAGCCTTTCGCACTCTCCGCTACAGTCCCAACCGACCGGACGGACTGAGCCATCCCGCCGCCGTCCGCGCCCTGGAGATGCAGGACGGCACGCTGTGGGTCGGGACGAACGGCAACGGCGTCGACGTCTTCGACCGCGAGCAGCACCGGATCGGCGGCTACCGGCCCGATCCGCACGATCCCGGCGCCCTGGCCGACGGCTCGGTGACCTGCCTGGCTCAGGCGGCCGACGGCACGATCTGGGTGGCCACTCTGAACGGCGTTCTGCATCGCCTGCGGCCCGGCCGGCGAAGCTTCGAGCGGCTCTCGGCCGCCCAGGGGCTGCCCGGCGGACCGATCCGCGCCATGGCTTTCGGTCCGGACGGCGAGCTGTGGGCCGGCTCCGCGGAAGGGCTGGCGCGCATCGATCCCCGCACCTCGAGCATCACCGCCTTCCATCACCGGCCCGGCGATCCGCGGTCGCTCTCCAGCAACACGGTGGAAGCGATCGCGGTCGGCGCGGACGGGACCCTTTGGATCGGGACGGATAGCGGCTTGAACGCTTTCGATCCACGCAGTGGAATCGCGGTGAGGATCACGCACCAGCCGGGACGCCGGGACAGCCTGCCGAACAACTGGGTGCCCGATCTGCTGATCGCTGCCGATGGCCGGCTGTGGGTCGGTACGCAGGGAGGCGCGTGCATCCTGACGTCGTGGAACGGCCGCGAGGCGCGTTGCGAGCCCGTGGCCGAACGGCTCGGACGGACGGCCGCGCCGGTCGAGGCGCTGATCCAGGATGCACAGGGCCGGATCTGGCTCGGCCCGCGGCTGCGCGTCGAGCCGAAGACCTGGCGCTGGCAAGAGCTCGGTCCGGCGGACGGCTGCGAGTTCCGCAACTTTTTCATCGCCAGCCGCGCGCGCACCGCTGCCGGCACTCTCCTCTTCGGCTCGCCTGAGGGCTTGCTGCTGGTGCATCCCGAACGCATCCAAGCATGGACGTACGAGCCGCCGGTGGTGGTCACCTCGCTGCAGGTCGGCAGCGCCGAGCGGCCGGCCGGACGACTGATCCTCTCACCGGACGAGCGGGGATTCTCGCTCGACTTCGCGGCCATCGACTTCACGGCTCCCCAGAGAAACCTCTACCGTCACCGGCTGGAAGGTTTCGACCCCGGCTGGATCGCGACGGACGCCGTGCACCGCTCGCTGACGTACACCAACCTGCCTCCGGGGAGCTATACCCTGCGGATCCAAGGTTCGAACCGCACGGGCCGTTGGAGTCCACGTGAGATCCGCCTGCCGGTGAAGGTCCTGCCCGCGTTCTATCAGACGGCGGCGTTCAAGGCCTTGATCGGCGCTCTTGGCCTGGCGCTCGCCTACGGCATCTACCGGCTGCGGGTCCGCCGCCTCCAGGCCCGCGGCCGGGAGCTGGAGCGTCTCGTGCAGGAACGGACGACGGCTCTCGAGGAGAGGGGGCGGGAGCTCGAGGCGGCGTACCTGCGCATTGAAGAAGCCAGCCTCACGGACCCGCTGACGCAGCTTCACAACCGGCGTTATCTGGAGCAGGCCATCGGCGGCGATCTTGCGCTCTGTCTGCGGCGCCACGAGGACGGCGGGACGGCGGCCGGCCAGGCCGATCTGGTGTTCCTGCTTCTCGACCTCGATCACTTCAAGAGCGTCAACGACACCTACGGCCACGCCGCAGGCGACGCCGTGCTGATCCAGACCGCGGGCATCCTGCGCGCCACCTTCCGGGCTTCGGACCATGTGGTGAGGTGGGGCGGCGAGGAGTTCCTCGTCGTGGCGCGGTTCGTCGACCGGGGAGACGCTCCCGAGCTGGCGGAGAAGGTCCGCGCCGGGATCGCGGCGCACGACTTCCGTCTGGCCGACGGGAGCGTGCTGCGGCGGACCTGCTCGATCGGTTTCGCGGCCTATCCCTTTGCCGCCGCTCAGCCGCGAGCGATCGGCTGGGAGATGGTGGTCGATGCCGCCGATCATGGTCTCTATGCCGCCAAACGGAGCGGCCGCAACGGCTGGGTGGGGGTGGCGATCGGCGACGCCGGGGATCCTGAAACGGCCATTCGGCGCCTGAAGGAGGATCTGGCCGCCGCCGTCGAGAGCGGCGAGATTCGCCTGCGGACGGAGGCGCCATAGAATAGGCCCGCCATGCTCCTCTATCGCATCGCTCCCGAAGGTTTCTGGGCCGTGGCGGAGTCCCCGTCGGCTCCGGGGCTGCGCATCCTTTTCTCCGATCCTTACGAGACCCTTTCCGGCGGCTGGGAGCTCGGCAAGGAGCTCTCGCGCGAGCTCACGCCGCTGCTGGCGCCGGTCACCCCCAGCAAGATCGTCTGCGTGGGGCGCAACTACGTCGAGCACGCCAAGGAGCTGAACCACCCCATGCCGGAGGAGCCGCTGCTCTTCCTCAAGGCGCCCTCGGCGCTGATCGGACCGCAGGCGCCGATCGTGCTGCCGCCGGAGAGCCAGCGGGTGGAGCACGAGGGCGAGATCGCCCTGGTGCTGCGGAGCCGCCTGCGGCGGGGAGCCACGCGAGAAGAGGCGCGCGACGCCGTGCTCGGCGTCACCTGCGCCAACGACGTCACCGCCCGCGATCTGCAGCGCAAGGACGCAGTCTTCGCGCGCTCGAAGTCGTTCGACACCTTCTGCCCGGTGGGGCCGGCGATCCGTCTTGGCGCGGACCTCGAGGGTCTGGAAGTCGCGACGCGCGTCAACGGCGCCGAGCGCCAGCGGGGGCACACGCGCGAGATGGCTTTCGGGCTCGTGGATCTGCTGCTCTACGCCTCGCGAATGATGACGCTCGAGCCCGGAGATCTGCTGCTCACCGGTACACCGGCGGGCGTCGGGCCGCTCGTCGACGGCGATCGGGTGGAGGTGGAGATCTCCGGCGTCGGCGTGCTGTCGAATCCGGTGGAGGCGTGGCGGGGCTGATGGACGAGGAGAGGGAGGACGCGGCGAGCTTCGCTAGCCTGGGGATCTCGGAACCGATCCTGAAGGCCATCGCCGACGTCGGCTACGAGGCGCCGACGCCGATTCAGGAGATGACCATCCCGCCGATGCTCGCGGGGCGCGACTTGATCGGACAGGCGCAGACCGGCACGGGCAAGACGGCGGCTTTCGCGATTCCCATCCTGCAGAAGATCGATCCGTCGCTCTCTGAAGCGCAGGCCCTGGTGCTGGCTCCCACGCGCGAGCTGGCGATCCAGGTGGCGGAGGCCATCCACACTTACTCCAAGCATTCCGGACGCGTAGGAGTGCTGCCGGTCTATGGCGGCCAGCCGATCCAGCTCCAGTTGAAGCGGCTGGGGCGCGGCGTGCACGTGATCGTGGGCACGCCGGGGCGGATCATGGATCACCTGCGGCGGGGAACGCTGCGGCTGGACTCCATCCGAGTCGTGGTGCTCGACGAGGCGGACGAGATGCTCCGCATGGGCTTTATCGAGGACGTGGAGTGGATCCTCTCGCAGGCCCCCGCCGGACGGCAGACGGCGCTATTCTCGGCCACCCTGCCGCGGGAGGTGCGGCGCATCGCCGAGCGGCATCTCAAGAATCCGGTGTCCATCGAGATCGAGCACCGCACGCTGACGGTGCCCGCCACCGAGCAGCGCTATTTGCACGTTTCCCCGCAGCAGAAGCTCGACGCCCTGGCCCGCCTGCTGGAGACGGAGCCCACGGAGGCCGTGCTCGTCTTCACTCGCACCAAGACGGGCGCCGCCGAGCTCGCCGAGCGGCTGCAGGCGCGGGGCTACGCGGCCGAAGCGATGCACGGTGACATGAACCAGGCGCAGCGCGAGACCGTGATCCGGCGCCTGCGGGCCGGTCAGGCGGAGATCGTGGTGGCGACGGACGTGGCGGCCCGCGGCCTCGACGTGGAGCGCATCAGCCACGTGATCAACTACGACGTGCCCAACGACGTGGAGGCGTACGTTCACCGCATCGGGCGCACCGGGAGAGCCGGACGCTCCGGCGTCGCCGTGCTCTTCATCTCCCCTCGCGAGCGGCGGATGATGGCGGAGATCGAGCGCTACACCGGCCAGCGCATCGCGCCGATGAAGATGCCGACCCAGGCCGACGTGGCGGCGCGGCGCATCGCTCTGTTCAAGGACAGCATCCGCAGGACCGTGGAGGAGGGAGACCTCGACCTCTATCTCTCGTTGGTCGAAGAGCTGGTGGAGGAGGGTCTCGACCTCGCCGAGATCGCCGCCGGGGCCGCCCGGCTCGCCCGAGGAGACAAGCCGCTGGAGGTCGAAGTGGAGCCCGAGCCGGCTGCCATGCCGCAAGCCGAGGACGGCATGGTGCGGCTGTTCATCGCCGCCGGCAGCCGCGCCGGCGTGCGGCCGGGCGATATCGTGGGCGCCATTGCCAACGAGGCGGACGTTCCCGGCAAGGCCATTGGCTCGATCGACATCTACGACCGCTTCACCTTCGTCGAGCTGCCGGCGCAGTACCGCGACCAGGTGCTGCAGCGCATGGCCCGCGCCACCATCCGGGGCCGGCCGGTGGAGATCCGCGTCGCGACGCCGGAGAGAGCGGAACGAGGCCAGCGGCCCGACAAGAAAGGTCGGCCGACCGCCACCAAACCGCGAACGCCTTATCGGAAGAGGCGGTAGGGGCAAGTCTGCAATCGAATCTGACCCATTCTGCAGCCCGCCACGCACCTTTATTTATGCGATTTACGCGAGTCGCAAACCCATTTTCTTGAGGAGGTGCGTCTTGAAGACCCAGTTTCCCCGCATCTTCGGGCTGGCTCTGTTGCTGGCCCTCCTGGCGCCCGCGGGCCGGCTCTTCGCCGCCGAAGGCGTCAAAGGCCAGTTCCGGCAGGAGCAGATCGACGCCTATCAGCGCGTCGTCCAGGATCCCCAGTACCATGCCCTGCAGGGGCAGTTGCGCGGCAATCTGAACAACCGCGCCGTCGTCGACCGGTTCCTGAGCTTCCTGCCGATCTCGCCGTTGGCGATCCTGCAGATCGAGATGGAATTGAACCGCTTCGAACTGGCGATTCCCTCGATCATCGTCCAGTTCCACGAGCGCTGGAAGCAGCTCCATCCCGACCTCGCCAAGCGGTACTACCCGGAGGAGCCGGACGCCGCGGAGGTCGATCCGGACGTCGCTGCGGCCAAAGCTTTGCAGTCGATCACCGCCGCGGCCACCGTGGACACCAACCGCAACTCGGCGTACAACTTCGCCGTCACGCCCACCGATTACCAAGGCGAGATCCAGGTGGCGGTCAATCCGAACAATGCCAATCAGATCGTCTCCGCGGCCAATACCTGGGATGATCAGGGAGGAGCCTGCGGCACGTACGGCCTGCAGGCCATCTTCTATTCGAGCGACGGCGGCGCCACCTGGGGCTACACCTGCGCTCCCGATGGCGCGGCCTATGGGATGAACTGCGCCGCCCTCGGCGGCGGCACGTTCGGCAGCGACCCCGCCGTGGCGTGGAACAGCAGCAATGAGGTGTTCCTGAACTATATGCTGCTCTGCTACAACGGCAGCTATCACTACTCTCTCGTGGTCGCCCGTTCGGCGGACGGCGGCGCCACCTGGAACGCGCAGGGCATCGTGAAGAACAACTGGGCGACGACGACGGTGGAAGACAAGAACTTCTACGCCATCGACAACAACGCGAGCAGCCCCTTCGTCGGCCGTCATTACGTCTGTTGGGACCGCAGCAACAACGAGAAGATCGCCTACTCCACCAACAACGGCGCCACCTGGTCCGAGGTCGACCTGCCGAGCGCGCCGACCGGCGGCACGGACCTCGGCTGCGACATCGCGGTGCAGAAGGACGGCACCGTCCACGTCATCTGGGACACGCTGACCTGCGGCATCTTCACCTGCAGCAACGAGCAGACCTATTACACGCGGTCAACCAACGGCGGCCTGAGCTGGTCGTCGCCGGTGCTGGTGTCGGATCCCAACCTGGCCGGCTTCAGCGGCTCCAACTGCCCCACGGCGCAGGACGACCGCTGCATCGGCATTCTCGGCGCGATCGACGTGGACAACTCGGGCGGCTCGTGCGACGGCACGTTGTACGTGACCTACAACGACTTCCCGAGCGGCGGCAACGTCAACAACTCGGACATCTTCGTTCGCCGCTCGACTAACGGCGGCAGCACCTGGAGCTCGGCGGTGCGCGTCAACGACGACGGCTCGGGCGGCCGCATCCAGTTCCATCCCTTCCTGGTGGTGGACCAGTCGAACGGCACGCCGGTGGTGGCGTGGCACGACGCCAGGAACGACGCCAACAACCGCGCGGTGGACTTCTACGTCGCCCGCTCGTCGACCTGCGGCGCCAGCTTCGAGACCAACGTCAAGGCCAGCCAGCCGAGCACCGAGTTCAACAACAGCGGGATCTCCAGCTCGACCATGAACTCGACCGCCAACGCGAACTACAACCCGAATCAGTGGGGCGAGTACCTGGGCCTCGACACCGGCGGCGGCAAGGCCTACGTGGCGTGGTCGGACACGCGACACTACTTCCCGAGTTTCGCCACCGAGACGCAGCGCGACAACGTCGGCTTCGTGGTGGTGGACCTCGGCGCCGTGACGCCGCCCGATATCACACCGCCGGCGCCGCCGACCGGCCTGACGGCGACGGCAGGCAACAAGCAGGCGATCCTCGACTGGAACGACAACACCGAGACGGACCTCGCGAGCTACCGGGTCTACCGCTCGACGAACAGCGCCGGCCCGTTCTCGCTGATCACCACGGTCGCTGTGAGCAACTTCACCAACACCGGGCTCAAGAACAACACGACCTATTTCTTCTACGTCACAGCGGTGGACACCTCCGGCAACGAGAGCGGTCCGAGCAACCAGGTGTCGGCGACGCCGCACCGGTAGGGCGTCTCCGATTCCGCCGTACGTGAGGGCTCGCGCGCCGGGCCCTCACTCCCCCAACCCCCTCTTGAGGAGGGCCGGGAAGGTGAGGGGCCTACGCCGCCGTCACCGGCTCCCTCCGCTTGAAGATCCGCCTCACCCGCTCGGCCAGCCGCGAGAAAATGCGGGCCTCCACCACGTCGTCGAAGAGGCTGTAGGCCACCGGCGTGCCGATCAGGGTGAGCAGCAGGGCGAGGGTCTGGCCGCCGATGATCACCGACGCGATCGCCCGGTTAGTCGCCGAGCCGGTGCCGGAGGAAACCACCAGCGGAATCATGCCGGCCACGAAGGCGAGGGTGGTCATGAGGATCGGCCGCAGCCGGTCGCGATTGGCGAGGCGGATGGCCGCCGCCCGCTCCATGCCATGGGCGCGCAGGCCGATGGTGTGATCGATCTGCAGGATGCTGTTCTTCTTGACGATGCCGAAGAGGACCAGGATGCCGAGCGACGAGAAGATGTTCACCGATTGGTTGAGCACGATCAGCGAGAGCAGGGCGAACGGGATCGTCATCGGCAGAGCCAGCAGGATGGTCACCGGGTGCAGCCAGCTCTCGAACTGCGCCGCCAGGATGAGGTACATGAAGACGATCGAGAGCAGGAAGGCCACCATGAAGCTGCGCGCCGCCCGGCCCTGCTCGCGCGAGCGGCCGGTGAAGCCGTAGGAGTAGGAGGCCGGCATGTTGAGCCTCTGTGCCGCCTGCGTGAGCCCGTCGATCACCGCTTGCGAGGAGTAGCCCGGCAACACGCTGGAGTAGAGCAGCACCTGGCGCCGCCGCGAGATGCGGTTGACCAGCGAGGGACCGGCGCCTTCGTCGAGCCTGACAACGTCGCGCAGCTCGACCGTGCGTCCGCCGGCCGCGGGCACCTGGACCCGTTCGACGCTCTGGCGGTCGCGCCGGTCGTCCGGTTCGGCCCGCACGTGCACTTCGTACTGCTCGCCGCCCTCGGAGTACGTGGTCACTTCCTGGCCGCCCACCAGGACGTTCAAGGTGGAAGCGATGTCCTCCACGCGCACGCCGAGATCGGCGGCCTTGGCGCGGTCCACGCGCACGCCGAGCTCGGGCTTGCCGACGATCAGATTGGTGTCCGCGTCGACGACGCCGGGCATGGCCTTGAGCTGCGCCATCAGCCGGTGGGAGTACTCGGTCAGCCGGTCGAGGTCGGGTCCGCCGAGCCAGAACTGGATCTCGGCGTTGTTGCCGCCGCCGATGGCGGAGACGGGGATCACCTGCGTACGCAGTCCGAGCCGCGCGTACCGGGGCAGGATCTCCTTGCGTACGCGATCCATGACCGCGTACTGGTTCGCCTGGCGCTGATCCACCGGTACCAGGGCCACGTAGAGATCGCCGAGGTTCTTGGTCACCTGCGGGTCGTCGCCGATGGTCATCACGACGGTGCGCACCTCCGGCATCCTGCGCACCTGCGCAGCGATCGAATCCGCGATCCGCTCCGTCGCCTCCAGGCTGGAACCCTCGGGAGCGCGCACGACGATCTCGAACTGCGACTCGTCGTCCTGCGGCAGGAAGTTTTTGTTCACCTTTTTGAAGAGAGGGATCGTCGAGAGAAACACACCGATCATCACCAGCACGATCAGCCAGCGGTGCGCCATGGACCAATCGAGGAGCGATAGGTAGCTCCTCTCGATCAAGGGATAGAAGCCCTTATCGCGGCTGATCTTGCTTTCTCCATCCTCTTCGTCCTTGCCGGCCTTGGTCCGGATCCAGCGCGAGCACATCATCGGGGTGAGGGTGAAGCTGACGAGCAGCGAGATGGCGACGGCGCAGGCCATGGTGACGCCGAAGGAGTGCATGAAGCGGCCGACGATGCCGCTCATGAACGCTACGGGCAGGAAGACGGCGATCAGGGAGAGCGTGGTGGCGAGGACGGCGAGCGCGATCTCGGCCGTGCCTTGCTGAGCAGCTTCGCGAGGAGTGAGCTTCTTCTCCTCGACGAAGCGGAAGATGTTCTCCAGTACCACGACGGCATCGTCGATGACGATTCCCACCACCAGGGCGAGAGCGAGCAGCGTGATGACGTTGAGGGAGAAGCCCATGAACTTCATCGCCGCGAAGCTGGCGATGAGCGAAGTGGGAATGGCGATGGCGGCGATGATCGTCAAGCGGAAACGGCGCAGGAAGAGGAACACGATGCCGGCGGCGAAGAGCGAGCCCAGCACGAGATGCTCCTGCACGGCGTCGACCGCGGCCGTGATGAAGGCCGACTGGTCGCGGACGATCTCCATCTTCCAGCCCTTGGGGAGCTGCGAGGCGAGCTGCTTCTGCCGCGTCTTGACGCGGTCGATCACTTCGACGGTGTTCGAGCCCGACTGCTTGCGGATCTGCAGCACCACGGCAGGCTTGCCACCGACGCGGGCGATGGTCTCGGCATCGGCGATGCTGTCCTCGACGCGCGCGACGTCGGTCACCTTCACCGGGTAGCCGTTGCGCGAGAGGATCGAGATGTCGCCGAACTCCTGGGGTTTGCTCACCCGACCGTAGGTGCGCAGGGTGAGGTCCCGCATTCCCTGCTCGACCTGGCCGCCGGGGATCTGCACGTTCTGGGCGCGGACGGCGCGCACCAGGTCGGCGGCGGTGAGGCCGAGTGAGGAGAGCTTGGCCGTGTCGGGGATGATATTGATCTGCCGCGGCCTGCCGCCCACGATGCGCGCCTGGCCGACGCCGGAGATGGATTCGATCTGGCGTTTGAGGACCTTGTCCGCGAACTCGGTGATGTCGCGGATGGGAGCGGGACCGGAGAGCGCGATCGAGAGCACCGGCTGCGCGTCAGGGTCGCGCTTCTCGATAACCGGCGGATCGGCCTCTTGTGGAAGCTGGGCGAGGACGGCGTTGACGCGGTCGCGTACTTCCTGGGCGGCGACGTCCACGTCCTTTTCCAGGTCGAACGTGACCACCACGACCGAAGTGCCTTCCGAAGAGATCGAGACGAGCTGGTCGAGGCCGCTGATGGTGTTGACGGACTCCTCGATCTTGTCGCTGATCTCCGTCTCCATCTCCTCGGGGCTCGAGCCCACGAGGCGCGTGGTGATCGAGATCGTGGGGATATCGACCTTGGGGAAGCGGTCCAGCCCGAGGCTGAAGTAGGAGACCCAGCCGACGACCACCAGCGAAAGGATGAGCACCGTCGCGAAGACGGGACGTTCGATGCAGATCGCGGCGAGCCGCTTCATCGCGTTTCCTCCTGGACCGCCGCGCCGAGATCGAGCTCGACGCGGGCGAAGAGGCCGGGTTTCAGGCGCCCGTCGCGGTTGGGGAACTCCGTTTCGACGCCGACGGTGCGGGTGGCGGTGTCCACCACGCCGTTGATCAGGCTGACGCGGCCGGTGAAGGTTTCACCCGGATACGGATCGACCTGCGCGCGCACCTCCTGGCCCGGCTTGACCTGCGAGAGGTAGCGTTCGGGCAGGCGGAAGCGCAGCTTGAGCGGCGAGGTCTGCACGACGACGAACGCCACGGAGTTGTCGCCCAGGCGCTCGCCGACGTCGGTGCGGCGCTCGGCCACGACGCCGTCGATCGGCGAGCGCAGCAGGGAGTCGGCGACGCGTTGACGGGCGAGGTCGCGCGCGGCCTCGGCGGCGGCGACGGCGGCGACGGCGGCGTCATAGGAGGCGCGGGACTTGTCGTACGCCGCCTGCGAGACGGAGCCTTTGGCGATGAGGTCCTGCTTGCGCTTGAAGTCGCGCTCGGCGTCCTCGACGGCGGCGCGGGCCCTGGCGAGGTCCGCCTCAGCGCGCCTCAAGTCGAGATCGAGATACTGGGTTTCGAGCTGCAGCAGGGGTTGACCGCGGCGCACCCGCTGGCCTTCGTCCACCATGACGCGGCCGACGCGGCCCGGCAGCCGCACGGCGAGCTCGGACCGCACGGGCGACACCAGCTCGCCGGTGGCATTCACCGGGCCATCCGGAACGGCCTGAGCGGAGTCGCTCTCCTCGGCGGGTCGGGTTTTCGCGGGAGAAGCTTCGAGATCGGCAACGTCCGCGGGCAGAGGCGGCTTGGCAGAGGCGTCCTGGTTGTCCTTGCCGTCCTTTGCATCCTTTTGTAAAGCGGCCCTGGGCCCGCCGCACCCGGCGACAAGCAGGAGAAGAATCCAGAGAAGAACAAAGACACGCTTCATGGCGCACCCTCCGGTAGAGCGGCTTGCTTGAGCAGGCCCGCGGCGGCGAGCACGCGGAGCTGAGCGAGCCGGAGATCGAGCCGGCTCGTGGTGACGGCGCGGCGGGCTTCGGCCAGGGAGATCTCGGCGGTCTCGGCTTCGAGGGCGGTGATCTCCTGGGCGCGGTAGAGCTCCGCGGCTTGGTCGTACTCGGCCTCGGCGGCGGCGAGCTGCTCGCGGGCGAGCCCCAGGTTGGCCTCGGAAGTGGCGAGGTCCACCAGCGCCTGATGCACTTCTTCCCGCACCGACTGTCTCAGCTCGGTGAGCCGGAGCTCCGCCTGCTTCTGCCGCTCCTTCGCCAGCGCCACCCGGGCGCCCACCTCGCCGCCCTGGAAGATCGGCACGTTGAGCTTGAGCGAAAGGAACCCGTAATTGTCCGAGGGGAAGGCCGACTTCTGGTTGATCCAGCCGCCCTCGGCCGAGACCACCGGCAACAGGGCGCCCCGCTGCTTGGCGACTTCCAGTCCGGCGATCGCCAGCGCTGTCTCAGCTTGCGCGATCTCGGGGCGGCGCGTCTCTGCCTGCGAGGCGAGGGCCGGCTCGGGAGGCAAGGGCGGCAGGATGTCGCGGGGCTCGCTCACCTGGAAAGGCGCGTCGAGTGCGAGGTCCAGCCGCAGCCGGCCGGCCGCCGCCTCGCGCGCCTGCCGGGCGTCCGCCAGGCGGCGCTCGACCCCCTTGACGTCGGCCTCGGCGCGCAGGGCCTCCACTCGCGTGGTCTCGCCCGCTTCATAGAGATCCTGGGCCTGCTGCCGGCGGCGGCGGGTGAGGTCCAGGTTCCGCTCTTCGACCTTGATCAGCTCCTCCCCTTGCAGAACGCCGAAGTAGTCGGCCGAGACGGCGAGAACGACGGCCTCCTCGACGTCCAGCGCGCCCCTGGCGGGCGGAGTCGATGCCCAGCCGCGATTGCTGCAGCGCCCGGCGCTCGCGGTTGCCGGCGAAGATCGGCTGCGAGAGGCTGAGCTGATAGTTCCAGTTGGTGCGGGGGAGGATGACGCGGCGGTCGTCTCCGGAACCGAAAGCGGCCTCCTCGCTGTTGCCCGTGTAGGTGCCGTTGACGCCTACCCGCGGCAGGATCGCGGAGAAGAAGATCCTCTCCTGTGCCTGGGCCGCGGCGATCTCGGCCCGCGCTCGCGCCACGGCCGTGTTGTCCGAGAGCGCCCGTTTGAGCGCCTCGGTGAGCGTCAGCGTCACCGGCGCGGCTTCAGTGGCAGCCGGCGGCGTTGACGCAGGCGTTTCCTGCGCCGCCGCCGGCAGCGCCAGGATCAGCAGAACGACAGAGCCAATTCTCAAGCTTCCCCTCCTTGCTTCTCCCCAACCGCGGGAGCCCGCAAACCCGCCGACAGGAACGTGACGAGATGCTCCAGAGCCTCCGGATCCCCGGCGCGGCAGGCGCCCTCGGAGTAATGCTCCAAGAGGTCGCCGCACGAGGTGGTGTGCGCCATCGCCCCAGCCACGAAATGGAAGCGCCAGAGGATCTCGCGCCGCGGCAGATGCGGCAACCGGCGGGCGAGCGCTTCGGCGAAGCGGCGGACCATGGGCCCGAGCTCCTCGGTCATGATCGCCCGCACCTCCTCGTTCGGCTCGCTGAAGGAGCGCCCCATGAGCCGCGCAAACTGGCGCGTCCCCTCGGGAGCCTCGCGCCGCAACCGGAGCACCGGCTCGATGAAGGCGCGCAGCACCTCCTCGATCGCTCCTTCCCGGCACTCGCATTCGTCGAGGCGGCTCAGCCGCTCCTGGTTCAACGGTCCGATGCGGCGCGAGAAGACGGCCCGCACCAGCCCTTCCTTGGAGCCGAAGTGGTAGTTGACGGCGGCGAGATTGACCCCGGCCCGCTGGGTGATGGCGCGCAGCGAAGCGGCCTGGACGCCGTGCTCGGCGAACAGGGTCTCCGCGGCGTCGAGCAGCGCCTCGCGCGTGTCGGCGATGATTTCCATGAGTCAAACGTCCGTTTCAAACGGGCGTTTGATCCTAGGCGGAGAGCCGCCGCGGTGTCAACGGCCGCCGGGGACGCGAGTTCAGACTTCGAAGGTCGCCAGGACCGGGGCGTGGTCGCTGGTTCCCACGTCCGCGAGGACCTTGCAGGAGGTGGCTTTTACAGCCAAGGGCTGGCTCGCCAGGATGTAATCGATGCGCCAGCCGATGTTGCGCTGCCGCATGTTTCGCCAGGGCGCCCACCAGGTGAAGAGGCCTTCGTTGTGCGGATCGAGGGCGCGGCAGACGTCCACCAAGCCGTGCGAGAGGAGGCCCTCGATCTCCTCGCGTTCTTCGGGGCGCTGGCCGATGACGAACGGCTTGCGTTCCTTGGGATGGACGTCCATGTCGGTGCGGGTGACGTTCATGTCGCCGCAGAGGACGAGCCGCCGGCCGGCGGCGCTCATCTCGGCGGCGTAGGTGCGGAGGCCGCGGAGGAAATCCATCTTCGCCGGAAAGTCCTTGCCGCCATTGGGGACGTAGATCGACGCGAAGACGATGTTGCCCGCTCCGGCGGTGACGATGCGCGTCTCGTAGTCGAACGCGGGGTGCTCGAAGCGCGGTTCTTCGGGAAAGGCGCCATGTCGTAGATGGAGGCTGACGCCGGAGTAGGCGCCGGCTCCGTGCCAGTAGCACCAGTAGCCGTTCAGATTGCAGAGGTCCTCCGCGAGCTGAGCGGGCGCCGCCTTGATCTCCTGCAGGCAGACCACGTCCGGCCGGTCGCGGTCCAGCCATTCGAGAAACTGCGCCTGGCGGGCGCGGATGCCGTTGACGTTCCAGGTGGCGACGGTCAAAGCCATAGGGAGGAGATGATATCCGACGGAGATTTATCGCGCCTCGGTGAAACCGGCGTCTCGGCCGGCGCAGTCCGCGTACAATTCTCCGGACCCCCTGCAGGAGGAGGAGCCCTCATGACCGAGCCGCACGTTTCACACGCCGCCGAATCGGGATTCCAGAAGCTCCACCCCAAGCTCGTCGATCCCGAGACCGCTCCCCGGCCGCGCATCAAGGAGCTGGAGGTGATGGTCGCCGAGGTCATCCGCGAGACGCCGGACACCGCCACCCTGGTGCTGTTCACCGGCAACGACCGATTGGAGTACCAACCGGGGCACTTCCTCACCATCCGGCCGCAGCAGTTTCCGGCGCTCGACCGGTTCTGCAAGTACTTCGAGGACATGAAGGGCCGCAAAGAGCCGGCGCGGGCCTACTCCCTCGTCTCCGCGCCGCACGAGCGCCACCTGGCGATCACCGTCAAGGAAGAGCGTTACGTCTCCGGCCTCACCAAGTTCCCGCCGCTCCTCTCGCCGCTCCTCGTCTGGCGGCTCTCGCCCGGCACGCGCATGGTGGTGACGGGATTCGGCGGCCCTTACGTGCTGCCGAACGATTGCGAGTCGCGCACCGACCACATCGTCCACATCTGCGCCGGCTCCGGCAGCGTGCCCAACTTCAGCATCCTCAAACACTGCCTGGCGCAGGACATGAAGATCCGGCACACTATGATCTACGGCAACAAGACCTGGGACGACGTCATCTTCCGCCGCCACCTCGACGAGATCTGCCGGCAGTATCCGGACAAGGTACGGGTCGTCCACGCTCTCTCCCGCGAGCCGGACCTCCAGGAGTCGCCGCACGTCCGCGGAGGGCGGGTCAACGAGGCCCTGATCCGCGAATTCATCTCCGATCCCACCGCGGTTGAGGTTTTCGCCTGCGGCCCCGGCATCACCAAGTTCGACAAGCAGGCGGCCAGGGAGAAGGGCGAGGAGCCCCAGCCGCGCTTCCTCGAATCGGTTCTCGACGCCCTGGAAGCCCTCGGCGTCCCTGACGAGCGCATCCACCGCGAGAGCTACGGCTAGCGGCTTCGCGCGTTCGGCGCGAAGGATTCCTGTCCATCGTGCATCCAACAGGAGCAGAGACGGCAGCCCGGGGAGCCCCTTCGGCGCCGGGCTGTGCAGGCCGAGAGTGAGCGAGTCTCCCCACACCGCGGACGTGAAGCTCGTCGAGCGCATGCTCGCGGGCGAGGAGGAAGCTTTCGAAACGTTTGCCGAACGCTGCTTCAGGCCCTTGTACCGCTTCGCCTCCGCGAGGCTGCAGGGCGACCGCGAGCTGACCCGGGAGATCGTTCAGAACACGGTGACCAAGGCCCTCGCGAAGCTCGGCACCTATCGCGGCGAGGCGTCGCTCTTCACCTGGCTGTGCGCCTGCTGCCGCAACGAGATCCTGATGCACCTGCGACGCAGCCGGACCGCGCCGGCCGATCTCGGGAGTGAAGACGAGTTGAACGCGCTTCCCGCGCTTGGCTCACCCCATCCCGAGGCCGCGCTCCTCAGCCGGGAACGAGCGCACCGGGTGCATATGGCGCTCGACGGTCTCCCCGCTCGCTATGGCCGCGCGCTGGAGTGGAAGTACCTCGACCGCCTGCCGGTGCAGGAGATTGCCGCGCGGCTCGGGGTGCGGCCCAAAGCGGCCGAATCGCTGCTCACGCGGGCGCGGCAAGCGTTCCGCACGATGTACGAGAACCTGCAGGAAGAACCGGACCATGGACGAACGAGATCCGAACACTGAATCCACCTCCCCGCCGGACGACGAGGAGTTCGTACGCCATCTGCTGGAGATGGCCGGGCCGCGGCCGCCGGTGCCGCAGGAGGATCTCGACGCCATCACCGAGTCCGCCCGCGCCGCCTGGCGGTCGCAGGTCCAGGGGAGCGCGGCGCATCTGTCGCGGCGAAGGTTCCCGACCTTCGCGCTGCCTCTCGCCGCGACGCTCGCCGTCGCCCTCGGTCTCGCGGCGTGGTGGTTGAGCTCGCGCGGGATCCTCGGACCGGCCGCCGCGCCGCGAACGGTCGCCACGGTCGAATCCGTCACCGGCTCCGTCCTCGTCGAAACCGCAGCGCACGGGCCGCGCGCGATCACCGCGGGCGAACCGCTGCCGCTCGGCGCGTCGCTGAGCAGCGGCGGAGCCAAGCCGGGCCGAGTCTCCTTGCGCCTGACCGGCGGCGCCACCGTGCGTCTCGACGTCGAGACTCGATTGCGCTTCGTCTCCGCTGCTGCCCTGGATTTGGAGCGCGGAGCGGTCTACGTCGACAGCGGCTCCGGCCGCCAACGAGCGGCCATCGAGATCCGTACTCCGGTCGGCACCGCGAGGGAGCTCGGCACGCGCTTCGCCGTGCGGATCCTGGAATCCGCGAGGCCGGCCCTGCTCGTGCGGGTGCGCGACGGCGCCGTCCTCGCACGGCAGCGGGGCCGCTCCTATCTCACGCCGGCGGGGCAGCAGCTCCTCCTGCGCAGCGACGGGACCGCCGAGCGCCGCGCCGCGCCTTCCCACGGCCCCGAATGGGACTGGGTCCTGGAAGCCTCGCCCGGATTCGACATCGAGAGCCGCAGCCTGCGCGATTTCCTCGACTGGGTCTCCCGCGAGACCGGCTGGCGGATCGCCTACGCGGATCCAAGTCTCGCGGACTCGGCGCCCGGCATCCATCTGCATGGCAGCATCGGCAACCTGCGACCGGACCGCGCGCCCTTCGCCGTGCTCCCCGGGGCAGGGCTGGAGGGGGAGGCGGTGGACGGGGAGCTGCGCATCCGGCGGCGGTGAGGAGGTCCAGCGCGCGTTGAAGCGGCTTGCCCTTCGTGATCCCCTTGTATGTCGCCCCTCCTAGCAGGGGCTGTAGACCAGAGTGTCGCCGGGGCAGATGCCGGGGGTTATCTTGACGGTGCTGCCGGAGTTGCAATAGTAGAAGCACCAGCATTCATATTTGCGCGGCTGGCCGCAGACGACCTTCGTCACGCAGCCTTCGATCCGACAGGGATCGGTCCAGCCGCCGCCGTCATCGCCGGGGCCGGGGTCCTGCGTGAAGGCGTAAGCGTTCCGGGGCTCGAGCCCGCCCGCGGCGACGAACAGCGTTGCGAGAATCAGACAGCCGAGAATCACGAGTTTCCGCTTCATGGATCCTCCCTGAGTGGATCGATGGGGCGCCGGGTGCCCATCGATTGGGCAGCGGGCCTCAAAGGGTTCATTGCCTAGAGATGCGGTATTGGCGGAGAAAAGCCGTCAGCCTCCGCCCGGTGCGGAAGCGCCGGGCCGAGGTGAGGCTTCGCGGGCAGAACGGGTGCTATAGACTGCCCCGGTTGTCGCTCCTGCAGTTCCATGATTCCCGGCGGTGTCTCGCTATATGATGTTATAGACACTCATCAATTTTAGGAGGTTTAAGCTTATGCCGCGGATAGAAGACGTCCGGCCGGCGGGCCGGGAAGCAGAGGAGACTCTTGCCGAGAAGGCGTCGGGTTTGAGCCGGCGCAACTTTCTCGGTGGCGTAGGCGCCGCCGCCGTGATGGCGACGGGCGCGGCGGGCCTGGTGCCTGCGGCCGCGAAGGCGGTGGGGCCGATGGGCGACAACCGGTCCAGCTCGGCGGCCGTGCTGCGGCGCAACCGGGCGTTCCAGCTCAGGATGGAGGCCGCGACCTTTCACAAGCAGCAGCCGGTGGCGGACCATCTCACCAACGGCGACGAGACGCTTTACGCGAGCCGCATCGGCAATTATTCGAAGGGTCTGCCGCACAACAGCTTCGGCGAGGTCGATCCGGCTGCCTACGACAGCCTGCTGCGGGCGATCTCCTCGAACGATCCGGATGATTACGATGCCATCGTGCTGGGCGGCACCAACAAGCTGACGAATCCCCAGAGCGGCCTGGCGTTCGACTTGGAGGGCGCGGACTCGCACGAGATCGCGGTGCCGGCACCGCCCGCGCTGGCGAGCGCCGAGGAGGCCGGCGAAGGGGTCGAGCTCTACTGGATGGCGCTGCTGCGCGACGTCAATTTCCTCGACTACGGGACCAACGCCGACGCGGCGGCGGCCTGCGCGGACCTCAACCGGTTCGGCGCCGATTTCAAGGGCCTGAAGGCCAACGGCCAGGTGACGCCGCAGACGCTGTTCCGCGATCCGATTTCCGGCACGCGGATCGGCCCCTATATCTCGCAGTTCATGTGGCTGAACACGCCTTTCGGCGTCGAGTTCATCGAGCGCAAGATGCGCACGGCGCTGCCCGGCACCGATCATCTGACGAGTTACGCGAACTGGCTGGCGGCCCAGAACGGCCAGTTCCCGGAGTCGGATGCGGGCGAGGTCGATCCGGTGCGCCGCTACATCCGCAACGGCCGCGATCTCGCGCAGTGGCTGCACGTCGACGTCCTCTTCCAGGCCTATTTCAACGCCTGCCTGATCCTGATGACACCGCCGAGCTCGGATCCGCTCTTCGGCGGCATCGGCTGCCCGTTCAATCCCGGCAACCCGTACCTCGGCAACCCGACGCAGATCGGGTTCGGCACGTTCGGACCGCCGTACGTCAAGACGATGCTCTGCGAGGTGGCATCGCGGGCCCTCAAGGTGACGTGGCACAAGAAGTGGCAGGTCAACCGGCGGCTGCGGCCGGAAGCCTGGGGCGGCCTGGTGCACAACCAGATCGTCGACGACCGCTACCCCGGCGTGATCCATTCCAAGCAGCTCGACTCGCCGGCGCTGACCGAGGTCTTCAGCCGCCACGGCAGCTACCTGCTGCCGGAAGCGTTCCCCGAGGGCTCGCCCACGCATCCGTCGTATACGGCGGGCCACGCCACGGTGGCGGGCGCCTGCGTGACCATCCTCAAGGCGCTGTTCGACGAGAACTTCGTGATCCCGAACCCGGTGGTGCCGTCGGCGGACGGCCTGTCGCTGGTGCCCTATAGCGGTCCGGATCTGACCGTGAAGTGTGAGCTCAACAAGCTGGCTTCCAACATCGCGACCGGCCGCAACATCGCCGGCGTGCACTGGCGGAGCGACGCGCTCGAGTCGCTGAAGGCCGGCGAGGCGTTCGCCATCAGCGTCCTGCGCGACCAGCGGGGCTGCTACAACGAGCGGTTCGGCGGGTATACGTTCACGAAGTTCGACGGGACGACGGTGACGGTGTAGGGGCCGATCCCGCCGCGCTCCTTCATCGACGGGCCGTCGCTCCGGCGGCCCTCACCTCCCCGGCCCTCCGGGGGGCACCGTGCCCTGCGGCCCGCATCGAGCCATCGTAAGGGTGGCATCGGCGCCCCCGTTGACGAATCTATCGCGCTGCGCTATGTAGCCTCACGGAAGTCGTGCTTTCTGCGGTTCACCTTTCACATTGGGGGAGAAAACCATGCACCGACGCGTGAGATCCGTAGCGCTGGCGATCCTGCTCTTTCCCGCGGCGGCCTTCGCGGCCCCGGCGGTGGATCCGGACCTGCTGGCCGGCTTGAAGGCCCGCTCGATCGGTCCGGCGGCCATGAGCGGCCGCATCGCCTCGGTCGACGTGGCCGAGTCGAACCCCGACCTGATGTACGTGGGGTCGGCGACCGGCGGCGTCTGGAAGTCGGTCAACGGCGGCCTGACCTGGGCGCCGATCTTCGACGATCAGCCGGTGGCCTCGATCGGTGCGGTGGCCGTCAATCAGTCCAATCCCGACGTCGTCTGGGTGGGCACGGGCGAGGGCAATCCGCGCAACAGCGTGTCGATCGGCAACGGCATCTATCGTTCGCTCGACGGCGGCAAGACGTGGGCGCACCTGGGGCTGGAGGCGACGGAGCGCATCCATCGCGTCATTCTTCATCCCAGCGATCCGAACGTGGCCTGGGTGGCGGCGATGGGCCAGGCGTGGGGCGAGAACGCCGATCGCGGCGTGTTCAAGACCACGGACGGCGGCAAGACCTGGCGCAAGGTGCTGTACGTCGATCCGCGGACGGGCGCGGCGGACATGGTGATCGATCCCAGCAATCCGAACAAGCTGTTCGCCGCCATGTGGGATTACCGGCGGTATCCCTGGCTGTTCCGCTCGGGCGGCCCCGGCTCCGGCCTCTACGTCACCTATGACGGCGGCGAGACGTGGCAGCGCCTGAACGAGGACGACGGCCTGCCCAAGGGCGACCTGGGCCGCATCGGCCTCGCCATCTCGCGCTCGAACCCGAACATCGTCTACGCGCTGGTGGAGGCGGAGAAGAGCGCGCTGTGCCGTTCGACGGACGGCGGCAAGACGTGGGAGAAGGTCAACGAGGACCAGCGGACGGCGGAGCGGCCTTTCTACTACGCCGACATCGAGACCGATCCGGTGTGGCCGAACCGCCTCTACAGCCTGACCGCGCGGCTGCGCTACTCGGAGGACAGCGGCAAGACGTTCAACACGCTGGGCCGCTCGCGCGAGGTGCACGGCGACTATCACGCGATCTGGATCAATCCGAAGGATCCCAACCACATCGTCACCGGCAGCGACGGCGGAGTGGCGGTGAGCCACGACCGCGGCGAGACCTGGTGGTTCATCGGCAATATCCCGGTGGGCCAGTTCTACCACGTGGCGGTGGACATGGAGACGCCGTACAACATCTACGGCGGCCTGCAGGACAACGGCTCGTGGCGCGGCCCCAGCTCGCTGTGGGAGGGCGGCGGCATCCGCAATTATGAGTGGGAGGTGGTGGGCGGCGGCGACGGCTTCGACACGCGGCCGGACCCGGAGCGGTCGACGGCGGGGTACTCGATGTCGCAGGGCGGCGAGCTCACCCGCTGGGATCTGCGCTCGCGCGAGTTCAAGCCGATCAAGCCGCCGGAGCCGAAGCCGGGCAGCGGCCTCGAGAAGCTCCGCTTCAACTGGAACGCCGGCATCGGCCAGGATCCCTTCGAGCCGGGAACGATCTACTACGGCAGCCAGTACGTCCACAAGTCGACCGACCGCGGCGACAGTTGGACGGTGATCAGTCCCGACCTGACGTCGGACAACCCGGAGTGGCAGCAGTCATCGAAGAGTGGCGGTCTGACGCCGGACGTCACGGCGGCCGAGAACTTCACGACCATCATCTCCATTGCCCCCAGCCCGAAGCAGAAGGGCGTCATCTGGGTGGGCACAGACGACGGCCGGCTGCACGTGACGCGCGATGGCGGCGGCACCTGGACGAGCGTGGAGAAGAACGTCTCCGGCGTGCCGGCCAACACCTGGATCCCGCACATCCTGCCGTCGAAGTACGACGCGGCCTCGGCTTTCGTGGTCTTCGACAACCACCGCCGCGAGGACTTCAAACCCTACGTCTACCGCACGGACGACTGGGGGAAGACGTGGAAGAGCCTGGCGACCAAGGACCTGCGGGGCTACGCGCTGTCGATCGAGCAGGATCCGGTGGACAAGGACCTGCTCTTCCTCGGCACCGAGTTCGGCCTCTGGGTGTCGCTCGACGGCGGCGCGAAGTGGCTGCCCTGGCGCCACGGCGTGCCGACGGTGTCGGTGATGGACCTGGTGATTCATCCGCGCGATCTCGATCTGGTGATCGGCACGCACGGCCGGGCCCTTTTCGTGCTCGACGACATCACGCCGCTGCGCGAGGTGTCGGCGGAGGCGCTGGCCGAGCCGGTGCACCTCTTCCCCAGCGCGCCGGCCGTGCTGCATCGCAACCGGCCGGGCGGCGGTGGCATCCGCGGCGGCGGCGCCGGCGAGTTCCAGGGGCAGAACCGTGAGTACGGCGCCTTCATCACCTACTCGCTGAACGCTCCCGGCCTGCCGCTGCCGGACAGCGAGAAGGAGCGGGCGCGCAAGGAGGCCGAGCGTTCGGCGGCGCGGGCCAGGGCGGCGGCTGCCGCTGAAAAGCCGGGCGGCGAGACCAAGGAGGATCAGCCGACGAAGGCCGAGGTCCGCGGCCGGCCGTCGGCCGAGGAGGCGGGCGGCGAGGAAGGCAAGGACAAGGAGCCGAAGGTGGAGATCCGCATCACGGACGCCGCCGGCAAGCTCATCCGCAAGATGGAAGGGCCGGCGAAGCTCGGTATCAACCGCGTCACCTGGGACTTCGGCCGCGACTCCTTCCGCCGGCCGCCGATGGGCGAGCGCGGCGCGTTCTTCCTGCGCGACAGCGGTCCGGTGGTGGGGCCGGGCACCTACACGGTGACGGTGAAGTACAAGGACAAGGAGGCGAAGCAGACGCTGCAGGTGAACGGCGATACGGCGCTCGGCAACACGGACGCCGACTGGCAGGCGCGCGAGGCGTTCGTGACGCGGGCCGGCGCGCTGCAGAACGCGGTGACGGACGCCATCGCCCGGGTCAGCGCGGCGAAGGACGACGTCAAGGTGGTGCTCGCCAAGCTCGACGCGCGCAAGAAGGAACGCGAGCGGGCGGCCGGCGGCGACGTCGATCCCAAGAAGGACGATCCGGACAAGCCGCTGGCGACCGCGGCGCGCGACCTGCAGAAGAAGCTCTCGGCCGTGGAGAAGCGCCTCTACATACCGCCGGACACCAAGGGCATCGTCAAGGACGAGACGCCGCTCAGCAAGGTGATGGACGCGGGCCGCTTCGCCGAGTCCACCTGGAGCCGGCCGACGCCCACGGCGACGGCGAACCTGGAGGAGGCCGAGACGGTGGCGAAGGCCGTGCTCGCCGACTTCAACAAGCTCTTCGCCGAGGACGTAGCCGCCTTCCGCCAGAAGGTGGCGGAGGCGGGGATCGGGTTGTTCGGGGAGCAGGGGCCGATCGAGGTGAGCCCTCACCCCTGACCCTCTCCCGCCCCCACCCTTCCCTCGCTCATCGAACCCCCTCTCCCGAAGCCACCGGGAGAGAGGGTCTCGCTTCAGATCCGAATCACGATCTTCCCGAAATGGTCCCCCGCCGCCATGTGATCGAAGGCGGCGCGGGCCTCTTCGAGCGGAAAAATCTGATCGATCACCGGGTGGAGGCGGTGGAACGCGATGGCGCGGTTCATCGCTTCGAAGCTCTCGCGGTGGCCGACGAGGATGCCGTTCAGGCGGATGTTCTGCATGAAGACCTGGGTGAGCAGCAATTCGGTCTTGGTGCCGGCGAGGTTGCCGATCAGGCTGATGGTGCCGCCGAAGCGCACAGCGCGGAGCGATTGCTGGAGGGTGCCGGCGCCGCCGACCTCGACGACGTGATCGACTCCCGCGCCGCCGGTCAGCTCCTTGGCGCGCACGCCCCACTCGGGCGTCTCCTTGTAGTTGATGCCTTCGGCGGCGCCCATCTCGCGGGCGCGGGCGAGCTTGTCGTCGCGGCTGGAGGTGACGATCACACGGGCGCCGAGGAGCCTCGCGAGCTGTAAGGCGAAGAGCGAGACGCCGCCGGTGCCCTGGACGAGCACGGTGTCCGCCGCGGTGATGCCGCCTTCGGCCACCAGGGCGGTCCAGGCGGTGAGGGCGGCGCAGGGGAGGGTGGCGGCCTCCTCGTTCGAAAGGTGGTCGGGGATCCTGACGAGCCCTTCCTGATCGAACACGGCGAGCTCGGCGAGCGTGCCGTCGAGCGGACCGCCGAGAGTGGAGCGCAGCTTCTCGCGGGTGGGCACGCCGGAGATCCACCTCTGCGCGAAATTGACGCACATGCGGTCGCCCGGCTGCACGCGGGTGACGCCGTCGCCGATCTCCACCACTTCGCCGGCGCCGTCGGAGCAGGGGATGAGCGGCAGCTTCTGCTTCGGATTGTACTTGCCTTCGACGGTGAGGAGATCGCGATAGTTGAGGGAGGCGGCGCGGAGCCTTACCAGCGCCTGGCCGGGGCCGGGGCGCGGGTCGGGCCGGTCGACGAGGGCGAGGTTGTCGAGGCCGAAGGAGTTGCGGATCTCGACCGCGCGCACGCCTCAGCTCCCCAGCTCGCGGCGGATCTTTTCCTGCAGCTCGCGGGCGGTCGAGTCGGCGAGCTTGCGGGCGGGCCAGTGGATGCCGAGGCCGTCGCCGCCGAATTTCGGAATGATGTGGAAGTGCACGTGCATCACCGCCTGGTGGGCTTTGGCGCCGTTGTTCTGCAGCACGTTGTAGGCGCTGGCGCCGGTGGCGCGGACCACCGCCCGGCAGAGCCGCGGCAGCACGCGGCCGAGGGCGGCGGCGGAGTCGTCCGAGAGCTGATGGAGCTGCACCGCGCGCTCCTTGGGGATGACCAGCGTGTGCCCGTCCGACAGCGGGCCGATGTCGAGGAAGGCGAGCACGTGCTCGTCCTCGTAGACCTTCCAGCAGGGGATGTCCCCCGAGAGGATCTTGTCGAAGATGGTAGGCTGGTGATCGCTCATGGAAGGGTATTGTACAGGCGATGATTGAGAGCGACCCCGAGGCCGGCTGGGGCGAGGAGGACAGCCGCCGGTTCCTCGATCTCGGCCGCTTTTTCGTGCCGGACCGCGAGGAGCAGATCGCCACGATCGCCGGGGTGATCCCGCAGCCCGGCGACGGCCTGCTGGTGGATCTCTGCTGCGGCGAGGGGCTGCTCTCGCGGGCCTTGCTGGAGCGTTTTTCGCGTGCCCGCGTCCTCGCGCTGGACCTCTCGCCCGCCATGCTGGAGACGGCCCGCGGCACTTGCGCCGAATTCGCGGACCGCTTCGAGACCCGCCCCTTCGATCTGGCGGACCTCTCGTGGCGAGCTTTCTCCGAGCCGGTGCGCGCGTTCGTCAGCTCGCTTGCCGTCCATCACCTGGACGGCGAAGGCAAGCGCCGGCTCTATCGCGATCTCGCCGCCGCGCTGGCGCCCGGAGGTGCAGTGGTCATCGCCGATCTCGTGCAGCCGGCGTCGTCCAGCGCTCAGGCTGAGGCTGCCCGCGCCTGGGACGAGGCCGTGCGGCGCCGCGCTCTGGAGCTGGCGGGCCGTCTCGAACCGTATGAAAAGTTCCGGGAGCTGCGCTGGAACCTCTGGGCCGAGACGGAGCCGGATCCGATCGATCATCCCTCGCCGCTTTTCGATCAGCTCCGCTGGCTGGAGGAAGCGGGCCTGAGGAGCGTGGACGTCTACTGGATGAAGGCGGGGCACGCGATCTTCGGCGGCACTCGCGGAGAGCCTTGAAGGATGGCCGGCTACTCCGGGACGCCGCTGGCGAAGAAGCTCGGCATCAAGGAAGGCTCGCGCGTGGCGCTGATCGGCGCACCCGAGGGGTTCGAGGCCAGCCTCGAGCCGCTGCCGGCCGAGGTGGCGCTGCGGCGCCGGCTCGGCGGGCCGCAGCTCGACGTCATTCTCTTTTTTACCGATCGAGCGGCCGAGCTCGTAAAACGTTTCTCTTCGCTGGCGGCAGTGCTCGCTTCGAACGGCGGCTTCTGGGTGGCGTGGCCCAAGAAGGCGTCCGGCGTGGCGACCGATCTGACGGAGAACGTGGTGCGGGAAATCGGTCTGGCGTCGGGTCTGGTGGACAACAAGGTGTGCGCCGTCGACGAGGTGTGGTCCGGTCTGCGCTTCGTCTATCGCCTGCAGGACCGGCCTGCTCGTTGACCCCATCGAGGTTGGTCCTCGGATTGCATTGCACTGCGGCACCATGCGCAGAGCCGTACCGACTTCAGTGGATTTTCGTTTCGCCTTCCGCGGCGGCAGGTTCGGGGCGGGCTGGCGGCGCGCCGAGCGCCTGACCCGCCGGGGCGCCACCGCCGTTTCCCTTGCTGCCGCAAATTCGAGCGCGCAACCTCTTGACAGCGGGCAGAAGTCCGCTATCTTTAATTGCGTGGAGATGAGCGTGGCACCCGACCAACCTCCGAGTAGCGTGGACAGCCCGCTGTCCACGACCTCCCGTCGCGGGCTGTCCGCCACCGGCATCTCCTTCGAACTCCCTTCGCAGCCTTCCCAGCCGTCCGCAGCCATTTCCGGTTGCGGTGTCACCCCACCCGGGTTGACGTACTAGCCGATCATGTTCACGGAGCCCCCCGGGGCTTTCCCGCCGGATGATCGATCCGGGTGGGTTGTCGGCCTAGGCGGCCGGCGCCCACCCTCGTCACGTTTCACGATTTCACGCCGTTTCAACGGAGGAAACTGGAGATGAAGCAGGAGGCGTATGCCTCGGTTGCGGTCGAGACCACCCGGCGCGAAGAGATCTGCGCGATCCTCGGCGAGCCCTATGATCCCGATCGCTGGAACGACTGGCGCTGGCAGATGCGCCACCGCTTTACGCGGCTCGATCAGTTCGAGAGGCTGCTCGCTCTCACCGAGTCCGAACGGCGGGGGCTGCTGCTGGCGAGCGAGAAATTTTCCGTCGCGGTCACTCCGCAGTTCGCGACGTTGATCGATCCTCACGACCCGCACTGCCCGATCCGCCTGCAGGTGCTGCCGCAGGAAAACGAGCTGGTGGTGAGCCCCGGCGACATGACCGATCCCTGCGGCGAGGACGGCTCGGCGGTGACCGAAGGCCTGGTGCACCGCTACCCCGACCGCGTGCTCTTCCTGGTGCTCGACACCTGCGCGGCCTACTGCCGGTATTGCACGCGCAGCCGGCTGGTGAGCCAGGGCGAGCTCGAGCCGCTCAACCGGCGCACCGAGGAGGCGCTCGCGTATCTCGAGGAGCACGGCGAGGTGCGGGACGTGCTGCTCTCGGGCGGCGATCCGCTGCTGATGTCCGACGCGTCGCTCGACCGGCTGCTCGGCCGGCTGCGGGCGATTCCGCACATCGAGTTCCTGCGCATCGGCACCCGCATTCCGGGGTTCCTGCCGCAGCGCATCACGCCGGAGCTGGTGCGGGTTCTTCGACAACACCGGGTGTGGCTTTCTCTACACTTTTGTCACGCCAGGGAGCTGACGCCCGAGGTGGCCGAGGCCTGCGACCGGCTGACGGATGGCGGCATCCCGCTCGGCTGCCAGACGGTGCTGCTCAAGGGCATCAACGATTCGGTGGAGACGCTGCGCGACCTCTTCCTCGGCCTGCTCAAGCTGCGCGTGCGGCCCTACTACCTGTATCAGTGCGATCCTGTGCTCGGCACCGGCCACCTGCGCACCTCGGTCGGGAAAGGTCTCGAGCTGATGGATCAGCTCCGCGGCCACATCACCGGCTACGCGGTGCCGACCTATGTGATCGACGCGCCGGGAGGAGGCGGCAAGGTGCCGGTGCAGCGCGAGACCATCCTCGGCCACGAGGAGGGCGCCTGGCGCATTCGCAACTGGCAGGGGAAGAGCTACTCCTATCTCGATCCCGCCGAGTCGCAGCGATGAGACCCTTGCGGATCGCCCTCTGCTACGACCTCAAGTCGGACTACCTGGCCGCGGGGTACGCGCCCGCGGACGTGATGGAGTTCGACGAAGAGAAGACCGTCGCGGCCCTGGCCGGCGCCCTGGTGCAGCTCGGCCATGGCGTCGAGCGGATCGGCCGCGGCGTCGAGCTCGCCCGGCGGCTCGCGGCCGGCGAACGGTGGGATCTGGTGTTCAACATCGCCGAGGGAGTGCACGGGCGCTCGCGGGAGGCTCAGGTGCCGGCCGTCTGCGAGCTGTTCGATCAGCCGTATACCTTCTCCGATCCGCTGACCTGCGCGATCACGCTGGACAAGCCGCTGGCGAAACGGTTGGTGCGCGATCACGGGTTGCCGACGGCGCCGTTCGCGGTGATCGAAAATCCCGCGGAGGCGGACGCAGTGGATCTTTTGCCGCCGCTCTTCGTCAAACCGGCGGCGGAGGGGAGCAGCAAGGGAGTGACGCAACGCTCGCAGGTCGCGAGCCGCGACGAGCTGGCAGCCGTCTGTGCCGAGCTGATCGGCGATCATCGTCAGCCGGTGCTGATCGAAAGCTTTCTGCCGGGGCGGGAGGTCACGGTGGCCATCGTCGGCAACGGCGGCGAGGCCCGGGTGCTGGGCGTCATGGAAGTCACCTTCCGCGCCGGCGCGGACAGCGTCTACACGGCGGACAACAAGAAGGAGTTCGAGAGCCGCGTCGACTACTGGCTGCTCGACGGCGAGCCGCTGGCTCAGCGGGCGCGGCAGGTGGCGCTCGCGGCCTACCGGGCGCTCGGCTGCCGGGACCTGGCCCGCGTCGACCTGCGCTGCGACGGCACCGGAGAGCCGCAGTTCCTGGAGGTGAATCCGCTGCCCGGCCTGCATCCGACCTACTCGGACCTGCCGATCATGATGGGCCGGGCCGGAGTCTCCTACGCCGACCTCATCGGACAGATCGTCGAGGCCGCCGCGCGCCGTTGGGGTCTGTGGACCTGACGTCGCTCTCCCGCGTCGTCATCGCTCACAATCCCGTGGGTGCTCAGGACGATCCCTCGACGGCGGACGTGCTGGCGCAGGTGGAGCTGGTGGCCGCGGGGCTGGACGCGCTGGGTCTCCCCCATCAGGCCGTCGCGGTGCCGGACTGGCGGCCGTGGCTGCACCTTCGAGTGGAACCGGGAACGGCAATTTTCAATCTGATGGAGGCGCCCCCCGGCCGGCCCGCGGCGTTGCTGCAGGCCGCCGCCGCGCTGGAGCTGATGAGGGTGCCGTTCACCGGCTCGGCCGCCGGGGTCCTCTGGATCACCACCGACAAGCTGGCGACCCGCGCCATCCTGGCGGCCGAGGGCTTGCCCGTCGCGCCCGGCGGCCGGCTCGATCCCGACGAGCCGGCGGTGCTCGATCGCGCGCCGGGACCCTGGATCCTGAAGCCGGCCTGCGAAGACGCGTCGCTGGGTCTGGAGGACGATCCGGTGTGCCGCACGAGGGAGGCTGCCGTCGGTCGCGCGCGCCGTCTGCAGGCCCGCTTTCCCGGTCAGGCCGTGGTCGCCGAGACCTTCCTTCCAGGCCGCGAGCTGAACGTCTCGCTGCTGGCGCAAGGCGACGCGGTGAAGGCTTTGCCAGTGGCCGAGATCGTCTACGAGGATTTTCCGGAGGGAATGAGCCGCGTCCTCGGTTACGACGCGAAGTGGCACGAGGACTCCTACGCGTATCTCCACACGGTGCGGCGCTTTCCGGAAGCGGACGGCGACGCCGGCTTGATCGAAAGGGTGCGCGCGCTCGCCCTCGCCGCGTGGCGGGTCTTGGGGCTGCGCGGCTATGCGCGGGTGGATCTGCGGTTGGACGAGGCGGGCGAGCTGCGCATCCTGGAAGTGAACGCCAATCCCTGCCTGGCGGCGGACGCCGGTTTCATGGCGGCCGCGGCGAAGGCGGGGCTCGGCGCGCGGGACGTGGTGCGCCGGATTCTGGAGGACGCCATCGGTGGGCGAAGGGCAAGCTGATCTTCATCTGCGGCGCAACCTCGAGCCCGGCGACCGGCCGGCGCTCGAGACGCTGATCCGCGCCACGGCCTTCTTCGGTCCCGAGGAGATCGCGGTGGCGCTCGAGCTGGTCGACGACCGGCTGGCCCATGGGGAGGCGAGCCATTACCGCTTTCTGGTGGCCGAGGCGGACGGCCGCGTTGCGGGCTATGCCTGCTGGGGGCCGATCCCCGGCACCCTCGCCGCGGCCGATCTCTACTGGATCGTGGTCCACCCGGAGTTTCAGGGCAGGCGGGTCGGCGCCGCGCTGCTCCAGGCTGCGGAAGAGTGGATGGCGAGCGCCGGCCGCACGCGCGTCTACGTCGAGACCTCCACCCGGCCGCAGTACCTGCCCACCCGCGCCTTCTACGCCGCGTGCGGCTACCAGGAGGTGGCCGAGCTGGCGGACTTCTACGCGCCGGGTGACGGCAAGGCGATCCTCCTGAAGCTGCTTTAGGGCGTCGGCCGCGGCTTCTCGATTCCCAGCCAGGCCGCCACCCGGCCGGCCACCTCGGGGTTCTGCACGGTGCCGGCGTTGCCTTGCGGGATCCCGGCTCCGACCGCCAGGTAGATGGCGTGGACTTCCGGGTGAACGTTGAGATAGCCGTGCATGCCGAGGACGTCGGCGGGGACCGCGGCGCGGCCCTCTTGCAACAGCCCGCCGCGGGCGCTGTAGCCTTCGCGGACGAAGAGGATGAGGTCGCCGCTGTTGGGATGGTCGAGGCCGACCTCCGCCGCCGCCTTGCGGGTGAAGATGCGCTCGACCGGCTTCTCGCTGCCGATCGTCCAATCGGCAAAGAGCCGGCGCAGCCGGCGCACGAGGTCGCCGCGGCCGGGAGCGATGTAGACGTGGCTCACGCCGCCGGAACCGACGGCGTAGGCGGCGGTCCCTTGCTGCACGATCTCGCCGTTTTCGTTCGCGGCGAGAAGGCCCTGCTCGCGCAGCAGCACGTTGGGATCGATCAGCGTATGGACGGGCGCCATGCCGTGGTCGCTCACCACGGCCACCACGGTCGTCCGTAGATCGACGGCCGCGAGGATGCGGGCCAGCTCGCGATCCACGGCTTGCCAGACGCGCCGCCGCGCCGCTGCGAGCTCGTCCCGGCGCTGCGGCGAGAAACCCGGCTGCCGCGGGTCCGTGAGCGTGAGCTGGTGGCCGGCTTCGTCGATCACCGGCATGTAGCCCATGAGCAGATCCCAGTCGGGGCGCTGCACCGCGGCGAGCAGGCTGTCGCCGAAGAAGTGGGCGAAACGCTCGTCCTGCTGGGTCCAGGTCTCGAGGTCGATGCCCGGCTTGCCCGCCCAGGAGTCGGCGAGCCGCTGGTCGTCCGGCGGTCCGGACCAGAGGAGGCCCTGCGCGGCGAGGGCGGCGGCGAAGTCGGGCGGGTAGGCCTGAATGGGATAGAGGCCGCCGAAGTAGAGACGCGCGCTGGCGAGGTCGGGAGCGAGCTGCAGAAGCTTGATCGGGCACGGCGTCTCCCGCGCCTTTGAGTCCGCCGTGGGCACGACCTGGCAAGGAACGTCCTCCCAGGCTCCGACGGTGAGCGGCGCGGGGAGCGAGGGGGGGCGGCCCTCGCCCCGGGACTGCAGGACGATCACGCCATCGTAGTTAACGGTGCCGTCGTCGGTGCGGTCGACGGCCAGCAGGTTGAACATCTGCGTCCCCGGCCCGCCGGAGCCGACGTTCACCTTGGCTCCGCGCACGGGAGAGCGGCTCTCGATGCCCTGCAGTCTGGCGAATTCGCCGGCCGGCTGCCAGCTCCGGCGCTCCAGCGTCACCAGGTCGGCGCGGCGGTCCGGAGCGTTGACGTAAGTCATGCCCCAATCGGCCCGGCGGCGCTCGCCGTTGTCGTCCGCTCCCGGCCAGGTGACGACTCCGACCCGCTTGCCTTGCCGGCGGGCCGCCTCCCATAGGGTCTCGGTGTCGATGGCGGCCGCGAAGCCGCTCACCGTCTCGAGGAACGGGGTGCCCGGCCGGTGAAGGGTGTTGGCGACGATCCCCGTCTGGCCGGCCGGATAGCCGGCGGCGAGACTGATGTGGTTCGGCGCTGTGAGCGAGGGATTGACCGGCACCAGCCGATCCGCGACCTGGCCCTCCTGGAAGAAGCGCGCGAAACCGCCGGCGGAGAAAGCTCCCTCCCGATAGAGACGGTGGAGCTCGTCCGTGCTCGCGCCGTCGAGGCTCAGCAGGACGACCCGGCGCGGCGGCTCGGCCGGCGGTGGAGCCTGCGGCGCCTGGGACGGAGCGGTCTGACAGGCGGAGAGGACGAGGACCGGGACGATCCAGCGGCGGAGACGGGCTCTCATGGCCCGTATCCTAGGCGGTCTAGCTCATTCCCGTCGAGCCGAATCCGCCGCCGCCCCGGCCGCTCTCCGCCAGCGTCTCCGCCTCCTCCCACTCGACCGTTTCGACCCGCGAGATAACGAGCTGCGCGATGCGGTCGCCGCGGCGCAGGCTGAACGGCGATTCTCCGAGGTTGATGAGGATCACCGCCACCTCGCCGCGGTAATCGCTGTCGATGGTGCCGGGGGCGTTGACGACGCCGATGCCGTGGCGAAGAGCGAGGCCGCTGCGTGGACGTACCTGCCCTTCCCAACCGGGAGGGATCTCCAGCACCAGGCCGGTCGGCACCAGCAGCCGCTCGCCGGGACGAAGCACGATCTCGCCCTCGACGGCGGCGCGGAGATCGAACCCGGCGCTGCCGGGCGAGGCATGAGCGGGAAGAGGCAGGTCGCGTGCTGCGGGCAGCCGCTGGATCCTGACTCTCATATGCGGATCAACGAGGCTTCGAGGAGTCGCCGCTCGCCGGCGGTTTCTTCCTTCCCTGGCCGCCCGGGCGCAAGCCGTCCGGCAGGGTGCCGTCCTGCGGCATGGTAGGAGACTGATTGAGGAAACGCATGGGCCGTCCCAGCCAACGGGTGGAAAAGTTGAAGCTCACGCCCTCCTGGCCAGGATTGCCGACCGCGGGGTTGCCCTCGATCGACCCGCGTTGGCCGCCCATGGCTTGGATGAGGATCTCCTCCGTGAACCGCCATTCGTCGTAGCGCTCGCGGCCGAAGAGGACCAGCATGGACTTCTTGCCGCTTTTGCTGTGGACGCCGACGATCGGCCCGATCTGAACGGTGTCGCCTTTGGCCGGGCCGAACTGCGGCCGGCCGTCGGCATCGGATTCCTCATCTTCGGTCGACTGTTCTCCGCTGCCCTGTTCGGCGTTGTCGCCGGGCGGCTGACGCCGCACTTGCCCCTGCGGCCCGTTCTGGAAGATCAGTCCCCACTTGCCGTTCTCGGTCATGGGGTCCTTCCAGAGCTGGCGGATGCAGCGCGGCTTGACTTCGATCAGCTCCTCGAGCTTGTTGGGATACCGCTGGAAGCGCTGATGGAAGAGGCGGATGGCCTCCGCGTACTGGAAGCCCCGGAAGACCAGCTCCTCCTCCTTCTCGCGGCGGATCGCCGTGCTCCACAGCGGCAGCATGGCCGCCACCAGGACGTTGAGCACGGTGATCGCGACGACGAGTACGACCAGGTTGTAGCCGGCCTCGGCGGCCCTCACCTCCCCGGCCCTCCTCTCCCGGCGAGGGTGGGAGGGAGGGGTCGGGAGAGAGGGGGTTGAGGGAGTGAGGGACATCACCACTCCTTGTAGGGCATGCCGTCGAGCGAGGCGAGCGGCGACCCGGAGTGGACGTCGACGATGCCGGGCTTGTCGGTGTCACCCCCTCCCTCGGTCTCCGCCGGCGGCTTGTCCGGATCGATCTCCTCGTAGACGGGGACCCAGGTCTCGCTGCTTTTTGTGATGGGATCGATGGGGATCTTCCGCAGATAGCCCTCGTCGACGAGCGCATCCAGGCTGGTCGGGTAGCGGCCCTTGTCACCGTAGTGCTGATCGATGACGTCGCGCAGCGTGCGCAGGTTGGTCTTGAGGACCGACTCCCTGGCCCGCAGCGGCACGTTCTTGAGGGCCGGCATGGCGATCGTGGCCAGGATGCCGATGATGGCGATGACCACGATCAGCTCCAGGAGAGTGAAGCCGCGTTCCCGCGCGCCGGTGGTTTTTCGCATAAGGTTTCTCCTCTCCCTCACCACTTGCGGTAGGGGACGCCGCTCAAGCCAACGCCCCGCGACAGGGAGTAGACGTCGTAGACGTCCTCACCGCCCCAGGAGGTCGAGTCGAAGTCGTCTTGAAAGCTGCGCAGGCCCCACTCGTCCTTGCCCGTCATCGGGTCGACGGGGATCCTGCGCAGGAGCTTCAGCTTTTTGTCGACCTGGCCGACGACCTCCACTCCCTCCACCAGCACCTCGAGCTTTTTCGGATAGCCCTGGGTGCCGAGGTCGATGGGGATGAGGCCCGCGTCGCTGTAGCGCTTGTACTCGTCGATCGCGTTGCGCATCTCCCGCAGCGCCAGCCGGAGATCCGCCTCCTTGGAGCGCTTGGCCGTGAACTTGGCGACCGGCAGGGTGACCAGCGCGAGGATCGCCATAACCGCGGCCACCGTGACCAGCTCGGCGAGGGTAAAGCCGGCCTGCGAGCGGCGGCGGTGCGTCATCGGGCTTCTGGGGAGCATAGCTTCGGCCTCCTTCTCCTTCAACGCCGGCCGGCGGAAGAAGCTTCCCCGCGGGGAGGTTGCGGCGCTCCCGGCTGCGGCTCGGGCTCTCCTCCGACTTCGATCAGAGCCGGTCGTGTGCGGACGGCAACCGGTCGCAACGCCGAATCCAGTGCCTTGCCTTCGAAGGCCAGCGCGCTCGATCCCGCCGCGACGGCCCGGAAGGTGATGCGGGCCACCGTTCCTTTGCCTTTGACACCCGGGATCTTGCCGAGCCGGCTGGCGCCGATGACCAGCGCTCCCGGGCGGCCGGCGTCGGACATCACCTGGGCCTCTCCCGCCCCGCCCAGGAAATCGCCGGCGTCCACCTTCTCGACGGCGAGAACCGCCGGATCGTAGGAGAGCGACAGAGGCAGATGGGAGATCGGCTGCCCGGCGTCGGCCTGCACCCGGACCTCGAAGCGATCGCCCGTGGTCACGCTGAGCCTGCCGGGCGCCAGCCACAGCCGCACCGGCGGCGCGGCCGCGGTCAAGGCGGCCGCCGGAACGGCGCTCGCCTGGTAGGCCGCCACGGCCGGCTGCACCTTGAGCGACGCCGTGCCCGACGCCGGCACCTGGGAAACCAGTCCTGCCGGCGGCTCCTCCTCCGGAGGCGGAGGCGGCTCGGTCGGCTGCGTGGGCGGACGGAAGATGTCCGAGGGCGGCGTCACCGGCACGAGGTTGACGCCGCCCGGAGGCTGCGGCGGCACCTGATCCGGCGGCACGGGTTCGCCGCTCTCGTCTTCGGCTTCGCCGGGCCGCAGGCCCCGCGGCAGGCGCTGCAGACGGCGCCGGATGGCGTCCTGGATCTCCTCCGGCGTGCCTTCGTTGGTGTCGAACGGGCCTTCGACGTCCGACTCGACCCTCACGGCGGTGCCGCGGAAGGTCATGTTGGCCTCGGTGCCGACCCAGATGGGCTCCAGGTCCTCCTGGGTGATCTCGGCGTTGCGGATGATGTGCGGCGTCAGCGTCAGGATCACGTCCGTCCGCTGGCCCTCGTGGCGCTTGTTGGAGAAGAGCCGGCCGAGCACCGGGATCTCCGAAAGCCCGGGAATCCCCTGGTCCGAGTTGCTCTCGTCGGTGCGGATCAGGCCGGCGAGGAAGTTGGTCTCGCCGTCCTGGAGGCGGATCACCGAGTCGATCGTGCGGGTGCCGATGATCGGCTGCGACTGGCCGCCCGAGCCCTGGACGTTGCCGTTGAGGTTGGACACCTCCACCTTGATCTTGAGCGTCACCTCCTGGTTGTGGTGGACGCGCGGCTCGAGGTCGATTTGGATACCCACGTCCTGGTACTGGAAGGAGGTGATGGGAACGATGCCTCCCTGGCCGCCGACGTTCTGGGTGTTGAAGGTGGTCAGCGGGACCGGGATGCGGTCGCCGATCACCAACTTCGCCTTCTCGCCCTCGGTGATGCGGAGCTGCGGCTTGGCCAGGAGCTGGGCGTCGGTATTGGTCTTGACGAAGTTGTAGAGGAAGCTCGGGATGGTGAGGAGCCAGTTGCTCTGGTTGATGAACTCCAGGTCGGACATGCGGATGCCGCTCGGCGTCGTGGTGGTTCCCGTGCCTGCGCCACCGGAAGTGCCGAGGTCCAGCGACTGGCCGATGGAGTAGCTGGAAAGGCTGACGCCCAGCTCGCGCAGCCGCGCGGTGTTGACCTGCAGCAGCTCGACGTCGACTACCACCTCGGCCTTGGACTTGTCATTGGCCTCGATGATGCGCTCGGCCACCTTCACCTTGTCCGCCGTGTCGCGCAGGATGATGGCGTTCAACTGCTCGTTGGTGGCGATCTTGCGCGCGTCGATCAGGCTGCGCAGGATCGTCAGCATGTCCTTGACCTCGGAGTTGGAGAGGAAGAAGGTCTGGATGACGAGGTCCTCGTAGGTGCGGCGGTTCTGCGGCGTGTCCTGGGCGATGATGATCGTGTGCTCGTCCATCACTTTGTAGAAGTGGCCGGCGGCGCGCATCAGCGTCTCGAGGGCGGCCTGCGCGGTGACGTCCTTCAGGTCGATGGCGATCTCCTGGTCCCGCAGGTTGGGGTCGAACAGCACGTTGATGCCGAACGCCTGTCCCAGGGCGCGGTAGATCGAAAAGATCGACACCGGCTGCGGGAACTCGAGCGAGATCGGCTTGTCCGAGCGGGGGTTCAGCACCGGCGGCTGGGGCCGGGAGCCGCGGCTCTTCTGCTTCATCTGCTCGATCGTCTCGTAGCCGCGGTTCTGCTTCTGGGCGAGGTAGGCCTGGTGGGCGTGCTGGAGCTGCGCCGCGGCGTACTGGTTGGTCGGATCGAGTTGCACCGCCTGCTGGTACTCGACCAGCGCGCGCTCGATCACCCCGGCTTTCTCGAACTCCTTGCCCTTCTCGAAATGGATCTGGGAGGCCTTGACCTTGGCGCGGAGCAGGGCGGCCCGGTAGGTGATGTTGCCCGGATCGTCCTCCAACGCTTTCATGTAATGCAGGACGGCGTCGTCCCACTTCCCGAGCTGGGCGGCGATCTCGCCCTGCCGGTAGTACGAATGGCTGGTGCAGCCGGCCAATATCCCGAGCGCCAAGCCGAGCGTCAGCAGCAGGACCGACAACCGGACGATGGAATCACGCATCTTGGAGGTTCCCTCCGACTAGCGTCGACGGACGCCCAGTCGCTTCGCGGGCCAGTCGGGAAAGCCCACGAAGCGGATATCCACGGACTCGTAGCCGATACGGGCCACGATGAACTTGTTCTCGAGCACATCCCCTTGCACGGCGTTGTAGATCTTCTTGCCGTCGGTGAAGACGGCGATCTTCTTGTCACCCGGCCCGAAGTTCCCCAGGTACTCCATGGTGAACTCGGCGGGCTTGGGCTTGGCTGCCTCGATCGCCGCCAGCCGCGCCGCCTCTTCGGCCCGCCGGCGCTCCTCTTCCATCCGCCGCAGCTCCTCGGCCGACGGCGGCGGCGGTGGTGGTGGCGGCGGCGGCGGCGGCGGTTCGACGAACCGCCAGGGATCTCGCCCCGCCACCGAATCGGGGGGCACGCGGTCGAGGTCCGCCATACGCAGCACGGCCACCCGGTCTCCCGGACGGGCCCTGTGTCTTTCCCCACTGGCGGCGGGGAGCGGCCGCGCTGGCCCTCCTTCGCCGTCCTCGAGTCCCGCGGCCGGCCGCGCGGGGGTGGCGACCTCGCCTCCGCCGCCCAGACCCAGCATCGGCCGGACATAGCGCCAGGCCACGAACAACACCAGGACGCCGAGAACGATCAGGAGGTTCCGTTGCCGGCTGCCGTTCACGAAGGTCCTCCGGAGGCCGGCGCGGCGGCGGCGGACGAGGCGGCAGGCGCGCCGGAATCTTCCGCGTCCCTGGCGAACAGCGTCGAAAGCGACAGATCGATGTGCAGCTCGGGACCCCCGGAGCCGGACGTCACCGACACCTCGTCCAGGGACAGGAACGAACGGGAGACCTCGAGGAGATTAAGGAACTTGCGCAGCTCGACGTATGTCCCGTCGACGGAGAAGACGAACGACCGCTTGATCAGGCCGAACTCTTCGATGTCCTCCTCCGGGTAGGAGAGCGACCGCGGCACCATGCCGCTCTTCGCGGCCAGCTCCTTCACCTCGGAGGTGATGCCGGTCAGCCGCCGGCTGCGGGTGGACAGACGCTCGGCGTAGAGTTGCTCGACCTGCTGCTCGTTGGTCCGCACCCGTGCGAGCATAGCCTCTACGCTGCGTCGCTGGCCCTGCAGATCCCTGAGCTGCTGGGCCTGGCCATCCAGCCTTTTCTGGAGCGTCTCGACCCGCCCGGCGTAGCCGAGCTTGTAGACGGCGAACGCTCCGGTGTTGGCCAGGAAGAAGACCGCGGCCGGCACCCAGATCCAGAGGCGCTGGCGCCAGATCTCGCCCCGCGACTTCAAGGCCGGCCTCCGGAGGGATTCGATCCTGGCGCGGCCGACTCCGTAGAAACGCCGCCCGGCTGCGGCACCTCCTCGACTCGCGGCGTTTCCCCGCTCGCGAGGCCCTTCGGCGGTCCGCCTGGAATGTACTGCACGGTCAACTCGAATTTCACCAGATTGCTCTCCTGCCGCTCTTCGCGCAGGAGGTTCGGATCCGCGAAGGCGGGATGCGCGAACAGATTGTCTACGAATTGGTTGAGCGCTGTGTCACTACGGGTTTCCGCCGAGATGATCAAAGGGATCTGACCTTCGACGCTGCGCCTCCTCTGCTGCCGCCGCAAGCCTCGCTCCTCCCGTTCTTCTCGCTCTCCGGTCTCCGGCGTCAAGCGGTTGAGGCGGATATCGTCCGGCAGCACTTCGACCAGGCGGTCGAGCAGCAGGCTCCAGGAGAAAGTCCTCTCCTCGATTTTCTGATTCAGGAAATCGACCTGCTGGTTCTGCCGCACCAGATCGATCTTGTCGAGCCGGCTCTGAAGCTGCTGCGCCAGCCGTTGCTGGCGCTGGATCTCCTCCTCGCCGCGCGCGATCTGTTCGCGCTTGTCGGCGGAGCTGGAGAGATAGTTCCGGAAGAGGTAGAGATTGGCCAGCAGGAGGACCAGGCCGAGCACCCAGAGCAGAATTGAGACCCGCACCACCGGCCGGCTGTTGAGGAACGGCCGACGCGCCAGGTTGAGAGGCTCCAGCCGCTCGATTCCCCCTCCCGCTGCAGCGGCCGCCCGCCGGGGCGGAGACGGGCGCGGCCCGGCCGCGATCTCGGGTGCGTTGTCCACGGTGCTCATGCCATCTCCTGACGGGCGGCGCCCAGCATCGGGGCGAGATCACGCCAAGCCGGCACCGCCGCTTCCTCGACGCGCAGTGGCGGCAGGTGCCGGCCGTCCAGAGGTGCGGCGGGCGAGCCCAATCCCTCTTCCAAGCGGTCGAGCCAGGCCGGCTCCAGCTCCGGGGCGGCGAGCAGCAGCACCTGGCTCAGCGCGGAGCCGGAAAAGTGCTCGTCGAGGAAGTTGCGGGTCAGCTTGAGGTCGCGGCCGACGAAGCTCGCCCGCGCGGCCTCGGGAAGGGTACCGGTGAATGCCTTGTAGCGGTGAAGGACGGGCTCGCTGCCGCGGGCGAAGATCAGCGTGTAGCCTTCGGCCCCCACCACGACGAGCGCCGCGAAGGAGCCGGGGGACGCGGGGACGATCGCCGCCAGCAACGACAGGCTGTCGTTCGTCACCTGGCCGATCCGCACTCCGGCCGCCGCGAAGGCCTCTTCCACCTGCGCCAGGAGCTGCTCGACGCCGAATCCGAGGAGCAGGCGGCCCGGCTCCTCCTGGCCGGGGATCGGCGACACCTCGGTGGCGCCCACCCGCAGCTCGTCGACGCGGAACGGCACGAGACGCCGGAGCTTCCAGCGCAGCACCTCGTCGAGAGCGTCGGCCGTCCCCGGCAGCTCGCCGCTCTCGGTGAAGGTGACCCGCAACCAGGCGTCGGGGAGCACCAGAGAAGCGTCCTTGACGCCGCCGGGGATGCTCGCCACCAGTCCCGCCACCAGTCCCCGGAAGGCCACGGGATCGCGCGGCGGTCCGCCCAGCGGGCCGTGGTGGAAGGGGTCGCGGGGCAGGGCCGCCTCGCGGTAGCCGCGCAGGCGGAAGCCATGGCGGTCGCGCGTGAACTGCCCGTAGCGCAGCCGCTCCTCGTCGAGAGCGAAGACGTGCGGCGGCACCGGCACGGGCTCGAAGCCCAGCAGGCGATCAATCCACGAAGGTAACTTTGTTGATCTCACGCAGAGTCGTCACTCCCCGGAAGACCATCTCGAGCGCCGACTCGCGCAGAAAGGTCATTCCTTCTTCCTTGGCAGCGCGCTTGATCTCGGAGGCCGGCCGGCGGTCCAGAATCAGCTCGCGGATGTGGTCCGAAAGGTCGAGCAGCTCGGAAACGGCGACACGGCCGTGGAATCCCGTGCCGTTGCACTCGATGCAGCCCCGTCCCTCGTAGAAGGTGAACTCGGAGTAGACGGCCGGATCGAGGCCGCTCTCGGTGAGGAGCTGGGCGGGAATCTTCACCGGATGCTTGCAGTGCAGGCAGATCTTGCGCACCAGCCGCTGGGCCAGCACGCAGTTGAGCGCCGAGACGAAATTGTAGAGGTCCACGTCCATGTTGAGGAACCGGCCGAGCACGTCCACCACGTTGTTGGCGTGCACGGTGGTGAACACCAGGTGGCCGGTGAGCGCGGACTGGATGGCGATCTGCGCCGTGTCCTGATCGCGGATCTCGCCGACCATGATCTTGTCCGGGTCGTGCCGCAAGATGGAACGCAGCCCGCGGGCGAAGGTGAGCCCCTTCTTCTCGTTGACCGGAATCTGGGTGATCCCCTTCAGCTGATACTCGACCGGATCCTCGATGGTGATGATCTTGTCCTCGGAGGACTGGATCTCCGACAGGCAGGCGTAGAGCGTCGTCGTCTTGCCCGAGCCGGTGGGGCCGGTGACCAGCACCATGCCGTAAGGCTCGTGGATGAACTTGCGGAGCTTGCGCAGCGTCTCCTCGTCGAAGCCGAGGATGTCCAGCCGCAGGTTCTTGAACTCCTTGTTCATCGATTCCTTGTCGAGAATCCGGATGACGCAGTCCTCGCCGTGGACCGAGGGCATGATGGAGACGCGGAAGTCGATCGTGCGCCCCTTGAGACGCAGCTTGAAGCGGCCGTCCTGGGGGATGCGCTTCTCGGCGATATCGAGCTCGGACATCACCTTGACGCGGCTGATGATCGTCTGATGGTGGCGCTTGTCGATCGGCTCCATCGCCTGGTAGAGAACACCGTCGATCCGATACTTGATGATGACTTCGTTCTCCCGCGTCTCGACGTGGATGTCCGAGGCCCGCCGCTGGATGGCGTTGAACATCGTCGAATCCACCAGCTTGATGATCGGGCTGGTATCGGCGGTGATCCGGTCGATCGACAGGACCTCTTCGCCTTCTTCGTCCTCCTGCACGAGCTGGATGCGGAAGTCTTCGCTGGCCTCGTCGAGCACCCGCTGGGCGCTCTCCGACTTCTGCAGGATCTCCTCGATCGCCGAGCGCACCCCCACCTTGACCTCGACCGGCTGGCCGAGCAGCAGCTCGAGCTCGTCGATCTTGACCACGTCGGATGGATCCGACATCACCACCGACAGGCGTCCGTCGAGCTGCGCTTCGGGGATGAAGCCGTAGCGGAGCATCAGCTCGAAAGGCACCCGCCGGAAGAGGTCGTTGTCGATGCGGAAGTGCGTCATGTCGACGAACTCGAGGCCGTAGCGGGCGGCGAAGGCCTCCGCCTCGCGCCGCTCTTGCGCCAGGCGCGCCCGCGCCTGCTCGATGGTCTCCGCCTCGAGCTCCTTCTCCTGAACCGCAATCCTGCCGTTGATCACTGCCATTGCCAGGTTTCCTTACCCTTCTCCAAATGACTGCAGGGCTCCCGTGCAGGAGGGCCCCTCAGCAACAAGTGCTAGAACTTGGTCGATCCGAGCATCGAGAACATCGGAAGATAGATCGAGATCAAAAGGATCGCGATGATCAAGCCCATGAAAACCAGCATCATCGGCTCGACCAGCGACAGCAGCCGCTGCATCCGGGTCTCTACCTGCTCGTCCAGGAACTCCGAGACGCTGTTCAACATGTCGTCGAGCGAGCCGGTCGCCTCTCCGACCTTCACCATATCGATCGACATTTCGAGGAAGATCTCGCTCTTCTCGAGCGCGGCGTAGAAGGGCTTGCCCTCCCGCACCATCTGGATCGTCGGCTCCAGCCGGTGCCGCACGTGGGCGTTGCCGACCGACGAGATGGCGATCTCGAAGGCGGGCACCAGCGGGATGCCTCCCGCAAGCAACGTCGAAAGAGAGCGGCAGAATTCCGACAACGCGAAGCGGTGGAGCACGGGTCCCATCAGGGGGAGCCGCAGCTTCAGCCGGTCGAGGGCGAGCCGGCCCGCGTCCGTGCGCCCCCAGGAGCGCAGCGCCAACGTCGCGCCGACGAGCACCACCAACAACACCGGCCAGTTCTCGGAGGCGAAAGTCGAGATGGAGAGCACCACCTGCGTGATCACCGGCAGATCGGTGCCCAGCTCCTCGAAAAAACCCATGAACTTGGGCACGACGAAAAGGGCCATGATCGCGATCATGGCGATCGACAGGCAGACCAGGACCGCCGGATAGATCAGCGCCGAGATCACTCGCCGCCGCGCGTCGAGCAGCAGCTTCATGTAACGGATGAAGCGTCGGATGACCAGCTCCAGCTCGCCGCTCCGTTCTCCCGCCTTCAGCGAGGAGGGATAGAGCCGGGGGAATTGCTCGCCGTGCGCGGCGAAGGCATCGGAGAGGTCCGAGCCGCTCTTCAGCCGGTCGCGCACGTCCGTCAGCACCGAACGGAAATGTGGATTGTGCATCCGCTCCAGCATCAGATCCACCGCCTGGAGCAGAGGGAGGCCGGCCTTGAGCAGCGCCGCCAGCTCCTGATTGAAGACCATGAACTCATTCACTGGAATCCGCCGGCGCCCGGACCGGCCGAATGCCGGCAAGGCGAGCTTGGGCGCCACCCCGCGGCGGCGCACCTCGAACAGGTGATAACCGCGCTTGCCGAGGTCGCTGCGCAGGGCGGTTTCGTCGCTGGCGGTGAAGATCTCCTCCAGCACCCGGCCGTCCGGCGTTCCGATCCGACAGACGAACTGCATTTCTCTTTAATCGCTCCTTACTGTAGGGGCGTTCCTACAATCGATCAAGGCCCTTCCCGTAACGTCAGCACCACCATCATTGCTTCCCGGCTCGCCTCACTCTTGGCGAGCCCGAGACTCAGCGGACGGTCGAACCCGAGCGTGACGGTGCCCTGCAGCATCTCTTTCGCCACCTGCCCCTCGGACCGTCTCACGATCTTGAAGTTCCTCAGCTTGACCTGCTGGTCCGGTTGCAGAGCGCCGAAACGGAAGCTCACCTTGTACTCCGGACCCAGCTCGTAGATGACCCATTGCCCTTCGGCGCCGGAGAGATGGGCTCGCGCCTGCACCTCGAAGATGTCGTATTTCAGCAGATCGCGCAGGTACTTGGTCAGTCCCGGCGGCAGATCGGAATGCTGATACTGGGGGGATACCGCCGGAGCGCGGCTCGCGCGCACCACCATCACCTCCAGCCGCAGCGGCTTCACCGGGTGATCGAAGCTCCGCAGCACCGGCATGATGCGGTTGATCGCGTCCTGCTGGTCCCGGATCACCAGGGTGTTGCCCGCGGGTTGAAGCTCGACCGTGCCCCGTCGCGACAGCAGAGGGGAGACCAGCGGCAGGGCCTCGCTGGCCTGCTGGTACTTGAAGGTGTAGGCTCGCACCACCACATCCCGTGGTCCCGGCGCCTGAGAGAGCCCCGGGAGGGCCATGGTGAGGGCCAGCAAGAGAAAGAGGCTCGCGAGGGAGCGGCGCACGGGCGGCACGGAGATGCTCGGCAGTCTACCGCGGGACGGGGCTGAATCGCCGGGTCCGGCGAAAGGAGCAAAGCCAGGCATCAGGGCACCGATCAGACATCGTCAAACAGACTCTCATCCACGATCCAGACCACCGAGACGCCCTCGTTGGCCAGGTGGTAGACCCGGGCGCCGGGCCGGTTGACCCCGTCGAGCGTCGGCGCGGGCGCCGGCGAGAGAGGGGCGGAAAGGGTCACGGCGGCCCGCTCCGCATGGGGAACCTTGTCCCGACTGACCGAGAGGGCCGCGAACGTGAGCACCGCCGCCGCCGCCCAGCGCTGCCAGCCGGCGAAGCGCCGCCGGCTCTCGAGCCGCTCCGCCGTGCGCATGGCCGCCACCGCCTGGCGCACCGCCTCGACCTCCGAATGCTCCTCGGCGGGCGTCAGCACCACCAACGGCAGCCGCCGGAAGACGAGCAACGGTTCGGCCGCCAGGGCCTCCTGCCGGCAGAGCGTGCAGGCGTCGAAGTGCTCGACCGCTGCCGCCCAGCCATCCGGCTCGGAGCTCCGGCTCGCCGCCGCGCGGTTCCAATCGGGGCAGCTCACCGCAGCTCCTCCTCGTCCTCTCCGAGGCAGCGGCCGGCGTACTCGGGATACCGCTTGAGCAGCTCCCGGCGCAGGACCTTGCGGGCATTGAACAGGTGATTGCGCACCGTCGATTCCCGGCAGTTGAGGACCTCGGCCACCTCGCAGGACGACATGCCCTCCAGCTCGCGCAACAGGAAGACCATCCGTTGCTTTTCGGAGAGTCCCGTGGACAGCTCGCGGAAGATGGCCGCCACCTCGTTCTGTTGCAGCCGCGAGAGGTCGCGCTGGGCGCGCGTGTCGGCCACCTGCCGCAGGTGCTGGCGCACGGGCTCGTGGCTCCGTTCCCGGCTCTTCCGCGACCGCAGATGGTCGATGGCCAGGTTGGTGGCGATGCGGTAGATCCAGGTGTTCGGGCTCCACCGCTCGTCGAATTTCCGGCGGTTTTCCCAGACCTTGAAGAACGTGACCTGCACGACGTCCCGGGCCTCTTCGAGATCGCCCAGGATGCGTTGGCAGAGCTGGATCAGCGGCTTGGTCTTGCGGCCGATCAGCTCGTTCAAGGCCGACTCGTCGCCGTCGCGGACCGCCATCAGGAGGTCGCGGTCGCCGGACTCGGCCCAGGGAGCGCGCTGCGGCAGAGGGGACTGGCGGCTTGAATAGACGAGTTCGAGCATATCCGGTCGTGTATACGGGGGAGGGGACATGGAGCGTCTAGGGAGTCCTGGGTCTTGAACCGCCGACAGTCTCAAGACTTAGAACGACTCATTATACTGCGGCGCGAGATGCGCTCCATCCTCTGGGGACTCTACCAGCTCGCGACAGGAGCCGCCCTGGTCACCGTGGGTCCTTTCCTGCTGGCGCGCCGGGGGCGGCACTACAGGCCCACCCTTGCCGGCAGGCTCGGCCGGGCCGCCGGACCGGCCGGCACGCAGGGGGCCCTGTGGCTCCACGCCGTCTCCGTCGGGGAGGTGGGCGTCGCAGCCACCCTCGCGCGGGCCCTGCCGCCGGAGGTTCCGCTCCTGGTAACCACCGTCACTCCCACCGGCCAGGAGCGGGCCCGTGCCGCCTTCGCCGGACGGGCCGAGGTGGCCTACCTCCCGTTCGATCTCGGCTTCGCCGTGCGGCGGTTCTTCCGCCGTCACGAGCCGCGCGCTTTGGTCCTGGTCGAGGGGGACTACTGGCCGCTGCTGCTGCGCGACGCCCGGCGTCGCGGGCTGCCGATCGCCGTGGTCAACGGCCGGGTCGGAGACCGGAGCTTCCGGCGCATGCGCCGCCTGCGCCTCCTGCTCGATCCGCTCTTCTCCGGAGTTCTGCGCTTCGGCGTGCAGAGCCCTCAGGACCGGGAACGGCTCGCCGCCCTGGGGATCGACCCCGAGCGCCTTGCGGTCACCGGAAACCTCAAGTTCGAGTCTCCGGAGCCGCCCCGGCGGCCCGAGCTCGAGGAGGCTCTGCGGGGCGCGGCCGGGGACCGGCCCATATTGGTCGCCGGCTCCACCATGGCGGGCGAGGAGGGGCCGGTGCTCGACGCTTTCGAGGAGACCGGCGGCGGCGGGCGAGCCTTGCTGGTGCTGGCGCCGCGCCACCCCGAGCGCTGGAACGAGGTGGATGCCCTGCTGCGATCCCGCGGGACCGCGTTCGTTCGTCGCAGCGCCCTGGCTCCGGGGCAGCCTGCGGTCGTGCTGCTGGACAGCCTCGGAGAGCTGGCCGGCCTCTACCGGCTCGCCGCCGCGGCCTTCATCGGCGGCACGCTGGTGCCCACCGGCGGCCACAATCCCCTGGAGGCGGCCCGCTTCGGCGTTCCGCTCGCGGTCGGTCCTTCGATGCACAACTTCCGCGAAATGGCGGCAGCGTTCGACCGGGCCGGCGCCTGGCGACGGGTGACGAATGCCCGCGAGCTGGCCGCGGTCTGGCAACAGTGGCTCGACGTTCCGGCCGCCGCGCGGGAGACGGGAGAACGCGCCTCGCGGCTGTTGGAAGAGAACCGGGGAGCGCTGGCGAGGACGTTGGAGATGCTGACGCCGATCCTTGCCGCGGTCCGCCCGAACCCTCACCCCTGGCCGGGAGAGGGGGAACGAAGATGAAGGCTCCTGCGCCTCCCGTCTCACCTTGGCAGATCCTGTACGGCGGCGCCCACCGGCTGCGGCGGCGGTGGTACCGCGACCGCGCCAGGCGCCTGCCGCGGCCTGTGGTGAGCGTGGGCAATCTCCATTGGGGGGGCTCGGGCAAGACGCCGCTGGTGGCCGCCGTCGCCGCCTACCTGCGGGACCGCGGCCTCGCCGTGTGCATCCTCTCGCGTGGCTATGCCAGCCGCGGCCGGGGCGTGCGCGTGGTAAGCACCGGCGAAGGGCCTCTCCTCGGTCCGCTGGTGGCCGGCGACGAGCCGGTGCTGCTGGCCGGCGAGCTGCGGGGAGTCGCCGTCGTGGTCGGTCCCGACCGGCACCAGGCCGGCGTCCACGCCCTGCACCGTCTGCCGTCGCCACCCGAAGTCTTCCTGCTGGACGACGGCTTCTCGCACCTGCGGCTCCACCGCGACCTCGATCTCGTCGCCTTCCCGGCCGCGGATCCGTTTGGCGGAGGGCGCCTCTTCCCTTCAGGGCGGCTGCGCGAGCCGCTCGCCGCGGTGGTCCGGGCCCATGCGGCGATCCTGACGGGACTGCGCGACTGCGACGGCTCCGGCGCCTTCCTGGCCGAGGCGCTCCGTCCCTACGGCTTCACGGGGCGGGGCTTCGCCAGCGTCACCCGGCCGGGCGTGCCCCGGCGGATCGGGGCCGGGGAGCTGCCGGCCGGCACCCGGGTCTTCCTGGTCACCGCCGTGGCTCGCCCCGAGATCTTCGGAGAGACGGCCCGGAGCCTGGGCCTGGAGATCGCGGGCGAGCTGCGTTTCCCGGATCACCACTCCTACCCACCCGCCAGCCTCGCCCGCATCGTGGAGGCCTGGCGCACGAGCGGCGCCGACGCCGTCCTCACAACCGCCAAAGACCGGGTCAAGCTCCATGCCCGCCTGGACGTACCGCTCGCCGAGCTGCCCGTCTGCGCCGAGCCGGAACCGGCGTTCTGGGAGTGGCTGGACGGGGAGATCGAGCGGATCCGGGGTGAGGGTTCGTGAAGAACCGCCCCATCGGTCATCGCGTCGAGTACGGCCTCTATCTGGCCCTGAAGGGATTCCTGCGGGCGCTGCCGCATGCGGCGGCGCGCTCCTTCGGCCGGGGTCTCGGCAACCTGGCCCACGCGCTCGACCGCCGGCACCGCGGCATCGCCTTGCGCAACCTGGCCCTCGCTCTTCCCGAGAAGGATGAGGCCGAGCGCCGGCGCCTGGTCAAGGAGTGCTTCCGCCACTTCGGCGCCGCCCTTTGCGACGCCATCTCCTCGACCCGCTTCGGGCCTACTGAGCTATGCCATCGCATGAGCCTGCGGGGGTGGGAGAACCTCGAGGAGGCGGAGCGCCGGGGCAAGGGGATCTTCATCCTCTCCGCCCACCTCGGCCTGTGGGAGCTCGTGCCGCCGATCGTCGGGCTCACCCGCGGCCGCATGGACATCGTCGTCCGCCCCGCCGACAACCCCCGGCTCGACCGCGAGCTGCGGGCCCTGCGCGAGCGCTTCGGCAACGCCGTGATTCCCAAACGGGGCGCCGCGCGCCGGATGCTGGAGGTGCTGCGCGGCGGCGGCCGCGTCGGCATCCTCATCGACCAGCGGGTTCAGGAGAAAGAGGGGATCGCCGTTACGTTCTTCGGCCGCCCGGCTCTCACCAGCCCGGTCCTCGCCCGCCTCTCGCTGCGCACGGGGGCCGCCGTGGTGCCCATCGCCGCTTATCCCGAGGAGGGAGGGCACTACCGCATCGTCGTGCGTCCGGCCGTCCTGCCGCCCGAGGGCGGCGATGACGAGGACTCCGTGGCCGCCCTCACCCGCCGCTACCTGGAGATCGCCGAGGCGGACATCCGCGCCCATCCCGAGATGTGGCTGTGGATGCACCGGCGGTGGGACGAGCGGAGGAGGTAGGGATTCTCAAAAGATCAAGGGCTCAACTGGAAGCGGGCATACAGGGGGAACTTTAGCCAAGCTTTGTTATCGTCGAGGCTCTTTATCCCCGGCTTCTACCGTTTCATCGAACTTCGGATTATGGCGGTAGAACGGACTATCTCATCATCTCCGTGGAGATGTCGGGCGCTCGTGGGATCGTTACCGCTTTCGCTCGGATCCTAGTCTCTGAACCTTGCCGGCCCCTCGGATCTCAGATCCTCCATGCCGGCCTTGGCTGCCGATTATCCGTCCCCGGAGTTCCCGGCAATTCACCCGATTTGCATCCGCCGCTCACGCGTCGGAGGGCCTTTGGATTCAAGCCGTTCCTGACTGTCCGCTCAGTCGGTGCCGACCAGAAACCTCCTTTCGAGCGTATAGGCCGGTCGATACCGGCCGTCTTCATAATGGTACACCACCAGAGGTTTGACGGGGGCAATGAGGGCTCCAAGTAGCGGAGCAATCACGACGGGGCCACGGTAGAAGAGATGAATACGCGTGTAGCGGGGATCTTCGACCCAGCGACGTACCTGGTCTCGGATTCTTGCAGCTTCGGCTTCCCAGTGCTGGACATCGGGACTGACGTACTCGGAAAGGGTAAAGTCGACGAGGACCTCGGCGCCTTCCAGGCCAAGCTCGGGCAGCGAGTGCTCGACGACGGGTCGAATCGATTGGCCCCCAATGGAAATCAGGATCAATCCCTGTACGGCAGACTCACCGGTGGCGGAGCTTCGCGGAGCAGAAGGAATTGCCTGGAATGCCGGGATGATCACCTCAAAATCGGTATGGCCTGGAGCGATCCGAGCCTCGCGCCCTGCAATGGCCCGGGTTTCAGTAAGGATTGTCCTCAAGCCCTGTCCTTCGTTTTGAGCCAGCTGGAGTCTCAGCAGGAAGCTCGCGAGGGCGGGGTTGCGCCAGTAAGGTGTGGCCTCTCCTCGCCGCAGCTTCTCCGGATCCATGCCAGGGACGAACCCCCCTGGACTGATGATTTCGATCCGGTTAGAGAACACCGTGATCCGGACGGGTTCGGACGATTCGTAATCCCGGTGAGCGAAGGCATTCACAATGGCCTCCTGGAGAGCCTTCATGGAGTACCGAGGCCGATTCTGGCGGATTTCTACAGCACTGGCAGACTTGTCGATGCTGAGGCCCGTGGAAAGCTGAAGCCGGTCCAAGAGATTCTGAATGAGGTTTGGAAGCGGACTGGTGGCCTGAAAGCGGAGAGCGTGAGGCTCGGTCCTCTCGGTTCCGGGATATTCGCTGAAGACGGCATAAGCCCCCGGGATCCAGCGGGACGGTTGTCGGCTGAAGAGAAGGAGGGAAAGATAGGTGGGAACCGGATTGGTCTCTCCAGACGCTCCAGGATTGGACAAGATCAACGGATAGGAGTAAGCATCCAGGCGAGCACCGGGTCTGAGGTACTCTTCGGGTGGATGCGGGAGGTCTGCGCGGTCAAGGAACTCCGTGGCAGCCACCAGATCGAGATCGGCCAGAGTCGCCTCCGGGCAGGGCCGCTCGAGAAACGGCGGGAGTCCTTCCTTTCGCTGGTGGAGTTGACGCAGCAACTCCCCTCGGGCCTCCACTGTCCGGTCGCCGTGTCGGACCCAAGCTCGGATGCTTCCATTCTCCTCCCGGAAGCTATGGAGGTAAGGAGAGGCCGCGATATGGAAGACGAGGATGCGGTGGGCAGGGTCCTCTGGGATCAGCGCCTCCTCGGCGGTGGGGAGGAGCGGTGGAGACACTCTGGTGCGGCACCAATCGAGGACCTTCCCCTGAACTTCCTTGAATCGGCTGGAGGAGAGTCCTACACGGCGCGCAAGGGGAAACCCATGGTGGTCGCTAGCCTCCTCCACCCCGCAGAGAACCCAGCCACCCCTCCCTGAGGCCCCGAGGTTGTTCGCGAATGCCGTGAGGGTCTTGACGACGTCCTCGACGTCCGCGGCCCCCTTCTTCCACTCGACGTGGGAGTCCTCGCGCCGCAGCAGATCATCCAGGTCGATCCCGGACATGGGGGAAGGCTACCATTCTGTGGCCGTTGACGATCCCGCAGTCGGCTTTACCGCCCTCGCCCGCACAGCTCGAAATGCTCCAGGAACGCCGCGAGCGCCGCCGGGTCGGCCGCGGTGCCGCTGTAGTCGACCTCGGCGATGGGTTTTTCCGGCGCCGGATCGGGACCGAACCAGAGGCCGAAGCGGAGCCGGCTGTCCGCGCACTGGGGCATCACCATCGTGACGATTCCTTCTTCACGGGCCCGCATTTTGCGGGAGGCCTCGCCGCGCGAGGCGGCATAGAGAACCTGCCGGCCGCCGGCGGTCACCATGCCGCGTCGGATGACCTGCCCTGGATCGAATCTCATTCCGGACTGCTGCCAGGGAGCCTCGTCGGGCGCTGGCGCCTCGCCGCGGAGGAAGCGCTCCATCTTCTCCTTGTTGCCCCTTAGATGGAGCATGCTCATGAAGACGAAGCCACGCTCGTCGAAGGAGGCGTTGCCCTGGCGCGGCGCTTCGCCTGGCCGAGGCTCCTCGTCGCTGAAGATGGCCACGTCCATCAGCAGCGGAATGGAGAAGGCTCCCACGGGGTAGTAGCCGGCGGGAAGCTCGCGAAAAGGGATCACCTCGCGAGTCTTCTCGGCGCGGGCCTGCGGATCCTTGAAAGTCTTCTGGAATTCCTGGCCCTTCTGGTAGCCCCAGTAGGTGAGCCCCGCGAGTCCTGCCAGGGCGAGCACGACGGCGAGGCCGCAGCCGCAGCCGACGTACACCCAGGGCGAGGTAGAGGTCTTTTGCGGCCGTCCATCGGCTTCCATGTCACATTCTCTCCGGAACGGGAATGCCCAGGAGCTCGCTCAAGGTCTCCAAGCCGTGGCGGAAGATCTGCACCGTTGCCAGGCGCGCGGTCCGCAGTTGCGAATCCTTCTCCTGGAGGATGGGATGGCGATGATAGAGGGCGTTGAAGCGCTGCGCGATCTCCAGCGCGTGACGCGCGATGAGGGACAGCTCCAGGCTCTCGGCCGCCTTCTCGACCGTTTCGCCAGTCTGCGCGACCTCGAGGATCAGGTCCCAGAGGTCCTCGCTCCACAGCTCTTCGGGCAGGGCCGCGACCTCCCCGGCCGCGACCTCGGCGGCGATCCCCTCCTGCTGCAGCCGCCGGCGGATGTTCTTGACCCGTACCAGCGAGTACTGCAGGTAGGGGCCGGACTCGCCCTCGAAGCTCAGGGCCTCGTCGAAATCGAAGGCGATGACCCGGTTGGTCGTCGCCTTGACCATGAAGAAACGCAGGGCGGCGGTGGCGATCTTGCGGGCGAGACCGTCGAGCTCGGCGTCGCCCAATTCTCGATTGCGGAGAGCGATCTCCTGGCGCGCTTTGATCACGAGCTGATCGATCAGGTCGTCGGCCTTGACGCCGATGCCCTTGCGCCCTGACATCTCGAGCACCCGGTCCTCGTCGTCCGCCGCGGCGAGGAAGCCGAGCTGGCGGGCGGTGGCGGGAGAGAGTGCGACCATCTCGTAGGCGAAGTGGACGGAACGCTCCGCTTCTGCGGCATGGCCGAGCGCCTGGAGGCCGGCGCGGACGATCTTCTGCAGATAGCTCTGGCGGACGTCGATGACGTTGACCACGCGCCAGGCGCCGCCGAAGCGCGGGTGAGCTTCGACCCCGTTCCGGCCCGTCTCCCAGACCCCTTCCTCCTGCCAGAAGCGGTATCCGAAGTCGCGCCCCAGCAGACCGAACTTCCAGAGCTGATACGCGATGTCCTTGCCGACGTAGGTGACGGTGCCGTCGGAGCGGACGATGACCTTGTCCGGGTCCTCGAGCCCGGCGAACTCCTCCGCCTGCGCCAGAGGCATCACCCAGCAGCCGGCGTTCTTGCCTTCCTTCTCGAGGTGAACGGCGCCGCTCTCCTTGAGCCGGCCGAAGGCCGTCTCGAAGAAATTGAGCCCCAGGATGTCGCTCTCGTGAGTGAGCAGGTCGTAGGAGACGTCGAGACGGCGCATGGTGGCGAGGTGGCGCGAGACGATCCGCCGCGCCACCAGCCGGCCCATTTCGGCCCGCTCTCCCTGATCGATCTCCAGGGCGTGCAGCGTCTCGCGGCGGCGGCGCTGGCGTTCCGGATCCCCTTCGTACCAGCGGCCGACCTCGCTGTAGAGGTCCCAGCAGTAGTAATCGAAAGGCTCGGGAACCGCCTCCACCTCGGCGGCGGACATGTGGCGCAGATCGAGGAAGCCGACCACCACGTCGGCGAGCTGAACGCCGGTGTCGTCGATGTAGTTCTGGATCTCGACCGGATAGCCCAGGCTTTTCAAAGCACGGACGAGAAGATCGCCGAGCACGGCGTTGCGCAGGTGGCCGATGTGGGCCGCCTTGTTGGGGTTGATGTTGGTGTGCTCGATGATCACCTTGCCGCCGCGCGCGGCGCCGCCCGCGAGCAGCGGAGCGTCGAGGAGGGCGGCGGCGAAGGCGCGCCGGTCGAGGAAGAAGTTGAGGAAGCCGGCCCCCTGCACCTCGACGGCGCGCACCATCGCGGGCCGCACGAAGGCGCCGGCCAGCTCCTCGGCGATGGCCCGCGGATTGCGCCGGAGCACCCGGGCGAGCTGCATGCCCGCGGGCGAGGAGAGATCTCCCAACTCGCGGCGCGGCGGCACCTCCAGAACCGGCTCATGGTCGACCGCGAAGCGCTCCCGGATCGTCGCGGCGAGCGCCGCCGCCAGCCCTCTCTTGAGCTCGGTCCACATGGCGGCGAGGAGTCTACACTATCGATTCCAGGGGCCGCGGGTGGGCAGGACACCCCTGATATGATTCCGTGGGAGGGGCCGAATGGCAGAGACGACCGAGAAACGGGCCGAGAACAAGGTGACCGTCACACTAGATCGAACTCAGCTCGAGCTCGTCGAAGGGGACATCACCGATCTCGAGGTGGACGCGATCGTCAACGCCGCCAACGAGAAGCTTCAGCTCGGAACGGGCGTCGCCGGAGCCATCCGGCAGAAGGGCGGCCCGTCCATCCAGGAAGAGTGCAACCGCATCGGCAGTACGCCGGTCGGCACCGCGGTCATGACGGGAGCCGGACACCTCAAGGCCAAGCAGGTGATCCACGCCGTGGGCCCGCGCCTCGGAGAGGGAGAGGAGGACAAGAAGCTCGCCTCGGCGGTGCGTGCCGCCCTGGCCCTGGCGGACCGCCGGGGCATGAAATCGATCGCCATCCCGGCCATCTCCACCGGCAATTTCGGATTCCCGCTGGACCGCGCCGCCCGCATCATGCTGACCGAGATCCACCGCTTCCTCCAGGGAGGCACCAAGCTCGACCGGGTGGTGGTCTGCCTTCATGGCGAGGAAGCCTTCGGCGCCTTCAAGCGCGAGCTGCGCCGCGGGTTCCGGTAGGCCGCTCGGGTTGAAAAACAACAAATTCTGCTTTGCTTTTTATAGTCTCCCTCCTCTCCCGGAAGGGCGGGCGTGAGGTGGGAGAGGAGGGCCGGGGAGGTGAGGAGCCTGGCGGCGGGGACGCCGATCCGATTTTCCACGACGTCGGGATCGGCGTTTCTGGACTGAGCGGCGGTCGTGTCGACGATGAACCCCCTGCCCCCCGCCGTCGTTCTCGTCCGCCCCCGGGAGGAGGGCAACGTCGGCGCGGCGGCGCGGGCGATGGCCAACATGGGACTCAGCCGGCTGATCCTGGTCGAGCCGGCGGCGGAGATCGGCGGCGTGGCACGGGCCTTCGCCGTCGGCGCCCGCGCGATTCTCGACACTGCCGTCCGCTGTCCCGGCCTGCACGACGCCCTGGCCCCGTTCCGGCGGGTGGTGGGCACGACCTCCACCCGCGACCGCCGCCTGGCCGTCCCCCTCCTCACCCCGCCGGAGCTGCCCGCCTGGCTGGCTCAGGATCCGCCGGATACTCCGACCGCGTTGGTTTTCGGCCCGGAAGTGGGCGGCCTCACCAACGACGAGTTGGCGCTCGCGAGCGCGGTCGTCACCATTCCCTGCTCCCCGGTCCAGCCGACGCTGAATCTCGCCCAGTCGGTCCTCATCCTCGCCTACGAGCTGTTCCTCGCCCGGGGCGAGACGTCCGCCGCCGCCGGCGGCGAGGAACCGCCCGCCACGGCCGCGGAGCTCGACGGCCTCCTCGAGCAGGCCGCCGGCGTGCTGGCACGGATCGGCTTCGCCCGTGACGACAGCTTCCCGGGAGTGCTGCGCGACCTGCGCCGCCTCGCCGCCCGGGCGGCGCCGGACAGCCGGGACGTGCGCATCCTGCGGGGCATCTGCCGCCGGGCGGAGGGCGCGTTAAGAGCCACCCTCGGGGGAGAGAAGGGAGAGAGGGATCCCTGAAGAGCGCTCGGCTGCCGCGTGTAGGAAATCTTGCGGCCACTCGTGACTAGTTTGATCTCGGTAATACCGCCCTGGAGTATGTCCGGAATCGACTTGCCGAGCCCCTCAACCACGACCGCGGTTGCGCTAGCTGACTGGCAGAGCCTCCTCCTCTCGCGTTACCTCCCCTCGGCTTAGCGCCTCCGGAAGAAGCATAATCAGGTCATCCAACTCCAGTGCAAGTTCATCGGCGCTAGACCAGGCTCCCAATTCATGAAGAAACGCAACCTGCTCTTCTGCTGGCGCTGCCAACCGACCCAGCGCTTCTTCGAAACGACTTCGCAAGGATGCTGAGGTCATTTGCAATGCTCTGGCTGTCACCCCGTGCCACCGTTCCGATTATTTGGCCTCTCCGCCGCTATGGTACCTCTCCAAAGAACTTCCGAAGCCACTTTCTAAATTCGTCGAAGCTCATCCAACCTAGCCTTCTCTCCTCTTCCGAGGGAGCTTCGGACGTCCATCCCACCTTATCCAATATGATGTCGAAGAACTCCTTATCAGCATGGTCCAATATCGGCCAAGCCTCACGATGGCGGCCCGTTGCATGCTTACAAGAAAATCGAAAAGGCGTATAACGGGACTCGATATCGATACAACGAGATTCTGAACGCGTGCAACGGGCCGGTTCAGGCGTGCAACGCGGTCGCGCACGATTGGCGTGAAGGTCAGCCGCCGTCCGGCGGAGGCGCCGCGGCCGCGAGGACGGCTCGCGGCTCGAACTTTACGTCGGAGTAGCGGGAAGCGCCGGGGAACTCCACGCGGAAGCCGCTCTGCTCGCCGGGCGAGAGCACCGTGGCGGTGAAGACCGCCTGGCCGGTCGCCGTGGCCAGGCCGTCGGCGTCGAGGAGCTGGACGGACATCGCGATGTCCGTCGCCTGCACGCCGGAGACGTTGCGCAGGGTGCCGGTGATCACCACGTGACCGTCCTGCGGATCCACCCCGCGCTCCCAGCTCGCGACCGTGAGGCTCGGCGGAGACTGGGGCGATGCTGGCCCGGCGGAGCCGCCGGGCTCGGCGTGGCGGACCTTGTCGTCGGTCAACACGAGGATCGGCGCCTTCTTCGCCGGCGGCCGCCGGCGCGCCTCCTCGGCGGCCCGCCGCACGAGATCAGCCCGCGCGGTCTCCCGCCGGCTCGCCTCGAGGTCCACTTCGGAGAGGCGCAGCGACGACAGGTCCCCCTTCAGGGTATGGAAGACGACCAGCTTCCCTTTCACCTGCCAGCCGCCGCGGGTCTCGACCCAGGTCCCGTTGCGGGTCACCAGCCAGTCGGCGCGGGCCGGCCCCGCCGCCAGGCCGAGCAGGGCGGCGAGGAAAACGAGGTCCGCCGGGATGCCGCGGCGCCTTTTCAATTCTCCTTCCAGTTCTTCTCGATCGTGCAGACGGGCACCGGTGCGATGCAGATCAGCGCCGTCTTGGACGAGATGGTCTTGATGTCGATCGTCTGATTGCCGAACCTGCAGTTGGTCGGGAAGATGGTCTTCAGGCTCTCCCGCAGTTGGTTCATGGTCGGCTCGTCGCAGATCTCTTTCGGCGGCGTGGAGCTGCCGCTGCTCGCGGTGTTCAGGCTGCGATCTTCGGTGAAGGGGTTGGTGACGAAGTCGTTCACCACCCGGTTGCGGACCAGGGCGCCGTTGGCGTCCGTCAGGTAGGGATTGGCGTTGACGGTCGAGACCACGAAGAGGCGGCTCGTCCCAGTCTTCGAGCACAGCGGGTCGCGGGTGGTGCCGGTCACGATGATGTCCGGCTGATAGGTCGAGAAGTACGTGACGCCCGACAGCGCGAAGGGATCGGTGATCAGCCGCTCATCCGCCGCGAGCACCAGGAACCAGCCCCGGTTGCCCGCTGCGTTGTCGAACAGATATTTGCTGGTGGTGGACGCGGTCGTCACCTCGATGCGCTGGAAGCGGGTCTCGTCGAGAACGGTGCCCGCAGGGAGCTTTTCGGTGTCGTCGACGAAGACGTAGAAGCGGCCCTCGACGAGGCTCTTGTCCCACAGGTTTTCCCGGTCGCCGGTGCCGAACGCAAGGGCATAGAGCCCGAGCGAGGGGACGAAGAGGACCGACGGACGGTAGTAGATGGACCGCGTCAGGCCCGAAGACAGCCCGGTGTTGGCGTCGAAGAGCACGCGCGGCACCCAGCTCGTAACGGGCACCCGCTGAACGGTATAGGTGAGGCCTCCGGCCACCACCGTCTGGTTTTCCAGGGCGGGGAACGTGTCGCCGACGGCGTCGGCCGTCAGATCGACGCGGTACATCTTGCCGTTCGTCGTACCGATGTAGATGCGGTCCAGGAAGCCGTCCTGATCGGTGTCCACCGCCGCCGGCTCGCTGGGGACGGCGCCGTCCAACTGCCGCTTGTAGATCGCCTTTCCCGTCTCGGCGTCGATCATGTACAACCAGTTGCCGCTGCCGGAGCTCGGGGCGGTCTTGTGGTCGGGATCGAAGCCGCCGCCGACCACCACGACGTACTTTTCGATCGTCTCGCCGGCTTCGGTCAGTCGGATGCGTCCGACGTTCGGGATCGACCAGGTCGTTCCGAGGTCCGGCTGGCCATTGTTGTCCTCATCCAGGCTGACGGCGTTGCCGGACGGGTCGAGGACGGTATCGGTGAACTCCCACAACGCCGCAGGGAAAGGCAGGGTGCAACCGCTGTCCAGACAGGAAGGGACGTAGACGTTGTTCGGCTTGGGAACGTTCTCGACGCCGCTGTCCGTAATCAGGACGTCCGGCTGGGTGATGTCCAAACCATAGTACGCCGCTCCGCCCTCCCGGAGCCCGCCGAACGCCACCGTGCGCCATTCGCGGCTGTCTGCCACCGGGGTGCTGCCGTGCAGCGGATCGATGAACACGTCCGCGACGGTGACCGTGCCATCGACCCCCCACTTGTGGACCGTCCCCTGGGCCAGTTGGCGCAGGGTGGGCATGATGGTCCGGGGGATATAAGCGAAGATCTCCTTCCCGGTGCCGTTGGTGAACTTCGCCTCGGGAGTGGAGCTCGGGGGCGTGACCGCAACTTTCGCAACGCCGGCGTCGAAGACGTGGAGCATGCCGTCGTTGCTGCCGACGATCGCCATCTTGCGCCGCAGCTCGTGTTTGCGGAAGAAATCCCGGTACTCATGGAGGTCGTCGGTGAAGTATTTGGTGTTCGGTGGGCTGCCGACCACCAGCGGGTTGGAATGGAAGATGTCGCCGAGCAAATACCGGATGGTCCTGGTGTTACCCAGAGAGTCGGTGAGAGTAGCGACCTTGACCGCCAGCGTCTGGTCGATGACGGCCGCCGCGCTCGCCCGCGCGGCATCGTCGCTCCCGGATACGAAGGAGATCTCGAAAGCCCGCATGAGGTCTTCCCAGAGCTCCTTGTCCGGATCGCTGGCGCCGCTGCGCGCGGCGGGCTTCACGAGCAGCCGCCGGGAGTCGATATAAGGCGCGACCGGTCCAGTGTCGGTCTCTCGGGCGTAGTAAACCCGCCGCTGGTCGGGCTGGGAGCCGAGCCCGTTGGTCTGGGTGAGGATCCTCTCACCGGCATCCCAGAGATGACAGCCCTGCTCGCCCGCAGCGCCCGTGCAGTTCAGGTTGCGGTTCGGCCTCGGGTCGGTGGCGCTGACCGGAGGAACCGGCTTCAGATAAGCGTCGAAGTGGCCGTCCCACACCGACTTGTTGTTGATCGGGGTGAAGTCGGTCAGGAAGACGCGCTGGTCGACGTTCGCCTGAATAGACGGCACGGCGGCGGAGGCGAAGGCCCGGGTCTCCTCGCGGATCAGGCCGAGGATCTTGAGCAGCTCGGTCTTGAGATCCTTCGCGTTCTGCGGGCACAGCAGCTCGCCCTTGCCGTTCTGGGCCATGCACTTGAGCGGGTTACCGGCTTTGGAGCAGTCCGCGCCGTAAGCGATGACCCAGGTGCGGACGCTCGATTTGGAGTTCAGGTCCGCCGTGTCGGCGCAGGGGTTCTCACCGGTGCAACTGTCGCCGCCGTCGCTGATGACGATCAGATACGGGCGCCGGCAGCCCCACTCTGAATCCCTGCTCTTGGCGATGTCTTCCCAGCCTCCGGTGCCGTAGGCCTCCTCGTTGCACTTGTTCCCCTCCCCCTGATACCAGCAGCGGAAGTCGACCACCATCTTGCTCAGCGGCGTCGGGCCGGTGCCGAACAGCGGCGAGCGGCCGGAATCCACCAGCGGCAGCACTCCGGTGGTCGCATCCGGCGAGTCCTTGAAGTAGGTGGCGATGCGGAAGTCCGGCGTGCCATCCGCCTGGTTGGGCGCCAGGCGGTCGAGGAAGGCATCCTTGTTCTCGGTGCGCCAGTCGAGCGGCAGGAGGTCGCCGCGGTCGAGCGGCCGGCCGAGCGGATCGAACGTCGTCGTCGCCTTCACGTTATAGCAGGTCGCCGGCGCGCCGGCGGTGGAGCAGCGGGGGTCGAAGGTCGTGTTGATCGAGCCGGCGATGCTCCCCGGGACCGGGGCATTGACGGCGCCGTCGTAGTTGCCTTCCCAACCCTTGCCGGAGAACGGATGGCCCGAGCCGCAGGTGGTCGAGTCCAGGACATCTTTGTAGTCCCAGAATCCCGCCACGCTGTCGACGCCGCCGTTGTGGCTGGCACTGGGCGCGGTGACCGAGCCCGCGTCCTCGTCGAACATCAGGAAGTCGGTCCACAGCCTGAGATCGATATTGGCGACGAAATTTTTCGCCACCACCGGTCCGGTGCAATTGCTGATCTCGTCCAGATCGAGCTTGACGTTCATCCCGTCCTCGCCGAGCGAGGGGTTGGCGCTGGCATCCGGCTTGATCGGCGGCCGGGTCACCGTCAAGCGGTATGTCTTGCCGGTGGCGGAGATCCAGATCACCGTCGGCCCGAAGCCGGAGGCTCCCAATTTCGAATAGCGGTTGATCTTCTCCTCGTCCGTGGAGAGCTTGAGCGGCGAGGCGCACGTGCCGGCGATGCCCGTCGCGTCGATATGGGAGCCGAAGGTCATCAGGTCCCCTTCGACGTCGTCGACCACCGTGCCGTCGGCGTTGTATTGGACCGGGCCGTCGGGATCAGCCTTGGGATAGGTGATCGGCCAGCTTGCCGGCAGGGCGCCCGTAAAGTAATAGAGCCAGTGCTTGGTGGCGGCGGCGGAGTGGTCCTGGTTCATGGCGGCGAAGCCGAAGTGGATGTCGTCCACTTCCTGGAAGACCTGATAGAGGACCTGCTTGGCCTGATAGAGCTTCGAGCGCGGATCGTCGCCGTTGCCGTGCACCCACTTCCCGGCCGGGGAGAGAGTCATGGAGGCCGACGTGTCGAGCATGAAGAAGACGTAGGGCTTGGCGGTGTTGAAACGCAGCAGATCCGTGTCATCGGACAGGGCTGGCCGCCCACCGGCGAGGATCAGCGCGAGAACGGCCAGGACGACGAACGTCGAAACAGCGGCTGCGGAACGCGAATGGCGGATCATGGGAAGCTCCTCTCGGACGGACTGCTACTTTCCTTGATCGACGACCGACCTCTCGATCGGCTGGAGGTCGAACATCGCCTCGATCGTCTCCTGGGCCAGCGGCGTCTTGGCGGTCCCCGCGTCGATGGTGGCGAAGCGCGAGGCCGTGGACGTGAAGGAGAAGGTCGTCTTCGAGTAAGCCCTGTTGCCGTAGGTGCCGACCTGATTGATCTCGCACAAGGGGCAGGGACCCTCGTTGATTTTCACGATGGGCGAAACGGCTACCTGGGTGCCGTACTGCAGCTTCGTGTCGATGAGCTGCAAGCCCGTGTCGGTCAAGAGATACGTGTGCGCGTCAAAGTCCCGGCTGACCAAGATCTGCGCCAGGGCGGCGTGGGTTCCGGCGTCGGCGGCGTAGAAGACGCGGTTGATGGTGCGCTCGTTGCTGCCGATCTGCGTCTCGGTCTGAGTGATCAGGGAGATCGCCAGGGCGAGGATGGTGAGCACGACGAGCACGACGAGCACGGCGATATAGGCGCTGCCGGCCTCGGAAGGCTTTCCCGCGGCGCGATGGGGCGAAGAGTCGTTTCCAGTGCGCATAGATCCTCCGCGAGCCCGCGGGCCCGGGTTTCCTTTCCTCATGGCTACAGGTTCCTCAGGTCGACGACGGTCCGCAGCGTCTGCCACCGGTACATGCGGGAGGCGTAGCTGTTCTCCGCATCGCCGGACGCGTAGGCGCGGTCCTCGAGGCGGCTCGGCAGCAGCGGCGCCTGGTACTGCGGATCCCGGCGATCGGTGCGGGCGAGCGTTGTCACCCGCACGTACTGAATGGCCGGGGCGGGCGGTCCCTGCCAGACGATGGCCGCCGGATCATCGGCCGAGTTGTTGAACAGCCAGTCGTCGTTGAGACCGTTGTCCGTCTCCAGGATCTCATCGTCGGCGCCGGTGTAGTCGAGGTCGTCCCGGCGGGCGCCGCCGTTGCTGGAGTCGAAGCCCAGGGCCACCTGGAAATCGAGGATGTTGTCCGCCAGATCGAGGCCGGCGTTGCCGGCGTCGCCTCGATAGGGCGTCTCGGTGCCGGGATAGAAGCGGGCCCGCGCCAGCTTGGGAGTGAGGTCCGAGGTGCGGTCTCCGGCGATCGCGTGCTCTTCCCGGACGTAGTAGCGGTGCTCCTCCAGGATTCCCGCGTAGGCGACGTTGCGGACCACGCTCTGGAAGGCGCCGCCGGTCGAGAGCTTCAGGTAGTCGGCGGTCCGCGTGCCGCCGGTGACCCGGAAAGCGATGACCACCTGGGTGTCGCTGACGGTGCTCCCTCCCGGCTCCAGCTCCACGACGGCGATGGCCTCACCGAGCGAGGCCGCCAACAAAATGGGCTCGGGGGTACCGGAGTTGATGGCGTGCGTGATGTCCGTCAGGTCCTGGGTCAGGCCGCTGGCAGCGGGTACGGCTTTGGTGATCGTCAGGGTGCCGCTGGTCGGGTTGTCCGGATTGTCGAAGGTTGCGGCGTTGTCGGAGTCGACCTGGTAGAGCGTCCCGAAGATCCCCCGCACCGTGAGGACGTCGGTGCGCGGCAGGATGCGGGTCGTCTCGTCGCTGCCGAGCATGAACTGGTTGTCGGCGACGTTGTCGCGGACGCCGACGGCTAGCCCCTGCGGCAGCGGCGTCAGCGCCGGGTCCGCCAGAGGCAGGTTGCCGCGGCCCGCCATGCGAACGAACCGCACGACGTCGTCCTGCGCGACGCGCAACGACTGCTGCAGGTCGGCCACGTGGGTCTGCGCCCGGGCGACCCGGCCGTTGAAGTCGAAGACCGCCAGAACTCCCAGGAGCAGCGCCGCCGTGACCGCGAGGGAGACCAGCATCTCCGCCAGCGTGAAGCCTGCTTCGGAGGTGGACGCGGATCGGTGAGGATTCATCATCGCCTCCTAGACGGCCCGCAGCATGCGGAGGGTCAAGCTCTTGCCCGACCCCAGAGGATTTTTGTTGGTGCTGCGGACCTCGACCACGATCTCTTTGATTTGGACCAGGCCGGCCGCTGTGCCGCCGACAAGCGGCGCGGCTGTGCCGCTCTTCTGGATGTCGGAAAGACTGAACTGCCGGATCTGCGCGACGCGGACCCAGAGCGCGGAGATACCGGTCAGATCCACCTTGGAGGTGGAACATTCCGTCGGCGCGGTCGGCGCCGCCGTCGATTTCCACTTCTTCTCGGACAGCGACCAGTACTCCGCGGTGCACGCCCACTGCTGGCCGTTCGGCACGACCAGGGAATCGAAGGGGACCTGCATCATCTCCTCGACTTTCGATTTGCCGAGGTTGCTGACGTCGGTCGCATCCCGGCCGGCGAGGTTGTTGCGGATCGCCTGCGCGAAGATGGGCAGGATCCCGAGAGCGACGACCAGGAAGATCGCCGCCGCGATCATCACCTCGACGATCGAGAACCCTCGTTGCGTATTCGATCTCATTTCCATTGCCAGGCCTCCCCGCCTTCACCGGCGGCATACCAGTCGGTGCGATCGGTCGCGTCGGTGCAGGCGCGGCATTTGTGGATCTCGATCCGTGCGGTGGCCGCCGGCGCCACCCAGACCTCCAGGAAGTTGCCGGCGTCGTCCCCGAAGCGGAAGCCGCCGATGTCCCGGATCGAGCCGTCCGGCTGAAAGATCGCCACGTTCGCATCCCCGTCCGGGTTCGGATCCGTGCTGAGACCGCCGACCGAGTCCTCCGCCGCCAAGTTCGGGGGGGCCAGGAAGTGGACGCCGTTGGGGAGCGGGAAGCTGCCCAGGGTCGGCTTGTTCGCGTCCGCGAGGCCGTCGCCGTCACAGTCCGGGAATCCTTCGACGTGAGCCGGGTTGGCATCGACGGCCTCAGCGATCCGCACGATCGACGTGCAGGAGCGCTTGATGGCCTCCAGGCGCGCCAGCCGCATCAGCGTCGCGGTTTCGGTCGCCGTCCCCCGGATCTTGCCCTGCCGCATCGAGGTCAGCAGGGCCGGGACGGCGAACAGCAGCAGGATGATCATGAGGGCCATCACCACGATCATCTCGATCAACGTGAAGCCGCCGTGGCCGCGGCCGGGCTGTGGCTTGTTCATGGTGCGCCCGGTTGAAGCAAGGCCGGTGCCATGCCCCGGGGAGGGGGGATGGCGAGAGGGAACTCCTTACCGGTCAGTCTCTTAGAGTTCCGGCGCGGCTCGGACGGAGGACTTTCAGACGGATGCGGTTTCGTTACTCGAGGTAACAATCGTGTCGTACGGAAAGAAGACGAGGGCTCGCGTGCCGCCCCCCGGCCGGTCTTCCAGCCGAATGCGCCCGCCGTGCAGCACCACGATGCGATGGGCGAGCGCCAGCCCCAAGCCGACGCCGCCTCTCCGGCCGGTGGCGAAGGGATGAAAGAGGCGGCTCCGGATCTCCTCCGGCAGGCCGGGGCCGCGGTCCTCGACTGCGACCTCGACGCCGTCCGCCTGGAGCTCGACGGAGACCTCCACCGGGCCGCGGCCGCCAGCTTCCCTCTCGGCCTGGGCCGCGTTGTGCAGCAGATTGCGCACCGCCCGCTCGAGAAGCTGCGGATCGCCCCGCAGCACGGCGT
>DASYTJ010000106.1:0-2105 GCA_036002325.1 Thermoanaerobaculia bacterium | reverse complement strand
GCCTTCCAGTTCGGTATCGGGGGCGGTCCAATGCCAACGACGGATCCGGTCATCACCAGCGTTGTGCCGCAGCCGGTCGCCATTGGGCAAACGCTGTCGCTTGAGGGGCGGAACTTCTCTCCGCGGAACGCAGTCGGCTTCCATCCCGGCATCGTGAACGGCCAGCTCGTGGTCGGCACGATCCTGTCCTGGACCGACGACCTGGTCCGGGTGCAGGTGCCGCCGCTCGCGCAGAGCGGACCCGTAAACGTCGTCCGAGCGGACGGGAAGTCGGCGTCGGTCCCGATCGCCGTCAGCGGCGGTCCGCCTCCTCCCGCGGGCGTGAACATCGCGGGAAAGCTGACGGGCGCGGGCGCCGCAAGCGTTGTGGTGGGTCAGACGCTCGACGTGAGCCGCACGGGCCAGGCGGTGGGCAGCCTCACGGTCACGCAGGTTGCGCCAGCCGCGACACAGGCCACAGCCGGTGAGATCGGCGAGGCGTGGCTGCCGGAGCAGAATCCGGGCTTCACCGGCGGCGAGATCGGCGAGGCGTGGCCTCCGCCGGCGAGCGAGGAGGGGTGATGCCAGAGCAAGCACGAGAGGTAATCGAGCGGCCCGAGGAGATCGGGCGCGAGCTGCGCCGGATCGCGCAGAGCGTGCGTCAGAAGGCGCACAGCGGGCTCTCCGTGGAGCAGGAGCTGTACGACCTGGACGCCTACGCCTATGCGTTCGAGCAGAAGGCGGCGGGGCTGGTGACGCCGGAGATCGCGCCGCAGCCGCCGGTAGAGGTCGAGCCGGAGCCGGTGCCGAGGACCAAAGGAAAGAAGCACGCAGGATGAACCCGCTGAAGCTGCTGCTCGCGGTGCTGAAAAGCATTGGTCGGGAGAAGCTCGCCGCCGAGTTTGGGAAGGTCTTCCGCAAGAAGACGACGCCGGCCCGGTGGGCGGAGATCGCCGCGGGGCTGGAACGGGCGGCGGCCGCCGCGAAGGCGGATGAGCGCGAGGCCGTGGCGGAAGAGGTCGTGGCGATCCTGGTGGGGATCAAGGTGTAGAGGAGTGAGAGATGGCGATACCGCTTCCGCTGAGGGGCCGGGACATCGGCCCAGTGAGTATCACGCTTCAGAACGTCTCCGCCTCCGGCGTCCTGTCTGACAGCGCCACGGTGGGCACAGTGACGACGGTGCTGGAGAGTGCCGGCCTGGATGAGACGCCATCCACTGAAGAGATCAGCGCCATCACGTCCGCCTTTCAGAACAACGTGGTGCTTCAGATCGGATGGACGTTGATGCTTCGTGAGATTCTCGACCGCCGGGCCAGTGCCCTTCCGAGCACTGGCCCAGTGCTCGCCAAGGTGCGCGCGACCATGACCGATCCCTTCATCGCCAAGGTCGTGCTCACGCGCGGCGGCAACACGTATACCGTTTACGGCTGCTACGCAGGCTTCAGCGAGGGACCCTACGCCAAAGGCAAGAACACTTCCGAGCTGCGGCTTCTCGCCGTGGACAATGGGGCCGCGCCCGCTTACTCGTAGCTATGGCAAGAATACACCCGCTGTCATTCAAACGCCCCGAGCGGCGCTCCGAGACCCGCACCTTTACCGATCCGGCGCAGCCAGGCATGGAGCTGACGCTCTCGCTCATCGAGCCGGACGCGATGACGCTCATCAACGCCGGAGAGATGGCGCGGGAGATGATCTGCCGCTACATCGAGGGGAAACCCGGCGAGTACGAGGCGTTCCCGTTCATGGTGGGCGATGGCGAGGCCGATACCTCGGCCGCTTTCTGGCATCACGTGGCGACCATCGTGGCGATGCAGCAGCCGGCCGAGACGCTGGGCTGCGATCCCTACTCGCCGGAGGAGATCGCCGCCGTGGCGTTCACGATGCCTTCTGCCTGGGTGAACATCGCGGCGTGGGCCGAAGAAATTCTCGCCTCCCGGAGCGCGGAAGCCCCAAACGCGGCCGGGCTCCCTGGGCCGATCTCGTCCGAGGAGCCCACTGCCACGGCCAATGGCACCCCGAACTCGTTTGGCGAGGCTTCGCCCTCCTCTGGAGTATCAACGAGCGCCTCGCCGGTAGGGACGGCCTCGACGTAGAGCATCCGGGCTGGGACTGGCTCGGAGATTTCG
>DASYTJ010000105.1:0-47213 GCA_036002325.1 Thermoanaerobaculia bacterium | reverse complement strand
TTGATAGGTGGTGACCAGACTGTCCGCCGGCGGCGTGGCTCCTACCTGAGTGACCGAGGTGATGCGGCTCAGCGCGTCGTACGCGGTGGTGGTCTGTACGCTGTTCGGATCCGTGACCGAGGTGCGGCGATTGAGGCCGTCATAGCCAAACGTCGTGGCGCCAATGACCGGATCGGTGCGCGTCAAGGGGATGAAGTCGCCGCGAGTCGAATCGTACGTATAGGAGGTCTGGTCGGAAGTGCTGTAGCCGGGAGGATTGATGGTGAGCGGCTGGCCCGAGCCATTGGGAGTGGTCACCGTGTCATAGCTGAAGCTGCTTCCGCCCTCGGCTCCCTGGACGGTCCGCGTGGTCAAATTGCCGGAGCCATCATAGGAGAGCACCGTCACCCTCAGCGCCGAACCCCCGGAGGTCGAAGGCATTTCGATGCGGGTCGGCAGACCGGGGAACGAGGCGTTGCCATACTGCCAGGTCGTCGTCCGCACGAGCGCCGTCATCGCCGCCTCGGTTTTCGAGGTCATCCGCCCGTTGGCGTTGTAGCCGTACTGAGTCTTCAGACCACGGCCGTCGATGATCTGCGTAGGGAGCAGCGGATTGGCGGCATCGGCGTAGGTGAACTGCGAGTTGGGACCCGTGCCGCAGACCGGACAGTCGCCGGTGATCTTGTTCACCCGCGCCTTGATGCTGCGGGGATCGCGGTCGAATTCGTAGGAGGTCGTCTCGCTCTGCGCGGCGTCGATCCACTCCTTGACGTCCGTCTTGGTCGGGAACTGCGGGTTCGTGTAGGTGAATTCCTGCTGGTTGACGGCGTTCGCACCGGTATAGGAAGGATCGCCCTTCCAGGATTTGATCACGTTACCGAAGCTGTCGTACTCGAATTCCGCCTCAACGCGGCCGGTCACGCCGTCGGTGCCGATCAGCCGCATCTGCGTCAGGTACCCGGCGCGGCCGCCGTTCTTCGTCGGATCGTAGGTGAATTCCCACGAGGTGCCGTCGGGCCGCCCGATGTTGGTGAGCTCGTCGCCGCTCCAGACGTAACTCCAGGTGCGTGGCGAGGTGCCGGAGCCGGAGACGGGGACCTCGGTGATCGAGGCGAGCTTGCCGCTCGGGTGATACGTGAACGTTTCGCTCCTTCCATCGGGGAACGAGACAGATTCCAACTGATTGCTGATGTTGTAGGTGGCGAGCGTCGGATGCGTCGGGTTCTGGGAGAGGACAGTCTTCTCCCAACGGCCATCCGGTAGGAAATAGTCCTTGCGGCCGTCGAGGGAGTCGAGCTGCCAGCCGCCGGTCGCCGTGTCGTAATAAAGCCTTCTATATTCGTCGCTCGGTGTGTTGGTCTGATAGATGCGCAACCCGGAGCCCGCCGCGAGATTGCTGAATTCGCGGAAGCTCGCCCGCTCGGTGATCAGCCAGACGTGAGTGAAATCGGGATCCACCACGATGCGTTGCGCGTACTCGTGCGACCAGTAGAGGCCCAAAGCCGTGCGCCAGGCTGTGGTTCCCGGAAAACCCGTACCGCCGGCGCCGCCGGCCCGATAGCGGAGGTTAGCGCCTGGCCCTGCCTTGGCGGGACCACAGGCGAGTCCGCCCTCGACTGCAATCCCACACCCCGCGGGTCCGCCGCCGCCGGCCGTAACGCAGCCTCCGCAGGTATTGCAGTCGGAGGGGGGCGGAGGAGGAGGACAGCCGAGACCGAGCGCAAGGCTTACTCCTGAGAGATTGATGGTCTTGTTCTTCGGGCATCCGGCGGTACAGACACGGATCTTGACCGAGTAGTTGGTCGTCCACGCTTGGGCGCAGGAAAGCCCTCGCTGAGCCCACGCGTCCAGGACGTCAAAGCCGATCTGGCCGCCGAAGCCAGCGAGGCCACAGGTGGTGATCAAACCACAGCCGGCGTCCAGGCATCCGTACCACTCTACCTTCGGCGTCGGCGTCCCCGGGTTCAATCCATCCTCGATCACCATGTCCCGCACGCCCGGATTGGTGGCGAAGGCGTGAAGCCTCACGGCGCAGCTTCCTGCGCTCGGATCGCAGCTCGCGTTGAGCTTCTCGACCGACGAGCTCGCACTCTCCACGTCGTAGCAGCGAAACGTACCCTGGCAGTTGTTTGGCTTGGAGATCTGACCGCTCGCCACCCACTCGTAAAACGCCCCACCGACATCCCCGCAGCTTCCCGAGCTGCCCTGAGCGGTCGCAGGGAGGGAGGACAGGACCAGCAGACCCGAAATATAGACCGCCCGCCAGCACACTCGTTGGGTCCATAACCCCACGGCAGCACAAACACCGGCCAGAACACGGCCCGTCAACGAGCAGATAAAATGTGGAGATTGATCACTCATGTTCCACCTACCGCTGCCCTTCGAGCCGCGAGAGCCGCTCCTCGAGCTGGCGGATGAGCGCCTGCTGCTTCTCGATCGTCTGCCGCTGATCCTCCACCTGCGCGTGCAGACCCTGCAACGCCGCGATCGTCACGCCGTTGACGTCCGTCAAGTTGAGACCCTGACCTTCCTGGCCGAGCCCGAACGCCGCCTGGAAATCCTCCGCCACCGGGCCGATATGGCGCTTCGCGGGCTCGGTACGGAAGCTCCACTCCTTCAGCGGCATCGCGGCGAGCTTGACCAGGATCTCGCGGCCGTTGACCGGAGAAAAGTTCTCCTTTAACTCTCGTGACGAGGAGGGAATGAACGCGTGCGCATAGACGTCATGGCCGATCTGCAAATCGCCATTGGAGACAAGGTTGAACTGACCTACCGGACTACCCGGCACGGAGATCTGAAAGCTCGAGTTGAAGTTGGCGAACTGCCAGGAGTTGCCATCAAGCCTCTCGAGCAGGAACTGAATTCCGCCCCGGTTGGTGATTCGGAGCATGTTGGCGAGGGAGGGGGAACCGGTATCGCGATACAGGTGGAGCGGCACTCCCGGACTGCTCGTGCCGATCCCGAGATAGCCGGAGGCGTTCAGAAACAGGCTGTTGGTGGGCGCTCCCGGTTGGATCTGCAGCGGCGTCGTTGCGCCCGTCGCATCCTTGACCGCGAAGGCCGTGTCGCTCGCGGCTACGTCCCACGTGCGGGCCGGCAATCCTCCGGAGACGTTCTGCTCCAGGCGGAGCGACGGTGTGTTGCCGCTCGTAACGTGCACGTTGGCCGCGGGAACGGCGGTCCCCACACCGATCTTGCCGCTCGGGCTCACGTACAGGGAGTTGTTCGGCGCGCCCGCTTCGAGGGTAAAGGGCACCTTCGCGCCGGCGACGTCCTCGATCGAAAACTTGTTGAGGCCGCCGCTGCCGGAGTCGTTGGCGGTGAGCTGCCAGTCGTTGGCGGGAAACCCGCCGCCGGTGCTGGTGTCGTCGAATTTGAGGCGCAGGATGTTGGCCTTGAGCCGCAGGTTGTCCGAGCCGAAGCTCTCGCCGTTGCTGCAGTCCAGGCCGACGCAGAGGCTGCCGTAGACGATCAGGTCATCCCCAACCGTCTGATCCTTCGCAACCGAAGCCTGCGGTCCGCTCCGCCGTCGCGGAGAGATGGGCTGCTCCGTCTCTCCCGGTTGAACGAACGCTCCGTTCAGGATCTGAAAGCTGCCTGACAGCACGCGACCGGATGAGTCCGGCCCCTCCGGCGCCACGACCAATTCCCATTTATAGAAGCCGTCCGGGCGGGGAAAGCCTTTGGTGTCATAGAGGCTGAAGGCGGGAGTCGAACCGGACGCGACAGCGCGCCGCTCCATGCTTCCGTCGGGTGCGGCGACGGTGAGCATTCCGGACCGGTTCTTCCCGAAGGCCTCCCATTGAGCGCCGGAGGGTTCCAGCGTGACGCGAACGGCGTCCGATTGCTGTGATCTGGGCTTCGCACTGGCTGTCCCTGAAGGAAGGAACAGCGCGGCGAAGGTTACGGCGAGGGAGCAGAACGGCTTGATCCGGAGCGGCTTGACGCACATCGACAGTCCTCCCGCTTACGTCGAAGTTGAAGCCTGACGAACTCGTTTTCTGGTCCCCGAGTTCAGTGGGTCTACCCGTCATCCCTCCTTGCTCAAAGCGCCGTGCGCTCCCAGCGTTGTGTTTGAATGACTCTGATTCCTTCAACTACTCTTCCCGCGTATACGCCCAAACGTTGTCTTTCGCCTAGGGAATTCCTAGAAAGACGTGACTTCGTCACAAAACTGCCTAGCCTGCCTCGGACCTGAGCGGGCGCTACCCCGCAGCCTTCGCCGCCCCTACCCCTCCTCCTCCTCCCGTCATTCGGGTGGCCGTATTTCGTCCGGACTCGTGTTGCCAGTCGCCAAGTTCTGAACATCCGGGCGGCAGGCCGATGGCTACCGGAAGCCCGCCAAGCCAGATCGTCGAGCGCATCAAGGAGCCTTCTCCTCCTTCGGCTCCGGCTTCAGGTAGTAGTTCAGCCGGTGAAAGGCGACCTCCTGAAAGATCCTGTTCTCGGTGAGGACGAGCACCGAGGCGTAGCCGGCGACGGTGCCGATGATGTCCTCCCATCGCGACGCCTCGAGGGCCTCGGCCACGAAGCCTCCGGCGCCCGGCTGGGTGACGAGCAGGATCTGATGGGCTCCGGCTGTCGCTATCTTCAGCACGAGGCCCTGGGCCTTGCGGATGGGCGCCTCTTCGTCGATCCACTCGGGCGCCTCGTAGCGTCCGCCGATCCGCGCGACGCCGAGCTCCCTTAGATCGCGGCTGACGCTCGACTGCGTCGCCGGGATCCCCCTCGCCCGCAGCAGCTCCACGATCTCGCTTTGCTCCGCGATCGGAAACTCCACCGACCTCAGGATATTGAGGATCTCTTCACGGCGGCGCTCCTGGATCTCGCGCTTGGACGGCATTCGGACCTCCTCGTTGAATGGAGCTATAAGGATGACAGGCGCCGTCTTCATGCTCAAGGAGTCTTCGCGGCCCGGCGGAGACGGTTTTTCGTCCCGAGACGGCGTTCCATATCCCTGGACGGCGGATCACCGTCCGCGGACGGCGAAACAGCGTCCCGGGACGGCGAACCGTGGTCCATGGACGATGGTTTTTCTCCCGAGACGGTGGAATGCCGTCCACGGACGATGGGCCGTTGTCCCAGGACGGCAAACCGTCGTCCGCGGAATACGTTCCGTCTCCCGGGACGGCGTTTCACCGTCTCGAGACGCTGTTCTGTCGTCCATGGACGATGAACCGCCATCTCGAGACGTTGTTTTTTCTCCCGGGACGTTGAGCCGCCGTCCGTGGACAACGAGCCGCGGTCCGCGGACGTTGAGCCGCCGTCCATGGACGGCGATCGAGAGTCCTTGGACGCTGAACCGTTGTCCGCGGACGCTGGCTCGCCGGCCATGGACGATAAAAACGCGGCAAAGGGTGGGTGGAGTCAAAAAAGACGGGGAGCGCCACGAGAGCGCCCCCCTGCAGAGAACTACTCGACGGGTGGAACGGGACCGGGGGACACGGGCGGCGGGGACTCCGGAGAGTCGGGCTCTTCGGTGCCCTCCTTCTTGCGGCTCAGCCCGCGGAACGGCTGCAGGCCGAACTCGGCGAGCTTCTCATTGTCGGTGCCGTAGTGCGCCTTGAGCCCCTGGCGGATCACTGCCACCAGCCGGTTGGCCAGCTTGGCGAGCGCCAGCAATTCCTGGGAAGCCTCCTGCTTGGCCGCCCGCATGGCGCCCTGCCGCCTGGCCGCCGCCCGCGCCTGCTCGATCACCGTCCCCAGCCTCGCCCACTGCATCTCCAGCTCGGGAAGATCGGCCACGTTGGCCTCGACCCGCGCGTGGAGGTCCTGCCAGTCTCCTGCCATCTCTGCGTACGTCCTCAGCTTTGCCATCACACACCTCCTTGGCCCTTTGGGCCTTAACCGGCGCCTCCATGGCACCGGACCAACTCCGTTCGCCGGTCCCCCCGCCCGCCTCGCTGGTTCCCGTTCCAGGTTGACCTCGGCCGCCGGGGGTGCTGCCCGCAGAGCCGGTACAGGCGCTCTGCCCTTCTTAATACGCATAGACTCGCATGATCATCCTACGTTTGTCAAGTAGATTTGCTCATAATGGCCGCTCTGAATACGCATATGCAGTCCTTGAGGACGTCGCGAGAGCCGGAAAGGCTATTGTCTCGCGGCTATTCTGCTGATCTGGAGCGGCTTACGCTGCGCAGTCGGTGCGGAGGACGAGGTCCGGCGGTCTGCATACGCGTATGCACAGAACGGCCTGTCAGTGAATATGTATGCAGAAGGGGTTGGGGCGGGGGCGTTTACCGCTACAGTGAGCCGACCCCTACAGCTCCCGCAACGCCGTCGCCACCGGCAGCCGGGCGGCGCGGATGGCCGGCAGGAGCCCTCCCAGCAGGCCGATCACCAGCGCGATCGACGTGCCCACGGCCAGCAGCTCCGGGGTCACCCGGAAGGCGAAGGCGACCTGGCTGAAGCTCTGCCAGTTGATGGTCGCCGCGCGGAAGCCGTTGAACACGTAGTAGGCGAAGGCTGCGCCGACGCCACCGCCCACGGCGGCGAGGAAGAGCGACTCGGCGAGCACCGAGATCACCACGGGTCCGCTACCGAAGCCCAGCGCGCGCAGCGTCGCGATCTCCCGGCTGCGCGTCGCGACGGAGCTGTACATGGTGTTGAGCGCCCCGAAGACCGCGCCGGCCACCATGAGCGGGCAGATGAGAAAGCCGAGGGCGTAAACGAGCGTCGTCAGGCCTTCGGACTGCGCGGCGTAGTACTCGGACTCGCGGCGGACCAGGATGTCGAGCCGCGGGTCCGAGGTCAGGGCGTCCTTGAAGCGGTCGAACGCCGCCGGCGATTCGAGGCGCGCGTGGACGGACTGGAATCCCTGGCGGCGGTAGGCGGGCTGCAGCACGTCGACATCGCACCAGATCTCCGATTCGCTGAGGCTGCCGCCGTCGGAGAAGATGCCCACCACCGTCCACTCGTTCTCGCCCCAGCGCAGCTGGTTGCCGATGTCGAGGCCGGCGAACTCCTTCGCCGCTCCCTGGCCGACGATCACTTCGTTCTTGCCGGTCTCGAAGCGCCTGCCGGAGTCGATGTGGAAGTTGCGGCGCACCGCGAAGGCGGCGGGTTTCACCCCGCGCAGCGGCACGTTGGCGTCGGTTCCGGAGGAACGCTTCGGCACGTCGACGACGACGAACAGCTCAGAGGAGGCCACCGGCCCGGCCGGCGACTGCAGCACCCCCGGCGCCTCCGCGATGATGCGCGACGAGTCGCGGCTGATCCCGCTCGTCATCTCGGAGTCGCTGCCGCCGCGCAGGACGATCACCGTCGCCGGATCGCCGGTCGAGGTCATCGTGGACCGGAAGCCTGCGGCGATGGAGAGGATGCCGATGAAGACGGCCACCACGACCAGGATGCCGAAGGCCGCGGCGGTCGAGGCGCCGCGGCGTTGCCCGAGGGTACGCAGGTTGAGCCAGGTGACCGCGGCGATCTGCGAGAGCCAGTTGCCCATGATTCACACCTTCCTCAGCGCGTCGGCGATGCGCAGCCGCATGGCCTGGATGCCCGGCACGAGACCGGTCAGGATGCCGAGCAGCAGGGCGACGGCCACGCCGAGCCCGATGCCCCAGGCGGGAACGTAGAAGACCGGCAGAAACTGTTTCAGCATCACGCCGACGAGCGGCGTCAGGACGGCCCACGAGAGGAGAAGACCCAGCCCGGCGCCGAAGAGCGCGAGCAGGCACGACTCGGCGATCACCAGGAAGAGCACCAGCCCGTTGCTGTAGCCCAGCGTCTTCAGCACCGCCAGCTCGTTCGTCCGCTCGCGCACCGACTGCGCCATGGTGTTGCCGATCACCAGCAGCATGCCGAAGAGGACCGCCGACATGACGTAGCGGACGATGGCGCCGATGTTGCCGATCTGGTTGGCGAAACCCTGGGCGAACGCCTTCTCCGTCGAGGTCTTGGTCTCATAGGGCGAGTTGGCGAACAGGGCGTCGATCCGTTTCGAGATCTCGGCCGCGCGGTTGGGATCGGCGATGCGGATGGTGTACCAGCCGACCAGATCGCCGCCCCCCCGGGCCGCCTCCTTCAAATAGTCGTAGTGGAAGAAGAACTGGGTCGCGTCGACTCCTTTTTTCCCCGGCGAGTAGAGGCCGTCGAGGTTGAACTCCCACAGGCGCGAGCCGTCCTTCTTGGTGAAGATCGTTCCCTGGATGGGGATCTTGTCACCGATCTTCCAGCCGAACCGCTGCGCCAGGTCGCGGCCGGCGATGGCGCCGGCGCGGTCCGCGTTCCAGGCCTTGATCTGGTCCGGCGGCACCACGTACTCGGGATAGAGGTTGAAGAACGTCGGGGTATCGACCGCCATCTGGGCGAAGAAGTTCTTCGGGTCCTTGTAGATGCCGCCGAACCAGTTCATGTGGGTCACCGCCTCGACGCCGGGCACCGCCGCGATGCGGCCCTTGTAGGCGATCGGCAGCGGCATGATCAGCGAGATCTTGTGGATCACCACCAGCCGGTCGGCGCCGGAGATGTCGACGCCCATGCCGAAGGCGACGTTGGTGGCGACGAGAATGCCGAACAGCGCGAAGGTGAACAGGGCGGCCAGCAGGGTGAAGAGGGTGCGCAGCTTGCGGCGCCAGAGATAGCTCCAGATCAAGGGGAAGAGCTTCATGCCGCCACCTCCGTCACCAGCTCGCCCTTCTCGAGGTGCAGGGTGCGCCGGGCGCGGGCCGCGGCGTGGGGATCGTGGGTGACCATGATGATGGTCTTGCCGTGCTCGCGGTTGAGCGCCTGCAGCAGGTCGAGGATCTCGTCGCCCGACTTGCGGTCGAGGTCGCCGGTCGGCTCGTCGCAGAGCAGCAGGGTCGGGTCGGTGACGATGGCGCGGGCGATGCCGACCCGCTGCTCCTGGCCGCCGGAGAGCTGCCGCGGATAATGGCGGGCGCGGTCGGCGAGGCCGACGACGCCGAGGGCGGTGGCCACGTGCTGCCGGCGCTGCCCCTTCGACAGCGAGGTCAGCAGCAGCGGCAGCTCGACGTTGCGCTCGGCGGTGAGCACCGGCAGCAGGTTGTAGAACTGAAAGACGAAGCCGATGTGCCGCGCCCGCCACTTGGCGAGCTGGCCGTCGGAGAGCCGGCTGATCGGCTCGCCGGCGACCTCGACGTTGCCCGAGGAGGGCCGATCGAGGCCGCCGATGAGATTGAGCAGCGTCGTCTTTCCCGATCCCGAGGGGCCCATGAGGGCGAGGAAATCCCCCTGCGGAATTTCCAGGTCGATGCCCTGGAGGACGTCGATCCGCTCGCCGCCGCGACGGTATTCCTTATGAACGTTCTGGACGCGGACCAGCGTGGTGTTCGAATCCATATTTATATCCTCGTGTCCACGATCATCGTGTTCTCAATCCTCGACCGAAACCGCGTCTCCATCCTTCAACTCCGTCGGCCCTTCGATCACCACCTGCTCGCCGGCGGTGAGGCCGGAGAGCACCACCGCTTCATCGCCGGGCGCCGGGCTCAAGCCGATCGCCCGCCGCTCCAGCCGGTTTTCTCGCACCACGAAAACGATGTCGTGGTCGCCGTCCTTGCGCACGGCGGCGCGGGGGATCACCACCACCGCCTTCGCCGGCTCCGCCGATTCCTTCTCATCCGCGAGGAAGGCGACCTTGACGCCCATGTCGGGGAGGATGCGGGGATCCAACTGGTCGAACGCCAGCCGCACCCGCACCGTGGCCTTCTGCCGGTCGGCCGTGGGCACCGGCATGATGACCCGCGAAGGGATCTGCCAGTCCGGGTAGGCGTCGAGCGTCGCCATCGCCCGCTGGCCGGGCTTGACGCGGTGGATGTAGCTCTCGTTGACGTCCACCTCGATCTCCAGCGATTTCATGTCCACCAGCGTGCAGATGCCGGTGCGGGTGAAGCCGCCGCCGGCCGAGACGGGCGAGATCATCTCGCCGGGCTGGGCGTCCTTGCTGACGGCGATCCCCGAGAACGGGGCGCGGATCACCGCGTCGTCGAGATTCTGCCGGCCCAACGCGACCTCGCGCTCGGCGACGGCCACGTCCTGGCGCCCCAGATCGAGCCGCGCCGCCAGCGAGTCGACCTCGGCGTCGGCGGCGTCGACCTGGGCCTGCGTCGAGACTCCCTGCTCCAGCAGGCTGCGCATCCGCTTCTGGTTGAGCTTCGCTTCCCGCAGCCGCACCTCGGTCTCGGCGAGGGCGCGGCGCTGCGACGCGAGCCGCGCCTCCGCCACGGCGAGCTGCTTGCGCGGCGTGGCGTCGTCGAGATGGGCGAGCACCTGCCCTTCACGGACCTCCATTCCTTCTTCCACCAGCACGTCCATCACCTTGCCGGTGATCTTCGAGGAGACGGTCGCTTGACGGCGGGCCGTCACGTAGCCGGAGGCGTTGAGCACCGCGCCGGCGGCGGGGCCTCCCTGCTGCGCCTGCGCGACCGCCGTGCGGACCCGCACCGGCCGCGGCCGCATGAGCCACCAGCCGACGGCGAGGCCGGCGAGGACCACGGCGGCGAGGGCGATCCACAGCCGCCCACGGCCGTTCCTCTCGACCTCCGCGGTGCGATCGATGCGCAGTCCGTCCAGCGCGGGTCTTTCCGAAGCCATTTCCTCTCCGTTCCTCTCTTGTCTCTCGGCGCCAGATCCCCAGGGCCGGGGTACGGAATCCCGCGGCGAAAGTTGCTCCGGCGTTCCGGGCGAGGGATTGTATCCGATCGGGCCGCGGGCTCTCGTCAGGGCTCGTAGAGCGCGCAGGCGGTGTCGTTCTCCCAGACCTCGACCCGCGCCACCCTTACCCGTTCCTGGTCCGCGAGCCGCCGCGCGACCTCTTCGTAGACGTATTGGCTCAACAGCTCCGCCGTGGTGTTGCGCCGGTCGAACGGTGGAATGTCGTTGATCACCCGGTGGTCGAAAGGCCCCAGGATCTCTTGCATCAATTCTTTGAGATCCGCGAAGTCGAGGACCATCCCGAGCTCGTCGAGCCGCTCGGCGCGCAGGTGCACCCGCACGCGGTAGTTGTGCCCGTGCAGGTTCTGGCAGCCGCGCGTGTGCCCGCGGATGGCGTGCGCGGCGGCGAAGGTGAAGTCCTTGAAGATGGTGTGCATGGCCGGGGTTCATCCTGTCGCCCGTGAAAGGCGGAGTCAAGGGTCTGTCGCTGACAATTCACCAACCCTAGGGATCGAGCCCGGCACGGCACACGCCTTGCTTCTTCAGCGGGGCGCCGGTACGGGCCCGGGAGGTGAAGACCGGAGAGTTGTCCCCTCATGAGGTCGGCACCGTCGGCGTTGCGAGGACGGTGCGCACACCCAAGCTCCTCCCACTTCCCACCTGTTTCAGCCAGGGGTGCAGGACGCCCTCCGGCTTCGCCTTGGAAACCTTTTTGTTCGGCTGAATCGATCAGACGATTCAGGACCGCCCAGCGCGTTCAAACTTTCGAATCGCGCGACCGGAAATCCGTTCCAATCGAATCGCGCGTGACGGGCCGCCGGATTTCCGGGATAAATCGCGGAATCCCGAGGCTCAACCGCGCTCCTGGCTGCGCTTACCGCCTCGCCGGCCCCGCCAATCTCATCCAAATCTCTGGATCGGCACCGCGGCGCGGAAATGCACCTTGCGCAGCGCCGCCATCGGATAACTCAACGTTTGTAAGGGTTTAGAGCGCGGGCCGTCGCGTTTGTGACAGTCGGCATATGCCTTGCTCTAGCGGGGGCCAGCCGTTGTTGGAGGGCAAGGAGGTGAGACATCACGGCTTGCGAACAACCATTCCTCCCTGATCTTCAAAACTCCAACCCACTCGCGAAGGAGGTCTCTTTGATGAAACGTTGCTCTTTTCGATTCGGCGCGTCGGCTGCCGTCCTTCTGCTGCTCCTCGCCGTGCCGGCGGCGGCGCAGTTGCAGAGCGGCAACCTTTACGGCACCGTTCTAGGGCCAGGCGGTGAGACCCTCCCCGGGGTCACCGTCACGCTCACCGGTGGCGGCGCTCCGCAAACCCAGGTCACCGACGCCCAGGGCCGGTTCCGGTTCCTCGGCTTGTCGCCCGGCAGCTACTCGGTGCGCGCGGAGGTCCAGGGGTACTCGCCCCTCGAGTCCTCCGGCATCGTCATCAACGTCGGCCGCAACACGCAAGTCGAGCTGCAGCTCTCGGCGCAGGTGGAAGAGGTGATCAACGTCACCGCCGAGTCGCCGCTGCTCGACACCCGGCGCGTGGCGACCGGCACGACGATGACCAACGCCGATCTCGAGCGCATCCCCACAGCCCGCGATCCGTGGGCCGTCCTGCAGTCGACGCCGGGGGTGCTGACCGACCGCATCAACGTCGGCGGCAACGAGAGCGGCCAGCAGGCACAGTACGTCGGTCCCGGCTCCGGCGGCGATCAGGCGGTGTGGTCGGTGGACGGCGTCGTCATCACCGACATGGCCGCCCTCGGCTCGTCGCCCGGCTACTACGATTTCGACGCCTTCGAGGAGATGCAGGTGACGACCGGCGGCAGCGACGCCACCATCGCCACCGGCGGCGTGGTGCTCAACATGGTGACCAAACGGGGCACCAACGAGTGGCGCGGCTCCGGCCGCTATCTCGTCGCCAACGACAGCCTGCAGTCGGACCTCTCCTTCGACCAGGACGAGCTCGGCAAGCCCGGCGCGTGGAACAACGACCAGGCCCAGACCGAGTTCAAGCAGGGCAACCGCATCGACAGGACCGTCGACTGGGGAGCCGAGCTCGGCGGCCCGATCGTCCGCGACCGGCTGTGGATCTGGGGCTCCTACGCCAAGCCGGAGATCAATCTGCTGACGATCGACGACTTCAGCGACAAGACCACTCTCGAGGACTGGAACGCCAAGCTCAACGCCCAGATCACGCCCAGCAACTCGGCGACCGCCTTCGCCTGGGACAGCGACAAGGTGAAGCAGGGCCGCAACGCCGGCCCGCTGCGGCCGCAGGAGACCACCTGGGACCAGTCCGCCTTCGGCGACAAGCCGACCACCTGGAAGGTCGAGGACACCCAGATCTTCGGCAGCAACTTCTACGCGACCGGCATGTACTCGCGGGTCAACGGCGGCTTTCAGCTCGTCCCCGAAGGGGGCAACGCCCTGCCGTTCCGCGACCGCGATCTGAAGTGGCACAACGGTTTCCTGCTGCAGCAGATCGAGCGGCCGCAGGAGCAGGCCAAGCTCGACGGCTCCAACTTCTTCAACACCGGCAGCCTCTCGCACGAGCTGAAGTACGGGGCCGGCTACCGTCAGGCGGAGTCGTCGACGCTGGTGCGCTGGCCCGGCGGCGGCACCGAGATCGTGCTCGCCGGCGAGACGCCGGAAGATGACTTTCCTCTGCTCCTCCTGGCCCGGGAAGCCACTCCCGACGTCAAGATCGACTACACCAACGTCTACCTGCAGGACACGCTCGCCATGGGCAACCTCACGGTCAACCTCGGCGTGCGTTACGACCGTCAGGAAGGCGAGAACCAGGCTTCCGACGCCGCCGCCAATCCGGTGGCGCCCGACCTCCTGCCGGCCGTCCACTACGCCGGGCAGGACTCCGGGTTCTCCTGGAGCGACGTCTCGCCCCGCATCGGCCTGACCTACGGCATCGGTGCGGAGCGCAAGACGCTGCTGCGGGCCAGCTACTCGCGGTTCGCCGACCAGCTCGGCACCGCGACCGCCGGCTTCCTCAATCCGCTCGGCGGTATCGGCTACCGCTATTTCATCACCAGCAACGCCGGCGGCCCGACGCTGGAGCGGGACGAGATCGGCCCCGAGGTCGCTCCGCCCAGCCCCAACGTCAATCCTTTCACGCTCGAGCCGCTGCAGTCGTTCGCGGTCGATCCGGACCTCAGCGCGCCGGTCACCGACGAGCTGCTGCTCGGCGTCGAGCACGCCCTGCTCCCCGAGTTCGTCGTCGGGCTCAACCTGAGCGCCCGGCGCTACACCAACACTCTCGAGGCCGAGCGGCTCGTCTTCGACGCCGACGATCCCTTCGCCCCCGATCTCCTCAACAGCGTCGGACGCGTCCACCGGCGCAGCGACTACGTCGAGAACACCGTGACCGTGACGTCGCCCGACGGCCGGACCCGCACGGTCCATTACTGGGAGCTCGCTCCGGGCGTCACGACCCGCAACGGCTTCCGGCTGGAGAACGGCGACCGCGAGCAGGAGTTCCTGGGCGCGGCGCTGACCTTCAACAAGCGCCTCTCCAACCGCTGGATGATGCGCGGCAACGTCTCCTGGCAGGACTGGACGTGGGACGTCCCTGACAGCGAGAACGAGGATCCGACCGACACCATCGCCGGCGGCGTCGTGGACGGCACCGAAGTCCTCCAGGGCTCGGGCATCGTCTCCGGCTCCAAGGGCAACGTGTTCATCAACAGCAAGTGGTCCTATAGCCTGAACGGCATGTATCAGATCGCGCCCGACCGCCCGTGGGGCTTCAACGTCGCCGCGAACCTGACCGGCCGCCAGGGCTATCCGCTTCGCTATGTCAACCGCGTCGTCCGCGACACGATCTCCGACAACGCGGGATCGGGCATCGACATCCCCGTCGACTCGGATCCGGACGCCTTCCGCTACCCCGACATCAACGTCGTCGACCTGCGGGTGGAGAAGGAGTTCACCTTCAGCGACTTCGGCCTGACGCTCGGCGCGGACGTGTTCAACGCGTTCAACGAGTCGTACGTCCTGCAGCGGCAGGGCGTGCTGGGCCGTGACAACTCCGACTTCGTGACCGAGATCCTGAGCCCGCGCGTCGTCCGTCTCGGCGCGCGGTTCAGCTTCCGGTAGCACGGCGCCTTTCTTGCTTTCGATGCACCGCCGGGGCTCGCCGCCCCGGCGGCTTTTCTTCTGATTCTTTGCACACTTCTGGCAGGGCGCGAGGACAAGGAGACATGAGCCTGAACTTGAGAAGCACGAATCTCGACGACGAGTTCCGGGAGCGGCGGCTCGCCGAGCTGCTGGCCGCGGCGGCTTCGCTGCAACGGCAGCTCGCCGCGCTGACGGGTCCGCCCCAGCCCGAACGATCCTCCTCCCGGCGATTGGCCGTGCGTAACAACGGGCACGTCCTCTTCCTCGCCGCCGAGGAGATCGAATGGATCGAGGCGGCCGGCAATTACGTCCGCCTGAACGCCGGCGGGGAATCCCACCTGCTGCGTGAAACCATGTCCGGAGTCGAGGCGAAGCTGCCGCGCGAGCGCTTCCTGCGCATCCACCGCTCGGCCATCGTCAACCTCGACGCCGTCCGCGAGCTGGTGCCGACTCCCCACGGCGATTTCGTGGTGGTGCTGACGAGCGGCAAGCGGCTGCCCCTCTCCCGCGGCTGCCGCGAGCGGCTCGAAGAGGCGCTGGGGACGGCGTAGAGGGCCTGGTTTCGAAATCATTTCCAAAAAGGGCGCAGCATGCTGCGCCCCTACACCATCCAAACATTCGGATCGCTTCACCGGAATCCCGGAGCGGGACGAAACGCGATCCATTCACGATGAACCGCCGATTTGCCGGAATCAGCCGCCGCTGCTTCTTCATTGCCTTTTTTTCGCGATCCACCGGGTTGAATCGATCAGATATCACCGCGTCGGCGCCGACTCTGAGGCCAAGCCGATTTCCCCAATGGCATCAATGACTTAGCTCGATCATCGCGGGGCGGCACAGCCCTTGCTCTAGCAGGGAGGCGCGGTTGATCTGAATCGGAAGGGGGTGAGGCCGGACGGCTGACGCAGTGGAGGTGTGCCTTTTCGTTCATCGACGCCATCAACGAACTTTGACAAGGAGGTTGGATTCATGAGTTGGTACCCATTTGCGAAGCGCGCGGTTCTCATCGCCGTTCTGGTGCTCGCCGCCGCCGTGCCGGCGCTGGCGCAGCTCCAGAGCGGTAATCTCTACGGCATCGCGGTAGGCCCCGACGGCCAGCCGATGCCGGGCGTCACCGTGACCCTCAGCGGTCCCGGCGCCTCCCTCACGCAGGTCACCGATGCCAACGGCAGGTTCCGTTTCCCGGGCCTTTCGCCCGGCACCTACACGGCGGAGACCCAGCTCGAGGGCTTCGGCACCACCCGGCGCGAGGGAATCGAGATCAACGTCGGCCGCAACACCGAAATCGATCTCAAGCTGCAGATCGCGGATGTCATCACCGTCGTCGCCGAAGCCGCGCCGCTGCTCGATACGCGCCGCGTGGACAAGAGCCAGACCGTAACGCTCGCCGAGCTCGAGAGCATCCCGTCGGCGCGCGATCCCTGGGCCGTCCTGCAGTCCGCCCCGGGAGTGCTCACCGACCGCATCAACGTCGGCGGCAACGAAAGCGGCCAGCAGGCCCTGTACGTCGGTCCCGGCTCCTGCGGCTGCCAGGCCGTGTGGTCGCTCGACGGCATGGTGATCACCGACATGTCCGCCACCGGCTCCTCGCCCGGCTATTACGATTTCGACTCCTTCGAGGAGATGCAGGTGACGACGGGCGGCAGCGACGCCTCCATCGCCACCGGCGGCGTGGTGCTCAACATGGTCACCAAGAAGGGGACCAACGAGTGGCGCGGCTCGGGCCGTTACTACGTCGCGGACGACAGCAGCCAGGCCGACCTCAAGTTCGACCGCGCCGACCTCGGCCAGGCTGGAGCGTGGAACAACGACCATGCCCAGACGAGCTTCAACCAGGGCAACCGCATCGTCAAGAACGAGGACTGGGGGCTCGAGCTGGGCGGTCCGATCGTGAAGGACAAGCTCTGGGTCTGGGGCTCGTACGCCAAGCCGAAGATCCACCTCAAGACGATCAACAACTTTGACGACAAGACCACCCTGGAGGATTGGAACGTCAAGCTCGACGCCCAGATGACCGCCAGCAACTCGCTGACGGCTTTCGCCTGGCAGAGCGACAAGGTGAAGATCGGCCGCAACGCCGGCCCGCTGCGTCCGCAGGAGACCACCTGGGACCAGTCCAAGTTCGGCCCGAATCCGACCGCGTATAAAGTGGAAGACACCCACATCTTCAACAGCAGCTTCTTCGTCACCGGCATGTACTCGGTGGTCAACGGCGGCTTCCAACTGCAGCCCGAAGGGGGCGAGAAGCTGCCGTTCCGCGACACGCGGCTGCAGTGGCACAACAGCTTCTTCCAGATCGAGATCGAGCGTCCGCAGAAGCAGGCCAAGCTCGACGCTTCCAACTTCTTCAACACCGGCGACCTCTCCCATGAGCTGAAGTACGGCGCCGGCTACCGCACGGCGGAGCAGTCGTCGCTCTCGCGTCTGCCGGGCGGCGGCTTCGAGTGCTGCGGCGGCCTGTTGCTGCTGGCTCGCGAAGCCAATCCCAACATCAAGACCGAATACACCAACGCCTTCCTGCAGGACACGCTGGCGAAGGGCAACTTCACCGCCAACCTCGGCTTGCGTTACGACCGCCAGGGCGGCGAAAACCAGGCTTCCAGCGTGCGGGCCAACCCGGTGGCTCCGGAGCTGCTGCCGGCCGTCAGCTTCGCGGGTAGCGACGCCGGCTTTACCTGGAATACCATCACGCCCCGCCTGGGCCTCACCTACGTCATCGGCGCCGAGAAGAAGACCCTGCTCCGCGCCAGCTTCTCCCGTTTCGCCGACCAGCTCGCCACCGGCCAGGCCGGCTTCCTCAACCCGCTGGGTTCGCAGAGCTACCTCTACTACGCCACCACCAACAATGGCGGCCCGACCTTGGAGCGGAGCGAGATCGGACGCCGGCTCGCTCCTCCCAGCGGCAACATCAATCCCTTCACGCGCGAGCCGCTGCAGTCCAACGCGGTGGACGGCGACCTCAACGCGCCGATCACCGACGAGGTGCTGCTCGGCGTCGAACATACCGTTCTGCCGGAATTCGTCGTGGGTTTCAACCTCACCTACCGCAAGTTCACCGACATCCTCGAGGCGGAGCGGCTGGTCTTCGACAGCGACGATCCGTTCTCTCTCGCGAACCTCGAAACCGTCGGGCGTGCCCACCGGCGCAGCGACTACGAAGAGCACACGGCGACCCAAGTCGGTCCGGACGGCAGGACCTACACCGTCCACTACTTCGAGCTGCGTCCGGGAGTCAGCACGCGCAACGGCTTCCTGCTGGAGAACGGCGACCGCGAGCAGGAGTTCAAGGGAGCCTCTCTCACCTTCACCAAGCGGCTCGCCAACCGCTGGATGATGCGCGGCAACGTCTCCTGGCAGGACTGGACCTGGAACATTCCTGACAGCGAGAACGAGGATCCTTCCGACACCATCGCCGGCGGCATCGTCGACGGCACCGACGTCCTGCAGGGCTCGGGCAACGCCTCGGGCTCCAAGGGCAACGTCTACATCAGCAGCGAGTGGTCCTACAACCTGAACGGCCTCTACCAGATCGCGCCCGACCGCCCGTGGGGGTTCAACGTCGCCGCGAACCTCACCGGCCGGCAGGGCTATCCGCTGCGCTACGTCAGCCGCATCCCGCGCACGACGATCAGCGACGGCGCCGGACTCGGCCTCGACGTTCCCCTCAACTCCGATCCCGGCGCCTTCCGCTACCCCGATATCCACGTCGTGGATCTGCGGGCGGAGAAGGAGCTCACCTTCAGCGACTTCGGTCTGACGCTGGGGATCGACGTCTTCAACGCCTTCAACGAGTCGTACGTCCTGCAGCGTCAGAGCGTGCAGGGCCGCAACAACTCGGACCACGTGCTCGAGATCCTGAGCCCGCGGGTCTACCGCCTGGGCGCCCGGGTCAGCTTCCGCTAAACCGAAGCCTCTCCTGGTTCAGCCGCCGAGTGCCCAACCCTCGGCGGCCCTTTTTTCTCCCGCCTCTCCCGGTGGCGGTGGGAGGCGCGGAGGCGGGAGAGGAGGACCGGGGAGGTGAGGGCCTACTGCGCCCGCTCCACCCTTACCTCCGGATCGCCATGGCGGTCGCGGGTGATCGTCACCTGCCAGGGGTTGCAGCAGACCTCGCAGTCCTGTACCAGCGTGCCGTGGACGTCCGGTTCGATCGAGATCTCGACGCGCTCGCCGCAGTATGGGCACTGCACCTCGATGGTATCGGCCCAATAGCCGTCGTGCTCCCTCATCCCTTGCCCCGGCGCCGGCCGAGCTTGCGGACGATCTCGAACTCCTCTTTCGTAGCGGGCTGGACCGACAGCCGCGAGCCCTTCTGCGTCACCATCATCTTCTCGAGGCCCGGCGTCTGCTTGAGCGTCTCGAGCGGCACGATCTCCGGAAATTTTTCGACGAAGCGGATCTCCACCATGTACCAGGTGGGGTTCTTGGGATCGCTCTTGGGATCGTAATACGTGTGCCCCTTCTTGAAGGCGAAGGGATCGGGATAGCCCTCGCGGGAGATCTCGGCGACTCCGGTCACGCCGGTAGGGTCGGCGTTCGAGGCGTAGAAGAGGACGCCGTCGCCCACCTTCATCTCGTCGCGCATGAAGTTCCGCGCCTGGAAGTTGCGCACCCCCTCCCAGGTCGTCGTGCCGTCCCGCTCGAGGTCCTCGATCGCGTAAGCCCCGGGCTCGCATTTCATCAGCCAGTAACGTTTGGCTCGCAGCATTTTCGTCCTCCCTTCAACCACCTCTCCTGCTCGGCCTCAGTGTATCGCGGTACGAATAGGGCCACCTTCTCATCACGGCGAACTCACCAGGCTCGAGATCGAGGTGGCGCCCGCAGGCCGCCGGTCAAGTTCCCGGCGGAGTCGTCCAAAATCTGGACGACGCGAGCAGATCCTGGACCGGAAGACCCGTCAAAGCCCTGAAATAATGGGACTTTACCCCTGGCATCGGACTTGCCCTAGCGGGCCCGCATGATCCAGAAAGGTGACACTCTACTGTTCAAGACCGGCCAGCATGGCCAGGACGTCGGCCTCGTCCTGCGGGTCTACACAGCCGGTCGCAATACCCTCTACTTCGTCGACAACGGCTATGGCGAGGAGCAGGTCTCTCCCCGACAGGTGCTGCAGGTCTTGAAGGCGGTCCCCAGGCGCGGGGGGTGGACCTCCGCGCCCGTGGAGGCCTTCGCGGGCGATGCCGAGGAGGTATGCGCGCCATGAGATCGAGCGACGGCGACCGGATCCTCCGCGCTCTGTCGGAGGTCGAGCTGCAGCAGTGCAGCGGCTGGCTCGTCTACGAGCCCGAGCGCAATCGGTTTCATCTCGAAGACCCGGAGGGCGCCACCTGCGCCATTTTTCCCGAGCAGACCGTCCTAACCCTTCAGCGGCACGGCCTGCTTCGCCCCGGCTCCCGCGGCTGGGTGCTGGCGCCGAAGGGCCGGGAGCGGCTGAAATCTCTTGATGGAACCACCTCCCGGTCGCCGGCCGGAATTCCTGACCTGCTTGAAAATATTTCTATTTGCCATTAGAGGGCACGCATACGATCGGAAAGTGTTCAAGCGCAGATGCCAATCTTTGGACTATCGGAAAGAATCTTTCACATATTCCATGCAGCCGGAAAACGCGCTTACAGCCGAAGAACTATCTCTTAAATCGCCCGGATTGTAAAATCTTTCCATCCCCTTGACGCCGACGCCCGCGGAGTGTACCTTGCCAGCATAGAAACGGGGAAATCGATGGATTGGAACGCGCCGTTCCGTCCACGTGGAGTTCGCGGGCGCCGGGCCATGTTGGCTTGACGCGCGCCGCGGAGAAGGAGAGATGGAGATGTCTCGGCCTAGCATTCGACGTGCCATCGCCGGGCTCGCTTTGGCGGCGCTGTTCGCGGCCCCGGCCAGCGGCGCGAGCTTGTGGCTGACGGGCGGGTTTGCGCCTCAGGACCTATGGTCCCGCGCGTGGAGCTGGTTCACCGAGCTGTGGGCGGAGAGGGGCATTGCGGAGCCGGCCGCAGCGCCGCGGAACCCCAGCAAGATCGTCCCCGGTACGTCGCCGCCTCCCAAGCCGCCTCCCCAAGCCGAACGCCCGGGGGATAACGATGACGACATGGGAGGAGGGCTCGATCCGGACGGCTAGACCACAGCTCGAGGGTGCTTTGTCGCAGTTGACTTGAAGTTTTTGGAGGGGAAGACCATTGAACGACCATCCCACGCTGGGGGAGCTGCAGGCTTTCTTGCGCGGCGATCTCGACACCGGCCGGGTGCGTGCCGTCGTGCGTCACTTCCTGCGGGGCTGTAAACGCTGCGGCACGCTGCTGACTCCCGAGGCGGGCGCCCTGCTCGGGCTGCCGGCCGCCGCGGACGAGGTCCGCGAGTCCGCGGGCGCGTACGACGGCGCGCTGGATCGAATCTTTGCCCGGTTCGAAGGACAGGAGCGCCGCCTGCCGGAAGAGGCGGAGCCGGCCGTGCCGCCGACGCCGCCGGAGCTCGAAGCTCTCCTCGACCGCTGCCAGGCCCTGCGGTATGACGATCCATCGCGGATGGTCGAGCTGGCCCGCTTTGCGGCGTTCCTCGCGGACCGTCTGGAGTCGCGACGATACGGTGCGAAGCGGGTGGCCGATCTGCGATGCCGCGCCTGGTCCGAGCTGGCGAATGCCTACCGCGTGGCCGACCGCCTGCCCGAGGCCGAGGAGACTCTCGAGATCGCCGCCGAGTGCCAGGTGGCGGGCACCGGCGACGAGCTCCTCGGCGCCCGGCTGCTGGAGATCCAGGCTTCCCTGGACGCCGACCGCCGGCGGTTTCCCGAGGCCCAGGAGGCGCTGGACTCGGTCTACGCCGTTCACTTGCGGCTCGGCGACCGGCATCTGGCCGGCCGCGTCCTTCTCAAGAAGGGGCTCTACGCCGGCTACGACTGCGATCCCGAGCAGGCCATCCGTCTGCTGGAATCAGGGTTGGCTCTCGTCGACCGGGAGCGCGACCCCGGACTGGTGTTCGGGGCCCTGCACAATCTGGCGCATTCGTTGATCGAGTGCGGCCGCTTGGAGGAAGCGCGGGAGCTGCTGCGGAACAACCGCTTCGGCGATCCGCACGGCCGGGTGAGCCGGCTGGTGGTGCGCTGGCTGGAAGGGCGGATCGCCGCCGGCCTGGGGCAGCTCGCTCTCGCCGAGCGGACGTTGGAGGACGTGCGCCGCGGCTTCGAGGAGCTCGATCTGCGCTACAAGGCGGCGCTGACCGGACTCGAGCTCGCCGCCGTCTACCTCCGACTGGAGCGGGCTGACGATGCGCGGGTGCGGGCGCTGGAGGCCGTCGAGGTCTTCTCGCGGCTGGGCGTGGGCCGCGAGCTCCTGGCCTCCGTGCTCGTGCTGCGGGACGCCTTCGAGCGGCAGATGGCCACCGCGGCCCTGATCGAAGCCGTTATCGCGCGGCTGGCCAAAGCGGAGCGCGAGCCGGCGGCCTGAGGATCGTACTTCAATCCTCCCGCGCCACCGGCTCAGCCCCCCGCGGCCATTCGCCTCCGAGGAACGCGTCGGCCGCGGGAAAGAACTCCTTGGGCCGCTCGATGTAGGGGTGGCTCCCGGAGCCCTCGATGGCGAGGAGGCGCGCGTTGCCGGCGTGCGCAGCCCACTCGCGCGAGGCTTCCATCGGCACCAGGTCGTCCGTGCCCTGCATGACGAGGAGAGGCATGCGCAGTCCGGCGAGCCGCGGCCGGAAATCCCAGCCTTCCATCTTGGGAACGATGTGGCGGAAATAGACGGTCATCGTGTGCTGCGGCCATTCGTTGGGGAACGAGCAGACGTCGTCCAGCGGGAAGCGCGAGGCCGCCCCGAGCTCGCCCATCTGGGCCGGCAGCAGGAAGTAGTTGAACCAGGCGCGGCAGAAGGCCACCGGATCATCGACGTCCAGGCCGTCGCGCCGCATCTCCGCGAGGCGCGGGACTCCCGGCGGAAAGATCAGATCCTCCGGGGAAGGCGTCTCCTGGACCCATTCGCCCGGAATCCGCGGCGTGATGGGGCAGACGAGGAGCATCCGCACCACCCGCTCCGGATTCTCCAGGGCGTACAGGGCCGTGATCGCCGCGTGGTAGGAGGAGCCGAGCAGCGCCAGCCTCTCCAGGCCGAAGTACCGCCGCACCGCCTCGAGATCGGCGACGTCGTCCTCCAGGCTCAGATGGCGGGCGTCGGTGAGGGTGCTCGAGCGGCCGCGACTGCGCGGATCATAGAGGATGAGCCGGCGGCCCTCGGCCAGCGGCTGCAGGGGCTCCGACAGCCAGTTGGCGTTGGGGATGACCACCGTCTCCTGGCCGTCCCCGAGGACGTTGTAGTAGAGGTGGAGCCCCGGCCGGACGAACGCGAACCCTTCGCTGCTGCGCATCGGCGGGGATCGTATCGGATGCAGCCGGCCGGGGACTACCGCGTCGCCGAGCCTCGATTCTCGCTCGTCGGGCTCAGCCCCAGCTCGAGCAGCTTGTTCTCGGCCTCGCGGCTGCGCGACCAGTATCCCTGATCGTCGGCGAGCCGCTTGGCGCTGCGGAGATAGGCGACTCCGAGATCGCTCTGCCCCATCTCCAGCGTCGCGAGCCCCAGCACGACCAGCGCGTGGCTCTGCCGCAATCCCAGACCGAACTGGTTGGCCAGGGTCAAGGCCCGCATCGCGAGGTCCCGCCCGCCGTCGGCGTCCTTCTGGTCGAGCGCCAGACGGGCGAGCGCCGTCAGGGCTCTCACCTCCAGCTTGCGGAAGCCGATGCGCTGCGCCTCGCGCAGCACGGCGGTGTACTCCAACCGCGCCTTGACCGGCTGTCCCGAGCGGGTGAGCCGGTGGCCCTCGGAGATGCGGGCGTTGGCGACGAGCTCGGGGAAGACGCCGGACTCGGCGAGGGCCCGGCTGTTGCGGATCAGGAGGTCCGCCTCTTCGAGCTCCTGCATCGAGATCTTCACGTCCGCCTTGTGCTTGAGAAAGATGCTCTGCGCCCGCAGGTTCACCCCGGAGCGGAGCAGCTTGAGGCAACGGTCGTAATAATCGTCGGCTCCCAGCAGGTCGCCGCGAAGGTGAAGCATGAGCCCGCGCAACCCCAGGATGCGTGCCGCGAAGTCGTCATCGGGCACCTGCCGCGCGAGGCGTTCGGCATCGTCCAGATGCCTGCCTGCGGCGGACAGCTTTCCCATTTCGATCAGGGTGAAGGCCAGACTCAGCAAGACCTCCAGATGAAAGCCGCCGCCCTCCGCGGGATGCTCGATCAGGCGACTGACCTCAAAGGCCTGCTCCAGGAACGAGCAGGCATCATGAATGTATCCGGAGCCGCTCAGCGCCAGGGCGATATCGTTGTACAGCCACGCCAGCTCCGCGGGATAGAGAGAAGAATCCTCCCTCTCCGCGAGATCGAAAGCATCGGCGTGCTCGCAGTAGGTCCAACAACCGGATGTCACCCGTTTTGCCAGAATCGCCACGGCCAGCGGAAATTGAAGGTACTCCTCATAGGTGCACCAACGCGGCGCCGTGTTGGCCTCCATTCCGGTCCTGACCAGGCTGAATGCGTCGCGGCAGAGCGCGCGGGCCGTCTTCCGATCACCTTCTGCGAGGGACGACGCCGCCGCCTCGAGGATCCGATCGAAGATCCTCCGCAGCCGGGATCTTCGCGCCGGATCGGGGTCCGGATTGACACCGAGACGTCCACAGGTGCAGCCCGACAGACCAAAGGCAGGGAGCGGATCGGTCGGCGGGCCCTGCCGAGAACGCAACAGAACGTTGCGTGCCGTGCAGTGCACGGTATAGGTCGCTATCTCAGTAGTCTCCGCCTCTCTGATCGGCGGATGCATGGGGAAGAGAAGACCGGCATCGATCAATGGCTGTTTCGGGTTGCAGCCCTTGTCGGGCCTGGGGCACGCCTCTTCGAAACAGATCGTGAGGGTTTGCTCACTAACAGGGCCGAGGAACGCGGAGAGAGTTTCCAGAAAAACCCGCGCAGGTCCGGCTCTCTGGTTCCGATCCACTCGCAGTACTTGCAGATTGATCATCTCCTGGAGCCGCTCGTCCCGGTGCCGCTTGGCGAGGTTCTGATTGAGCTCCTGCAGCGTCTGCAATGGATCTTCGCGCCCTTGGAGGTAGCGGCCGGCGAGGAACAACCCGTAATTATGACCACGCAGGAGAGAGCAGAGCGCCGAGATCTCCAGCTTCATCTGCTGATTCCGCTGAGCGTCCTCCCGAGGGCGTCCGTTCAGCAGGCTGGCGAACGGCTCGATTCCATGAAGGTCCGCCGCCTCCACGCGTGAAACGAACAGGCGCCGGATGAACGGCCGGCCTCCTTTCTCGCTTTGGAGGAGATCGAGGTCGATCGGCCACAGGCGGGTGGCCAGCACGACCGTGCTCCGGTTGTCCGGGTTCGCAAAGGCCTTGAGCAGCCGGCGGAAGGTTACGCTGTAGGTGATTCCCTCGCGCGGGTTATCCGTCTTCCGCAACAACCGCTCGCAGCCGTCGAGGATCAGCAGGAAGGGTTTCTTTTGAAGGCATTCCCGAATGCGCTCGTGCCGCGTGCCTTTGAATTTCCTCTCGGGGTCCAGATAGGCGAGGGCGTGATCCAAGGCCGTCATCGCCTCATTGCCATAATGCGCGTTCCAGTAAAAAATCCCCTTGAAGACCTTGGATAAATCAGGTCGTTTCGTCAGCGTCAACGCATGGTAGGTTTTGCCGGATCCGGAGGGACCTTCCAGGACCACAATCCCCGGGAAACGGATCTCCTTGTCCAAGCGCTCCAGCGGCTTCACCGGAATGTCCGGCGTGGGCTCGATTTCACAGTAGGGCTTCGGGAGCTCAGGCGGTTTGTCCGGTCGCTTCAGAAAAGGCTTCTCGGACCATTTCTGGCGCGCCTCTCCCAGGTTCTCCCGGAGCTTCTCCAACGCTATCTCGAGATTCTTGGCCTTATCGGAGGAGCGTCGCTCGTATGGAATCACGTGCAGCCCATATCGCTCGAAGAGCACGCCATGATCAACAAGGTCCCTCTCGGACTCCTCCGAGCGCTCGACGAGAGCGAAAATAGGTCGCGTCTCCTTTTGCGCCGGATCGAGGACGCTGAGTTGGCGCAGCGGGCGCAAGAGGTCATCGTCTCGCAAGCTGTAACCGATGAAAAGCAACGGGTTGGAACCGAGGAGGAGCTCGGCGCTTTGTTGGAACGCATTGGCGGCCCCCGCCTCACGGCTGAGATACCACTTCTGGTAGTCGGCTTCGGTTGCCACGATCAATTCCGGCTCATCATAGCGGCCGTGACAATGGAAGATCATGTTTTCATTGCCGCGGGCCCGCGCCAGAGCAAACAGCGTAAGCTGTCCCAGATCCTCTGGCCGCTGCGTAAGGGAGCGCCGGCATCGGTACTCCTCGGAATCCGGCTTGGCGTCGAAGATGAAGCTCTTGTCGCCCACCAAGCTCTTGCGGATATCTCCCAGGGCGTTCTCGATTTCCCGATCGTAATTCGTGGTAACGAAGCGATGGATCGGAAGCTCGAGAAGCGCCTGGAAGACATTGCCGCACCCCGAAGACTTCGCCGTGCTGAAATTTTCCCTGAACAGGTCGTAATAACCCTGCAAGCCATCTGGCACAAGGGAGAGGGCTGATTTGCAGGCTCCGATCATGAACATCAGCGCATCAGCCTCCGCCTTGTCACCCAGTCGGCCAGCTTCTATTTTCAAGGACCGAATGTAGTCACGGCAACCGGAGAGAGGACCTTCCCCGGGAAGCTTTTCCAGCGCGTAGTCGAATACATCGCGGCCAAGCTCCTTCCAGTTCGGATAGCCGAATGGCACCGAGACCCCCGCACCCAGAAACGCAATGGTCGTTTCCTGTTCAAGCGCCCGCAGCAGCAGGTTCCGGCTGAGTTGCTCCCTTGCATCCTTGCGTGGCTTGGCATGCAGCTTGTAGGCGAGGAACTCGCCGAAAGAAGGGGATTTCTCTTGGGGTGATTCAGCCATGGGCTACTCCTGACCCATCGCGGAGGTGGGATAAGGTCGCCTTCTATTCTACTGAAAGAGCGTCCCGCCGCCAGCGCTGTCCGCCGGCAGCCGCCCTTAGGTAAGGCGGAGGCGACGGCACCGGCGTTACCGGATCGATTCTCAGGCGGGCCTTCAGGTCTTGCCGTCGCCGTTGCCGACCGGGATCTCGAAGATGCGGAACGGGGGCTGATCAGGGTAGGTGTGGCGGAGGAGCTGCAGGCTGACGTTGAAGACGGGCACGCCCTGGGCCGTCTTGCCTTCCGGCTGGCCGCGATGCGCGTGGCCGTGGAAGACGGCCTGCACGGGATAGCGGGACAGCGGCTCTTCCAGGCGGCTGGAGCCGAGGAAGGCGAAGATCTCCGGCGGCTCGCCTTCCACCGTCTCCTGGATCGGCGAGTAATGGAGGACGACGATGCGCGGTTTGCCGCGCAGTCGCGCCAGCGCCGCTTCGAGCTTCAGCGCCTCGTCCACCGACTCGCGCACGAAGTGCTTGATGATGTCTTCGCCCCAGGGTCCGAGGGCGCGCCGGCCGAAGCCGCCGCAGAAGCCTTTGACGCCGGCGAAACCCACGCCCTGCACCTCCGTGGCGTCGCCGTCGAGCACCCGGATGCCGCTGTCGCAGAGCACCTTCTTGAGCTCCTCCTGCTTGCCGCTCTCGAAGTCGTGGTTGCCGAGCACGGCGATCACCGGCACGGTGACGGCGGCGTGGATCTCGCGGGCGAGCTCTTGTGCCTCCTCGACATGGCCGTGGTCCGTCAGGTCGCCGCAGAGCAGCAGCGCGTCGCATTCCCGCCCGGCTTCCGCCAGAACTTCCCGCACCGGCTGCTCGAGCGACCGCGTGTAGTGCAGATCGCCGAGGGCCGCGATGCGCACAGTTCCATCCTCTCGCGTCATGTCGTCCCCCTTCCGGGCGGAGAGACTTCAAGAGACGTGCCAGAGCGCGTCACCTCCCGTCGCACTGGTACGCCTCTTGCTGTCCGCAGTGTGCCGCAGGCGGGAGGATCGATGGCGAACCCGACCGAGACAGCCGCACCACCCTCGATGAACGAGTTGCCCCAAGCGACGATCGAGTTCTATCGCGATGCCATGCGGGCGCTCGAGGATGCGGGTGTGCCGTTCCTGGTCGGCGGCGCTCACGCCTTTGGTCGTTATACCGGCATCGTGCGCTATACCAAGGATTTCGACATCTTCGTGCAGCCCGCCGACTTCGAAAGGGCCCTCGATACCTTCATGCGCCAGGGGTGGCAGACCGAGCGCAGCTTTCCCCATTGGCTGGGCAAGGCTCATTTAGACGAGGACTTCGTAGACGTGATCTTCAGCTCGGGCAACGGCGTCGCCCGGGTGGACGACCTCTGGTTCGAGAAGGCGGTCGCGGGAAAGGTGCTGAATCAGGACGTGAAGCTGGTCCCCGTCGAGGAGATGATCTGGTCGAAGTCCTTCATCATGGAGCGCGAGCGTTTCGACGGCGCCGACGTGGCGCATCTGCTCCGTTGCTGCGCGTCGGACCTCGACTGGGAGCGCCTGCTCAGCCGCTTCGAAGCCCATGATGGTTGGCCGGTCCTCTTCGTTCACCTGGTGCTGTTCGGCTACATCTATCCAGGCGATGCCAAACGGATTCCCGCGGGCGTCCTCGAGCGTTTGATGGACCGCCTGCGCCGCGACATGCAGCATCCCGACGCCGCCGATCCGCTCCTCTGTCGAGGGCCCATCCTCTCCCGCTCCCAGTACCTGATCGACCTCTACCGCTGGGGGTACCAGGACGCGCGGTTGCGTCCCCAGGGCAACATGAGCGCCGAGGACATCGAGCAATGGACGGTGGCCGCCGAGAAGGACGGAGATATTACGCAGTATCAGGCGCTGGAGGACCCTCACTCCCCCTAGACCCCTCTCTCCCGTCCCCTCTCGCTTTTATCCCTCCTCTTTCGGTGAGGGCTCCCACCCTGGCGGCGCCATCTCGAACCCGGCGAACTCGAAGGCCGGAGCCACGGTGCAGCCGACGAGCGTCCAGTCGCCCAGCGAGCGTGCAGACTGCCACACTCCGGCCGGAACCACCGCCTGCGGTCGCTCGCCCGCGGCGAGATCCTGGCCGAGGCGCATGCCGTAGCGCTCCTGGCCTTCCGCAGCGAGGGTCAGCTCCAGGGGCGAGCCGGCGTAATAGTGCCAGACCTCGTCGGCGTCCACCCGGTGCCAGGCCGAGACCTCCCCCCGCCGGAGCAGATAGTAGATGGCGGTCGAGGCGCCGCGGCCACCGTTCGGCGCGGCGGCGCGGAAAGTCTCGCAAAAGAAGCCGCCCTCGGGGTGAGGCCTGAGCCCGAGGAGCCGGACGATCTCCTCGGCTGTGAGCGGATCTCCTCTCACGATCGTTTTCGGGCCCCTATTGGGCGATCCTGTAGCGGATCGTAACGCTCGCCTCGACTCCCACCTGTCCGGGCGAGACGGGCGTCGCGACCGCCGCGAAGTCCGCCATGGCGACGCGGCCGACCTTGGGGTACGGAGGAGGAGTGACGGAGACGCCGCCCTCGGTGACCTCGACGATCTCGCCGAGCCGCACTCTGAGGGCCTGAGCCAGGGCGTCCGCCTTGGCGCGGGCCTCCCGGACCGCGTCGGCGAGTGCCGCTGCCCGTGCCGCCTCGTCGTTGCGCAGCCCGAACTCGACGCCGTCCAGGCTGTTCGCGCCGGCGCCCAGGCCCGCGTCGATCACCGGTCCCACCTTGCTCAGGTCCTCGACGCGGATGGTGACGGTATTGTTGGCCTGATAGCCGGTGATCCTCGGCGCCTGCTCCTCGGCTCCGGGCCGGTTCTGCGAGTAGAGCGGCGAGAGCGACAGACCGGAGGTCTGAATGTCTTCAGCCTGGATCCCCAGCTTGCGGATGGCCTCCAGCGCCGCGCCGGCCGTCTGGCTGACCTGCTCCTGCGCCGCACGGGCGGTGGGAGCCTGCGCTACGACGCCGAGCCGCACCGTCGCCTCGTCCGGAGCGACCCGCGCCTCTCCGGTGCCCGACACGCTCAAGAGGGGGACGATATCCGCCGCGCTCGGCGTCTGGGTCGCGAGGGGCGCCGCCAGGGCGAAGATGATGCCGGTGATGATGACTGCTTTCCGCATCCCGATCCTCCTTCCACCCCCCAGTATAAATACGAAACCCCCGCCCGGCGGGTCTAACCGGGGCGGGGGAAACTGAGAGCGATGGCGCTTCAGACCTTGACCAGCCCTTTTTCTCGACAGAGCTGATGGACCTTGCGCGAAAATTGGCGGAGCCGCTCCTTCATGCGGATGCCGTGCAGGAGGTTGATCGTCCCCAGGACGACGCTCAGTGAGGCGAAGAAGATGAAGGCGGCGACGTAGCCCGAGGAGGCGGCGTGGATGAACAGGGTTCCGCCCGAAGCAGCTCTCTCGCCCTGGAAGAGGAGGAAGGCGGTGTCCGGAGCTGTCCCGGAGCCGACGGCTGCCACTCCCACGGCAACGGCTCCTGAGACAAGGCTCACTCCGTCCAGAACGGCATTGCTCGGCACGGTGGTGCTGCTGTTGGTCCCATCGGGATCGGGGTAAACGTGCAGCGGGGGATCGTCTGGCATCGCTCTCCCTCCTTTATAGAGATTGTTGTTCGATTCTACCGGTACCACATGGGCTTTTGTCCCGAACAATCCTTTAGGCGAGCCTGAGGCGCTGATGTTACGGAGATCGAAGGCCCGAGATCAATCCGGAGCTCCCACGAGGACAAAGGGAGCCCAGTAGTAGGGCCGCGCGTATTTTCCTCCCTTCTGGACCATCGCGAGCTTGGCCTGGCGGAGAGCCTCCGCCTTATCACTACTCCGTTCCAGGTTTTCATAAAACTGGACCATCAGATCGGGAGCCGCAGCGTCCGCCACGCGCCAGAGGCTCACGACGACGCTGGGAGTCCCGGCGTAGAGGAAGGCCCGCGTGAGCCCTACCAGACCTTCTCCGGTCACCTCCTCGCCCAGACCGGTTTCACATCCCGAAAGGACGACGAGATCCGCGTTCAAATTCAGATTGAAGATCTCGTAAACTCGGAGAAAGCCGTCGTCATCGGGATTGTCCGTTCGCGTCAAGGCGAGGCCGGAAAACTCGGGACGCTCCTCATCGATCACGCCATGAGTTGCGAAGTGGATCCGCCGCGCGGTGGTCACCAGTTCGTTGTTCTTGACGTTCTCCTCGTTCGCCTCCCTGCGGCGATAGATCTGGACCTCGGCAGCCGGATAGCGGCTGGCGATCAAGGAAACTTCCCGCTCCGTGCCTTCCAGCCGGGGCAACGGTCCGCTTTCAGCAGGCCCACGTTCGATTTCCATGTTGGCGGTCGTGGCCTGCACTTCCGCGGGATCCGATCCGTAGTCCGGATCGGCAAAGGCGAGGAACTGCTTGGGGGGTTCCTTTCCAGCCGCGAGCGAATTTCTCGGCAGAGACAGGGACGACAAAACGCTCGCTGACGGGATATAGCTGATGGAGAATTCCCGCAGCAGGTAAGGCAGGGAGCCGCCACCGCGTGGCTTCCCGGTCAGCATCGCTTCAAACGAGAGAAAGTGAAGGGCGCCGTCAGGAGCGATCAGCAAACGGTGCTTGCCTGCAAAATCGGGGCGAGCTGGAGCGATCAGAATGTCGTGGAGCCGCTGCGCCGCCCTGATGTAGGAGAAGGTCGTAAGACCAGGCTTACCCAGCTCTGTGCGGACGGTGCGCACCAGCTCGGCGATTTCATGAGAAAGCGGTAAGGGATGGACTCTGAAACTCTCTCGGGTAACGACGAAGAGATAGGTCGCTTCCTCGCCGAGTGAGTACTCGAGGAGCGCGGAGTCGCCGTCCAGACGCTGCTGGATCTCCTGTAACTGAAGTGAAGAGGGATAGCGCACGGTCGCGTAAAGCGGGTGCTCGGTCCGGATCTTCAGCTCGAGCTTCTGCCTTTCGTCCTCCACCTCATCCAATCGTGCGCGCAGAGCGCCGAGGTTCGGCTTTTTGCCACTCTTCGAGAGCTCGTCCATGAGCTGCCGCTGGATCTGCGACAGCCGCGCCATCACTTCCGACTCTTTCTGTTTGAGAATGGGATCGATGCCTCGGGTAAGGTCGAGCCGGCCCTCGGCCAGTAGATCGAGAAGGCTGCGCGCTCGGCCCATCTCGCTCGCGGCGAAGGCTTTTTCTGCATAGCCCTGACCTGGCGAACCTCGATCAAGCTGCATCAGCAGGTCGACATAGAAATCATAGTAGGAGCGCTTGGAGGAAAAGAAAGACGAGCGCAGGCGATCGTCGGAGAGGTCGGATCTCACCGATTCCAGGATATCGATCGCCCGCTTGATCTGAATCAGGGCTTCCGCGAGATCACCGCGCTCACGCTCGAGACGGGCGAGCTCGAAGTGGCTTGCTGCCTGTGTGAAAGAAGCGCCCACCTCGTTGGCGAGTTGGAGCGCCTCACGCATCAAAGGAGCCGCCCGGTCGGGGTCTCCCTGCGTTTTATAAGCTTTCCCAAGCTCAAGGAGAGTCGAGGCTTCACCAGGACGATCTTCTGCCTGCCGCCGCAACGCAAGGGCGGACTCGAGAGATTGGATAGCCTCCTGGGTCTGATGCAGTTTCAGTTGTGCGACGCCGATGTAGTGCATAGCGACCGCATCCCGCGCGCCACCTGCCTGTCGGCTGGCCTTCAGCGCCTCTTCGAATCGATCGAGAGCTTCGTGGAGTCGATTTGTCGAGAGATCGACCTGCCCAATGTTCAGGAGAGTATTCGCGACCCATCTCTCGTTACCGTCGCCGGACCGTAGGACCTCGAGTGCTCTTTCGTACTCTCCGAGTGCCTTGTCGGGTTGGCCGAGGTCCATATAGACAGGACCCAGGTGATTGCGTACTCGGCATTCACTACTGCGGTCCTTGATCTGTCGGTTGATATCAAGGGCATCCTGCAGAGTGGCCAAAGCTTTCTGCGGTTCACCTCGACGTCGGTAGAGTTGACCAAGACCAGTGAGGATCGCCGCCTCAGCCCCTCGGGTCTTTGCCTCCTTTGCGATTTCCAGTGCTCGTTGGTAGCACTCCAGAGCCTCTTTGCTCTCGCCGCGTGCCGAGTAAAGCGCCCCCATCCCATTCCAAATTTCTGCCTTAAGAGAGAGACTCCCCATGGGATCTACGAATGACAGAGCGTGTCGGTACGAGGCAAGGGCCTCTTCGCTCTTTCCCAAGTTTGCAGAAAGAACTCCGAGCGCATAAAGAATCTTCGCTTGTTGGGCGACATCGTCCATTTCTTTTGAGAGCGATAGCGCCAACTCGAAGTAGCCTCGGGCTTCGACTGCATGAGGGTCGATCAAAACCGTGCCAAGGGCATTCGAGGCCCTCGCCGCGCCGGTACGATCGCCGGTGGCAAGGGCGGTCTGCAACGCTTCTCCGTACCACTGGGCGGCTTCTTCCTTCCGCAGCATTGCAAAGTAGAGGGAGCCCATCTCATAAAATGCCCGAAACTCGCCGCTACGATCTCCTCGCCACCGGCAGAGAGCCTCCTGGGCCTGCGCGATCGCTTTTTCGTAGTCACCTGCACTCCGCGAGCGGAACGCCGCCGAGAGGGCCGCCTCGGCCGTGATCTGAGTTCCGTCTTCCGGCCGGATTGGGCGGACCTCCTCGAGGAGCACCTTGTACCGGCTCGAAGCCTCTCCGGCGCGTGAGGTGACGCCAAGCCGGTGCCGTCCCGTCGCCGCCGTCAAAGCCGTCAGGCGATCGGATCCTTCCACTTTGGCGACCGTCTCGCCGTTCGGGCCGAGCAAGCTCAATACGAGGTTCAGCTCCGCCGGAACGATCGAGAACCGCACGAAGCGGGCCGCCTTCAGATCTACGGGGATCTCGTCCTGTCCTCCCGAAGGCAACTGGCGTTCAGCGGCAATCCCTACCTTCAGACCGGTAGATATCAGGCCCCTGGCTGACTCGGCGGCCGGAGCGGTTTCGGCCAATGGGGCCACCGGCAGAGTCGACGCGCAGCCCAGCAGGAGGGCAGCGATGAGGCCTGACATACCCCTCAGCACACGACCGGAGATCAACGCGGAGGAAGGAAGGCGGGGAGCTGCAGCGGGCAAGGTCGTCACGACGGATCTTCGACCTGCAGAAACGTTCCTCCATCTTACCCCAGACTCTACCGCGCGGGGGCAATCTGCTCAGATCCGTCTATAGAAGGATAGGATCTTCTAGATGGCGACAACCGATCAGGAGATGGTCCGTCGGTTCCTGCGGGGCGAAGCCGAGGCGGTCGGCACCGTCGACGGCTGGATTTCGCGCGCGGCCTGGCCTTACCAGCGCCGGCTCGCCGAGCGCTGGGACGACATCCTCCAGGACGTTCGGCTCGAGGTGACGCGACTGCTCGGGGAGGGGAAGTTTCGCGGCGAGTCGAGCCTGCGGACCTACCTCTGGCGAGTGGTCAGCCATACCTGCCTGGACGAGCTCCGGGCTCAGAGCAAGTGGAAATGGGCCGATCTGGAGAGCTTGGATGAGCGCGAGAGTCCCACCGGACCGCCGAGGAACATCCCAACCCGCCAGGAGGACAAGGATCTGCTGCTGCGCGTCCTCGACCAGGTGCCGCAGGACTGCCGGGAGCTGTGGCGCATGATCGCGGCCGGTCTCTCCTACCGGGAAATGAGCCTCCGGATGAACGTGGCGGAGGGGACGCTCCGGGTGCGCGTCCTGCGATGCCGCGAGAAGGCTTTCACCGCTCGGGAGAAGCTCCTCGGAGGGGATTTGGCGAGCAGCCGTAACATCCCGGCCGAGACATCGCCTAAGAGAAGTGGAAGGAACGCAAATGACCTGTGACGACGCTATAGAGCTCCTGCCCTGGTTACTGAACGACACGCTGGAGGCCGGCGAGCGGCGTGAGGTCTCGGGGCATCTGGGATCCTGTGAGCGCTGCCGGCACGCCTTGGCGGAGACCCGGACGGCGTGGGAAATCATCAACCAGCACCTTCCCACCGAGGCTCTGGTTGCAATGGCCTATGGTGAGAGTCCGGCCGGGATCGATCCCGCGACGGCAGAGCGGCATCTCGACTCCTGTCCCCAATGCGCGGCCGAGCTGGAGCTGGCTCGGACGAGCCGCCGCCTGGAGGAGGATGACCGGATCGCCATTTTCCCTGGGCCCCGGATCCGCCACGCCGACACCGGAGGCTCCCGGAGCTGGCGAGCCGCTGCCATGGCCGCTGGTCTTGCAGGCGTCGTCGCCGCGACCGGCTGGGTTTACGAGGCCCGACAGGCAGGCTCCCTCGCGCAACGTCTGGCGCAACGGCCGGCGGCCGTGAGAGAAAGCCGCGCCGGAGGGCCGGTTCCGACTGGCGAAGGGTCTTCGCGCCAACAGGTCGCGGAGCTGGAAGGGCGGCTCCGGGAATCGGAGACTTCCCTAGCGCAAGTCGGAAAGCAGCTCGATCAGGCGAGCAGCCAGATCGCCGAGCTTCAGGAGCAAACCCATCGGCTCGCGGAGCCTCAGCTCAACACCTGGTCTGATCTCGTAAGCGGTGGCGATGTAGTTCGCGGCGGAGCGGCTGAGGAGGTGGTGGTGATCCCCGCCAACCGTGCCGCCACTCCGATGCTGGAAGCGAGCCTCGGCGGCGGCGTTCGAGAGATCGAGATTCTGACTGGGGCAAACCAGGTCCTCTGGAAAGCGTCCGGGCTCCGTCCGACCCAGGAAGGAGACTACAGGATCACCGTTCCGCCGGGATTCCTGAAGCCGGGCCGCTACACGATCCAGCTCTACAGCAGCGAAACCGGCAAGCGGATACCGCGCGAGAGCTACAAGATTCGCGTCGAGTAAGTCGAGCCCTCTACTGCCCCACCTCCTGCGCCGCCGCGCCGTGGATGGCGAGCGTCGCCGGATCCTGGAGGAAGGCGGCCACTCCCAGGCCCTGCACCTTCCAGCGCTTGTCGAGGCCGAGCACGAGCTCACCCGATTTCTCGCTGCCGGCCGCAGCGGGCAGGGTGAAGGCCTTCTCGAAACGGCGGACCACCCGGTCGTTCCGCAGCGTCCGCGAGGCGTTCTCGCCGGCCTTCACCGGGGTCGAGAGTCCGCTTTCGTAGACCGCCACCCAGACATCGAGGCTCCCGGGGCCGGCGGCCTTCGCGAGCTTGGCTCCCACCTTGACCCGCAGATGACCGTCGGGCGTCGGCGGATCGAGGGCGAGGCTGACGCGGCCGGCCGGCTCCGTGTTCAAGGCACTGCTGACGTGGCCGAGGACCAGGTCTTCCTTGGAGCCCACGCACTCGGACCGGCCGTTGACCACCACCTGCGGCGTATAGATGCGGTTGGAATGGAAGACCTGAGAAGCGTAGGCCTGCTGCCGTTTGGACCAGCGGGACGAGGAGTAGGGGTCTGTCCAGCCGATGTAATTCCAGTAGTCGACGTGGAAAGACAGCGGGATGACCGCGCCCTTGTAAGCGGGGTTCTCGGCGAGCTTGGAGAGCAGCCGGTCGGCCGGGGGGCAGCTCGAGCATCCCTGCGAGGTGAACAGCTCGACGACGGCGATTCCGGACGCATTTCCCGGCTCTCCATAGCCCCCGCGGGCGGCGAGGACGATCAGTAGCAGGGCGGGGAGAAGAAGTCGGTTCATGGTCGAAGCCTCCGTGCAAGATACGGACGAGGTGGCGGGAGCGGTCTGCCCTTCAGCCCGGACGGTGAAACGCTTCCGCCTCCCCCGCCATTCAGAGAATGGTAGGATTTCGCCATCACGTAGGAAAAGGGGTACCCCATGGCGTCTCTGTTCTCGACCACCGTCGTCTTCGCCGTCTTCCTCGGCATCATTCTCTTCTATATCCTGGCCCGCTTGCTCTACAAGAAGGCGGGACCGGACGAGGCCCTCATCGTCTACGGCCGCCGTAAGCTCCTCGGCGCCAAGGTCCGCGACGAGAAGGGGGACGCCGAGGGCTTTCGCATCGTGCGCGGCGGCGGCACCTTCGTCTGGCCGGCGTGGGAACAGTACAAGATGCTCTCGCTGCGGATGATGACGCTCGACATCGACCTGCAGCACGTCTACACGAGCCAGGGGATCCCGATCAACGTCAAGGCGGTCGCCCAGGTCAAGGTCAAGGGAGACATCGAGCATATCCGCAAGGCCGCGGAAGGTTTCCTGGGCGTGCCGCCTGAGCACGTCCGTTCGACGATCCAGGAGACGGTCGCCGGCCATCTGCGCGGCATCATCGGCACCCTGAGCCTCGAGGAGCTCTACCGCGACCAGAAGCGCTTCCAGGAGAAGGTCCGCGACGAGGCCCACTTCGACCTCGAAGGGATGGGTTTCGAGTTCAAGTCATTCGTATTCCAGGCCGTTCAGGATTCCGAGGGTTACCTCGACTCCCTCGGCCAGCCGAAGATCCAGGAGGCGTTGAAGAACGCCCGCATCGCCACCGCGCTGGCCGACCGCGAGGCCAAGATCGAAGAGGAGACCGCCCGCCAGCAGAAGGAGCAGAAGCGCTTCGGAGTGGATACCGAGATCGCCGACGCCGAGAAGGCGCTGTCGCTCAAGAAGGCGGCCATCCAGAAGGAGGTGGACGTCGCCAGGGCACAGGCGGTCAAGGCCGGCGAGATGGAGACCAAGGTGCAGGACATCACCATCGCCGACAAGGAGGTCGAGCGCCGCAAGCTGGAGCTCAACGCCACCATCCGCGAGCAGGCGGACGCCAAGAAATACGAGGCCGAGCGGCTGGCCGACGCCGAGCAGTACCGCGTGGAGCGTCAGGCCGCGGCCGAGCGCAAGCGGCGGGAGGAGGCGGCCCAGGCTGTCAAGGCCGAGGGTCTCGCCAAGGCCGAGGCCGACTCGGTCATGCGCCGGAACATCGGTCTCGCCGAAGCGGATGCAATCCGTGCCAAGGGCGAAGCCGAGGCGGAAGCCCGCCGGCTGCTCGCCGAGGCCCTCAAGCTCTACAACGAGGCCGGCCTCTCCATCGAAGCCCTCAAGGTGCTGCCCGAGATCGCCGCCGCCATCTCCGAGCCGCTGTCGCGCGCCGGCGCCACCACCATCATCAGCCAGGGCAACGGCCACGAGGGGACGGGTGCCGCCAAGCTCAGCCAGGACGTGGTGCAAGTACTCTCGCAGCTCTCGCCGATCATGGAGCAGCTCGCGGGAGTGGACCTGAAGCGCTTCCTGCAGGACGTCTCGAAGCTCCCCTCGGCGGTGACCGAGGGAATCGTGCGGGTCGAGCCGAAGCCTCCTCGTCCGGTGTCCGGGTCGTGAGGTAGGCCGCCGTGCAGCCGCCCGCCACCCTGCACGAGCTGGTCGACCAGCTCGGCAAGACCTACTCGCCCTTCGAGCGGCTGAAGATCCTCGGCCGCGCCTGGACCCTGCTGCGGCAGATGACGCCCGAGCAACGGATGATCGTCGCCGCCCAGCTCGGGCTGGACCACGCCGACGAGGTCGTCGAGTCGATCGCCAAGCGGAGCGGACAGCAGGCCTCTCCGGCGCTGATCTCGATGATCGAGAGGGCGCAGGTCAAGGGGACCCCGCACCTGCCGGAGCTGATCGCCGACCTGCGCGATCCGAGCCGGCGGGCCGAGCGGCTGCGGCAGGGCGCCAAGGCGGTTCTGGGCGAAGCCGGCACCGTCCTTGCCGGAGAGACGCCCGAGGTCCCCTGGCTGCCGCCGGGAGCCGCCGCGCCGGTGGAAGCACCGCGTAGATCCGCTCCAGCGGTTGCCGGCTCGCGCCAACAGCCCGAACCTCCGCGGCCCACGGCAGGCGCTCCGCCTCCTCCAAAGCCACAGGCGGTTCCCGCCCCTCCACCCGCGCCGGTTGCGCCCCCGACTCCCGTTCCGGCCGCCGCACCTCCGGAACCCTCTTCTCCGCAAGTCCGCGAAGCGGCTCCGCCGGTTCCTGCTCCAGTCCCGGCCTCACCACCTCCGCCCGTGCAGAGCGCTCGTCCCGCTCCGGCGCCTCCCCGCCCGGAGCCGGCTCGGACTTCCGTCGACGCCCCTCTCGCCGGCCGGCTGGCCGCGGTCCCATCGCTCACCGCCCGTTTTCACCTCCTCCGGCGGCACCTGCCGGACGCGAAGGGGATCTCCGCCACCGGTCTTCGTTCGCTGATCGAAAGCTTTCCCGACGGCTGGGCTCGCCGCCGGGCGCTGCTGGAGCTGCTGCGCCGCGGCGTTCCCAGCGCTCTCCCCGATGCGCTCGCGCTCGTCGAGGCCCTCGGATCCGAACGCGATCGTCTCTGGTGCCTCGGCGCCTTGACGGACTCCCGTGAGATCCCGGAAGAAGAGCGGGAGGCTCTGCTCGCGGCGGCCACCTCGCTGACGGCCCGGCGCCGGCTGGAGAGACGGCTGGGTCTGTAGAGAATCGCGATCATGCTAAAGTTTCTTTCTGTCCCGCCGTGGAGCGGGTTCAGAAAGGAGCGACGATGAAGAGTAGGATTGGATTGTTCCTGGCGGCGGTAGCCCTCGTTGGCGCGGCCCTTGTCAGCGGACCCACGAAGGCGGAGGCTTCGCGCTGCATCGAGCCGGCCTGCTTCGCCTCGCCGGGTTGCTGCTTCGACTGGCAGTGCGATTCCTGGTGCGGCGGAAGCGGCTTTGGTCTCTGCTCCGGCGGAGGAACGGGCGGCTGCTGCTACTGCGCGGGTTGAAGGCAAGGGAGAGCGCTCGGCGCCGCCGGGCGCTCCCAGCGGCCTTCGAAATAGGCCTTTCGGGATATGTCTCACGCGGTGGCGCCCGCTAGACTCCTCCTGTCCAACGATGAATTTTCAGGAGGCGCCATGACCCCTTCTCTCAGCCTCTCCCAGATCGGCCAGATCTCCATCGTCGTCCACGACCTCGACCGGGCGGTCGCCTTCTACCGCGATACCCTGGGCATGAAGTTCCTGTTCCAGGTCCCTCCGAAGATGGCCTTTTTCGATTGCGGCGGCGTGCGCCTGTATCTAGGCTTGCCGGAGGAGAGCGAGCACGACCATCCCGCTTCCATCCTCTATTACAAGGTGGACGACATCCAGGGCGCCTGGGCGGCGCTCTGCGGCCGCGGCGCCGAGCTCCTGCGAGAGCCGCATTTCCTCGCGAAGATGCCGGACCACGATCTCTGGATGGCCTTCTTCAAGGACTCCGAAGGGAACACGCTGGCGCTGATGAGCGAGGTGCGGAGCGCCTGAGCGCTGCCACGCAATCCTCGGTACTGGATCGGACGGAAATGAGCCGGGGAATCTCCTACCACAGAAACATCGGCAACCCCATCACGCCGACGATGTTGGGCCGGTAGAGCCCGCTGTTGTAGAACCTCTCGGCGTCCACCCGTTTCTTGCCTTCGCCCACGATTTCCAGGGGCTCGGCGGTGTAGCGGCCGCTCCGGATGGCGACCAGGCGGCCGGTCTTGCCGGCCAGGATGAGCTCCGCCGCCAGCGCGGCGAAGTTCTTGGCCACGAGGCGGTCGAGCGAATCCGGAGGGCCGGAGCGCATCAGGTAGCCGAGCCGCTGATAAATCACCCGGTCGCCGGTGTGCTTCTGCAGCGCCTCGCGCAGGAAGCGGCCGACGCCGCCCAACTCGCGGTTGCCCACGGCATCCGCCTCGCCGGTCTCGAAAGGCTTGCCTCCGGCCGGGTAAGCCCCTCGGAAATGGCGCAGACGGCATAGTTGCTGGGGTTCGTCCGCTTGTCCTCCGCCAGCATCGCCACGACCTTCTCCGTCTCGAAAGGCACCTCCGCGATCAAGGCGCGGTCGGTGCCGGCCAGGTAAGAGGCGAGCAGGCAGGTCTCCCCGGAGTAGCGGCCGAACAGCTCGACGACGAGAAACCGCTCGTGCGAGCCCGCCACCGTCCGCAGGTCGTTGATGAAAGTGACGGAGCGGGTGATGGCGGTCGAGAAGCCGATGCAGTAGTCGGTGCCGAAGACGTCGTTGTCCATGGTCTTCGGCAAGCCGACGATCTTGACCCCTTCCTTATGGAGGCGGCGGGCGAAGGAAAGGGTGCCGTCGCCGCCGATGACGACCAGGGTATCGAGATGAAGATAGCGAAGCACCTCGAGCGTATAGCTGGTCAAGTCCAGCCGCCCGTCCGCGAGCCGCTCGTGTTCACCGCCGCGCAGATGCTCGGGAACGCCGTCCGGCTTGGTGAGGGCCGGATTGATCCGCGAGCTGTGGAGCACCGTGCCGCCGCTGCGGTCGATGGTGCGCGTGCTGGCCCGCGTCAGCGGCACGAGCCAGGCCGAGTTGTCGGCGTCATGGTAGGGCTTGACGTTGAGCAGCGCCGCCCAGCCCCGGCGCAGGCCCAAGACCTCGTAGCCCTCCTCCTCCATGCGCCAGACGAACTGCTGGATCGCGGCGTTCAGCCCCGGTACGTCGCCGCCGCCGGTCAGGATACCGACGCGTTTGGCCAAGCCGCTGCCTCCCTTCCGCCCGGTCTGGGTCTTGGGTCTTAGGAGTAGATGTCCTTCCGATTACCGATCCTCAAGACGATCACCGTATCTCCTTCGAAGTCGAAAATGATCCGGTAATCGCCGACTCTGTACCGATAGGTGCCGAGTCTGGCAGCCGTGAGCTTGATGCTGTTTTGAAGGGGGTCCAATGCAGCTTGCTGCAGTCTTTCAAGGACCCGGTTTCGAGTCTGAGTGTCCAATCCCTTCAGGTCCCTCAGGGCCCTGCGGGTGAGGACGACTTCAGCCATCAATCGCGTCCTCGAGCCGAACCGTTCGGCCCTGGCGGTAATCCTCTCGCGCCTCCTCGATCGAAGCGATATAGGAAGGAGAAGCGAGGGCCTGCAAATCCTCGAGGTAGTCTTCCAGCGTTTGCCTGACGGTGTCCTGGATCATGTCGCGAAGATCGTCGACAGACATGTCTTTGACTTGGTGAGCCATTTGGAACCTCCTGACCCCTACCACCATTGGTCGATCAAATCTACCACTGGACCCCGGCCTTAGAAGATCTTGCCCACGACCCAGAACCGCTACCCCACCGCCACCATGCGGTCGATCAAATCCACCACCCGGTTGGAGTAGCCCCACTCGTTGTCATACCAGGCAACGACTTTGACGTAGCCGTCGCCGGCGGCGCGGGTGGAGAGGGCGTCGAAGATGGAGGAGTGGGGATTGCCGATGATGTCGGTCGAGACGAGCGGCACCTCGCTGTACTCGACGATCGCCTTGAGCGGCCCGTCCGCGGCCTCGCGGACGGCGGCGTTGACGTCCTCGGTGGCCGGGTTGCCGTTCAGCTTGGCGACCAGATCCACGATCGAGCCGTCGGGCACCGGCACGCGCATCGCCATGCCGTCGAGCTTGCCCTTGAGCTGCGGCAGCACCTTGCCCACCGCGCGAGCGGCGCCGGTGGTGGTCGGAATGATGTTCTGGGTGGCCGCGCGGCTGCGCCGGAAGTCCTTGTGCGGCACGTCGGCCAGCCGCTGATCGTTGGTGTAGGCGTGCACGGTGGTGATGAAGCCCTCCTCGATGCCGAACCGCTCGTGGAGGATCTTGGCGATCGGCGCCAGGCAGTTGGTGGTGCAGGAGGCGTTCGAGACCAGCCGGTGTTCGGCCTTCAGAGTGTCGTCGTTGACGCCGACGACGATCGTGGCGTCGATCTCGTCCTTGGCCGGCACGGTGAGGATCACCTTCTTGGCGCCGCCGTCCAGATGCTTCTGGAGCTGCTCCTTCTTGGTGAAAACGCCGGTCGACTCGATGACGATATCCACCCCGAGATCGCCCCAGGGGATCTTCGCCGGATCCTTCTCGGCCGTCATGGCGATCTTGCGGCCGTCCACGTACATGTAGTCGTCGTCGGCCGTCACCTCCTTGGGGAACACCCGCATCACCGAGTCGTACTTCAAGAGGTAGACGAGCTGCTGGTTCTCGAACAGGTCGTTGATGCCCGCGATCTCGACGTCGTCCCGCTCGGCGAGGATGCGGAAGACGCTGCGGCCGATGCGGCCGAAGCCGTTGATGCCGATCTTGACGCTCATCGCGCGGCCTCCTTCTTCTGGGTGCGGTCGAAGTCTTCGAAGCAGCGGATCAGGTCCACCACCCGATGGGCATAGCCCCAGCCGTTGTCGAACCAGGTCAGCGTCTTCGAGACGTCCTGACCGAGCACCATGGTGGCGAGGCTGTCGTAGGTCCCCGAGTACTCGGAGAGCAGGATGTCGGAGGAGACGATGGGGTCGTCCTCGTAGTCCAGGATGCTCTTCCAACGGGCGCTGGCCGCCGCCGTCCGCACGACTTCATTGACGGCCTCGACGCTGACCGGCCGCTCGTGCCAGCAGACGAGGTCCACCACCGAGCCGTTCGGCACCGGCACGTTGATCGCAAGACCGGTGACCTTGCCCTTGAGCTCCGGCAGCAGGTCCATGATGACCTCGGCCGAGTTGGTCTCCTGCGGAATGATGTTCTCGCCCGCGGCGCGGCCCCGGCGCGGATCGTCGGACGGCACGTCCGCCAGCCGCTGCTGGTTGGTGAAGGCATGGACGGTGGTGAGGAAGGCGCGCCGGATGCCGAAGGCGCCGTTCAGGATCTCCAGCACCGGCGCCGCGGCGTGGGCGGTGCACGAGGCGTTGGAGACGATACGGTGCTCCGGCTTCAAGCGGTCCTCGTTGACGCCCATCACCACCGTGATGTCCGGCGGCTCGGCCGGCGGCGAGCAGAGGATCACCCGCTTGGCGCCCGCCTCCAGATGACGCTCGACCTCGGCGCGGGTACGGGCCTTCGCCGTCGCCTCGACGACGGTGTCCACTCCCAGGTCACCCCAGGGCGGCGTCGCCTGCGCGCCCTTCTCCTCTTGAATCATCCTCACCTGCCGCCCGGCGACGTAGAGATGCCCGTCGCGCACGCTCAGCTCGTCGGGAAACCGCCCCAGGATCGTGTCGAAGCGCAGCAGGTAAGCCAGGGCGGCCGGGTCCGCGACGTCGCTGACCGCCTCCAGCCGTAAGTCGTCGTTCTTGTATAGGATGCGGAACAGGTTCCTGCCGATCCGCCCCAGCCCCATCAGGCCGATTCCGGTAGCCATCTCAGACCTCCCTCGAAAACCCCCGTGGCGCCGGCGGCACGGCTGCCGCGTTGGCCTCCCTAGACGCTAACACGTTCCGTGCCACGGGCTCTTCCGGGGGGCTGTGACGCGCGTTGACGTCCGCGGACCGCGGCTCGTCGTCTCGAGACTGCGGTTCGGAGTCCGCGGACTCTGGTTCGGAGTCCATGGACGATGATTCGCAGTCCAGGGATACAGACCGTCGTCTTGAGACGACGGTTCATCGTCCACGGACCGCGGCTCGCAGTCCATGGACCGCGTTTCGTTGTCCAGGGATACAGACCGCCGTCCGCGGACCGCGGTTCGTCGTCTCGAGACTGCGTTTCGGAGTCCACGGACTCTGGTCCGCAGTCCGCAGACTCTGGTTCGTAGTCCAGGGACTGCGGCGCGTCGTCCACGGACGATGATTCGCGGTCCCGGGATACAGACCGTCGTCTCGAGACGACGGTTCATCGTCCGCGGACCGCGGTTCGCCGTCTCGAGACTGCGGATCGGAGTCCAGGGACCGCGGTTCGTCGTCTCGAGACGCTGATTCGCAGTCCACGGACAATGTTTCGTGGGTCAACCATATCATCGATATGGTTGCAGGCAACGGCCTTCGGCCAAGTCGAAGCCCTGCGTGGTTTCCTTCCTGTCACGAAGAATTGACTCTCCCGTCACGCATTTCTAGAATCGCCCCGTCGTTGCGGGATTCAGCGGCGGGGACTCTCCCAGGGAGGCTTGACTGCGATCTCTCTCGCCTGAGCCGGGCCGACTCTTGCTGGGTACCGTTCCGCGACGGCCGCGGACTTTGATCGCGGCCCTTCTCGCCGCCGGACTCTGGCTCGCCGCTTGCGCCGGCACGCCCCCACCGCCGGCCGCGGCTCCCTCAGCTCCTTCTTCCACTTCGGCAACAGCACGCGTCTCGGTCGTCCCCCAGGAGAGCTGGCGGGACGCCATCCTCTATTTCGTCATCGTCGACCGCTTCGCCGACGGCGATCCCGGCAACGACCAGGACGTGGACCGCAACGCCAAGGGGACCTTCCATGGCGGCGACCTCGCCGGTCTGCGTCAGCAGCTCGACGAGATCGCGGATCTGGGGGCGACGGCGCTCTGGATCACGCCGGTGGTCAAGAATATCGACGGCTTCGTCACCGGCGCCGGCTTTCCCGACTGGGGCTACCACGGCTACTGGGCGGACGACTTCTACAGCCTCGATCCCCGCTTCGGCACCGAGGCGGAGCTGAAGGCCCTGGTGGACGACGCCCACGCCCGCGGCCTCAAGGTACTGCTCGACGTGGTCTACAACCATGCCGGCTACGACTCCAACTATCTCAAGGACCCGAAGACCCGCGGCTGGTTCCGCGCCACGTCCTTCGGGACCTGCGGCAGCGACGATCTCACCTCATGCGTCTCCGGCCTCCCCGACTTCAAGACCGAGCTGCCGGAGGTGGCCGACTACCTGATGACGGCGCACCTCGGACTGGCGAAGCGGGTGGGCCTCGACGGCTTCCGGCTGGACACCGTCAAGCACGTGGATCACCCGTTCTGGCAGGAGCACCGCCGGCGCCTCCGCGAGCAGCTCGGCCAGGATTTCTTCTTGATCGGCGAGGTCTGGGGGGGCGACGCCCAATCGCTCGATCCCTGGTTCGTCAACGACGAGATGGACGCCGGCTTCGACTTCTCGTTCCAGGGGAGCACGCTCGGCTGGGTGCAGGGGCGCGGCCGCACGGTGGCTTTCGACCGCTACCTGAAGTCGCGCGAGAAGGTGCGCGCCGGCCATCTGCTCTCTCCCTACCTCTCCTCGCACGACGTTCCCGGAGCGCTCTTCCAGTTGAACGGCGACACGGAGCTGTTCCGGCTGGCCGCGCTGCTCCAGCTCACAGCGGAAGGCCTGCCGATGATCTATTACGGCGAGGAGGTGGGGCGTCCCGGAGGCGACTGGCCGGACAACCGCAGCGACATGCCGTGGGGCAACCGCAAGGTCCAGCCGGGGCAAGGGAAGCCGCGGGACGAGGCGCTGCGGGCCGACTACAAGAGGCTGATCGCCATCCGCCGCGCCCATCCGGCGTTCGCGCGCGGGGTGCACACCGGACTCGCGACGGACGGCGATCTGCTCGTCTTCCTGCAGCGGGACGAGGCGAGCGGCGACACGGTGGTGGTGGCGGTCAACCGGGGAGCGGCGCCAGCGGCGGCGAGCTTCGAGGCGCCGGCCGAGTGGAAAGAGGCTCCCGTGCGGGATCTGTGGAACGGCGAGGCGGTGGCCCGCACCGGGAACAAGATTGAGGTGACGGTGGCGCCGCGGGGCGCGCGGATCCTCGCGGTTGCCCTCCCGCCCGGCAAGGAGTAAGAAACCTACCCCAAAGGGTAGGGCCGGGCGTGTTCGCCTCCTATATGAAGTATTGGGAGAATGCTATGGCAGAAGTGACGCTCAACGGGATCAAGAAGGCCTACGGGCCGGTCACCGTCATTCCGCATCTGGACTTGGGAATCCAGGACCACGAGTTCATGGTGTTGGTCGGACCCTCCGGCTGCGGCAAAACGACGGCGCTGCGCATGATCGCCGGCCTGGAGGAGATCACCGGCGGTACCATCGAGATCGGCGGCCGGGTGGTCAACGACGTGCCGCCGAAGGACCGGGACATCGCCATGGTGTTCCAGAGCTATGCCCTCTATCCGCACATGACGGTGCGGGAAAACCTCCAGTTCGGCTTGAAGATCCGCAAGACGTCGAAGGACGAGATGAACAAGCGGGTGGGCGAAGCGGCGGAGATCCTGGGCATCAGCGAGCTTTTGGAGCGGAAGCCCAAGCAGCTCTCCGGCGGCCAGCGGCAGCGCGTCGCCGTCGGCCGCGCCATCGTCCGCAAGCCGGCCGTGTTCCTGTTCGACGAGCCGCTCTCCAACCTGGACGCCAAGCTGCGCGTGCAGACGCGAGCGGAGATCTCGAAGCTCCAGAAAACCTTGCAGACCACCACCGTCTACGTCACCCACGATCAGGTCGAGGCGATGACCATGGGCGACCGCATCGCCGTGATGAACAAGGGCGAGATCCAGCACGTTGGCACTCCGTTGGAGGTCTACGAGCGGCCGACCAACCTGTTCGTCGCCAGCTTCATCGGCACGCCGCCCATGAATTTCGTCCCTGCCACGCTGACCGACGGCGGCACGACGGTGGCGGCCTCCGGGTTCAAGATGCCCGTGCCGCAGGCGTTCCGCGCCACAGCCGCCGGGCAGGACGGCCGCAAGGTGGTGCTCGGCCTCCGTCCGGAAAACATTCGCGAAGCGCCGCGGGAGGCGACCGGCGGGACGGTGCCGATCACCGCGGCGGTCGAGTTCGTCGAGCCCCTCGGATACGAAGTGATCGTGCACGGCCGGGTGGGCGACGACCTCCTGGTGGCCAAAGTCGACCCGCACCGCGCTCCTCAGATGGGCGCGCAGATTCCTCTGGTGATCGAAGCGGAGGCGGGGCATCTGTTCGACGCGGCAACGGAACAGCGGCTGGGGGGGTGAGGTTTCGAAGGGCAGAGCGCTCAATCTACCCTCGCCCTGGCAATCTCCACGTTCTGACGTTTCACTCCTTTCCCATGTCGCAACAGGAGAACCTTCATGAGACCTCACATCCTCCGCGGCATCCTCGGCGCTC
>DASYTJ010000104.1:0-5175 GCA_036002325.1 Thermoanaerobaculia bacterium | reverse complement strand
AGAATGGGAGTGAGCCTCACGTCCCCCCGCCAGGTCGACCACCCCCAGCGAGAGGCTTCCCTCGCCCGCAGTTGGTCGCTCCCTGGGGACAGGTGACGGCGAACAGTACGAACCACAGCTCCGAGGGCTGAGACCAGCGTTCGCGGCTCCTGTGCGCGTCCGCACCGACCCTCACCGCGCCGACCGGCACCGTGACCGTGACGCCCTTGAGGTTGTTCTGCCGCGCGCCCTCGACGCGGATCGACCGGCCCCGGGACATCAACTCCTAGACATAGGAGAAGCGGCGTCGCGGCGCAAGTCGGTATACTCGCGCGCTCATGGAAGCCGAACGGTGGCAGCGAGTGCGGCTGCTGTTCCAGCAGGCTTTGGAGCGCGAGCCGAGCCGGCGGGCCGAGTTCCTGGCCGAAGCTTGTGAGGCCGATGAGGCCTTGCGCAGCGAAGTCTCCTCACTGCTCGCGGCTCACGAAAAGGCGGCCAGCTTCCTGGCGACAGCCGTCCCGGAGGAGTCACGACAGCCCGCTATCCCGCTATCCCCGGGAACACGCCTGGGACCGTACGAGATTCGCGGGCTCATCGGAGCCGGCGGCATGGGAGAGGTCTACCGCGCGTTCGACAGCAAGCTCGGTCGAGACGTCGCGATCAAGACCCTGCCCGGCGCCTTCGCCCGCGACGGCGACCACCTGGCGCGCTTCCGGCGAGAGGCGCGCGCTCTGGCCTCGCTCAATCACCCGAGCGTGGCCGCCATCCATGGCCTGGAGGAATCCGGCGGAGTCCACTTCCTCGTGCTGGAGCTGGTCGCGGGCGAGACCCTGGCCGAGCGGCTCGAGGGGGGCCCTTTGCAGGTGCGGGAGGCGATGAGCATCGCCCATCAGATCGCCGAAGGGTTGGAGGCGGCGCACGAGAGAGGCGTCGTCCATCGGGACCTCAAGCCGGCGAACGTGAAGATCACGCCGCAAGGGAAAGTGAAGGTCCTGGACTTCGGGCTGGCCAAGGTCTCGCCGTCTCCGGCGCGAGATCTCGATTCGCAGGTCTCCACCGCGGCGGCCGAGATCACGCGGGAAGGCACGATCCTCGGGACCGCGGCCTACATGAGCCCGGAGCAGGCGCGCGGCAAGCCGGTCGACAAGCGCACCGACATCTGGTCGTTCGGCTGCCTGACGTACGAGATGCTCACGGGGCGGCGGGCCTTCGCGGGCGAGACGGTGACCGACGCGATCGCCGCGATCCTGACCGCGGAACCGGACTGGGGTCGCTTGCCCGAGGCGACGCCGCCGGGCCTCCGCAACCTGCTGCGGCGGTGCCTGGAGAAGGACGCCCAGCAGAGGCTGCGTGACATCGGCGATGCGCGCCTCGAGCTCGCCGAAGCGCTGAGCCCACGCGCCGAATCGGCCGGTGCGGCGGCCCGACGTACCAGGCGGCAGGTGCTCGCAGCGACAGGCGCGCTGGCGATCGGGCTCGCGTTGCTGCTGGCGCTTTGGCACCCGGGACGGCTGCCCAGGCAGCCTCCTCCAGCGCGCGAGCTCACCCAGCGGCAGATCACGGGCAATACGACCGACGATCCTGTCTTCATCGCCGCGGTCTCCCCCGACGGGAGATACCTCGCCTATACCGACTTCGGCGGCCTCCACCTGCGGCTGATCGAAACGGCCGAGACACGCGTGCTTCCGGTCCCCGACCAGTTCTGTTTCCGGTGAGCGCAGATACGGTGGTTCCTGGATGGAACCAGGCTGCTGATCAGCGGGGCTGCCGGAGAAGGCAAATCCGGCATCTGGATCACGTCCGTGATCGGCGGGAGCGTGCGGCAGCTCCGCAGCGACGTGGCGGAAGCGGATATCGCGCCGGATGGAACGCTCGTCGCATTCGTGAGCCGCGGCGCGATCTGGTTGATGCCCGCGACGGGAAGCGAGGAGCCGCGCCTCTTTGCTGCGCCCGAGAAGGGATATCGCTTCGAAAAACTCCGGTGGTCGCGTGATGGGCAGCGGCTCGCGTACTTGAGGAAGGCGCGGGACGCGAAAGGCGACGTTGCCATCGAGACACGCAGCCTGACGGACAGCGGTCCGACCGTCGTGTTCTCAGCTCCGCGCCTGGAGAACCTGGACTGGGCGCCGGAAGGGCGGATCGTCTTTCAAATCACCGAATCCTATCCCGACGAGGCGAGCTCCAACCTCTGGGAGATCATCACCGACCCCGATACCGGGGAGGCTCAGGGCGCACCGCGGCGCATCACGGACTGGGCCGGTGTCTCCGTCCACGGCTTCGGGTTCAACGTCACAGCCGACGGGAAGCGGATCGCCTTCGTCAGGACCCGCTGGTCGAGCGACGTGTACGTGGGAGAGCTGAGGAGCGAAGGCCGCCGGTTGGAAGCCGTCCGGCGCCTGACGCTGGACGATCGGCTGGACTGGCCCACGGCCTGGACGCCGGACAGCAAGGCCTTGCTCTTCTACTCCGATCGCAACGGAAATTTCGACATCTTCAAACAGGGCCTCGAGGATCGGACGGCCGTGCCGATCGTCACGAGTCCGGAGGAGGAGAGGACGGCTCAGTTGAGTCCGGACGCATCCTGGGTGATCTATCTTGCCTGGCCGAGGAAACCCGGTGAGCCGCCGCGGGCCGGGCGGTTGATGCGGGTTCGCACCGGAGGGGGTCCGCCCGAGCGCGTACTCGACTTCAAGGGATATCCAGGCTCGGCGCAGGCCGAGGGACGCGCCATCTCGAAGGGTGAGCCTGATTTTCGCTGCGCCTCGGGTCGATGTGTCCTGCGTGAGACCGGTGGAAAGGAGATCGTCTACTCGGTCTTCGATCCCGTCGAGGGAAGGAGGGGCGAGGTGGCCAGGGCTCCCATGAGCGGTACGGCTGGGGGCTGGCCTTCCGCCTGGGACCTCTCCCCCGATGGCTCGCGCGTGGCCTCGATCGACGACTCCCCCGGCTGCCGAATCCGGATCCTGCCGCTCGGAGCAGGAACACCCCGAGACCTCATCGTCGGCGGCTGGAGGCTCTGCGATAACGTGGCCTGGTCGGCGGATGGAGCGGGTCTGTTCACCTCGAGCTTCTCCGTGCGAGGGAGCTCGTTGTTGCACATCGATCTGGACGGCAGAGCGCAATTGTTGCGCAAGGCGGTCAAGTGGTTCGAGCGTCCATTGCCTTCTCCCGACGGCCGCCATCTCGCGTATGGAGAGATGACGCCCGAGAGCAACGCGTGGGTCGTCGAACAGAAGTGACCGCTCACGCGAGCAAGGAGGGCTCTTGAAGTCTTTTGTCGCGATGATAACGGCGGCTCTCGCAGCCGCGGGCTCTGCGGCATTCGCCCAGACCTCGCCGTTCGTGCCCGAGACGTTCTACCGCGATCTGGTCAACGAGATCTCGGGCGATCGCTCCTACGAAAACGTCCGCCACCTCACGCACTTCCATCGCACGGGCGGGAGCCGCGACTTCTTCGCGGCCGCGGAATGGATCCGTCAGGCTCCGGAGGCGGCGGGCCTCGAAGACGTGAAGCTGGTGCGCCAGAAGTGGGACGGCCACGACTGGAGCTGTCTGTCGGGAGAGGCGTGGCTCGTCGAACCGGAGGAGGTGAAGCTCGCGTCGTACGGCGAGGTCGCCGTCTCGATCGCCGACATGAGCCGCACTACGCATCTCGCCGCTGAGCTTCTCGACGTGGGCGCGGGAGTCGCAGAGGACGACTACAAAGGCAAGGATGTGAAGGGCAAGGTCGTGCTCGCCTGGGGTCCGGTGGCCACCGTCCATCGCGAGGCCGTCTGGAAGCGCGGCGCCGCCGGCGTGCTCTCGCACGCCACCAACCGCCCGGACGTCGTCGACGCACCGGACCAGGTGGCCTGGGGGCGGCTGCCGTACGACGCGCGCGGCGTGGAAGGAGTGAAGGAGGCACGCCCTCCACGTTCGCCGTGATGATCTCGCCGCGCCGCGGGCGCTGGCTGCAGAAGCGAATGGCCGCGGCCGGGACGAAGCCCTTCAAGGTGAAGGTCGACATCGAGTCGGCCTTGCCCACCGCGCAGGAGCAGGCCTACGTCGAGGGCCGGATCCGGGGCAGCGAGATCCACGACCAGCAGATCGTGCTCACCGCGCACATCCAGGAGGAGATGACCTCGGCCAACGACGACGGCAGCGGGTGCGGCAACGTGCTGGAGATCGGCCGCGCGCTCAGCCGCCTGATGTGCCCGTTTTCTTGCCGCGGAAGGAGCTTCTGCCCCTCATGCGAGAAGAAGCGACAGATCCTCTGGGCGGAGTGGCTCCAGGAAAAGGTGCTGGCACCCGTCCCGCATCGCCATGTGGTCTTCACCATGCCGCGCCTGCTGCGCGGGATCTTCAGGAAGCGGCGGGAGCTGTTGCTCGATCTGGCCCAGTGCTGCGCGGAGGCGCTTGGCGAGTACATGCGGAGAGAGATTGGGGTGCGCGGCCAGAGGCCAGCGGAGGAAGTCGACAGCCCCGCGGACCAGGAGGAGGCGCCCAAGAAACGTCGTTGCTCTCCGAGCTGGGCACGCCTGATCTCGAAGGTGTACCAGGCCGACCCCCTCGTCTGCCGCCAATGTGGAGGCCCGCTGAAGGCCGTTGCCTACGTCACCGACGAGCTGTCCATCACGCGCATCCTCAACCATCTCGGCCTGAGCCCGCCCCCACTGGAGAAGCCGCCGCCTACCCGGGAAGTCCTCCGCGTCGCCGAGCACGGTGAGGGCTGGGGCTTACCGGCAGAATGGGAGTGAGCCTCACGTCCCCCGCCAGGTCGACCACCCCCAGCGAGAGGCTTCCCTCGCCCGCAGTTGGTCGCTCTCTGGGGACAGGTGACGGCACACAGTACGAACCACAGCTCCAAGGGGTGACGTCACCGTTCGCGGCTCCCGTGCGCGTCCGCATCGACCTGTACCGCGCCTTCCGAGCACCGGAGACGCCTGCCGGCGTGGCCGGCTCCGGAAGCAAACTCCTATGAATTAACGCATGAGCACGGTGCCACCGTGACACTACGCGTTCCCGGGGGGGCGTTCAACACCAGCGCTTCCCGGCGTTCCGGCCGGCGGTTATCGGCGCCGCCTCCCGTGTGCACTGGCATCGCACCCCGAGCAGGCCCTCGTTCGACGCCTTCTGCTTCCTGCGGACCTCGCCAGCGTGCAGTGCTCATCGCCGCGTCGCCTGAGCGGTATTCCCCGCTTCGAAGCGGCTGGCGAT
>DASYTJ010000103.1:0-25241 GCA_036002325.1 Thermoanaerobaculia bacterium | reverse complement strand
GCGACCCGGGCCCGCATCTTCGAGCCGTTCTTCACCACCAAAGGGCCGGCCAAGGGGACGGGCCTGGGATTGGCCATGGTCTACGGTTTCGTCAAGCAATCGGGGGGGCATATCGAGGTCTACAGTGAGCCGGGCCACGGTACGGCGTTCAAGGTCTATCTGCCGCGCACCGCGGAGACCAGGCTCTCCGACAAATCGTCTCCGGGCTCTCTCGAGATTCCCCGCGGCCATGAGACGGTTTTGCTGGTCGAGGATGAGACCGCCGTCCGCACGCTCTCCAGGCTCGTCCTCCAGTCGCGCGGTTACACGGTTCTGGAGGCGAGAGACGGGCAGGAAGGCGTCTGGGTTGCACAGCAGCACCAGGGTCCCATTCAACTCCTGGTAACCGACCTGGTGATGCCTCGGATGGGGGGCCGTCAACTGGCCGACCTGTTGCAGCAAACCAGGCCCAGCGTGCGGGTGCTCTTCACGTCGGGCTACACGGACGAGTCATTGCTGCGCCAGGGAGGGCTCGAAGCCGGTGTCGCGTTCCTGCAAAAACCTTTCAATTCGATCAATCTGGTCCGCAAGGTCCGCGAGGTGCTGGACGCCGAGGCCCCACCCCAACCCCTCTCCTGAAGAGAGGGGCCGGAGTGGGATCGAGCGGATCTACTTCTGGAACACCTGCGCCACCGGAACGATGTCGATCTTGGTCGGCTGGACCTTCAGCGACTGAATGGTCTTGTCCGCTTCCAGGATCTTGGCGTCGACCTGGCTGTTGTAGGTCTTCGGGCTGGGCTCGTCTTTCTGCAGGGTTTCCTTGAGCTGCTGGGCGTTGGCGGTGACGAGCACGGCGTCATAGTTCTCGGTGCTGAGGTACTTCTTGAGCGCCGCGTTGACGTCCTGGAAGGTGAGTTTTTTCAATCGGACCTCGATTTCGTCGATGTAGTAGGGCATGCCGTAAAACCGGCTGTCCATGTGGAAACCGAGACGGTCTCCCAGGCTCTGAGCCCAGAGCTTCGAGTAGTTGATGAGGAAATCGCGAGTGAGGTTGAATTCCTCCTGCGTCATCCCCTGGTCGCGCAGCCGTTGCACTTCGTAGAGCCCCGCCCGCAGGGCGAACTGGGCGTCCGTCGGCACCACCGGCCGGATCCACACCGAGAAGTACTGCTGGCGGCGCGGCACGTTGGGGCTGGGATTCGAGGTGAACGGCGGGGCATCCCAATACTCGATGTAGGAGTAGTCGCCGTAGTTCAGGCCGCGGTCGCCGCGCAGTGCGTTCATCAGCCGGCCGTGGAAGGTGCGATGCTCGCCGAGGAAGCTGTTGGCCACCATCAGCGGGTAGTAGTCGGCGTCGGCGCGGGTGATCGGCAGCGGGAAACCGAAGTGGATGCCCACCGAGCCGGTCTGCTTCTCGATGACGGTGAAGTTGCGGCCGGCGATTTTCGGGGCCGGCGGCAGCGGCATGCGCTCTTTCTTGCCGGCTGGAAGGGCGGCGAGGTCCTTCTCCAGACGGGCGAGGTAGTCGTTGGGATAGCCGCCCGCGACGCCCAGCATCAGGTTCGCCTGGGTGTAATGCTCCTGATAGAACCTCTTCACGTCGTCCAGCGTGACGTTGTTGAGGCCTTCGACGGTGCCGGCCGGCGAGTGGCCGTAGGGATGACTCTTGAAGATCTCCTGCTGGATCATCTCCAGGCCCATCATCTCGTCGTTGCTGCGCAGCGAGTTGGTGAGCGCGGCGATGAGCTGCTGCTTGTTGCGGTCGAAGTCCTCCTTGGCGAAGCCGGGCGTCAGCAGCGCCTCCTCGAGCAGAGCGGTGAAGTCCGCGAGCTTGTCGCGGTGCACCGTGCCGCCGATCACCGTCACTTCGCGGTCCGTGTCGGCGTCGATCGAGGCCGCCATGGGGTAGAGGGCCTCGATCAGATCCGTGTAGGAGCGCCTCTGGGTGCCGGCCTGGCCGATCATCAGCGCCGTCAGGGTGGCGAGGCCCTCCTTGCCGGCCGGATCATGAATCGAGCCGACCCCGAACTGCAGGCGCAGGGCAACCAGCGGCGAGCTGGCGTTGGGGAGGGCGACGGTCTCGATGGGGGAGTTGCCGTTCATCGGTTTCGCTGCGGCCTGGTCGTTCGTCTGCGCGACGGCCGGCGCCGCGGCCAGCGCGAGGGTGAGGAGCCAGGCGGCTCGCTTGCGATCAGTCATGGCTCGCTCCTCCTTCGCTCCCCTTGGCGGGAGCAGCGGCCGCTTTGTGCGACAGCGTCACGATGGTTTCATTCGTGGGTTTGAAGACTTCGCGGGCGATCCGCTGGATGTCCGCCGGCGTCACCTTCTGATACTGCGCGAAGCGCTGGTTGATGGCATCCAGGTCTCCGGCCGCGGCGATGGCCTCGGCGGCCTGCGCGGCCACGTCACCGGGTGTGTCGAGCCCGAGGGCGAAGGCGTAGCGCTGGTGCGACTTGATGCGCTCCAGTTGCTGGGCGTCGACGGGCTGGGACTGGAGCTGCTGGATATAGCGGCCGATCGTCTCCTGGACCTTGGGGACCAGGTCGTCCGACTTTGCCCGCGTGAGGACCAGGAACAGCGAGGGATCGCGGTTGAGGCCGGGGCCGCCCTGCACGAAATCCACCCACTGGTTCTTGACCACCAGATCCTGGTAGAGGGGGGCGGATTCGCTGAACAGGAGCTGGCCGATGAGGTCGAGCGCCGCCGAATCCACGTTCGTCGTGTAGAAGGCCGCAATGTGATAGCCCACCACCAGGTAGGGGCTGGTGGGGTTCGGCCAGTCGATGTGGGCTTTCTTCTGCTCTTTCTGCGGCGGCTCGGCCGGGATGTCGGCCGGCTTGTAGCCGCGCTTCCAGTCGCCGAAATACTTCTTCGCCAGGTCGAAGACTTTCTGCGGCTGGACGTCGCCCACCACCAGCAGCGTGGCGTTCTCCGGCCGGTAGAAGCGGTCGAAGAATTTCAGGCTGTAGTCGTAGTAGCCCGGCATCGCCTTGATGTCCTGGACGAAGCCGATGGTCGTGTGCTTGTAGGTGTGCTTCTCGAAGGCGAGGTCGCGGAGCTTCTCGAACATCGGCTGGACGGGATTGGAGACGCCCTTGTTGTATTCGCCGAGCACGGCGAGGGCCTCGGTGCGGAAGGCGTCCTCGTCGTACTTCAGGTTCTTGAAGCGGTCGGCCTCGATGTCCATCATCGTTTCGAGAGCGCTCGCCGGTCCGACGATGTGGTAGACGGTGCGGTCGTCGTCGGTGTTGGCGTTCGAGTCCGCGCCCATCCGCTTCAACACGTCGTTGTAGGCCGTCGAGGAGTATCTCTCCGTGCCGCGGAACATCATGTGCTCGAAGAAGTGGGCGAAACCGCTGTGCCCCGGCTCGACCTCGTCGCGGGAGCCGGTGCGCACCACGATGTAATAGGCCACCGTTCCCGGGCTGTCGTAGGGAACGGCGATCACATGCATGCCGTTGTCGAGGGTGGTCTTGGAGACCGCGAAGGGAAAGACGTCCCCGGACGCGGCTGTCTTCTCGGCGGCGCTCGCCAGGGTGGCCATGGCCAGCAAGCCGCAGAGCAACAGGGTGATTCGGAAGGACACGATGAAAAACCTCCTTTCAGTTGGGAACCCTGCGCCTGCCAGGGCGTTTTGCGGAGGGATGGACCCCGCGGTCGTCCGGAAAGCGGGTAACCCGAGGAGAGGAACCGCGGTTCCCCCGGCGGAGATTCCCATATTACCCTACGTGCCATGAGACGACTTGCGACATTTTCCTGCGTTTTCCTGCTGGCACCCTTCATCAATCTTGCGGCCGCCCAGACGCCGCAGGCGTCCCGGCGCACGCCGGTGGTGGCGGTGGTGGAGAAGGTCTCCCCGGCGGTGGTCAACATTTCCGCCGAGTCCACCGTGCGCGAGGTCGATCCCTTCTTCGGCATCTTCGGTTTCGGCACCGAACGGCCGGCGCAGTCCCTCGGCTCCGGCTTCATCGTCGACCGCAACGGCATCGTGGTGACCAACGCGCACGTGATCGAGGGCGCTTCGCGCATCACCGTCACCCTGCTCGACGGCCGCGAGCTGGAGGCGGACGTGCTGGGCTCGGACCGCGACGCGGACATCGCGGTGCTCAAGGTGAAGGCCAGCAATCTGCCGGCGCTGCCGCTCGGACACAGCTCCGACCTGATGATCGGCGAGACGGTGATTGCCATCGGCAATCCCTTCGGCCTCTCGAACACCGTCACCACCGGCGTGCTCTCGGCCCAGGGCCGCACCGTCCCCTCCGAGCGGGGCGAGCGGCTGTTCACGGATTTCCTGCAGACCGACGCCTCGATCAACCCCGGCAACTCGGGCGGGCCGCTGGTCAACATCGCCGGCGACGTGATCGGCATCAACACCGCCATCATCCAGGGAGCGACCGGTATCGGCTTCGCGATTCCGGCCGACCGCGCCCGCCGCGTCGTCGACGACCTGCTGCGCTTCGGCGCGCTGCAGCCGCTGTGGACAGGCGCTCAGCTCCTCAACGTGGACCCCGAGCTGGCGCGCCGCTACGGCCTCGCGGTCCGGCGGGGAGCGCTGGTCTTCAAGGTCTACCCGGATTCGCCGGCCGCCCAGGCGGGGCTCCAGGAGAAGGACGTGATCGTCGCCGCGGGCGGCCATCCGGTCGCCGGGCGCGAGGACGTGACGACCGCCCTCTACACGGCGGCTTCCGGGAGCCCGCTGGATCTGGAGGTGCGGCGGGGCGAAAAGACGGTGCGGGTGAGCCTGCGGGCGGTGCGGCCGCCGCAGGGGTTGGGCCGGCAGGTCCTGGAGCAGACGGTCGGGCTCACCGTGGAGGAGGAGCGCGGCGGCCTGACGATCCGCAGCGTGACGGACGGCTCGCCGGCCGACCGGCGCGGTCTCCGAGCGGGCGACGTCATCCTGGGCGCCAACGGCCAGCGCACCGACTCCATCGAGGCGCTCGGCCGCGAGATCCTGCGCGGCCTCGACCGCGGCGGCGTGCTGCTCTCCGTACGGCGGGGACGGTACGTGTACACGCTGGACTTCGCGCTGTAGGGACCAGGAGGAGGACGGGCGAACGGGATACGATCGCCTTGCCATGGCCCATCGCCTCGCCCTCCTCGTCTCCGGCGCCTCGGGGATGCTGCTGCCGCGGCACGTGCTGGGGCGGCTCGCGGTCCACCCCGAGATCGAGCGCATCCACCTGGTCGTCTCCGCCGGGGCGAGCCAGGTGCTCCGCCACGAGCTGGGCGCCGACAAGACCGGCGCGGACGACCTCGCCGCGGCGGCCGTCCCCGATCCCGAGATGCGGCGCAAGATCGTCATCCATCGCGACAATGAGCAGGACGCGCCCATCGCCTCCGGCTCCTATCGGCTCTCCGGCACCGCCGTCCTGCCCTGCAGCGCCGGCACTCTGGGCGCCCTCGCCAGCGGCTCGGCGCGCACCCTCATCCACCGCGCCGGCGCCGTCGCCTTGAAGGAGCGGTGGCCGCTCGTCCTCGGCTTCCGGGAGACTCCGTACAGCCTGGTGCACGTGGAGAACATGCGCCGCCTCGTCTATGCCGGAGCGGTCATCATGCCTCCGGTTCCCGCCTTCTATATCGGCGGTGAGGACCTCGGACGGTTCCTCGATCACTACACGCTGCGGCTGCTGGACCGCTTCGGCATCGCCGAGCCCGGCGAGCCGGGACTGCGCTGGGGGGAATAAAGTGGCGTATCCTACCTTTTGAGGTAGGACTGGGGGCCGCCCGAGGAGAACGGGCCGCCAGCCCGTGGAAACGGCGAAACCCGAACCGACCCCTCTTAGAGTCTGCAGCCATGGAGCCCACCCGCCGCACCCGCATCGCCGCCCTGCTGCTTCTGGCCGTCCTGGCCGCTTCGCCGGGGGTGCTGTTCGCCGGGTGCGCCGCGGCCTGTCCCTTCGGTAAGGCCGGACGTGCCTGTTGCCGTCCTCATGGTGCGGCGCCGGCGGTGCGTACGGCTTCCTGTTGCCAGACTCTCAAGGCGACACCGGCGGAGACGCCGGGAGCGGCCGTGCCCTCGACCGTGGTCGCTTTCGTTCCAGCCGTTCCGGTCGAGCTCCCCGGCGAACAACCGGTCGCTGAGCCGGTCGCCGAGCAGCCCGCCGATCCTCCTCCTCTCCACGAGGGGATCGGCCTCTACACGCTTCACGCGGCCTTCCTGATTTAGCGCTTCCAGGACAGGTGTGTCTTGCCGCGGCCTGTGGGCCCGGTGGAATCCAACCTCGTTTCCTGGAGGAGCGCAATGTTCCGTTTCCCTTCGTTCCTGCCGTTGGCGGCCGCGTTGATCGCAGCGGCAGCGGCGGCCCAAACCCCTGAAGCCGGCTCTCCGCCGACGCCCACGGTCGACGCGCTGGTCGCGGAGGCCCTGGCGAAATCCCCGGCCCTGGCGGCTGCCCGTTCGCGGCTGACCGCGGCACGGGAGATGGAATCGCCCGCCGCGGCGCTCCCCAATCCCCAAGTGGAAGCCATGGTGCAGGACGCCGACTTCCCGAATTACACGATCGGGACCGAGGACATGTCGATGGCGGGCGTCGAAGTCCGTCAGCCGCTGCCTTACTCCGGCAAGCGCCGTGCCCGTGCCGGGGTTGCCCGTGCCGAGACGGCGCTGCGCGAGGTCGAGGTCGCGGAGCTGGAACGCCGGATCATCTCCGAGGTGCGTTCCCGGTATGCCCGCCTCTATGCCCTCGACCAGGAACAGCACGTGCTGGACGCGGCACGCGAGCTGGCGGATCTGCTCGCCGCGACCGCCCGGAGCCGCTATGCCACGGGAGGGGGCGAGCAGGGAGACCTCGTCAAGGCCCAGCTCCAGGCGACGCGGCTGGAGGAGCGCCTCGAAGACCACCATGCCGAGCGGAGCGTCCTGGTCGCGGACCTGAACCGCTGGCTCGGCCGGCCGGGAGGCTCGGGCCTCGGTGAAGTGACCGAGTTGCCCGCAACCGCCGTTCTTCCCCCCATGCCTTGGGAGGAACTGGCGGTCGGCGGGGCGACCCGGGTGCGGATGGCCCGCGCGGCTGTGGAAGCCGCTGAGCGACGGGTCGCCGCGGCGAGGCTTGACGTCAAACCCGATCTCTCGCCGGCGGCGGGCCTCGCCTACCGCGGCGCTCTGGGGCCGGTCCTCACCCTGCGCGTCGGGGTCGAGCTGCCGTTTTGGAAGCGACGGAAACAGGAGCCGCTCATTCGGGCCGCCGAGGCCGAGCTCGAGGCGGCCCGCCAGGAGCTGCGCGACGCCGAGGTCACCGTCCGCTCTCAGGCGGCGCGCATCGCCGCGGACTGGAGCAAGGCGGACCGCCAGCTTCTGCGCTACCGCGAGGGCATCCTCCCTCAGACCAGCACCGCGCTCGACGCGGCCCGCGCCTCGTATCTCGCCGGCCGTGGCGACTTCTCCACCGCCGTCGAAGGCTTCAACCTCTGGCTCGATGCCCGGATGCAGCTCTCCCGCCGCGAAGCGGACCGTTTCGTTGCCTGGGCCGAGCTGGAGGCGCTGACCGGAGGTCAACCATGAGACCCAGATTCGTTCGCGCGATCCCTTTCATCCTCGTTCCTCTCCTGGGCCTCCTGTTGCTCGGGCTTCCTCTGGCATGCAGCAAGACGGCGAAGGAAGCCCAGGAGTACTACTGCCCCATGCACCCGGAGTACCGCTCGGATAAACCGGGCGATTGCAAGATCTGCGGCATGCGGCTGGTGAAGGTGGAGAAGAAGGAGGGCAAGGACAACCAGGGCGCTTCGGCCAGGACGGCTGCCGGCGAATCCGCGAGGGGCAAGATTCTTTATTACCGCCATCCCATGAACCCGTCCGTCACCTCGCTGGTACCGGCCAAGGATGAGATGGGAATGGACTACGTGCCCGTCTATGCCGACGAGGCGAAGGGGGCGGCCGGCGGGACCGACGGTCTGGCCCCGGTCGAGGCGCCGCCAGAGGGACTGCGCTTGGCCGGCGTGCAGACGGCCGTTGCCGAACGCCGGGAGCTCACCCGCACCACCCGCGCCGTGGGCGTCGTGGTGCCGGACGAGACCCGTATCCGCCACGTGCAGACCAAGATCTCCGGCTGGATCGAGAAGCTGTACGTCAACGCCACGGGTCAACCGGTACGTGCCGGCCAGCCGCTGCTAGCCCTCTACTCGCCCGAGTTGCTGGCGACGCAGGAGGAGTTCCTGCGGGCCCGTGAGGCGGCCGCGCGCTTCGGCCAGTCCTCACTGCCGGAGGTGCGCCGCGGCGGCGAGGATCTGCTCACCGCGGCGCGCCGCCGGCTGGAGCTGTTCGACGTACCGCGGAGCACCATCTCCCGGCTCGAACGCACCGGCGTCGCCCAGCGCACGGTGACGCTCGCCGCGCCGGTCTCCGGCTACGTCACCGGCAAGGAGATCTTCGAGGGCCAGCAGGTGCAGCCGGGGATGGATCTCCTCACCGTCACCGACCTGTCGCGGATCTGGGTCGAGGCGGATTTCTACGAGTACGAGGCCCGCGACCTGCGGCTCGGCCAGAGGGTGGCCGTAGCGCTCCCCTACGCTCCCGACGACCGGTTCACTGGCCGCATCAATTACATCTATCCGACCCTCGATCCGCAGAGCCGCACGCTCAAGGTGCGGTTGGAATTCCCCAATCCCGGCCTCGTCCTCAAGCCAGGCATGTACGTGGACGTTGCGCCGGACCTGGAGACGAGCGAAGGCATCGTGGTTCCCGATTCGGCGGTCATCGACACCGGCTTGCGGCAGGTGGCGTTCGTCGAGAAGGACGGCGCCTTCCAGCCACGCGAGGTGCGGGTGGGCAGCCGCGCCGACGGCCAGGCGCTCATCCTCTCCGGGATCGCGGCCGGCGAGCGCGTCGCGGTGCGCGCCAACTTCCTGCTCGACTCGGAGTCGCGGCTGCGCGCCGCCATCGCCGCCCTGCCGCCGAGCTCCAAGCGATCGGGTGAGGAGGGAGGTGTCCCATGATCCGCCGGATCATCGCCTTCTCGGCCAACAACCGGGTCCTCGTCCTGCTCGGCGTGGCGGCGGTGGTGGTGCTGGCGGTCTGGGCCCTCTACCAGATCCGCCTCGACGCCCTGCCCGACCTCTCCGACTCGCAGGTCATCGTCTACTCGCGGTGGGACCGCTCGCCCGACATCATCGAGGACCAGGTCACCTACCCGATCGTCACCGCTCTCCTCGGTGCCCCCCACGTCAAGGCGGTCCGAGGCTACTCCGACTTCGGCTTCTCCTACGTCTACGTGATCTTCCAGGACGGGACCGACATCTACTGGGCCCGCTCGCGGGTGCTGGAGTACCTGTCGAAGATCCAGGCCCGCCTGCCCGAGGGCGTGCAGACCGAGCTGGGGCCGGACGCCACCGGCGTCGGCTGGGTCTATCAGTACGCCCTGGTGGACCGCTCCGGCAGGCACTCGCTCGACGAGCTGCGGTCGTATCAGGACTGGGCGCTGCGCTACGCCCTGCAGGCCGTGCCCGGAGTCGCCGAGGTGGCAGCGATCGGCGGCTTCGTCAAGCAGTACCAGATCACCGTCGATCCCAACCGCCTCGCCGCCTACGGCCTGCCGCTCGACGAAGTGGTGGAGGCCGTCCGCCGCTCCAACAACGAGGTGGGAGGGCGCCTGCTGGAGGCGAGCGGCACGGAGTACATGGTGCGGGGCCGCGGCTACGCCAAGCGGCCCGAGGACCTGGAGCAGATCGTCCTCAAGGTGGGGCCGGGCGGCGTTCCCGTGCTGCTGCGCGACGTGGCCCGCGTGGAGCTGGGCCCCGAGATCCGCCGCGGCGTCTCCGATCTCGACGGCCTCGGCGACACGGTGGGCGGCATCGTCGTCATGCGTCACGGCGAGAACGCGCTCAACGTCATCCAGCGGGTGAAGGCCAAGCTCGAGGAGCTCGGGCCCGGCATGCCCGAAGGGGTGGAGGTGGTCACCACCTACGACCGCTCGGACCTCATCACCCGCGCGCTCGACACGCTGAAACACGAGCTGGCGATCGAGATGATCATCGTCTCGCTGGTCATCCTCGTCTTCCTCTGGCACATCCCGTCGGCCGTCGTGCCGATCATCACCATCCCCGTCTCCGCGCTCGTCGCCTTCATCCCTCTGTACTTCTTCGGCGTGACGATCAACATCATGTCGCTCGCCGGCATCGCCATCTCGATCGGCGTGCTGGTGGACGGCGCCATCGTCGAGGTGGAGAACGCCTACAACAAGCTCCAACGCTGGCAGGCCGAGGGGCGCAAGGGGGACTTCCACCGCGTGCGGCTGGAGGCCCTCCAGGAAGTGGGGCCCTCGGTCTTTTTCTCGCTGCTGGTGATCGCCGCGGCGTTCCTCCCCGTCTTCGCCCTGGTCGACCAGGAGGGGCGGTTGTTCAAGCCGCTCGCCTACTCGAAGAACCTGGCGATGGCTATCGCGGCGCTGCTCGCCATCACGCTCGATCCGGCCCTGCGTATGCTCTTCACGCGCATGGACCCGTTCACCTTCCGGCCGCGCTGGCTCTCGTGGCTGGCGACCCGGGCCGCCGTCGGCACCTACCACCCGGAGGAGCGGCATCCCGTGAGCCGCACCATCTTCCGCCTCTACGAGCCGACCTGCCGCTTCGTGCTGCGGCGCCCGGGGCTCGTCATCCTGGCGGCATTGACTCTGGTGGCGGTGAGCCTCCCTCTCTACTTCCGCCTCGGCTCGGAGTTCATGCCGCCGCTCAACGAGGGGACCATCCTCTATATGCCGATCACCCTCCCGGGGATCTCGGTGACCCAGGCGACCGAGCTGCTGCAGACGCAGGATCGGGTGCTCAAGAGCTTCCCCGAGGTCGAGCGGGTTTTCGGCAAGGCCGGCCGCGCCGACACCTCCACCGATCCGGCGCCGCTCTCGATGTTCGAGACCACTGTCATCTTGAAACCCGATAGCGAGTGGCGGCCGAAGGCGCGCTGGTACTCGTCCTGGAGTCCCGAGTGGATGAAGCCGGCTTTCCGGCCGTTCTGGCCCGACCACATCGCGATGGAGGAGCTGGTCGACGAGATGGACCGGGCGTTGCGCATCCCGGGCGTCACCAACGCCTGGACGATGCCGATCAAGAACCGCATCGACATGCTGTCGACGGGCGTGCGCACGCCGATCGGCGTCAAGGTCTTCGGCAGCGACCTGGCGGAGATCGAGCGCACGGGCGAGCGACTGGAGGCCCTGCTGCGCGACATCCCCGGCACCCGCAGCGTCTATGCCGAACGGGTCGCCGGCGGCTACTTCGTGGACATCGTGCCCCGGCGCGACCAGCTCGCCCGCTACGGATTGACGATCGAGCAGATGCAGAGGGTGATCGGCACCGCCATCGGCGGCGAGAACGTCACCACCACGATCGAGGGGCGCGAGCGCTATCCGGTCAACGTGCGCTACCCCCGCGAGTTGCGCGACGAGCCGGACCGGCTCGCCCGCGTCCTCGTCGCCTCCCCCACCGGCGCGCAGGTGCCCCTGGCCATGATCGCCGATATTGAGGTCGTCCGCGGTCCGGCCATGCTGCGCGACGAGAACGGCTTCCTCGCCGGCTACGTCTACGTCGACGTCGCCGGCCGCGACATCGGCGGCTACGTCGAGGAAGCGAAGGAAGTGGTGCGTCGCAAGCTCACCCTGCCGGCCGGCTACTCGCTGCAGTGGAGCGGCCAGTACGAGAACATGGTGCGGGTGCGCCAGCGCCTCAAGGTGGTGGTGCCGATCACCCTGGCGCTGATCTTCGTGCTGCTCTACGCCAACACCCGGTCGCCCTTCAAGGCCATGGTGGTGATGCTCGCCGTGCCGTTCTCGGCGGTGGGCGCCATCTGGCTGTTCCACATCCTCGGCTACAACGTCTCGATCGCCGCCTGGGTGGGGATGATCGCCCTTCTCGGGCTCGACGCCGAGACCGGCGTCTTCATGCTCCTCTTCCTCGACCTCGCCTACGACGAGGCGAAGCGCGAGGGGCGGCTCAGGACGCTGGCGGACCTCGACGAGGCGATCATCCATGGCGCGGTCAAGCGCGCGCGGCCGAAGATGATGACCGTCAGCGCCGCCTTCATGGGTCTGCTGCCCATCCTGTGGTCCACCTCGGCCGGCGCCGACGTGATGAAGCGCATCGCCGCGCCGATGATCGGCGGTCTGGTGACCTCGTTCCTCCTCGAGCTGCTGGTCTATCCGGCGATCTACAAGATCTGGAAGCGGCGCACCGAGATGCGCGGCGCGGCCGCGGCGCCAGACGCCCGGCTGGGCGAAGCGGCATGAAGATGACGTGCGGAGCGTCCCCATTGGAGGACGCTCCGCAGCCCGGCCGCGGCGCTAGATCCCGGTAACTTCTTTGTTTTCAGTCAAGCCTCCCCTGGCATCCGGCTTGCCTTTGGAGATCTGCGTCATACAAGGAGAGACACCCAAATGAAACGCAGCACTGTGCTCACTGCCGTCCTTCTGGCTCTTTCTCTCGCGCCCGCGCTTCAGGCTCAGGGCAGGGAGTACCCGTCTCAGGACCGCTACCGCAATTCCTATCCCAACTCCGGCCAGCTTGACCGCGTCGCGGCGCTGGCTCACGAGCTGGAGGATACCGCCACCTATATCCACCGCCAGTTCGAGCGCAACAATCGCCGGCCGAATCGCGACGAGGCCCGTGTGGCCTCCGACCTGCACGAGCTCAACGAGCAGGCCGCCCGGCTCCACCGCCAGATCGAAGGCCGTGGCTATCAGGACGGCTACGGCTATCGTGGCAACGGCGGCTATCGGGACGACCGCGGCTATCGGGACGACCGCGGCTATGGGCGGAATCGGGGCCACCGCGACGACAGCTTCGCGCGGCTGGAGGAGGCCTTCTTCAACCTCTCCGATTCCCTGCGCTACATCCAGCCCCGGCCCTACGTCGACCGCGGCATGGACCGCATCTATGACTTGATGAACGAGCTGGGCCGGTATTACGGACGGAGCGGCTATGGCCGGGGTTATTCAGGGCGGGACCGCTACGGCCACGATCGCTATGACGGCTACGGCCGCGACCGTTACGACGGCTACAGACCGCCGCATAACTGAAGGAGCCCTTCTACGAATCGTAGCGGCGGGCCTCACGTGCCCGCCGCTTCCGCCGCCTCTTCCTCCGCACCCTCTTCGTTCAGGATCTGCAGGCCCTGGTCGATGGCGTTGCCGAAGCCCATGGGAGCGAGGACGGTTTTCTCCGGCTGCCCCGGATAGATCTCGAAGACCCCATCGGTGACCATGCCGACGGCGAGAAAGAGCTGGCGGAGCTGCTCGAAGGTCAATCTGGCACTCTCGGAGAGCATCTGCGCTGCCATGCCGACGCTCACCCCGAGCTTCTTTGCGATGTCCTCGTCGCGGAGCTTGCGGACGGCCTTCACCATCTGCACGAGGTGGGAGAGGATCACGATTTCATGATCCGCGCCTCTCGTCTTGTGGCTGGGGGAAGTCATGGACGCCACAGGACCTGCGCTCATCCCGCGGCCGCCCTGCCTCCGGCATCGGCGAGGAGATTGCGCCGCAACTTCATGCATAGGATTGTATAACGAAAAGGCAGTCTCGCGTCGCGATCTATTGCCGGCGAACCTGGGGAATACCGCCCTGGTGCAGCCTTTGCTTGGTACCGCTGGTGTGAAGGGGGTGTTCGTATGAACGACCACAGAAACTCGCAACGACTTCTCAGTGGATGGCGCGCCGCCGCCCTCGCGCTCGCGATCTCGGCGGCCGCCGCAGGGCAGGCTCGAGCCGAGCAGTTTACGGCGACCCTGGTGAATCCGGAGGGGCGTCCTACCACGACTCCCATCCTGATCCATATCGACCGGTATTCGACAGACGCCGAGGTCCAGAAGCTCTCCGGCATCCTCGCCAACAAGGGTCCCGACGCGCTGCGCGACGCTCTATGGGACCTCGAGAAGGGGTACATCCGGGTCGGCAGCGGCCTCGGATATCCGATCGCGGTGGCCCGCTCGAAACCTTCGGACACGGGTCGCGTCGTCCGCATCATGATGGATCGCCCGATCTCCTTCCGGGAGCTCCGCAACAGCGAGCGCAGCCTCGATTATCCGTTCAGCTACATCGAGCTCAAGCTTGGCAAGGACGGCAAGGGCGAAGGCCAGATGTTCGCCGCCGCCAAGGTGAGTCTCACGGCCGGCACTGTCGATATCGAGAACTACAGCTTCCAGCCGCTCAAGATGCTCAGCGTGCGTGCTCGCTGACGCGCGTTCCCCAGGGCTCGCCCGGCGCACGCGCCGGGCGGCCTCAGCCCCTATAGAATAGGTGTGCCCATGCGCCCTTTCCGTACCCTCTCGACCGTGTTCGAGATGATCAAGATCGAGCATACGTTGTTCGCCTTGCCCTTCGCTTTCCTCGGCATGCTGCTCGCCTCGGAGGGATGGCCGTCGTGGTGGAAGGTCGGCTGGATCGTCGTCGCCATGGTTGGCGCGCGGAGCGCCGCGATGGGGTTCAACCGGCTGGTGGACCGACACATTGATGCCGCGAATCCTCGGACGGCCGCCCGGGCGCTGCCGGCGGGGCTGGTGACGCCGGAAGCCGTGGCCGCGTTCGTGGCGGTGAGCGCCGCATTGCTGGTCCTCGCCGCCTGGCAGCTCAACCCGCTGGCTCTGGCCCTCTCGCCGCTGGCACTCGCCATCCTCTTCCTCTACTCCTATACCAAGCGCTTCACCTGGGGCTCCCATCTGATCCTCGGGCTCTCCCTCGCCGGAGCACCGCTGGGAGCCTGGATCGCGGTGCGGGGCGACGTGCAGCCGACTCCGCTGGTGCTGGCGGGAGCGGTGCTGACCTGGGTGGCAGGGTTCGACGTGCTCTACGCGCTTCAGGACCTCGACTTCGACCGCCGGACCGGGCTGTTCTCGGTGCCGGCGCGCTTCGGGGTCGTCGGCGCGCTCTGGATCTCGGCCGTGCTCCACACCGCGACGCTCGCTCTGCTGGCTCTGCTGCCCCGGACCTATCCGCTCGGGCTCGGCGCCGGCTACTGGGTCGGCTGGGCCGGCTGCCTCGTGCTCATCGCGTACCAGCACTGGGTGGTGCGGCCGGGGAACCTGTCGCGCCTCAACGCCGCCTTCTTCACGGCCAACGGGGCGCTGTCGGTGTGGCTTTTCGCGGCGACGGCGGTGGATCTGCTGACTTGACGTCCGCCGTCTTCCCAGGATTGCGGCGGTAAACGACTCCGCCTTTCATCACGAAGCGAACCCGCTGCAGGGCTGTGAGGTCCTGCAGCGGATCGCCATCGACGGCGATGAGGTCCGCAAGGTATCCGGAGCGGATGACGCCGATCCGGTCGTTCCAGCCCAGGAGCTTCGCCGCGTTGACGGTGGCGCAGCGCAGCGCTTCCGCCGGCGTCATGCCGAGCCCTGCCAGGGCTCCAAACTCTTTGGCATTGGTGCCGTGAGGGATGACGGTGGCATCGGTGCCGAACGCGACGGGAACGCCCAAGGCGACCGCGGCCCGCTGGCGCTGTTGAACGGTGTCCCGCCCTTCCGCTCTCTTCCGGAGCTGCTCGGCCGGAGCACCGCTGGCGCGCGCCTGCTCATAGACGTAGTCCAGCCGGTAGAGGGTCGGCACCAGGAAGACGCCGCGGTCCTTCATCAGTCTGGCCCCGGCTTCGTCGACGAGCGAGCCATGCTCGATCGAATCGACTCCGGCGCGAACGGCGTTCGCGATGGCCCGCGGCCCTTGAGCGTGAGCCGCCACCTTCCGCCCCAGCCGGTGGGCTTCCGCGACGATGGCGCGGATCTGCTCCTCGGAGAGCTCGACCGCCTCGGCGTCCGCGGTCGAGGGCACCACGCCCCCGCCGGCGCAGAGCTTGATGACGTCGACGCCCCGGCCGATCAACTCCCGCACCTTGGCGACCGCCTCCTCGGCCGAGGCGACCGCGCCCTCCCCCTGGAACACCGTATCGCAGACGCCCCCCTTCAGCCCCAGGGCCGGACCGGCGATCAGCATCCGGGGACCGGGGACCTGACCACGGTCGATGGCATCGCGGAGGGCGAGGTCGGTCCAGCCCGTCGACCCCAGATTGCGCACCGTGGTGAACCCCGCGTCGAGAGTGGCGCGCGCTTCATCGCTGCCGGCAAGCCGCCCTGCCGCTCCGGATCCGGCCCAGGCGAGGTGGACGTGGGCGTCGATGAGCCCCGGCAGCAGGGTCGCACCGGGGAGGTCGATCACCTCGGCCTCCGGGGGGAGGGGATCCTTCAGGTCGCGGATGGCCTCGATGCGGTCGCCGCGCACGACGACCAGCTTGCCCTGCAGCCGGCGGCCGGCCTCAACGTCGAGCAGCGCTCCCGGCCGCAGCACCAGGACGCGCGCAGCGTCTGCGGCGCGGGAGCTCGAAGGAATCAACAGGGAGAGAGCCATCCAGATCGCAAAGAGGGTTGTCCGATGCTGACGCATTCCGCTCCTCCGACGGGGCAGGCGAGCGTATCATCCTCGGTCCAGAGCCCTGAACGGGATCAGATATACTCCTCTCGTGGCCACTGAGACCCTCTCCGCCATCCAGCCAGGCACCTTCCCGGCGCCCTTGCGAGAGATCGCCGCCAAGGTGCGCGACGGCGTCCGGCTCGACGAGGCCGACGCCCTGACGTGCCTGACCACGCCGCACCTCCTGCCGCTCGGCTCGCTGGCCGACGCGGTCCGCCGGCGCCTCCACGGCAACGTCACCTACTTCAACATCAACCGGCACATCAACCCGACGAACGTCTGCGTCTATACCTACAACTGCAAGTTCTGCAGCTTCGCGGCCCTTCCCGGCGAGGAGCACGCCTGGGAGATGAGCCACGAGGACGTCTACGCCCACGCGGCCGATCAGGGCGGCAACCGGGTCACCGAGTTCCATATTGTCGGCGGCCTGCACCCGGACCTCTCCCTCGACTGGTATCTGGAGATGCTCCGCGGCCTGAAGCAGCGCTTCCCCAACGCGCACCTGAAGGCCTTCACCGCCATCGAGATCGGCTGGTTCGCCAAACGCGAGAAGCTGTCGATCGAGGAGGTCCTTACCCGGCTGCGCGACGCCGGCCTCGGGTCCCTCCCCGGCGGCGGCGCCGAGATCTTCCATCCGGAGGTGCGGGAGGTGATCTGCGACGGCAAGCTGGACGCCGGCGAGTGGATCGAGGTCCATCGCATCGCTCACAAGATGGGCATCAAGAGCAACTGCACCATGCTCTACGGCCACGTCGAGCGGCCGGAGCACAAGGTGGACCACCTGCTGCGTCTGCGCGGCCTGCAGGACGAGACCGGCGGCTTCAACGCCTTCATCCCCCTCGCCTACCACCCCGAGAACAACTACATGGGGCTCAAGTACCACACCACCGGGATGGACGACCTGCGCCATATCGCCACCGCACGGCTGGTGCTGGACAACATCCCGCACATCAAGGCCTATTGGGTGATGATCACACCCAAGCTCGCCCAGGTGGCCCTGCGCTTCGGCGCCGACGACATGGACGGCACCGTCGTGGAGGAGAAGATCTACCACATGGCCGGCGCCGGCACCTCGCAGCAGCTCACGCGGTCCGAGCTGGAGCGGATCGTGCGCGAGGCGGGCTTCGAGCCGGTGGAGCGCGATACGCTCTACAACCCGGTCGCGCCGGTCGCCCGCGCGGCCGAGACCGCCGCGGCCCTCGCCCATTGAAGCCCGAAGAGCTCGGTTTCCACTACGTGGCGGTCGACGGCCCCATCGGCGTCGGCAAGACCACCCTGGTGGAGATGCTGGCCCGCCGCTACGAAGGGGTGAAGATCCTGGAAGACGCGGGGAACCCCTTCCTCGGCGACTTCTACCAGGACCGCCCCGGCGCCGCCTTTCAGACCGAGCTGTACTTCCTCCTCTCGCGCTACAAGCAGCAGCAGGACATCTCGCAGCGCGAGCTGTTCGACCGCGTGCTCGTCTCGGACTACACCTTCTGGAAGAACCGCATCTTCGCCTACCTGAACCTCTCCGACGACGAGCTGATGCTGTTCGACAAGCTCTACGCCCTGCTCGAGCCCCAGGTGCCGGTGCCGGATCTCGTCATCCACCTGGTGGCCGACCTCGACACCTGCATGGAGCGGATCCGCCGGCGGGCGCGCCCCTACGAGAAGACGCTCGCCCAGGAATACATGACGGAGTTGATCGACGCCTACAATCACTACTATCATTACTACAGCCGGTCTCCGCTGCTGGTGGTGGACACGAGGCATCTCGACTTCCCCCAGCGGCCCGAGGACTTCGACGAGCTGCTGCACCGGCTGTCGAAGCCCATCAAGGGGACCGAATACTTCCAGCCGCTTGGATCCCGCTGAGCGGGACCGAGACGGATTGCACAGCGCCCCCTGCGGCGCGGCGCCGGCGAGCGAGGGCCTGATCCCCCGGCGGGGACAGCCACCTCCAACCACCGCACGGACCGCCGCGAACCCGCGGGCCCGCCTAAGGCCCTTCCGTCTCCGCGCGCGGAAGGGCTTTTCACGTTTCTGAACCGAAAGGAGCTTGACATGGCTCAAGAGCCGAAGAGCGTCACGGTTCCCTGGGTGGCGGCGGCACCCGGGCGCGGCGACCGTCTGGTGATGGTCACCGCTTACGACTTTCCTCAAGGGCGCGCGGCCGACGCGGCCGGGGTGGACATCGTCCTGGTGGGCGACTCGCTCGCCATGGTGGTGCTCGGACACCCCGACACCCTGTCGGTCACCATGGAAGAGATGATCCACCACACGAAGGCGGTCCGGCGGGGCGTCAAGCGCGCCCTGCTGGTGGCGGACATGCCGTTCGGCTCGTTCCACCTGGGAACCGAACAGGCGGTGGCCAACGCCATTCGATTCGTCAAGGAAACCGGGGCCCAGGCGGTGAAGATCGAGGGCGCCCGCCCCGAGCTGATCGCCGCCATGACGGCGGCCGAGGTGCCGGTGATGGCCCATCTGGGCTTGACGCCGCAGTCTCTGCACCGCCTCGGCGGCTTCAAGGTCCAGGGACGGGACGAGGCGGCGCGCCGCTTCATCCTGGAGGCGGCCGAAGCGGTCGAGACGGCCGGCGCCTTCTCGCTAGTGCTCGAATGCGTGCCCTCCGGCCTGGCCGCCGAGGTCACGCAGCGCCTCTCCATTCCGACCATCGGCATCGGCGCCGGCGCGGAGTGCACCGGCCAGGTGCTGGTCTACCACGATCTCCTCGGCATGGAGGAGCGCATCGCGCCGCGTTTCGTGCGGCGCTACGCCGAAGTGGGCAAGCTCTCGCGCGAGGCGATCGCCCGCTTCGCCGAGGACGTGCGCGAGGGCCGGTTCCCCGCGCCCGAGGAGAGCTACGGCGGGGGCGTCGCTCCGCGGCCGGAAGAGCCGGCCAAGCTCTACGGGTGATGATCACCGCCCGGAGCAAGGACGACCTCCGCCGCCACGTCGACGCCTGGCGGGAGGCGGGGGAAAGGATCGGCTTCGTGCCGACCATGGGAGCCCTGCACGAGGGGCATCTGTCCCTCGTGCGCCTCGCGCGCGAGCGGGCCGGCCGAGTGGTCGCCTCGGTGTTCGTCAATCCGGCCCAGTTCGGACCGAGCGAGGACTTCAACCGCTATCCCCGCCAGCCGGAGAAGGACGCCGGCATGCTCGAAGCCGCCGGCTGCGACCTCCTCTTCCTGCCGGACGTGGCGACGATCTACCCCTCCGGCCACGCCACTTTCGTCGAGCCGGCCGGCGCGGCCGAAGGCCTGGAAGGAGCATTTCGCCCCGGCCACTTCCGCGGTGTGGCGACGGTGGTCTGCATCCTCTTCAACCTGGTGCGGGCCGACGTCGCGGTCTTCGGCGAGAAGGACGCGCAGCAGCTCGCGGTCGTCCGGCAGATGGTGCGCGACCTCCATCTGCCGGTCGAGATCGTCGGGGGCCCGACCGTGCGTGAGACCGACGGGCTCGCGATGTCTTCCCGCAACGCCTATCTCTCACCCGAGGAGCGCCGGGCCGCCGCGGTGCTCCACCGGTCCCTCCGCGCCGCCGAAGAGGCAGTGGCGGGGGGCGAGCGCTCGGGCGCCGCCGTACGGCGGCGCATGTTGGACTTGCTGAACGCGGAGCCTCTCGCGCGCGTCGAGTACGCCGAGGTGGTGGACGCGGAAAGCTTCCGGCCGGTCGACACGTTGCAAGGCCGGCTGGTTCTCCCTCTGGCCGTGCGGGTCGGGGGGACGAGATTGATCGACAACCTTCGACTGACCGTCGAGGAGAACACATAGCCATGAAGCGCACGCTTCTCAAATCGAAGATTCACCGGGCCACGGTGACGGACGCCAACCTCCACTACCAGGGCTCGGTCACCGTCGATCCACTGCTCATGGAGGCGGCAGACCTCGTGCCGTTCGAGCGGGTGGAGATCTACAACTGCACGAACGGCGAGCGGTTTGCCACCTACGCCATCCCCGGCACGCCGGGCGGGGGCGAGATCGTGATCAACGGCGCTGCCGCGCACAAGGCCACGACCGGCGACGTCGTGATCCTGGCGACCTACGCCGACTACGAGGACGCGGACTGCCGGTCCCACCAGCCGGCGCTGGTGTTCGTCGACGAGCGGAACCGGATCCTGATCCAGGGCCACGAGCGGGTGGCCGAGACCGTGCTGGCGGAGGCGCTCCAGGGGGTCTAGCCCGCTGGGAGGATCTGCCCTTCGAAACCTCACCCCCCGACCCCCTCTCCAGCGGAGCTGGAGAGGGGGAACTCTGGTCCCTGTCAATCTCTTTGGATATCAGGCAATATCCCCTGCTGATCGTCCCCCCTCTCCAGCTTCGCTGGAGAGGGGGTCAGGGGGTGAGGTCTCGAAGGGGACGTCGCTTCCCTCGGCAAGATCCCCATGAATTGGAAACGCTCCCTCCTCCTGGCCGCCGTCGTCGTGCCGCTGGCGATCTGGACGCGCTGGAGCGGGCCCGCGGAGCGCAAGGGTTCCTTGTTCCATCCGCGGCCCGATGCCGTCGAGTACGGCGCCGCGGCGCAGGCGCTGGCTCGCTCCGGGGAGGTCTATCTGCAGATCGGGCCTTATCGCGTGCGGCCGCGCTATCCGCCCGGCTGGCCGATGCTGATCGCCGTCGCCGTCCGATTCGGTGTTCCAGGGCCGCACCTATGGCGAATTACCGCTCTCTTCGGCGCCGCCCTCGCCTGGTTCCTCGCCTTCCTGGCGGCTCGGGCCACAGAGGAGCTGTCCGCTCCGAAGGACCGCCCTGGGGCAGCGCCTCTCCTGGCGGGACTCCTGGCGGGGTGCGTCTGGGCGCTGGCTCCGATCGCGGTCGATCTCGGCCAGATGCTGATGAGCGACGAGCCGACCGCTTTGGTGAGCGCCGCCGGCCTCGGCTTCACGGGCGCCGGGTTGCTGCGGAAGGAGGGGCGTAACTCCTGGCCGCTGGCCGCGGGGGGCCTCGCCTGCGGCCTCGCCGCCGCCATGCGCTCGATCACGGCGGCCTTGCTGATTCTGCCGATACTCGCCTTTCTTCTGGGGTGCGTTCGCCGTTTCGGAGTCCGAGCCGCCGTGCGGCGGAGCCTCCCCTGGCTGGCCGGCCTGGCGGTCTTCCCGGCGCTGACGGTGCTGGTGATGATCCGTTCCGGCTGGCCGCCGCTGGAGTGGTCCGGGTATGACTTCTGGATCCCCCGGCGCTTCAACGAGCTGTCCCGCGCCTTCGACCTCCGTTTCGCCCTCCAGCCTGACCTGAGGTTCCGCCTGGGCGCCCATGGCGAGCCGCAGTCGCATCTGGCGCTCGCCGCGCGGGTGCTGCTCGGACTTCCGGGGATGGGATCCCGCCAGTACCTCGGCCTCTTCTGGCCGATTCTGGGTTGGCTCGCGGCGATCCCGATGCTCGTCGTTGCGAGGCGGCGCCACCAAGACGTGGCGCCCTGGGTCGGCTGGGCCCTCCTTCTCTGGGCGGTGGAGCACATCGCGGTCTTCTCGCTCTATTTCTATCCGTCCTCCCGCTTCTATCTCGCTACTCTGGCGCTCTGCCTCCTCCTCTTCGCCATCGCCTGCGGTCTCGGACTGGCGCGGCCGGACCGGAGGTCGAGGCTCCTGGCGAGCGTCGCGGCGGCAGTCGTCCTGCTGGTGACGGTGGAGGGTTTCATGGCGCTGCGCCACGAGCGCCAGGCCAGCCCGCGGCGCGAGCGGACCCGCACCTATTTCAACCGCTGGCTGGCGATGGGAGACGCAAAGCGCGCCGGCCGCATCATGCCGTTCGATCCGGTTCTCGCACAGGCTTTGGGGCTGCTCACGCCGGAGGTGGCCGCTGGCATCCACGAGTGGGGAGAGCTGCCGGACACGGTGCACGTCCGGCGGCTGCGCCAGAACGGGATCCTGCCGAGGGCCCTCCCCCCAGCTCCGATCCCTCGCCGAGAGGGCCGGCGAAGTGAGGGCCTGCGCTAGAATCCCTCCGGAGGCTTCCCATGACTGTCATCCTCACCGAGCCCATCGCCACGGCCGATGTCGAGCCGCTCACCATCGCCGGCCGCACCTTCCGCTCGCGACTCTTCCTTGGCACGGGGAAATATCCCGATTTCCGCACCATGGCCGCTGCCCTGGAGGCCTCCGGCACCGAGGTCGTCACGGTCGCGCTGCGCCGCGTCAATCTGGACGAGCGGGGGCAGGGTTCGCTCCTCGACTTCGTCGATCCCGACCGCTACCTCCTGCTGCCGAACACCGCCGGCTGCTACACCGCCGACGAGGCCATCCGCACCGCCCGCCTGGCCCGCGAGCTCGGCGGCTGGGACTGGGTGAAGCTCGAGGTGATCGGCGACAAGAAGACCCTCTTCCCCGACAATGGCGAGCTGCTCAAGGCGACCGAGCGGCTGGTGGCCGAAGGGTTCACGGTCCTCCCCTATACCAACGACGACCCGGTGGTCTGCCGCAAGCTGGAGGAGCTGGGAGCGGCGGCGGTGATGCCGCTCGGCGCGCCCATCGGCTCGGGCATGGGCATCCGCAACCCAGCCAATCTGCGGATCATCCTGGAGCAAGCGAAGGTGCCGGTGATCGTCGACGCAGGAGTCGGCACGGCGAGCGACGCGGCGATCGCCATGGAGCTCGGCGCTCATGGCGTGCTGATGAACACCGCCGTGGCGGAAGCGAAAGACCCCGTCCGCATGGCGAGGGCCATGAAACTGGCCGTCGAAGCCGGCTGGTTGGCCGCCCATGCGGGTCGCATCCCGCGAAAGCTCTACGCTTCCGCCTCCTCGCCCATGATTGGTCTGATCGAATAGAGACGGCCCGGCGGTTGCTGCACTTCGTTGGTCTCCTCATAATCCCTAGGGTGTCGCGTCAAAACCACAGTGTTTTCGTGACAGGGCCACAGTGGTTTTGCAGCAAAACTACTGGCGCTTCGTGTCAGTACCACAGGGTGTCGCGTCAAAACCACAGTGACATCGCGTCAATGCCACAGTGATGTAGCGCCGGTGACCCAGTGATATCGCGTCAGAACCACAGTGGCGTCGCGTCGGCAGACGGATATTTCGCGTCAGTTCCCCAGGAGTTTTGCCTCGGCTCTCCAGTGCTGTCGCGTCAGTGTTACAGGGGTGCCGCGTCAAAACCACAGTGGTTTCGTGGCGAAACCCGAGGGATTTCATGGCAGTACCTCTTGGGTTCGCTCTCGGCAGAGAGGCCGAATCCGGCGCCAGTGCCTTAGAATCGGTTCGTGCAGCCATAGCTCAATGGATAGAGCGGCAGACTTCGGATCTGCGGGTTGGGGGTTCGAGTCCTCCTGGCTGCGCCATTCCGGAATGAGGTTCCGCCGTTCTGCGTTAGAGAGCAAGGGGTTGCGGCTCAAGGCTGCCTGCCCTACAATTCGCCTTCCGCACGTCCGGAACGTGCAGCCATAGCTCAACTGGATAGAGCGACAGACTACGGATCTGTAGGTTGGGGGTTCGACTCCTCCTGGCTGCACCAAATCTCCCTTCCCCGATCCAGTTCGAAATCAGAACTTGTCATGTCCTCCCCAGGAGAGGATCATGGACCGTCATGCGCAGCTACCACCAGTACTGCCCCATCGCCATGGCGGCGGAGGTCCTCGGAGACCGCTGGACGCTCCTGATCGTCCGTGAGCTGCTCGCTGGCAGCGTCCGCTTCAACGAGCTGCAGCGCGGGCTCCCCGGCATCTCCCGCTCGGTGCTCGCGCAGCGGCTGCGGCTCCTCCAGCGCGAGGGCGTCGTGGTCCGCGTCGAGGAGACGCCGGGCTGCCGCTATGAAATGACTCCCGCCGGCCGCGAGCTCGAAGGCGTGCTGGCGACCTTCAGCCACTGGGGCGCGCGATGGGCCCTGCGAGAGCCCCGCCCGGAACAGCTCGATCCCGCTCGGCTGGTGTGGGCCATGCACCGCCGGCTCCGTCCGGATCGCGTGCCGGAGGGCCGGACGGTGGTCGAGTTTCGCTTCTACGGCTGCCGGCGGGAACGCGTCTGGCTGGTGATCGAGGGGCGCAAGGCCTCGGTCTGCTTGAAGCCTCCGGGACCCGAACCGGACCTGGTGATCACGGCGGCCATCGAGAGCCTGTACCTCGTCTGGCTCCGTCAACTCCCGTTGGACGGTGAAATTCGGGCTGGAAGGATTCGGACGGAAGGTCCGTGGCCCCTGGCGCGCGCTTGGCCGGACTGGTTCGCATGGCGGGATCTCCCGCCGGCGATGACCGCCGATTGGCAGGGGCGCGCGGAAAAGAGAGAACTCGCAGTTACCGAGGAGGCAACCCCATGAAACGGCAAACGCTCACCGCGATGGCCCTCATGAGCTGGCTGGCGATCGTGCCCTTGGCCGCGCAGGAGGAGTCCCATGAGCACCACCACGCCGCGGCAGAGGTCCTGGGCCAGGTCAACTTCCCCGTGACTTGCAAGCCCGAGGTCCAGACCGCCTTTAACCGGGCGGTAGCCCTCCTCCACTCGTTCGGCTACGAAATGGCGCGGGACGCGTTCACCGCGGTGGTGAAGCAGGATCCGGCGTGCGGCATGGCGTATTGGGGCGTGGCCATGACCTACTACCACCCGATCTGGGCGCCGCCGACGCCCGCGGATCTCGCCGCGGGGCGGACGGCCGCCGAGACAGCTGTCAAGATCGGGGCCCGCAGCGAGCGCGAGCAGGGCTACATCGCGGCCATCGGCGCCTTCTATCGAGATTCCGACAAGCTCGACCACCGCACCCGGGCGCTGGCCTACAAGGCGGAGATGGAGAAGCTCGCCGCAGCGCTCCCTGACGATGACGAAGCGGCCATCTTCCGCGCGCTGGCTCTCCTCGGCACGGCGCCGCCGACCGACAGGACGTACGCCAACCAGAAGCAGGCGGCGCAGATCCTGAACGGGTTGCTGCCGAAGCATCCTGATCACCCGGGGATTCTCCACTACGTCATTCACGCCTTC
>DASYTJ010000102.1:0-4300 GCA_036002325.1 Thermoanaerobaculia bacterium | reverse complement strand
TCCGTTCGCCTCGCGAGCGGGACAGTCTCTCCCAGATCCTCCACGGGATCGGCAGGGTGGGGTCCTCGTCCCACGGGCACCGTGAACTCTACCGCCGCTGCTCGATGCTGCGGTTCCATCATATAAGGGCAGGGTGAGGGGGAGAGGTGCTTCGGTGACCACGCGGCGAACCTTCATCGGCACGCTGGCCGTCTTTCTCCTCGCCGTGCCGCTCGCGGCCGAGGCTCAGGCGCCGGCGAAGGTTCCCCGGATCGGTTTCCTCTTGTCTCAGACGCCTGCCATTAGCGCGCCCTACCTCGAGGCCTTCCGGCAAGGGCTGCGTGAGCTGGGTTATGTGGAAGGCCAGAGCATCGCCAGCGAGTACCGCTTCGCGGAGGGCCGGCCCGAGAGGCTGCCTGCGCTCGCCGCCGAGCTTGTGCGGCTGAAGGTGGACGTCATCGTTACCACGGCTCCGCCCGCTGCGCCGGCCGCCAAGCAGGCGACCAGCTCGATCCCTATCGTCTTCACCTCCGCAATCGACCCGGTCGCCTCGGGCCTCGTCGCCAGCCTTGCGCAGCCCGGCGGCAACATCACCGGGCTGGCCATCATGTCTTCGGAGGTAGTGGGCAAGCACTTGGAGCTGCTCAAAGAGGTGGCCCCCAAGGTCTCCCGGGTGGCCGTCCTCCAGGGCCAGAGCACCCCCGTCAACACCCAGACGTTGCGACAGGCGGAGGGAGCGGCCAGGATCCTCGGGCTGCAGCTTCTCATCGTGCAGGCGCGCACCCCCGCCGAGATCGATGCGGCCTTCGCGACGATGCGCAGCCAGCGGGTAGGCGGCATCCTCGTCCTGCGGGACACGTACTTCTTTTTGCAGCGAACGCAGATCGTAGCCCTCGCTGCGAAGAGCCGGCTTCCGGCAGTGTACGGGTTCAGGGAAGACGCGGAGGCGGGCGGCCTCATGGCCTATGGAGCGAGCGTGCCCGTCATGTGGCGGCGCGCCGCGACCTACGTGGACAAGATCCTCAAGGGCGCCAAGCCCGCCGACCTGCCCGTGGAGCAGCCGACCAAGTTCGAGCTGGTCATCAACCTCAAGACCGCCAAGGCGCTCGGGCTGACGATCCCGCCGTCGCTGCTCCAGCGCGCCGACGAGATAGTCCAGTGACCACGCGGCGGAGATTCCTCGGCACGCTGGCCGGCGGTCTCCTCGCCGCGCCCCTGGCCGCAGAGGCGCAGCCGGCGGGGAAAGTTACTCGCATCGGCGTGCTCGAGCCGACGTCGATGGCGTCGAACGTGGCCAACCTCGACGCATTCCGCCAAGGGCTACGAGAACTCGGGTACGTCGAGGGGCAGAACTTCGTGGTCGAGTACCGATCGGCTGACGGCCGCAGCGAGCGGTTCCCGGACTTGGCGGCCGAGCTGGTTCGCCTGAAGGTCGATGTGATCCTGACGGGGGGACCCCGGCGGTCTTGGCGGCTAAGACACACGAACGATTCCAGTAGTGATGGCGGCGAGTGGCGACCCTGTTTTGTCCGGCGTCGTCGCGAGCCTCGCACGCCCGGGCGAGAATGTCACAGGGCTAAGCGCAATTGTCGGCGAGGTAAGCGGCAAACGGCTGGAGCTGCTCAGAGAGGTGATCCCGGGGGTCTCACGAATCGTGGGTCTCTTCAATATGAGCAACCCGATTGACGCGCTTCAGTGGAAGGAGACAGAGATCGCCGCGTCATCCTTGAGAGTCCAACTCCAGCTTCTCTACGTACGAAGGCCGGGCGACTACGGACGGGCATTCGATGCCGCGACCAAGCAGCGTGCCGGCGCGCTGGTGGTGGGACTAGATGCTCTCACGTGGGCGAATCGTCGATCTATCGTTGACCTCGCCGCAAAGAATCGGCTCCCAGCGATCTATGGCGCTCGGGAGTTTGTAGATGCCCTGGGTTTGATCGGCTACGGAGTGAGCTACCCGCACCTGTACCACCGTGCAGCGAGCTTCGTGGACAAGATCCTCAAGGGCGCCAAGCCCGCCGACCTTCCGGTCGAGCAGCCCACCAAGTTCGAGCTGGTGATCAACCTCAAAACCGCGAAGACGCTCGGGCTCACGATCCCACAGTCGCTGCTGCAGCGGGCGGACGAGGTGATCCAGTGACGACGCGGCGGGCCTTCATCGGCGCGCTGGCCGGCGGCGTCCTCGCGCCCCTTTCGGCCGGCGCGCAGCAGGCGGCAAAGGTGTGGCGCATCGGCTTTCTCGCGGGCGGCGCGCGCACGCCGGACGGCGCCCCGCCGGCTGCGCTGCGGCAGGCGCTCCAGGCTCTCGGCTACGTCGAGGGGAAGAACGTGACCTACGTGGGCCGCTGGGCCGAAGCCAAGCGCGAGCGGCTTCCCGGGCTGGCGGCCGAGCTCGTCGGCCTCAAGGTGGATCTGATCGTCACGAGGGGCGGGCCGGCCGCCGAGGCCGCCAGGCAGGCGACCACAACCATCCCCATCGTCATCGCCGGCGCCGGCGACGCCGTGGGCACTGGCTTGATCTCCAGCCTCGCCCATCCCGGCGGCAACATCACCGGAATCACCGACCAGGCGGCGGAGCTGAGCGCGAAGCGGCTGGAGCTCCTCAAGGAGGCGGTGCCGAAGGCCTCGCGCATCGCCGTGCTCTGGAATGCCGACGATCTCGCGATGACCCTGCGCTACCGGGAGGTCGAGCGGGCGGCGCGCATCCTCCGCGTAACCGTCCAGCCGCTGGGCGTGCGCGAGCCCGAAGACTTTGACACCGCGTTCGCCGCAATGACCCGGAATCGCCCCGACGCGTTCTTCCTCGTGACGGACGCGCTCACGATCCTCAATCGCAAGCGGATCATCGACTTCGCCGCCGCGCGCCGCATTCCCGCCATGTACGAGTTCGACTTCCTGGTCAGGGACGGCGGGCTGATGTCGTACGGGCCGGACCTCGACGACAACCTTCGGCGGGCGGCCGTCTATGTCGACAAGATCCTCAAAGGCGCGAAACCGGGCGACCTGCCGGTGGAGCAGCCGACACGGTACTACCTCCTCGTCAACCTCAAGACCGCGAAGGCCCTCGGCCTCACGATCCCGCAGTCGCTCCTGCTGCGCGCCGACGAAGTGATCCAGTGACCACGCGGCGAGCGTTCATCAGCGCGCTGGCCGGCGGCCTGCTTGCTGGGCCGCGGATCGCCGACGCGCAGCAGGCGGCGAAGGTCTACCGGGTAGGCTATCTCACCGCCGGCTCGGTCACTGCTAACCCCCGCGTCCTCGAGGCGTTCCGGCAAGGGTTGCGCGAGCTCGGTTGGGTCGAGGGCCAGAACCTCGTCATCGAGTATCGATCCGCGGAGGGCCGCTTCGACCGGCTGCCCGAGCTCGCAGCCGAATTGGTCCGGCTTAAGGTGGACGTCATCGTCGCGGCACCGACGCCTGGAGCCTTGGCAGCGAAGAAGGCCACGGCCACGGTTCCCATAGTCGGAGTGAGTCTTACAGAACCGGTTGGGGTCGGGCTCATCGCGAGCCTCGCGCGCCCGGGCGGGAACGTCACAGGGGTAGCCTACAGCGTCGGCACGGACATTTTCGGCAAAGACCTGGCGCTGCTCAAGGAAGTCGTCCCCAAGGTCCGGCGCGTGGCCGTCCTCTCGAACCCGGACGGTCCCGTCCAGCCGCTCACCATCAGCAACGTCAAGGCTGCCGCGCGGTCACTGGGGTTGGAGCTTCAGCTCGTGGAGGCACGCGGGCCCGGGGACTTCGACCGCGCCTTCGCGGCGATGGCCAAGGAGCGCGTGGGAGCGCTGTTCGTCGTGACGGACCCGGTATTCATTCCCCACCGGGCACGGCTCGTAAGCCTCGCGGCAAAGAGCCGGCTCCCGTCGATCTTTACTCAAAGGGCGGATGTGGAGGCGGGGGGGCTCCTGTCCTATGGGCCGAGCTTTGCGGATATGTACCGGCGCGCCGCGGCCTACGTGGACAAGATCCTCAAGGGCGCCAGGCCCGCCGACTTGCCCGTCGAGCAGCCCACCAAGTTCGAGCTGGTGATCAACCTCAAGACCGCCAAGGCGCTCGGCTTGACAATCCCGCCGTCGCTACTACAGCGCGCCGACGAGGTGATCCAATGACCACGCGGCGGGCGTTCATCGGCGCGCTGGCCGGCGTCCTCGCCGCGCCGCTCGCCGCCGGCGCGCAGCAACCAGCGAAAGTCGCACGGATAGGTTTCCTGGTGACCGGTTCGCTTGAATCTCCCGAGACGCGAATAAGCCTCGACGCTTTCCGGCAAGGACTACGCGAACGCGGCTATGTGGAGGGTCAGAACATCGTCATCGAGTACCGAGCG
>DASYTJ010000101.1:0-92032 GCA_036002325.1 Thermoanaerobaculia bacterium | reverse complement strand
AGCGAGCCACTCTGGTGTAGGGCGGGGCTTGTCCCCGCCCGTGCTGCGCTACCGCTCTCGTTGAGCGCGGGCCCTGCGCTGGGGCGCCTACCGCGCGCGGTCGAGGAGGCGATAGGTCGTCGCGTGCTCGTTGCGGTCGTCAGCCGGCACTTCCACCCGCTCGACCTCGCGCCACCCGGCGAGGTCGAGCGGCGGCAGCCGGGTGTCGCCGGCGACCGCGGCATGCACCTGGGTGAGGTAGAGCCGGTCGGCTCGCGGCAGGGCGGCGGCGAAGAGCTCGGCGCCGCCGCCGACGAAGACCTCCTCGTCGCCCGCCGCGGCGGCGTCCGCCAGCGCCTCCTCGAGCGAGCCCATGCCGCGCACCCCCGGCGGCAGCGCCAGCGCCGCCGGCTGGCCGCTCACCACCAGCATCCGCCGTCCCGGCAGTGCCCGTCCGATCGACTCCCAGGTGCGGCGGCCGACGATCAAGGTGTGGCCCATGGTCAGCCGCTTGAACCGCTGGAGGTCCGCGGACAGGTGCCAGGGCAGCCCGCCGCCGCGGCCGATCACCCCGTTGTCGGCTACCGCCACAATCAGCGACACCCTCATACCGCGATCGGTGCCTTGATCGCCGGCCACGGGTCGTAGCCGCTGAGCGTGAAGTCGGCGAAGGTGAACTCCGCGAGCTCGCGGCGCGCCGGGTCGAGCAGCATCCGCGGCAGCGGTCGCGGCTCGCGGGTGAGCTGCAGCCGCGCCTGCTCGAGGTGGTTGCGATAGAGGTGGGTGTCGCCCAGCGTGTGCACCAGCTCGCCGGGCGCGTAGTCGCAGACCTGCGCCACCATCATCGTCAGCAGCGCGTAGGAGGCGATGTTGAACGGCACGCCGAGGAAGACGTCGGCGCTGCGCTGGTAGAGCTGGCAGGAGAGCCGCCCCTCCGCCACCCAGAACTGGAAGAGGGCGTGGCAGGGGGAGAGGGCCATGGCGTCGAGGTCCGCCACGTTCCAGGCGCTGACGATGTGGCGCCGCGAGTCGGGGTTCGTACGGATCTGCTCCACCACCCGGGCGATCTGGTCGATCGAGCCGCCGCCGGGGACGGGCCAGGAGCGCCACTGCGCACCGTAGACGGGTCCGAGGTTTCCGTTCTCGTCCGCCCACTCGTCCCAGATCGTCACGCCTCGCTCGTGGAGGTAGCCGACGTTGGTATCGCCGGCGAGGAACCACAGCAGCTCGTGGAGGATGGAGCGCAGGTGCACCTTCTTGGTGGTCAGCAGGGGGAAGCCCTGCGCCAGGTCGAAGCGCATCTGGTAGCCGAAGATCGCGAGCGTGCCGGTGCCGGTGCGGTCGGACTTGCGGACTCCGTGATCGAGGATGTGCCGGAGCAGGTCCAGGTAGGGCCTCATGCCGGGGGGAATGTAGCAGATCAACGCTCAGTCGGAACCTAGACCGAGGGACGGGTCTGCACGGCGCGTACGTTGTCGCCGCGGTCGCGGTCGATGAGCTTGTAGTACGGGTCGATCGCCACCCACGCGGGCCGTTGCCCGACGACGGTCTCGAAGGCGACTGGCGAGGCACGGATACGTCGCCGCTCGAGGAAGAGTATGGTGCCGCCGCCCTCACCATCCTCTCCCTCGCCGTAGACCGCGATGTCGATCCAGTCATCGATCGGGATCTCCCGCTCGGCGCCGGCGCCGTCGGCCCGCAGCTTATGGGCCTCCAACTCGAGCCGCACGAGAAACGTGCCGTCCGCGCGCTCGGTGAACGTCGCGGCCGCGACCTCGTTGTCGAACATCGTGATCTTCTCGAACAGGTCCCCGACGAGATATGCCGACCCCTCGGGCACCGCCGGACGGATCGTCTTGAGGAGCTCGGCCGTCGTGGTGTAAGGCGGCTCCCTGACGGCGAAGCGCGAGAGGAATCGCGACAGTGCATGGTTGAGCGGCACCTCACCCACGGCGTCGCGGAGCGCGTACATCGCCAGCGCGCCTTTGTGGTAGGACACGTAGTCCTGCCGCTCGACGAGTGCGAGCGGCGGCTCCACTCCGCGCTCACCGGCGCGACCGCGGAGATACTGGTCCTGTTCGTTGCCGAGAACGCGTCGCATCCTCTCAAGCCCGAGCTCGTGCTCCATGACCATCAGCGCCGAGTACTGCGCCAGTGTCTCGTGGAGCATGCCCGCACCCTGCACGTTTGCGCCGACCATCTGCTGACCCCACCACTGGTGCGCGACCTCGTGCGCCGTGACGTAGAACGGATAGTCGATCGCCTCCTCGCCATCGAGGCGGGCGTTGAACCCCGTCGACTCGGATAATGCGATCAGGCCGGGAAACGACGTGCCATCACGGACATAGCGGGGAAACTCGACGATCCGCAGGTGGCGGTGCTGGTACGGGCCGAAGTTCGCCGTGAAATAGGCGAGCGACTTGGCTGTAGCGTCGATCATGCGGCCGACGTTGGCGTCGTGTCCGGGGTGATGGTAGACCTCGATCGCGACGCCCTTCCACTCGCTTCGTGTCACCTCGTACCTCGCCGATGCGTAGGCGAAGTGGTGTGTGATGGGTATCTCGGCCCGGTAGTGGAAGTAGCGGCGTCCGCCCTCGACCCACTGCCGCTGAAGCTCCCCCGACGTGACGGCGATCTGATCGACGCTGGTGGATACCGTGGTCTCGAAGTCGACCCGGTCGGCGTCAGGGGCACGGGGTGTCGTCCGCCGGGCGGCGAGATCGTCAACGCCAGCAAAGCGGAGCGGCTCCAGTCCGTGCTGTCGCCGCTCGTCGGCATCGGCGAGCTGCCGCTGATCATCGTAGCCGATGACCGGGAAGAAGTCCCGCTTGGTGAAGTAGGTGCCATTGTCGATGACCGCGGTCTGCGTACCGTTGTTGACAAAGCCTTGGGTTTCCACCGTGAGGTCGAAGCCGAAGTCGATGGCCTCGCCCGGCCCGAGCGGATCTCGTAGCCGGTAGATGCCGTAGCCAAGCTCTTCGTCTTTGAGGATGACGTCGTGGGGGGGAAAGTCGAGGCGGTTCACGCGGACCCGCTCCGGAATGCTCACATGCAGGTCGCGCAGTGGTTGAGCGGACCGATTCCGGAGTGAAAAGGCGCCGCGAATCTCGACGCTCCTCCGCTCAGGGAAGATGTCCACGTCGGCCCGCACGGCGATGATCCGCGGCAGGTTTAGATCCTGATACTGCCGATACAGCCGTTCGTAGCTCGCGCGGCGCTCCGCGGCATCGGTGCTCGGCACGTACGCGTTCAGGACGTTGGTGTTGTAGAAGATCCAGGAGCCCGCGGCCACGAGGCCGATGGCGCCAAGGGCGGGCACCGCGCGAACAGGGCCGCGGAGCCGTGTCTGCGCCTCGGCCCATCGCGCCCTCCAGCCATCGTCGGCACCCCTCCTCCAGAACAGAATCGAAAGCCCGACAAGCACGAGCGCGGCGAACCCCCAGTAGAGGCTGTACCAGCCGAACGGCGCGAGGAATGGTCCGTAGCCGTTGAAGTCGGAGTAGGGCGTCGGCGGGAGGCTCGCGAAGCGGTAGAGGTGATGCTCGAACCCGAACTCCTCGAGGAGATCCCAGCTGACGATGAAGAGGATCACGAGCCCGTACCCCGCGAGCCTGCTGCGCGCCACGACGTGGCAGAAGCACGCGAGGACCATCATCAGGATCGGATAGACGGCGGCGAGTGCGGCGCCCCGTGCGTACAGGCCGAGCTCGAGGTCGTGGTAGCCGCGCGAGAGCTGGAAGCCGGCCAGGACCAGGACGCCCGCAAGCAGGAAGACGACATTCACCAGCACGAGCGCCGCCAGCTTGGCGCCGAAGTACACACCGCTCGGCGTCGGCATGGAATCAAGGATCTCGTCCAGCTCGAGCGAGCGTTCCTTCCAGATCAGCTCACCGCTGTAGAGGACGACCACGAGCAACAGAATGATCGAGTACCCGCCCTGGAGCGCCTCGAGCATCAGGTAGGTGCGGGGATGGACGGGCATCCCGAAGAGGTTCCCGGCGGAGCTCGCTGCCTGGATGAGGACGACGGGCCCCAAGGCGAGCATCCCCAGAAACGGGAGGCTTCGCAGGACGGTCGTGGCCTCGCGCCGCACTTGTCGCATGAGCTGGACGAGGACGGAATGCCGCGAGAACACCCGGCGGGCCGCCGGCGCCCGTACTCGGATCGTCGGCTCAACCGGCGAAGGGGCTTCGGTCGCATCCCGCGTCCGGCCGGGCCGCTTCCGGGAACGCGACGGATCGAAGGCGACCACCGAGAGGCCGAGCGCGGAGAGCCCCAGACCGAGCCAGAGGACCCGGTTCCAGAGGAGGGTCCCGCCGACCTCCGGAACGCCCAAGTTCAGCTCCGCGACGGTCCAGTACTTGAGGGCGCCACCCAGCGCCGTCACACCGAACGGGTCGAGCAGCTGACCGATCCACTGGGTATCGAAGCGGGAAGCCGCCATGCCGGCGGTCGCGCTGGCCGCGAAGAAGGCGACGACGCCGAGATAGGTCGCAAGCGCGCTCCGTGTCCAGGTCGCCAGGGCGTAGAACGCCGCGCCGAGTGCCAGGAACGTCGGGATGATCAGCACGCCCAGACCGAACGCGTACGGTGCCAGCCGGAACGGCCCCACCCGGGCTGGATCGAGCCAGGGCATGAAGCTGCTTGCCGCCAGGGCTCCGGTGCCCACCAGGTAGGGGAGGGTGCAGACCACCATCGTTCCCGCGAACCGCCCGGTCAGGTAGTCGAACCGCGAGATCGGCTTCGAGAAGAAGAGCTCGGAGGTCCGCCGGTCGAAGTCCCGCACCGCCGCGCTGGCGACGAACGCGGTCAGCAGGAAGAGGACGAGGTAGATCCCCTTGACCAACTGCTCGAGGATCACCGCAGGCGCGTTGAGGTGGAGCCTGCCGAAGCCGCCTCCCGGTCCCTGGCCCGTGCCCGCAATGAACAGCAGCACGCTCAGGACGAACGTGACCAGATAGAACAGCGGCTGCCGGAGGTGGTAGCGGATCTCGAACCAGAAGATGGCCCTCCACACGGTTCTAGCCGCCATGGAGCGTCGCGAAGTAGACGTGCTCGAGGTCCGGCTCGGCGGGCTCGAATCCGTCGCCCGGAGGTTGCTCACCCAGGACGTGGACGACCGTGCGCCCGGCGGCCAGCCGTGTGGAGAGGACAGGCATCGATTCCTGGTACCTGGCGACCTCGCTCCGGCCGACAACCTTGCGCCAGACCCTGCCCTCGAGCCGCGCGACGAGGGCGCCGGGTTCTCCGTGGAGCAGCACTCGGCCCTGCGACAGGATGGCCATCCGGCTACAGAGCTCGCGCACATCCTCGACGATGTGCGTCGAGAGGATCACCACCGCGGTCTCCCCGATCTCGCAAAGCAGATTGTGGAAGCGGATCCGCTCCTCGGGATCGAGGCCGGCGGTCGGCTCGTCGACGATGATCAGCTCAGGATCGCCCAGGAGTGCCTGCGCGATTCCGAAGCGCCTGCGCATGCCGCCCGAGAAGGAGCCGAGCTTGCGCCTCCGGACGTCGTAGAGGTTAGTCATTCGCAGAAGCCGTTCGACGGCTTCGCGCCGCTCCCCGGCGGAAACCAGCCCCTTCAGCACGGCGAAGTGGTCCAGCAACGCCTCGGCCGAGATTCCCGGGTAGATGCCCATGTCCTGCGGCAAGTAGCCCAGGATCTTGCGCACCTCGTGTTTCTCGTTGAGCACGTCGAGGTTGTCAAAGAAGAGGCTCCCCGCGTCGACGCCCTGCAGCGTGGCGATGGTCCGCATCAGCGTCGACTTCCCGGCTCCGTTGGGTCCGAGAAGGCCGAACATCCCTCTGGGGATCTGCAGGCTCACGTCCTTCAGGGCGTGAACACCATTGCCATAGGTCTTCGAGACGTTCTCGATTCTCAGCATGTCAGGGGACCGAGGGTCCGGTACGCTTTTCGAACCAGTGATCCGCGTAGGGATCGTCGTTGAATGCCGCGACTTCCCGGTACCCGTTTCGCCGATAGAGCGCCTGTGCCTCGTGGAGGCTCCGGTTGGTTTCGAGGCGCAGTAATCCAATCCCGAGACCGGCGGCCGCGTTCTCGAGAGCGACGAGCAGACGCCGGCCCACGCCAGCGCCGCGCACCTCCCGGGACACCCACATTCGCTTGATCGAGCCGACACCGGGCTCGGTCACCTTGACCGCGCCGCAGCCCACGGGTCGGCCATCGAGGCGGGCGACCAGGAAGGTGCCGCGTGGAGGCCTCAAGTCCCCGGCGTCGGCCGGGATCGACCTGCCGGCATCGAAGCCCCCCTCGAAGCGCTCCCCTAGCTCTGCGAAGTACTGCGCGACACACCACTTCGCATCCGGGCTATCCGGGTCCTCGACGGAAATTCTGGTGAATGAGAGGCTGAGGAGCTTTTCCACTTGCGACATGGCCACCACGAGACGCGCGCGCTCGGCCTCGCTGAGGTGCTCGAGGGTCCTCTCGGCGAATCGATCGCCGAGTCGATTGAGCTCCTCGAGCTCCGCGAGGCCCGCGACGGTCAGGCTCGCGCGGCGACTGCGCAGATCCGATTCGAGGGTTGCGACCTCAATCAGGCCGTGCCGTTCGAGTGAACGCAACAGCCGACTGAGGTAACCCGAGTCGAGGTCCAGCCGAGCGCGAAGCTCCCGAACATCCGCACCCTCTCTTCCGATCTCGAATAGCAATCGTGACTGCGCGAGCGGTCGCCCGCGTCCCAGGAAACTGTCCGTGAACACGCCGACCCGGAGGGTTAACGCGCGGTAGAAGCTCCGAACCGTCGGAATCAGATCGTCCGGCACAAGCTGACTTTAGTCAGATAAATGACCGCCGTCAACTCCCAACCTTCGGGTCTGGACGGGCGGGCGGGGGCTCGACCCGCCCTGCGGCGTCTTCTATCCCCCTACCAACGCCAGCACCCGCAGCGGGCTGCCGCTGCCGTTGACGATCTTGAGCGGCGCGGCGATGACCACCGCTCCGGTCGGCGGGAGCTGATCGAGATTGCGCAGGCTGGCGAGGCCGAACTTGCCGGCGCCGTGCATCAGCGTGTGGTTGGGAAACGGCGGATCGAAGCCGCCGGCCTGGCCGGCGTCGGTGCCCACGGTCTCCACTCCCACGCCGAGAATGTCCCGCTTCTGAGCGAGGAGGATCGTGGCGTCCTTGTGAAAGCCGGGGCTGTGGGGGCCGTCGGCGCCGACGTTGAGGAACTCGGCCGGCGAGGTGCGGCGGCTCCAGCCGGTGCGCAGCAGCACCCAGGCGTTGCTCGGGATGCGGCCGTGCTCTTCCTCCCAGGCGAGAAGCCGCTCGCTGGTGAGCAGGAAGTCCGGGTTCGCCTCGACGTCGGCGGTCACGTCGATCACGCACGCGGGACCGATGAAGCGGCGCGCCGGGATAGTGTCGCAGGCGTTGTCCGGCAGGTCCTTGCCGGTGATCCAGTGAATGGGCGCGTCGAAATGGGTGCCGGTGTGCTCGCCGAGGTGCAGCGTGTTCCAGTACCAGCCTGGGCCCTTGTCGTCGTAGCGGGAGATCACCTCCATGGTCACGCCGGGCGAGGAGGCGAAGATCGGCGGCAGCTCGATGACCGGGGTCTCGGGTCCGAGCGGCTGGGTGAGATCGATGACCTTGACGCGTCCGGCGTCGAGCTCGGCGACGAGCTGCTGGAGGATGCTCATCGGGGGTTCTCCTTAAGCTGGCGCAGGTGGCGCTGGAATTGGAAGCGGCTCTCGAGGAAATGCAGGTCGATGAAGTAGCTCGGCGGCCCCTGCGGCTCCACCTTGGCGACGAGCAGCGCCAGCTCGCGCGCCGCCAGCGCCTCGAGGAAGGCGCGGCGCAGCTCCTCTTCCGTGCGGCAGGTGCCGGTGCGCGCGATGCCCGCCCCGGCGGCGATGGCGGCGAGATCGCTGCCGGTGGCCGTGGCGGTGGTGAAGCTGCGGCCCACCGAGAGCAGGACCTCGTTGTCGAACACCACGTGGAGGAGGTTGGCAGGCTTGTGGCGGGCCAGCGTGGTGAGGCTCCCCAGGTTCATCAGCAGCGAGCCGTCGCCGTCCACCACGATCACCTGCAGCTCGGGCCGGCTCAAGGCGATCCCCAGCCCCACCGAAGAGGCGAGGCCCATGGAGTGCCAGAGGTAGAAGAAGCCCGGCTGATGGCCGAGGGAGAACAGCTCGGCCGGCGCGGCGCCCATGTTGGTCACCACCACGCAGCGCGAGAGCTCTGGGTAGATGGCACGCAGGGCGTCGACGCGGAGCATCAGTCCTCCCACATCAGGCTGCGGCAGAGCAGCAGCGCCACCGGCCGCAGGCTCGCCTCGGCCAGCACCTGGGCCTGGTGTATCCGCTCGGCCACGTGCCCCGGTGTCTCCAAGGTCAGGTACGGGATGCGCAGGGCGTCGAGGACGTGCTCGGTGACGCCGCCGCCCTCGGTCTGCCAGGGGTGCTCTTCGCCGAAGCCGCCGCGGTGGCTCACCAGCATGAGGAGCGGGATGCGGTAGAGCTGGGCGAGGGAGACGATGCCGTTGATGCTCGCCAGCAGACCGTGGTTCTGCATCAGCATGGCGGACTTGACGCCCGAGAGATGGGCGCCGGCCGAGATCCCCACGCCTTCCTCCTCCTTGGCGAGGCGGACGAGCACCATCTCCGGATCCTCTTCGGCGAGGCTCACCAGGTGCACGAGCCAGGTCTCGGGCAGCACCGAGAGCAGCCGGATGCCGCACGCCTTGAGGGCATCGTAGACGACCTGCGAATGGCTTGCCGAGACGGGCATGGCAGCAAGGCCGAAGCGGGCGAAGTGTATCGCAAATGCCGGGCGGTGCCGATCGAGGAGATCTTCGACCCTGAGGAGGAGAAATGAACCGACATCTGTCTCAGCTCGTGTTGCATCTCGCGGCGTTCGCGTTGCTCGCAACGACCAGGTTTTGAGCCCCGGGCGAGCCACACCCGCGGTGCTAAAATCAGCGCCCACATGGCAGCCAACAAAAAGGAACGGGAGCTCCGCCGCGAAGCGGTCCGCCGCCTTCTGCAGGATAAGAACGGAACGGAGCTGCGGGACCAGAAGGCCCTGATCGGGATCCTCGAAGCGATGGGAATCAAGGCCACGCAGGCGAGCGTCAGCCGCGACCTGCGCGAGCTGGGGGCCCTGTGGGTCGAAGGGCACTACGAGCTCCCGGAGTGGGACGACGGCGACGGGTCGAACGCCCTCCAAAAAGTGCTCGGCCACATCGTCGTCGCCAAGCCGGCCGATCAAATGGTGCTCATCGTCACCCGCCCGGGCGCCGGCGCCGTCGTGGCCGAGGCCATCGAGGCCTGCTTCGAGGACGACATCGTCGGCACCGTGGCGGGCTACAGCTCGGTGCTCGTCCTCATCCAGCACAAGTTCTTCCGCGATCTGTTCTTCGACCGGCTCAAAGACTATTTCGAGCCCTCGGCCAAAGAAGAAGGGAATGACCCCCCGCCTGGAAACGGCGAGCCCCAGCCTGCGCCGGACAAAACCTAGGGCTCCGGCCCCGTAAACCGGATCGCGGCGGCATTCCGCAGGATTGGGGAGCCGCATCCGGGATGGCGGCGTCGTGCCGCAGGATCAGAAAACGCGCCGCGATCCTGCGGTGGCGGTTCCCAGGATCGGATGGCGATCCGCAGGATAGGGGTGTCGTTCCGCCATCTGAGATACGGCGCCGCCGGATGACGGAGCCGCTCCGCAGGATGAGAAACCGTCCCGCCATCTCGCGGCGCCGTTCCGCCCTTTGAGATGCCGGCCCGCAGGATGGGGGAGGTGCTCCGCCGGATGGCGGCGGCAATCCGCAGGATGGGAAATCGTCCCGCCATTTCGTGGAGCGGCTCCGCCATCTGAGATGCGGCGCCGCAGGACGGGGCCGGCGCTCCGCAGGACAGCGACGCCATGCCGCGGGATAGGAAAGCGCGCCGCGATCCGGCGGCGGCAGTCCGCAGGATCGGGAGGCGTTCCGCCGGATGGCGGTGGCGCTCCGCAGGATGGGAAATCGTTCCGCCATCCTGCAGCGCCGCTCCACGAGCTGGGAAACCATCCCACCATCTCGCGGCGCCGCTCCGCCATCCGGGAATCGGCGCCGCAGGATGGGGACGGCCCTTCGCAGGATGGGAAAGCGCGCCGCGATCCGGCGGCGGCGCGCCCCAGGATCGGAAGGCGTCCCGCGAGATGGCGGCGGCACTCCGCCATCTGAGAAATCGTCCCGCCAATCCTGCAGCCGTGCTTCGCGATCTGGGATACGGCGCCGCAGGATGGGATACGGCTCCGCAGGATGGGATACGGCTCCGCCATCCCGGGGCAGCGCTCCGCGAGCCCGTTTCGAGACAAAAAAAGAGGGGAGCGCCGGACCGCACGCTCCCCGAGAACAGCTTCAGCTTGCGACACTTTCAAACCTCGTGCTCCTCCTGCGCCTCCGGCTTGGAGGCCTGCGTCTCGGGCTGGGGAAGCTCCGGCGGCTCCGGCGTCTCCTTGCTGCGGCGCCGGCCGCGGAACGGTTGGAGGCCGAACTCCGCCAGCTTTTCGGACCGCAGGCCGTAGAACTCGAGGAGCATCCGCTCCATGCCGGTGGCCGACCGCACGCCCTCGGCGAACAGCGCCTGCAACCGCTTGCTCGCCTGCTGCTTGCTGGCCGCCAGCGCCGCCTGCTGCTGGGCGATCGCCTGCGCCTCGCTGACCAGCTTCTCGAAGCGGACGCGCATCCCTTCGAGATGCGCCAGCTCCGAGGAGTTGGCGGCCAGCGCGGCGTTGAACCGCATCAGTTGGCCCAGGATTCCTGCGTTCGTGTTCTCTCGGATCATGATCCCCTCCTTATCGGGGTTGAGCCTTTCGGGCTCGTTCACGACGCCTCCATGGCGCCGATGACGGGATCATGCAAGGTGAAAACAGTATTGTCAAGAGTAATCTACAACTGAATATTGGTATCCACTTTTAACGGTGTTAAATTGCCCTTCAGACGCCTCCGAGGCGCCCCGCGGCCGTCCGCCGTCCTGTTGCAACCTCCTGAAACGCCGTGAGTTGCGGGCCCGATCCACGAGGCCGCGGACCCTCCGATCGGAACTGGATACGCGTATCCAGTTTTGAGGCCTTCCGAGGCGGGAAAAAGGCTCCCGGAGCCGGTGCAAGTTTCAGATTCCAGACAGGATAGCGGCCTCCGAAGAAACTGGATACGCGTATCCAGTTTGGCGGGGCCGGCCGGGCGGGGACGGCCGCGGCACCCAACAATTTCCCTACGAATGGTATATAGGCCCGGGCGCCAAACCGAGCCACGACCCGCTGGGAAGGTCTTCCCGGTTACAATCCCTCCGGGAGGGTGGCCATGACCGGGAAGCTCGAGGCTGTTTCGTACTCGCTGCGGGAAGAGATCGCGCACTGCGCGATCCATGGCGTGGGGATCCTGCTCAGCATCGCGGGGCTGGTGGCCTTGCTGCTGGTGGCTCTGCGCACCGGAGATCCCTGGCACGTGACGGCGTGCGCGGTCTACGGAGTCACCCTGATCCTGCTGTACCTGGCCTCCACTCTCTACCACAGCATTCCGTTTCCCCGCGCCAAACGCGTCCTGCGCGTGCTCGACCACTCGGCGATCTACCTGCTGATCGCGGGCACCTATACGCCGTTTACCCTGATCAGCCTGCGCGGCGGTTGGGGCTGGACCCTGTTCGGCCTCGTCTGGGGCATGGCCGTCCTCGGCATCGTGCTCAAGGTCGCCGCCATGGGCCGCTTCCGTTGGCTTTCGATGGTGCTCTATCTCGGCATGGGCTGGCTGGTGCTGATCGCGCTGGAGCCCCTCGTGCGCGCGGTGTCTCCCGACGGCGTGAGGCTGCTTTTCTTCGGCGGCCTTTGCTACACGTTCGGCACCGTGTTCTATGGCTGGCGGCGCCTGCCGTATCACCACGCGGTGTGGCACGCGTTCGTCCTCGCCGGCAGCGTGCTGCACTTCTTCGCGATCCTGCTCTACGTCGTGCCCGTAACCCGGAGCTGACTTCCACCGTATAGAGGGTGCCACGAAAGGAGGGCCCCTCTATGCGCCCCAAGCTGTTGCTGATTACGCTGCTTTTCGTCTCCACCGCCGCCTGGGCCGCCCCGGCCTCCAAGGACGATCTCCAGGCGCGCCGGGATGCCCTGAACAAGCTGCTCGCCGAGCAGTGGGAGTACGGTCTCTCGCATGCTCCGGAGTTCGCCTCGATCCTCGGAGACAAACGCTGGAACGACCAGGTCTCCGACTTCTCTCAAGCCGCCATCGATGCCGATCTCGCCAAATCCCGCGACTTCCTGCGCCGCTTCGAGGGCGTCGATACCACCGGCTTTCCCGAGCAGGAGGTGCTCAACAAGGAGCTGATGGTCCGCGGCCTCAAGGAGGAGCTCGCAGGCGCCCGCTTCAGGGGCTGGCTGATGCCGGTCAACCAGATGGGCGGCATCCATCTCATGGCTCCCCAGTTCCCTTCGCTGCTGACCTTCACTTCGGTCAAGGACTACGACGACCTCATCACCCGCTACAAGAAGCTGCCCAGGCTTTTCGACCAGACGATGGACCACATGCGCGAAGGAATGGCCGCCGGCCTGATGCCGCCCAAGTTCCTGCTGGAGAAGGTCACGGCTCAGGTGGAAGGGATCGCCGCCACGCCGCCCGAGAAGTCCCCCTTCGCCCAGCCGCTGGAGCAATTCCCCAAGGAGATCCCGGAAGCCGAGCAGAAGCGCATCCGCACTGAGATGCTCGCCGCCATCCGCGACTCGATCCTGCCGGCCTACGTCAAGTTCGGGAAGTTCGTGAAAGAAGAGTACGCGCCCAAGGGACGCACGGAGCCCGGCATGTGGTCGCTGCCGGACGGCGCCGAGCGCTACGCCTGGGCCGTCAAGCAGTCGACGACGTCGAATCTCACGCCCGAGGAGATCCATCAGCTCGGCCTGAGAGAGGTGACGAGGATCGAGGGGCAGATGCTGGAGATCGCGAAGAAGCTCGGCTATCAGGACCTGAAGAGCTTCAACGCCGCGATCGAGGCGGATCCCAAGCTGAAGGCCCAGTCGCGGCAGCAGATCCTCGATCTCTACACGAAGTACATCGATCAGATGTGGGCCAGGCTTCCCGAGCTCTTCGGCCGCCTGCCCAAGGCCAAGGTGGAGGTCAAGCCGGTGGAGGAGTTCCGCGAGAAGGAAGCTTCCGGCGCCCAGTACATCCCCGGCGCTCCGGACGGCTCGCGCCCCGGCCGCGTGCAGGTCAACACCGGCGAGGCCACGTCGCGCAAGACGATCTCCATGGAGTCCACGGCGTATCACGAGGGCGTCCCCGGGCATCACATGCAGCTCTCGATCGCGCAGGAGCTGCCGACGCTGCCGCCGTTCCGCCAGCAAGGCGGCTACACCTCGTTCGCCGAGGGCTGGGCGCTCTATTCGGAGAGGCTGGGCAAGGAGGTCGGCTTCTATCAGGATCCCTACAGCGACTACGGCCATCTGCAGGACGAGATGCTGCGCGCCATCCGCCTGGTGGTGGACACCGGCTTCCATTACAAGCACTGGACCCGCAATCAGGTGGTGCAGTTCTTCCACGACCACTCGGCCATCGACGAGGTCGAGGTGCAGAGCGAGACCGACCGCTACATCGTCTGGCCGGGGCAGGCGCTCGCCTACAAGATCGGCCAGTTGAAGATCCTCGAGCTGCGCGAGCGGGCGAAGGCGGAGCTGGGGCCGAAGTTCGATATCCGCAAGTTCCACGACACCGTCCTCGACGCCGGCGCGCTGCCGCTCGACGTGCTGGAGAAGCGGATCAACAACTGGATCGCGGCGGAGAAGACGTAGGAGTAGGACATAAAGGACAGCAGGACGCCAAGGACACGGACGTCCTTGTTGGTCCCTGCCGTCCCTGAGGTCCTTAGGATCGGTCTAGAATGGCCCTGGAGGAGGCCCCATCATGTCCGATTCCCCAGACCTCAAACACGCCGTCGAAGGCGACGACGGCATCTCCGTCATCCGCGGCGGCGGGATCTGCCGCGGCTGGAACGGCATTCAGTACCGGGCCGGCCTCTCGGCCAAGAACGTCAACGCCACGAAGCTGTCGATGAACGTGGCCACGATCCCGCCGGGAGGCGTCGCCCGCGCCCACATCCACGTCGATTTCGAGGTGATGCTCTACATCCTGCAGGGCCGCGTGCGCCACGAGTACGGGCCCGGCTTGAAGAAGGTCGTGGACAACGAAGCGGGCGACTTCATCTTCATCGAGCCCGGCGTGCCGCACGAGGTGTTCAACCTGAGCGATACCGAGCCGGTGGTGGCCGTGGTCGCCCGCTCGGACGCTTCGGAGTGGGAGAGCATCATCCCGTACGATCGGAATAGCGGGAGTTAAGGTGGCCGCCCTCTGCCGAGCCCGGGCCTTGGGGATCGCGCTCGCTGGGATGGTCCTTCCCGCAGCCGCACACGCCGCCATCGTCCCGGTCTCCACCGCCTCGCAGCTCGTCACCGCCGTCAACAACGCCGCGCCGGGAGACGTCATCACCCTGTCGCCCGGGACCTACGATCTCGGCCAGAACGTCCTCTGCGACAACGCGGGCACCGCGGCGCAGCCGATCGTCGTGCGCGCCGCCGCGCTCGGCCAGGCGCTCCTCCGTTTCGACGCCGTCGAAGGGTTCAAGGTGTCGGCGCCTCACTGGAATTTCGAGAATCTCGACATCCAGGGAGTCTGCGCGCTCGACAGCGACTGCGAGCACGCCTTCCACATCGTCGGCCAGGCGGACTTCACCCGCATCCGCAACTGCCGGCTGCACGACTACAACGCCATGATCAAGGGCAACGGCGAAGGCAGCCCCTATGTCTTTCCGGACGGCGTGGTGATCGAAGGCAACGAATTTTTCAACGCCGCGATCCGCAACACCTCGAACCCGGTGACTCTCATCGACGTCGTCGGCGGGCGGCGCTGGATCATCCGCCACAACTTCATCCACGACCACGCCAAGGGGCAGGGCGACGGCATCAGCTACGCGGCCTTTTTGAAAGGCAATTCGCGCGACGGCGTCTTCGAACGCAACCTGGTGATCTGCGAGCGCGATCACACCGGCGGCGTCCGGCTGGGGCTTTCCTTCGGCGGCGGAGGGAGCGGTCCGCCGTCGATCTGCGAGGACGGCACCTGCACTCCGGAGCACCAGAACGGGATCCTGCGGAACAATGTGATCGTGAACTGTCCACAGGACGTGGGCATCTATCTCAACAAGGCCGCGAACACCCGCATCTACAGCAACACCCTCTACAACACGACCGGCATCGACGTGCGCTTCACGGCGAGCACGGCCGACCTGCGGAACAACATCCTCTCGGGAGCGATCCGCAACCGCGACGGCGGCACGAGCACCAAGGCTGCCAACCGCGAGGGCATCACCCCGGCGCAGTGGAACGCCTGGTTTACCGATCCGGACGCGGCGGACTTCGCGCTGCTCGACGGCGGCCAGATCGTCGGCCTCGGTCAGAAGCTGGCCCAGGTGACGAACGACTTCTGCGGCAACCTCTTGGATGATGGGGCTCCCGATATAGGAGCGGTCGAGTACGACGGCGACGGTGTCTGCGATACCACCCAGGCCGGTGGCGGCACGGCGCTCTTCGCGGACGGCTTCGAGTCCGGCGGGTTGGGGCAGTGGCTCGCAAGCCCGCGATGAGTCAAGCTGATACGATTCTCCTTCGGCGCCGCTCAGGTTCCGGGAGGGAGGATCGTGCCGGACTTTCATCAGTACATCGGGGTGCGCTACTCAGGCCGCAAGGACCCTGGAGCTGCAATCCGTGAAATCAAGGTCTTCTCGGCTTTGGAGGACCACGAGCCGTACCGCGAGCTGAGCCCCGCGCACGACGCCGACGGCCGCTGGAGCCGGCGCGACCTCGCGGAATGGCTGCTCGAGAAGGTCACCGGCGAGAAGCCCGTCATCGTGGGGCTCGATCACGCTTTCTCCTTCCCCCAGAGCTACATGGACCGGAACGGCCTCAGGAGCTGGGATGAGTTCCTGAAGGACTTCGAGGGGCACTGGCCGACCCATGAGCTCACCGTCCGCGAGCTGCTGCCCGGCAATCCGCGCTCGGGCGATCCCGACGAGCATCGGCTCACCGGCCAGTGGACGGCCTTCCCCAAGAGCGTCTTTCACTTCGACATCCAGGACAGCCTGGCCAAGGCCACTCACGCCGCACTGCCCTGGCTCGACTACCTCCGCCGCGCCCGTGACCGCGCTCATTTCTGGCCCTTCGACGGCTTCGACGTGCCGGCGGGGAAGTCGCTGATCGCCGAGGTGCGGCCGGCCCGGCTGCGCCACCGCTACCGCAAGGAGGGGCTCTCCCGGCAGGATCAGGACGCCTACGCCATCTGCGCCTGGCTCCAGGAGCGCGACCTGCTCGGACTGCTGCGCCCATACTTCACGCCGCCGCTCGGCGACGCCGAGAAGGAGCGGGCGCAACTGGAGGGATGGATCCTCGGAGTGGCGTGAAGTGATGAGCGCGGCGCCGGGACCCCATCAGGGACAGCCGCTCGCGGTCACGGGAAAGCCTCTCCGGGACGCGGCGGCCGCGATGGTGATGGTCCACGGACGCAGTGCTACGGCCGAGAGCATTCTCGAGCTGGCGCGCGAGCTCCGGCATCCGGACTTTGCCTATCTGGCGCCCCAGGCCGCGGGCTACGCCTGGTATCCCTACAGCTTCCTCGCGCCGCTGGCGCGGAACGAGCCGGGACTCTCTTCAGGGCTCGCGCGGCTTGGTGAAATCATGGAGCTGCTCGCGGCCGAGGGAATCCTGGCGGAGCGCACGATCTTGCTCGGCTTTTCGCAGGGCGCCTGCCTTGCCTTGGAGTTCGCCGCCCGCAATGCCCGGCGCTACGGCGGCATCGCGGGGCTCTCCGGCGGGCTGATCGGGCCGCCGGGGGCTCCGCGGCATTACAAGGGCTCTTTCGCCGGCACGCCGGTGTTTCTGGGCTGCAGCGATGACGACCCGCACATTCCCCGCCAGCGGGTCGACGAGACCGCCGAAGTGCTGCAGCGGATGGGCGCAGAGGTGACGGAGCGGATCTATCCGGATCTGGGACACACCGTCAATCAGGAAGAGCTGGGCGCGGTGCGGGGGATGATGGGGGCGGTGGCGGATTCAAGCGCGTATTGAGGCTCTACGGCCGCTGCGTTTCTCCACGATCCCTCTGCAGCGGGCTTCTGCTATTGTTGAGCCGCAGCTCCGAAGCCCGGAGCCAGTCTTTTCTTGATAGGCAGCCGTTGTCCACCGAGAGCTCGGAGACCGTCGGCCGCGACCGTGTCCTCTGGGTCGGGGCGGAAGTGGGCGCGCTGATGGCCGCCCTTGCCGAGGTCTGCGAGGTGGAGACGGTCGCGAGCCTGGAGCTCGCCGTGCCGGCTGTGAAGGCGCGCCGGCCCGATGCGGTCATCGCGCGGAAGGAGGAGGGCGGGCTCGACCTCCTGCGCGAGCTGGCGAGCGATCCGCGGATCTGTGATGTCCCTCTCATCCTGCTCGGCGGTTCGGAGAGCGAGGACCGCTGTCTGGACGCGATGGCGAACGGCGCGGCCGACTACCTGATCGAGCCGTTCTCTTCCCGCGCCCTGGCCGTCCGCGTCTCGGCCTGCCTTCGCACCGCCGCCTCCCGCCGCCAAGCCGCAGTCCGCGAGCGCGACCTGCTCGCCGAGGCGCAGATGGCCACCGAGTCCCTCGACCGCAGCGAGCGGCGGTTCCACGCCTTTCTCAACAACAGTCCGGTCGCCGCCTGGATCACCGACGAGGAAGGGCGGATGCTGTATCTCAGCGAGCCGTACAGCCGGATGTTCGGCATCGCGAGGGAAGCGGCGCTCGGCAAGTCGGTGTTCGATCTCTTCCCGGCCAGCAACGCGCGGACGATCTACGACAACATCCGCGCCGTCGCCGAGACGGGCGGCTCGCTGGCGGACGTGGAGGCCGCTCCACGTCCTGACGGCAGCCTCGGCCACTTCCTCGTCTACAAGTTCCCGCTGCCGGACGACCGCGGGCGCTTCCTGGTGGGCGCGGTGGCGGCGGACATCACAGAGATGAAGCAGGCCGAGGAGGCGCTACGCCAGAGCGAGGAGCGCTTCCGTCTGGCCACCGAGGCGGTCACCGGCATGATCTACGACTGGTCCCTCGGCTCGGACCACGTGCAGCGCTCCCCTGGCCTCTTCGGCCTGATCGGCTACTGGCCCGGGGAGGTGGAGTCGCGCGTCGGCTGGTGGCGGAGCCTCATCCATCCTGACGATGTAGAGCGGGTTCACCGCGAGATCTGGAACGCCATCGAGGGGGGCAGCGCCTCCTTCAGCTCCGAGTATCGGGTGCGGCGCAGCGACGGATGCTTCATCCATGTCTGGGACAAAGGGCTCATCGTGCGCGACGACCAGGGGCAGGCGGCGCGGGTGGTCGGCAGCACCATCGACATCAGCGACCGCAAGCGGGCGCAGGAGGAGCTGGAGAGGGCCCACCGCGAGGCCCAGGCCGCCAATGAGGCCAAGGACCGCTTCCTCGCCACCCTCAGCCACGAGCTGCGGACGCCGCTGACGCCGGTCCTCGCCGTCCTCTCACGGCTGGAGATGGACCCGCGTCTCGACGGCCAGGCGGCCGATCTCACCATGATCCGGCGCAACGTCGAGCTGGAGGCGCGGCTGATCGACGATCTGCTCGACCTGACCCGGATCGCCCGCGGCAAGCTCGAGCTGGTTCGCCGCAGGACCGACGCACGCCAGGTTTTGGAGCACGCGCTCGCCACCGCCGAGCGGGAGCTGATGCAGAAGAGCCTTCGCCTGGAGGTGTGGCTCACGGCGGAGAGCCATCGCGTGATAGCCGACGCCCCACGCCTCATCCAGGTCTTCTGGAACCTGCTGAGCAACGCCGTGAAGTTCACTCCGCCGGGTGGGACGGTCGCCGTCCGGTCGCGCCTCGAGACGAGCCGGCTCGGCGCGCGGGAGCTGGTCGTCGAGGTGAGCGACTCCGGCATCGGCATCGAGCCGGACGCGCTGCCGCGCATCTTCGACGCCTTCGAGCAGACCGACCGCAGCATCACCCGCAAGTTCGGAGGCCTGGGGCTGGGCCTTGCCGTCAGCCGTGCCATCGTCGACCTGCACGGCGGGCGGCTGACGGCAGCCAGCGAGGGCCGGGATCGCGGCGCGACCTTTACCGTCCGGCTGCCGCTCGGCGGCGCGCTGGAAGATCTGGATGAGACCGGCATCCGGCCCGCCAGGCCGCTCCCACCCGTTTCGATACCCGCGCCCGCGGGGCCCCTGCGCCTTCTCCTGGTGGAAGACCACCAGGACACCGCCGAAGCCATGGCGGACCTGCTCCGCTTGAGCGGCCATCAGGTGACGATCGCCGGTTCGGTCAGCGAAGCCCTCGCCGCCGCCGAAGCGGGCGGCAACGGTCGCGGCTTCGACCTGGTGCTGAGCGATCTGGGGCTCCCCGACGGCACGGGGCAGGACCTGATGCGCGAGCTCGTCCGCCGCCACGGCCTCAAGGGGATCGCGCTCTCGGGCTACGGCATGGAGGACGACGTGCAGCGCAGCCGCGAGGCCGGCTTCGCCCACCACCTCACCAAGCCGATCGACCGTCAGGCGCTGGAGACGACGATCCGGCAGGTGGTGAGCGGGATCTGACATTTGTCACAGAGCAGGAGCGGTCCTGGCGCTCTGCTTTGCCGCAACCCGAGGCTCTTCACCGCAGCTTCAACCTGGACGAGGCGCCGCAGACCTGCTCGCCGCGATCCGAGCCTCGACGCGCCTCCGGTGGCCTTGGATCCATGCCGCTCCGGCCAATCCTGCACCCGCCATCGCCAGCAAATTCCGATGGGTCGTGGCCCAGAGCTGCGGGCTGCGCTCCGTGGCCCGGTCATCGAAGCCGCCGTGAGCGCCGTGGTCTCCCGGCACCGGCTCCCAGAGGTTGTCGAGACGGTGGGGATCCGCAAGGCCGTCGTGCTGCTGGGATTCGTAGCCGTTGCGTGCGAGGTAGCGGTCGGCGAAGCCGGGGGCGAGCTTGTTGCCGACGATCGCCTTGACCGTTGGCCAGCCGACGTAGACCTCGCGCCGGCCGTGTTGCGCCGCCCAGAGGATGGCGCGGGCGGCCACCTCCGGCTGGAAGATCGGCGGCACTGGCTGCGGCTTTCGGGGCAGCCGGCTCTTCACCCAACTGAACTGCGGCGTGTTGAGCGCCGGCAACTGCACCATGCAGAGCCGCACTTTGCTGCCGTCGTGCAGCAGCTCGCTGCGCAGCGATTCGCAGAACCCCTGGATGGCGTGCTTGGCCGCGCAGTAGGCCGATTGCAGCGGGATGCCGCGGTACGCGAGGGCCGAGCCGACCTGGACGATCGTGCCGCGATCGCGGGGGCGCATGTGGCGCAGGGCCGCGAGGGTGCCATGGACAGTGCCGAGGTAGGTGACCTCGGTGACGCGCCGGTACTCCTCGGCCGTCATCTCTTCCACCGGAGAGAAGACCGAGGTCATGGCGTTGTTGATCCAGACGTCGATCGGTCCCAGTTGCTGTTCGACCTGGGCCGCGGCGATCTCCACGAGGTCGGCGCGGGCGACGTCGAGCGGCAGCACGAGCGCGTGGCCGCCGAGCTCCTCGACCTCGCGGCGCGTCGCTTCCAGCCCGTCGTGGCCGCGGGCGATCAGGCCGATCCAGGCGCCCCGCTCGGCGAAAGCGCGGACCGTGGCCCGGCCGACGCCGGCGGAGGCGCCGGTGACGACGACGACCTCGGGCGGGTTCTTGGTGTGCTTCATGGCGGACCTCCTCTCTCGCCCAGAGCCATCTGCAGCACTTGCGCCAAGTGGAGGGCGTGGCGGCCTGCGCCTTGCGCGATCTGCTCCTGACAACTGAAGCCGCTGGCCACGACGAGCACGCCCTCCGGCGCCTCGCGTACCGTGGGCAGCAGCAGCTGCTCACCGCACTTCACGGAGACCTCGTAGTGCTCTCCCGCCTCGAAGCCGAACGAGCCGGCCATGCCGCAGCAGCCCGAGTCGAGCACTTCGAGGTCGAGGCCGAGGCCGCGCAGCACCTTCTCCGTGTCGCCGAAGCGGAGGACGGCCTTCTCGTGGCAGTGGCCGTGGAGGATCGCCTTGCGCCGGAGCTGCGGCAGCGAAAAGCGCTCCTTCTCCTGGACCAGGAACTCGCTCAGCAGGAACGTCTGGCGGCTCAGGCGCTGCGCGTCCTCGTCCTCCGGGAAGAGGTTGACGAGCTCGTCGCGGAAGACGGCGACGCAGCTCGGCTCGAGACCCACGACCGGGGTGCCGGCCCGGATGTCGTCTCTGAGAGCATCTAGGATCTGCCGGAGCTGCCGCTTGGCCAGGTCCAGCATGCCGAAGTCATAGAGCGGACGGCCGCAGCAGAGAGGTGTCCTCGGTACGGAGACGGCATAGCCGGCAGATTCCAGAACCTCGACCGCCGCGCGCGCCACGTCCGGATGGAAATGGTTGTTGAACGTGTCGGGCCAGAGGAGGATGCGGCGGCCTTGTAGGGGCGCCCCCACAGGCCTCTTGAAAAACCATTTCTTGAAAGGAACCGGCGCGAAGGCGGGGAGACGCCGCTGGCGCGCGGCTCCCGCCAGCAGCTTGGCCACATCGCGGAGAATGGGGGTCTGCGTGAAGACGTTGGCGAGCCTCGGCGCGCGCGAGGCGAGACGTGCCCACCAATAGATCAATCCGAACGCGTACGCGGAACGCGGCCGCAGCCGGCCCTCATAGAAATGTGAGAGGAATTCGGCCTTGTAGGTCGCCATGTCCACGTCGACGGGGCATTCCTCCTTGCACCCCTTGCAGGCCAGGCAGAGGTCGAGCGCTTCTTTGACGTGCTCGTCGCGCCAGCTCTTGCGGAGCGGATCGCCCTGCAACATCTCGAAGAGCAGCCGCGCGCGGCCGCGCGTCGAGTGCATCTCCTCGCCGGTGGCCCGGTAGCTCGGGCACATGACGCCGCCGTGCATCCGGCGGCACTCGCCGACTCCCACGCAGCGCAGGGTGGCGCGGGAGAACTGGCCGTCGTCGTCGCCCGGAAAGCGGAAGTGCGTCTGCAGGGTGGGCGGGTGATACGAGGTGCCAAGGCGGAGGTTCTCGACGGGGCTGTAGGCGTCGACGAGCTTGCCGGGGTTCATCTTCCCTTCGGGGTCCCAGATCGCCTTGAACTCACGGAAGGCGCCGATCAGCTCCTCGCCGAACATCTTCGGCAGCAGCTCGGCGCGCGACTGTCCGTCGCCATGCTCGCCGGAGAGCGAGCCGCCGTAGCGCAGCACCAGGTCCGCCGCCTCGTGGATGAACGCGTGGTACTTCTCGATCCCCGCCGCGGTGACGAGATCGAAGTCGTTGCGGGTGTGCACGCAGCCCTGGCCGAAGTGGCCGTAAAGGGAGCCGCGGTAGCCGTACTTCTGATGGAGCTGCCGCAGCTCGCGCAGGTAGCCGCCCAGCTTCTCCGGCGGCACCGCGGAGTCCTCCCAACCCTCCCAGGTGTCCGGCTGGCCGGGCACTCGCGCCGTGGCTCCGAGGCCGGATTCGCGGACTTTCCAGACCGTCTTCGCCTCCTTGGGATCGTCGAAGAGCTTCATCGACGGCGCGTCCGGTTGCGCCTGCAGCGCCGCCATGAGATCGCGGGCGCGGCCGTCGGCTTCGTCGCGCGATTCGCCTCCGAATTCCACCAGCAGCCAGCCGCCGCCGGGAGGGAGGAGCTCGATGTTGCGCGGGTGGAGGTTTTTCTTCTTCATGTCGCCCACCAGCACGTCGTCGATTCCTTCGAGGCCGGTGGGTTCGTGCGTCAGGATCTCGGGAACGTGATCGGCGGCGGTGTAGGCGTCCGGATAGCCGAGGACGACGAGCGTGCGATGCCGCGGGCTGTGCACCAGCCGCACCGTCGCTTCGAGGATGGTGACGCACGTCCCCTCCGAGCCCACCAGGGCGCGCGCCACGTGAAAGCCGTGCTCGGGCAGCAGATAGGGAAGGTTGTAGCCGGAGACGCGGCGCGGGATGTCGGGGTAGCGTTCGCGGATCAATGGCGCGTAACGGTCGCGCAGCTCGCGCAGCCGGCGATAGATCTCGCCCCTTCTGCCGCCGGAGCGGACGAGGCGTTGCAGCTCTTCCTCAGTCGTAGCGCCGACCCGCAGCCGCAGGCCGTCGTAGGTGAGGATCTCCAGTTCCTCGACATTGTCGTCCGTCTTGCCGGCCATCACCGAATGGACGCCGCAGGAGTTGTTGCCGATCATGCCGCCGAAGGTGCAGTGGTTGTGGGTGGCCGGATCGGGCCCGAAGGTCAGGCCGTGCGCCTCGGCCGCGTCGCGCAGGTCGTCGAGCACGAGGCCGGGTTGCACGCGCGCCCGGCGGCCTTCGGGATCCAGCTCGACGATGCGGTTCAGGTGCTGCGAGAAGTCCATCACCACCGCGACGTTGCAGCACTGCCCGGCGAGGCTGGTGCCGCCGCCGCGGGCCAGCACCGGGGCGCCGTACCGGCGGCAGACCGCCAGCGTCTCCACGACGTCCTCGACGGTTTTGGGGATCACGACGCCGATCGGCACCTGCCGGTAGTTCGACGCGTCGGTGGAGTAGAGGGCGCGGCTGCCGTCGTCGAAGCGCCCCTCACCCGCGATCGCACGCCGGAGGGCGGCGGCGAGGGTTGCGGCGTCTGGCAAGGCGTCACCGTTCCGCATAAGCGATGGTGCTCAGGAGAGCGTTCTCGGACTGTCGCGAGTCGAGCCGGGTGTGCTGGGCCACGATCGGCACGTCGGACTCTATGACGCTGGCGTAGTCGGTGTCGCGGGGGATGGGCTCCGGATCCTCGAGATCGTTGAAACGGACGTGCCGCGTGCGCCGCGCCGGCACGGTCAGGAGTGCGGGCTTCGGAGGGCATACGGGTGCAGCCGGGTACGCCCTCCAGGAGATAGAATCACACCATCTCCTTCACCTTGTCCTCCAAAACCGTCAAGGCGATCTTGCCGCGGTTCGGCGTGCCCTTGGCCAGCGATTCGGCGAGCTTCGTGGCCTGGCGAGCGGTGACCTTCGGCGGCGTCGGCGGCTCGAAGGGATCGACCACGGCCTCGACGAGAACGGGTCCCGGCTGCGCCAGCGCGTCGTCGAGCACGGCGCCGCAGAGAGCCGGATCGTCCACCGTATAGCCGGTGGCGCCGCAGGCCCGCGCGACGGCTACGAAGTCGATGGGATGCAGCTCGCAGCCGTACTCGGGATTGCCGAGGAAGACCATCTGCTCCCACTTGATCTGGCCTAGCGTGTTGTTCTTGACGATGACGATCTTGATCGGCAGCTCGTACTTGACCGCGGTGGCGAGCTCGGCCATCAGCATGGAAAAGCCGCCGTCGCCCACGAAGCCGACGCACTGGCGGCCGGGATGCGCGATCTGGGCGGCGATGGTGTAGGGCAGGCCGTTGGCCATCGAGGCGAGGTTGCCCGAGAGCGAGCACATCTGGCCGCGCTTGACCGGGATCTGGCGGGCGAACCAGGTGGCGATGGTTCCCGAGTCGCAGGAGAGGATGGCGTCGTCCCGCAGCCGCTTGCCGAGCTCCCACGCCACCACCTGCGGCTTCATCGGCTTGTCCTGACGGGTGGCGCGCTCCTCCATGAGCCGCCACCAGTCCCGCATCTCCTCCTGCGCCTTCTGCAGGAAGCCCCGGTCCTCGTTGCGCTTGAGCAGCGGCAGCAACTCGAGCAGGGTAGCGCGGCTGTCGCCGATCAGCCCGACTTCGACGGGATAGCGCAGGCCGATGCGGATGGGATCGAGATCGATCTGCACGCCGCGCGCCTGGCCCGGCTTGGGCAGGAACTCGATGTACGGGAACGAGCTGCCGACGATGAGGAGCGTGTCGCACTCCTCCAGCGCTTCCTGGGAGGGCTTGGTGCCGAGGAGGCCGATGCCGCCGGTGGTGTAGGGGCTGTCGTCCGGCACGGCGGCCTTGCCGAGAAGGGCCTTGATGATCGGCGCGCCGAGCGTTTCGGCCAGTTGCTCCAGCTCGTCCGTGGCGTGGAGCGCGCCGCGGCCGGCGAGGATGGCGATCCTCTTGCCGGCGTTGAGCACTCCGGCGGCGCGGCGCAGATCGTCCGTCGATGGCAGGGCCGCACGCCGGGCGAAGACGTCCGAGGCGTGATGGGGACGGTTGCGCGGCGACCGTTCGCCGCCCTCCTGCTCCTGGAGGTCGACGGGGAAGTTGATGTGCGAGACGCCGCGGTAGCTGAGGGACGCACGGCAGGCGAGATGCGTGACGTTTTCGACGTGCGCCGCCCCCATGACGCGCGTGTTGTACACGGTCACGTCCTGAAATACGCGGTCGAGATCCACGTCCTGCTGGGAGAACGTGTCGATGAGGTCGTGGTAACTATGGCCGGTGATGGCGAGCACCGGCTGGCCGTCCATCTTGGCGTCGTAGAGGCCGTTGAGCAGGTGGAGGCCGCCGGGTCCCGAGGTGGCGAGGCAGACGCCGAGCTTGCCCGTGTACTTGGCGTAGCCGCACGCCATGAACGCCGCCGCTTCCTCGTGGCGCACCTGCACGAAACGGACGAGGTCCTGGCGTGTCCGCAGCGCCTCCATGATGCCGTTGATGCCGTCTCCGGGAAGCCCGAAGACGGTGTCCACGCCCCAGTCGATGAGCGTCTCGACGAGTATGTCCGCCGCGGTCTTGGCCATCGCAGACTCCTTTCCAGCGAGATCGAACCTACAGGGCCGAAAGAGATCGGAGGCGTGGCGTTCGCGTGGAACGGTCCCGATCCATTCTCGGACCGTCTCGCCGGGGAATCTGTGCAAGAGGGGTGCCTCTGGATCAGGGGAAGCGAGCCGCGCCAGCAGACGCACACCGGCGCGGCGAGTTGTTCTCCGGGAACTTAGCCGCCCCAGATCACGCTGCCGGCCTTGACGTTGGTCTTCACGGTCATGAGTCTCACCTCCTTTCCCGTCTTCCCCGCACAGAGGGAAGAGGATCTTTCTTGGCCCACGCGGCCAGCGCTGAGTTGGATGAGACCTGGCGCCGTTGGGCTTCGGGATGGCCGTGACGACCCCCCTCGCCGGCTGTCATCACCGTCAAGATGGCTGTCATCACCATCCGGCTGGGAGTCATCGCAATCGCGACGGCATGACAGCCGGCTGAACGCGGCAGGCGATTTCGAGGTGCACCATGACGTTCTGACGACCTGAACCATGGGCGCTTCTTCAAGGTGCTAGAATCCTCAACAGTACCAAGTTGCGGAGGTAAGATGAAAACGAGCCGGTCGATTTTCATCTCGTACAGCTCCCAAGACTCGGAGATCGCCCGTCGTCTCTGGGACTTCTTAAAGAGGTCAGAGATAGACGTCTGGTGGGACGCCGTCAAGATCAAGCCGGGTGATGAGATCGTACCCGCGCTCGAGTCAGCGCTCGAAGCCTCGACCCACGTGGTCTGTCTGCTCTCAAAAGCCTATCTCGCCTCTCCATGGTGCCAGGCTGAGAGAGTCGCGGCGCTCCACCGGCTGATTTCCAGTGGGAATGTGGAAATCATCCCTGTCCTGCTCGAGGAACTGGCTGCTGCTGATCTTCCGGCCTTCCTGCGCTCGCGATCCTGGATTCGACGGGATGACGGCACAAATTCTTGGCACCGGCAAGTGCTCCGTGCGATTCTAGACTCCGGCAAGCGCGAGGCGGATTCACCCTTCTTGCCGCCCTTCTTGCCGAGGAGAACGGAGTTTATCGGGCGTGAGCAGGAGCTGGATCTGGTTCTATCCAGCTTCAAGCACCCGCGCGGCTGGCTGACCGCGATTGAGGGCATCGCTGGGATCGGAAAAACAAGTCTCGCAATCGAAGCGGCTTACATCGCTTTGGACGAGAAGATCTTCGACGCTGTTGTGTTTACAACGGCACAGCATTCCGATCTGAGTTTACAGGACGTGATGGTATTTATTCTGAAGGCACTGCAAGAAAAGGGCGATCTTAAGGAGTATGACCAGTACCAGCTCACTCAGAGTCTCCTCAAGTCACGCGGGACCTTGTTGATTGTAGACAATTTCGATACTCTGGATCGGGAGCGTGCAGCGATAAGCTCATTTCTGAGCAATCTGCCTCCACCAAGTAAGGCCTTGATTACAAGTCGTCGTCTGGAAAGGCTGGAGGTAACCCATATCGCGGTGCTACAGATGAAGGAGCAGGATGCGCTAAAACTTCTGCGCAGTGAGTGGGGCAAGAACTACCCTGGACGCGCGGTCAAATTCAATTTTCAAGTCATATGGGAGCGCGCCGGCGGCAATCCGCATTTCATGAAATTGGTGATAGGCCAGCTAAAGCGAGGAATGTCGCTGGCTCAGGTCTTGGAATCCCTTGACCGTGCTCGCGGAGAGCCTTTCAACTTCTATGAAGACCTCTGGTCTGTAATGGGGCGTGATGCTCAAGTCGTGCTGTCGAGCGTCTCGGCTTTTGCTGCTCCAGCGCGCTGGGACTCTCTATTGGCCACCACGGGAATTTCCGCGGAACGCCTTGAAGATGCCGTGGAGAGCTTAGTTGAAATGTGTTTGTTAGAGCCCTCGGAAGAAGTTGGTGAATCGATGCGCAGCTACCAACTCCATACACTTACCAAGAATTTTGCCGAGTCCAAGTTGCGGGCCGACCCACCTCTGCAAGATGAGATACGACGTCGATTTGTCGCCCATTTTTTGGGAATCGCTCGCCGACACGGCGGTAGGGCCTTGGACAACTATGACATATTGGATCGGGAGCAGAAGAATATCTTTGCGGCGATGGAGCTTCTCGCGGCGCTGGAAGATTGGAAGGCTCTGGTGGATATTACGATGCAAGTTCGCCACTTTGTCATTCGCCAAGACAGATCTTCTCTCGTTCCGCCCAATAGGCTTAGCGACTACTTCGCCCAGGCAAAGTACGTGTGTGAAAAGGGGCTGGCGGCCGCTATCAAAGAAGACAGCAGAAAGGATGAATGTAGATTGTTGCTTGAGCTTGGCAATATTGAGATCATTCGCGGCAATCTAGACGCAGCGAAGTCGCATCTGGTTCGTTGTATCGAGATCTGCAAAGAGATTGATTACTCGACGCGTGAGATCATGGCGCTTCGACGCCTCGCGCATATTGAGGTTCGCCAAGGCCGCCGTGAAAATGCGCGCTCTCTCTATGAGGAGAGTCTTGAGCTTGCGAGGAAGAAAGACGACAGGATCGGTATCGCTCGTGGTCTGCGGTCTCTGGGAGATCTGGCGTTTGAAGTAGGCGACGTTGGGCAAGCCAAGGAGTTCTACGGCCAAAGCCTTGAATGTGCCGACGCGGATCTTGACCCGGTTGGAATGCCGCGAGCAGCAAGGCGTATCGGAAATATATATCACCGTGAGAGGCGGCTCGATGAAGCCGCCAGGCAGTTTAGGGCGGTTGTGACGCTTTATCTCAAGAAGAACGACCTGAGTGGGGCGTGCTATTCTCTTTATGCTCTCGGCAGAATCCAGGAGGACCGCGACATTTATCGGGATGCCTTGGAGTGTTCCTTGGGTAGCTTGCGTGCGATAGCATTTGTGCACAAAGAACTCTGGGCCGCCGTACTGACCAAGCTCGAAAATGTACCCCCTGAGAGCGGGGCTATAGATAGTTTGGAGGTCTATGTTCCATCCGTGGATAGGATTATAAGCTTGTGTCTCGATTCAATCGCGAGATGCCATGAGCGATTGGGTGCCAATGCTTTCCCAGAAACGCTAAGCGCGATTCTGCGAGGTTGGAGCGGTTGGGAAGGCGAGTGGATCAACCTGATTAGTGAAATCGTTGGGAAGTGTGAAATCGCCTAGTCCCTGAGATGGCGATGGTAGCGCGGCTCGCCGGCCATCGCTTCAGTCGCCGTCCCCAGATGACGTAGGCGGAACGCTTCTCCGAGGAGGAGAGGGTGAGCTCGAATTGCGGCGTGTTGCTGGCGGTGATGCGGCGGCGGTCGAGACCTGAAGGACCGCCTCGCGCCCGGCGCTCCCGCACCGGGCGGGGGAGGGCTCACCCCCGAGCTTGCCGATGCTCCGTATCGTGCCGGTGGCCGTCCCCCAGGAGCTCTCCTCTTTCGGCACGGGTATCGCCGATCTTGCGGAGCAAGTTTCTGGCTCGCCGGAGGGCCTGGCTGGCGTCTTCCTCGCGGCCGAAGCCGTGGAGGAGCCGCGCCCGCAGGACCTCCAGCTCGGCCCGCTCCAGAGGATCGCCCGTCCCGGACTCCAGGCAGCGGCGCGCGGCGTCGAAGGACTCCCAGGCTCCGACCGAGTCGGAAAGATGTCGCTTCGCCTCGGCCAGGGCCATGAGAGCGCCGGCCTGGAAATCGGCGGTCGTCTCCTCCCCGTGCTTCTCGGGATCGAGGCAGCGGGCGACCGCCAGCGCGAGCTCGGCCAGGTCCGCGGCGGCCCGCGCCTGTCGGAGGACGAGGCCGCGCGAGCGGTCGAGAAGAACCCGGTACAGTCCCCAGGTCTGAAGACGGCGGTCGTTGCGGATCATCATCAGCCGACGCTGTTGGGGATGTCTCTCGAGGACCGTCCACTGAGCCTGAGCGAGCTTCCTCTCCCGGGCCAGCCGTTTCTGCATCTCGCGTACGCCCTCGCTCAGCCGGCGGAAGATTTCGTCGTAGGCCTGCGGATCGAACGACTCTCCCTGTGCCTCCTGCACCCGGGTGGCGGCCGCGAGAACCCGGCGGAGCGCTGCGCCTGAACCGATGTCGCCCTCTCTGCTCATGGTGCTGTCCTCCCGATAAAGAATCCCTCCCGCGAAGACTGATTGCACAAGGACTTGTGCGTCCCGATCTCGGATCAAGCACGATACGTGCCCACGGACGAGGCGAATCTGGCATCTTCTTTGCCAAAGGGAGGAGGTGCAATGGATATCCTTCCCGTTCCCCACAACACCCATCCAGGGCTGCTGATCGCGATCGGCGGTGCCGAGGACAAGACCCGCGAGCGCGTCATCCTGCGCTATTTCCTGGAAGCCGCCGGAGGAGCCGACGCGAGCATCGTCGTGCTCGCCACCGCGTCCGAGGTACCGGAGACGGGAGACCGCTACGCGGATCTCTTCCTGGCCTTGCGGGCCGAGAACGTCGAGGTGCTCAAGATCGAGACCCGCGAGGACGCCGTCGAGGCGGGGCCGGAGGCGCACGATCTCCTGGAGTACGCGACCGGGCTGTTCATCACCGGCGGCAGCCAGCTCAAGCTCTCCTCGGCCCTGGGGGGCACCGAGATCGCCACCACCGTTCAACGCCGGCACTCCGCCGGCATGGTGGTGGCCGGGACCAGCGCCGGCGCCGCCCTCCTCTCCGAGCACATGATCGCGCTGGGGGAGAGCGGGTCCACGCCGCGGCGCCGGCTCGTGCATCTGGCCAAGGGATTGGGCCTCGCCCCGGACCTGATCATCGACCAGCACTTTCGCCGCCGTGACCGCCTGGGCCGGCTGTTGACGGCGCTTTCTTACAATCCGGCGCCCCTGGGTGTGGGCATCGACGAGGACACGGCGGCCATCATCAGCGGTGACGGCGAGCTCTCCGTGCTGGGAGCCGGCGCCGTGATGGTGGTGGACGCCTCCGGCCTGCGCTTCACCGACAGCCACGCGATTCACCGTGGCCAGCCGGTGGCGATGATGGGCCTCAAGCTCGACTTCCTCACCACCGGCTGCCACTACGACCTCAAGCGCCGGCGCGGCCTCGCCCCACCGCCGATGGTCCACATCCTCACCGATCCGCTGGAACGTCGCTCTCCGGAGCAGCCCCCGGTGCTCACGGAGGAGGTCCCGGTGGCGTCGAAGGACGGAGGGGAGTAGGCCTCATTCCCCGCCTCCTGTGGCACACGCTTTGCTCCGTTTTTCTGACCTGATCTAACCAGGAAACTACATCTCTGGAGACGTCACAGCATGAAAATCCTGGAGCCCCGGGTCTATCGCGGTCCGAACCTGTACGCCCTCTGGCCGGTGATCCGGCTGCGGCTCGATCTCGGAGAACTGGAAGAGTTTCCAACCGGCAAGCTCCCCGGATTCGTCGAGCGCCTGCTCGCTCTCATCCCAAGCCTTTGCGGGCACGGCTGCTCCTACAACGAAGACGGCGGTTTCGTGCGGCGGATGGGCGAGGACGAAGGGACCTGGCTCGGCCATGTGCTGGAGCACGTCGCCATCGAGCTGCAGGTGCTCGCCGGCACGCCGGTCAACTTCGGCAAGACGCGGAGCTACGGCTTGCCAAAAGGGCAGTACCACGTCGTCTACAGCTACGTCGAAGAGGCGGTGGGCCTCGCGGCGGGCGATCTCGCGCGCCGGCTGATCTGTCACATTCTGCCCCCCGAGCGGGAAGCCTGCGATCCTTCGCCGTTCGACTTCCAGGCCGAGCTCGAAAAGCTGGTGCGCACCGTACAGCGTTACGCGCTGGGACCCTCGACGGCCGCCCTGGTGCGCGCCGCCGAGGAGCGGGACATCCCGTGGATCCGCCTGAACGAGGATTCGTTGATCCAGCTCGGCTACGGCAAGTACCAGAAGCGCATCCAGGCGACCGTCACCAGCGTGACGCGCCACATCGCCGTCGAGATCGCGTCCGACAAGCGGCTCACTCACCGTATCCTGGAGCAGCTCGGTCTGCCCGTCCCCCGGCAGGCCACCGTCTACGACGCCGAGGAGGCGGCGGCGGAGGCGGAGCGGCTGGGATTCCCCGTCGTGGTCAAGCCGCTGGACGGCAACCACGGCAACGCCGTGTCGATCAACCTGAAGTCCGCCGGCGAGGTCCGCGCCGCGTTCGAGAAGGCTCGAGAGGTGTGCCGGCGGGTGATCGTCGAGTCCTGCCAACCGGGCAACGACTACCGCATCCTGGTCATCGACGGCCGGGCCGTGGCGGCGGCGCGCCGCGTTCCAGGACACGTGGTGGGCGACGGCCGGCACAGCGTCGCCGAGCTGATCGAGATCCTGAACCAGGACCCCCGGCGAGGGATCGGCCACCAGAAGGCCCTCACCCGGCTGGCCGTCGATGACCAGGCGCGGCGCCTCCTCGCCCAGGCCGGCCTGACGCTCCACTCCGTGCTCGCCGAGGGGCAGGTCTGCTACCTGCGCTCCACGGCCAACCTCTCCACCGGCGGTACCGCCATCGATGTGACCGACGCTATGCACGAGGACAACCGATTGATGGCCGAGCGCGCCGTCAAGGCGATCGGGCTCGACGTCGGCGGCGTCGATTTCATCTCGCCCGACCTCTCCCGGAGCTACAAGGACGTGGGCGGCGCCATCGTCGAGATCAACGCCGCCCCCGGCTTCCGCATGCACCTCGCGCCGACCGAAGGCAAGACGCGGGACGTGGCCGGCCCGGTGATCGACATGCTCTTCCCGCGAGGCACGCGCTATCGCATTCCGCTGGCCGCCGTCACCGGTACCAACGGCAAGACCACCACCACCCGCATGGTGGGCCACATCCTCAAGCTCTCCGGCTATCGCGTCGGCATGGCGACCACCGACGGCGTCTACATCGACAGCGTGCGCACCGTCCGCGGTGACATGACGGGGCCATGGGCGAGCCAACTCGTGCTGCGCGATCCGTCGATCGACGCGGCCGTGCTGGAGACCGCCCGCGGCGGCATCGTGCGCTCCGGCCTCGGCTGGCGCAAGTGCAACGTCGGCGCCGTGCTCAACGTCGCCTCCGACCACCTCGGCCTCGGCGGCATCGAGGACCTCGACGACCTCGGGCGGGTCAAGCAGATCATCGTCGAGGTGGCGCAGGACTACTGCGTGCTCAACGCCGACGACGAGCGGGTGGCGCGCATGGCGGAAGTGAGCCCTGGCGAGCCGATCTACGTCACGATGGACCCTGGCAACGAGCGGGTGCGGAGCCACGTGCGCGCCGGCGGCTGGGCGGTGGCGCTGGAGCCTGGGCTCAACGGCCGCATGCTCGTCTTCTACCAGGGCGAGCTCCAGATCCCCCTGTTATGGGCCCGCCAGATTCCGGCGACGATCGAGGGGCGGGCCCTCCACAACATCCAGAACGCCATGTTCGCCGCCGCCATCGCGCATGGCATGGGCGCCGCGGTGGACGACATCCGCCAGGGGCTGCGCACCTTCAGCAACGATTTCTTCCAGGCTCCGGGCCGGCTCAACTTCTACAACGAGCATCCCTTCCGGGTGCTCCTCGACTACGCCCACAACGCGCACGGCATGGAGGCGGTGGCGAGGACCGTCCTCGAGCTCGCCGTTCACGGCCGGCGCATCGGCGTCCTCGCCTCTCCCGGCGACCGCCGGGACGAGGACGTCCTCGCCCTCGCCGCCGCCGCGGCTCCCGCCTTCGACCTCGTCCTGCTGCGCGAGGACGACGATCTGCGCGGCCGCCGGCCGGGCGAGGTGGCGGGCCTGCTGCGGGACGGCCTGCTCGGCGCCGGCTTCCCCGCGGAACGGATCGTCTCCGGATTCTTCAACGAACAGGAATCGGTCCTGCGCGCCCTGGAGATGGCCCGCCCCGGCGATCTCGTCGTCATCTTCGGCGAGCACCTTGCGCGGGTCTGGGAGCTGATCGTCGGCTTCAAGCCCAAGCGGGCGGAGGAAGCCCTGCTGGGCGCGGAACCCTTGCTCGAAGCGCTGGAGGTAGGGAGCTATGGCCGCGCCTGACGAATGAGCTCCACCACCTCGTCCCGTTGCGTGTGGACGAGCAGTACCAGCAGGTCTCCCGGCTGAGCCCACGCGAGGGCCCTGCGGACCGCCTCCAGCTCCGTGTCGGTGCGTTCGAGCTCCCCTGCGGGCATTCCGAGGCGCCGCAGCTCGCCTTCGAGAAGGACGGGAACCTCTCCTGCCAGCCGGCCGCGCAGCATCTCGGGCAGCTCCTTGACGATGACGTGATCCGGCCGCAGCTCCCAGGCGGCTCGCGCGAGATCGCGGATCGCTTCGTCGCTGCGGTCTCCCGCCTGGCCGAGCACCAGCAGCCGGCGCTTCGCGGGCAGCGCTTGCGCGATGTCGAGCAACGCCGCGATGCCGTGCGGATTGTGGGCGTAGTCGACGAGAATGCGGACGCCGTACCACTTGAACAGATTGGCGCGACCGGGATTGTCCTCTGGCGTGCTCCCCATCTGTCGCAGACCCGCCGCCATGGCTTCGACGGATAGACCGAGAGCCGCCGCCAGACCGATCGCCGCCGAAGCGTTGGCGATGTTGTGCCGGGCGACGCCGCCGAAAGCGATGGGTATCTCCGCAATCCGGATCACCGCCGTCCGCTCACCGCCGCGGTTCAGGACCAGCTCATCATGCTCGAGATAGACCGCCTCGCCGCCGGCGGCCAGGTGGGCCGCGACCACGGGATTTCCGGGCTCTAGGCTGAACCAGACGATCGGCGTCTTCATCTGCTGGGCTGCCGCCACCAGCACGGCATCGTCCGCATTGAGCACGACGCGCCCGTTCGCCTTCACCACGCTGGTGATCACCAGCTTGGCCGCCGCCAGCGCGGGCAGATCGTGGATGCCGAAGTCCCCGAGATGATCCGCCGCGATGTTGGTGACCAGGGCGGCGTCGGCGCGGTCGAGGACGAGCCCCCGCCGCAGGATGCCGCCGCGCGCCGTCTCCAGCACCGCGACTTCCACTCGCCGGTCGCGCAGCGCCACGCGCGCACCTTCGGGCCCCGCGAAGTCTCCGTGCTCGATCTCCTCGCCGCCGACCTCGATGCGATCCGTGGACGTGAGCCCTGCCACCTTTCCCGCCGCGCTCGCCATGGCGGCAGTCAGGCGCACGGTCGTCGTCTTGCCGTTCGTTCCCGTCACCAGCAGCACCGGCACGTCATGGACCGCGCTCCAGTCGATGGACTCGGGATCGGGCAACTGGTCCACCGGCCAGGTGAGGGAGCCGGCTCCGAGACCCACGGTGGCCAGGCGGCCGTCGGCAAGGAAGGCAACATCATGAGCCGCGGCGGCGTCGCGCAAGGCGAGGAGCGGGGGGTTCGATTCCTGAGCGATCGCCTCCCGCAGCACCTCTCTGCCGACGGCGATTTCCGGTTCTCTGCCCGTGAAGCTGGCCTCGGCCGCCGCCCAGGCCCACTCGTTCACCTCGGTGGCGGCGTACAAGGCGTCGAGCGGAGCCGAAATCGCCAGGCTCGCGCCGCCGGCGTAGAGCCGCGCCGCGGTCTCCTCGCCGCTCCAGCCGACGGCGTCGAGCATCCTCCGGGCCTGCTCCCGCCACGCCGCGATGGCGATCTCCGCCTCTCCAGGTTCGAGGGAAACCTCGATCACCGCTCCGGGGCGGTCGAGCAGCAGGTTCGGACCGGTCAGCCGGCGTGAATCGAGGAGCTTCATCCGGGAGAGAGGAAGATAGCAGAGGGGGCAGGCGTCGGCGTGGCAAGGATAGAGTTCGGCGGCATGAGCCCCACCGCGCTCGCCGTGCTGCTCGCGGCCGCGATCCTGCACGCGAGCTGGAACCTGCTCGTCAAGCAGGCCACCGAGAAATACGCTTTCACCTGGTGGGCGCTGCTCGCGGGAGCGGTCCTGTTCTCGCCGATCCTCCTCTGGAGCGAGCCCGTGCCGGCGCGCGTGTGGCCCTACCTGCTCGCCAGCGCGCTCTGCGAAGCGGCCTACTTCGCCGCCCTGATCACCGCCTATCGCCTGGCGGATTTTTCGCTCGTGTATCCGCTGGCTCGTGGGAGCGCGCCGGCGCTGATGGCGGTCGGTGCGATCGTCTGGCTGCGCGAGGACCTCCGCTCCTGGGGCGTGCTGGGCTTGAGCCTCCTCATCCTGGGCCTTCTGCTCGTCGGAAGCTCGGCGAGACAGGGCGGCGGCGTTTCCAAGGGGAGATCGAGCGCCGGCCTCTTCGCCGCGCTGGCGGTGGCGGTGCTCATCGCGCTTTATACGTTGATCGACGGCGCGGCGGTCCGCTTCGTCCCTCCGGCGCTCTACAACGCTCTGGTGTTTCTGGCGACCGCGCTCTTCGTCACTCCCCTCATCCTTCTCCGCTACGATCGCCGGGCGCTCGTCGCGGAGCTGCGGTCGCATTGGCCGCGCATTCTGACCGTCGGCATCCTCAATGTGCTCTCGTACGCCCTGGTGCTCTACGCCTACACCCGCGCGCCGGTGGGCTACGCGGGAGCCGTCCGCGAGGTCAGCATCGTCTTCGCCGCGCTGGCAGGATGGCGTTGGCTCGGCGAGCCGCTGGGCCGATTGCGCCTGGCCGGCGCGGTGATGATCTTCGCGGGAATCCTGCTGATTGCGGTGGCGGGGTAGCTCACCGTTCCGCCAGCACCTCCCGCACCCGCTCCATCCCCGTGTTGCTGCCGCTGAGGAGGACGCCGACCCGGCGGCCGCGGAAGCGCGCGTCCGCCAGGACTCCGGCCAGCGCAGCGGCGCCGGCGGGCTCGACGATCACTTTCAAATGCCGAAGGATGAGCGCCATGGCTGCGAGGATCGCCGCGTCGGGAACGGTGAAGACGTCCGCGACCCAGCGGCGGATCAGCTCGAAGTTGAGGACTCCCGGCTTCGGCGCCGTGAGGCCGTCGGCCACGGTCTGCACGCGCTCGGGCGCCGTAGGCTCGCCGGCCGCCAGCGAGCGGATGATGCCGTCCGATCCCACCGGTTGGACGCCATAGACCCGCGCGGCGGGCGCCAGTCCGCGAGCCGCGAGCAACGCTCCGGCGAGAGGGCCGCCGCCGGAGCAGGGGAGCGCGAGCGTATCGATCTCCGGCACATCCTCGAGCAGCTCCCAGGTGGCTGTGCCGGCGCCGGCGATGACGAACGGATCGTCGAAAGGATGGACGAGAGTGTAGCCATGCTCGCGGCGGAGCCGGTCCAGCCGCTCGAAGGCTTGCGTGGCGTTGGTGATCCCCTCTTTCTCGATCCGGGCGCCCAGGGCCGCCACCCTGAGGAGCTTCTCCGGCACGGCGTTCTCGGGCATGACGACCACCAGCCGCGCTCCCACCGCTCGTGCGGCCCAGGCCGCGCCGAGAGCGGCGTTGCCCGCGCTCACGGTGATCAAGCCCGGAGCGATCTCCTCCGGCGAGAACGAGCGCACCCGATTGTAGGCGCCGCGCACTTTGAACGAGCCGGTGACCTGCAGACCTTCGGCTTTGAAGAAGAGCCGCGCCCCGGCCAGCTCGTCCAGAGCATCCGAGCGCAGCACCGGAGTCCGCACCACGACCTCCGCCAGCGCGCGGCGGGCCGCCAGGAGGTCGGGAAGGTCGGGGAGCGGGAGATCGGTCACGGTTTCATCCTGAGCAGAACCGGCAGGGATTATATTGTCGTGAGGCAGAGCCTGGCATACAGCGTGCTTCTCTCCGGACGCTGGAGTCTGTCGTTGGGGCGGTGAACCGCGGGCCTCGGCCCGCACGGAGGAACGAGATGGACATCCTGACCTGGATCATCGTCGGCCTGGTGGCCGGAGTTCTGGCTTCGTTCGTCGTCGGCGGGGGCTACGGCCTGCTCGGCGACATCATCATCGGCATCGTCGGCGCCTTCATCGGCGGCTGGATCTTCGCCAAGATGGGCTGGCACACGCCCTTCGGAGGATTGGCCGGCACCATCTTCGTAGCCTTCATCGGCGCCATCGTCCTGCTCTTGCTCCTGAGACTGATTCGCCGGCTGTGAATAACTGAGCAATAGCGCAATTTCGCCATGTGGGTTTTTTGCGTGTCGCTCTTTGCAAGCGGCCATGGGTCAGGCTATCCTTCTTTGAAACAGCCGTGAATTCGGGTGGATGGCGTCGTGTACAGCGAGCAGTTCCGATGGACCGCCAAGAAAGGTTGGGAGCCGCGGGCTCCCGGGACTCTGGGCGACTCGGCACAACTGATATTGATTTTTGGTGCGAAAGATTTATTGAGCAACTCTGACGCGTATCGCCGGGTGCTCGACGCCTACCCGGCGGCCCTGCGGTTCGGCTGCTCCACGGCCGGAGACATCTTCGGGACGGAAGTGTCGGACGGCTCGCTCGTCGCCACGGCCGTGCATTTCGAGCAGACGCGGATTCAGACCTCTCATACCCGGGTCGAAGGTCCGGGCGACAGCTTCGCCGCGGGACAGCGCCTGGCGCAGTCGCTCGCGAAAGAAGAATTGGCGCACGTTCTCCTCCTCTCCGACGGCCAGCACGTCAATGGCAGCGAGCTAGTGAAGGGGATTGCGAGCTCCCTCCCGCCGGACGTCACGGTCACGGGAGGGCTCTCCGGGGACGGCACGTCCTTCAAAGAGACGCTGGTGATCGCGGACGGCGTACCGACCTCCTCTGCCATCGCCGTCCTCGGGCTCTATGGCCGCGGCCTGCGCGTCGGCTTCGGCTCGCTGGGAGGCTGGGATCCGTTCGGTCCGGAGCGATTGATCACGCGCTCGCACGGCAACGTTCTCTACGAGCTCGACGGACGCTCGGCCCTGGAGCTTTATAAAGTTTATCTCGGACCGTACGCCAAGGATCTGCCGGCCAGCGCGTTGCTCTTTCCGCTCAGCATCTGGAGAGAGATCGACGACACGCCGATCGTCCGCACGATCCTCTCCGTCGACGAAGAAGAGCAGAGCATGACGTTCGCCGGCGACGTGCCGATGGGCACCTGCGCTCGTTTCATGAAAGCCAATTTCGATCGCCTGATCGACGGCGCGATCGGCGCCGCCCGCACGAGCTACGAGGCGATCGGATCGGCGGCGTGCGATCTCGCCTTGCTGGTGAGCTGCGTCGGCCGGAAACTTGCTCTCGGTCCGCGCATAGAAGAGGAAGTCGAAGGAGTCCGTGAGGTCCTCGGAGAGGAGCCAGTGCTGGCCGGCTTCTACTCCTACGGCGAGATCTCGCCCTTCACGCCGGACGCCAAATGCGAGCTGCACAACCAGACCATGACCATCACGACTCTGACGGAACGCTGAAATGACGGGACGGCACAATCTCCTCGCGCGGCAGATCCGGCGCTATCTGGGAGGCGAGGACGCGGTCCCCGCCGAATGGCAACCTTTTCTCGACGCGGTCGATGCCGCCTATCTCCAGCTCGAGGTCGACCGCAGCCTGCTCGAGCGCTCGATGGACCTGAGCTCCCAGGAGCTGATGCAGGCCAACTCGGAGATGCGCGCTATCTTTCAGGCCCTCCCCGACCTGTTCTTTCGCTTCACCGGGGACGGCAGGATCCTCGACTGCAAGGCCGGCAACCGCGCCGACCTCTTCCTCACCGTGCCGGAGCTGATCGGCCGGCGCATCCAGAACATTCCGGTGCGCGAGGTGGGGGAGCGCTTCGCGGAGGCGATCGACAAAGTCAGAGCCACCGGCTCCGTGGTGCGAATCGAGTACTCGTTGGCGCAGCAGCTCTATGAAGCCCGTCTGCTGCCGCTGCGCTCGAAGCAGATGATTGCCATCGTTCGCAACATCACCGAGCTGAAGGCGACGGAAGAAGCGCTGCGGCAGTCGGAGAACGAAGTCCGCCAATCTCTGTCGCTCCTCCAGGCCACGTTCGAATCGACGGCGGACGGCATCCTCGTCGTCGACCGCGAAGGCCGGATCGTGACTTTCAACCGGCGTTTCGTGGAGCTCTGGCAGCTTCCGGACGATCTCCTCCAGGCGCGAGAACCCGGCCAGGTGATCGCCCGCGTCTTGAGCCAGTTCAAGGAGCCTGAGGCCTTCCTGGCCGAGGTGATGGAGCTTCATGCCGAACCGGAGGCGGGGAGCCGGGGTGTCCTGGAGTTCCTGGACGGCAGGGTCTTCGAGCACTACTCCCAGCCGCAGCGCATCGGCGGCGAGCACGTCGGCCGGGTCTTCAGCTTCCGCGACGTGACCGAGCTGCGGCGGGCCGAGGAAGAGCGGGCGCGCCTGCAGGTCATGGGATCGCTGGGGCATCTCGTCGGCGGCCTGGCGCACGAGGTCCGCAATCCGCTCTTCGCCATCAGCGCGACGCTGGAGGCCCTCGCGGCCAGGCTGGAGGATACCGAGCCCTCGTTCGTGCGGCAGGCGATCGACAACCTCCGCGAGCCCACGGCGCGCCTGACCGAGCTGATGTCCGAGCTGCTCGAGTACGGCAAGCCCCTCGGTCAGAACCTGGTGGCCGATTCGCTCGACGCGGCCATATCCCAGGCGGTGGCGGAGTGCGGCGCGCTCGCTGCCGAGAGGGGCGTCGAGCTGAGAGTGCGGAGCCGCGGGCCGGAGCTGCAGGTGGCGATGATCCGCAGGCGTCTGGTCATGGCGCTGACGAACCTCCTCCAGAATGCGATTCAGCACACGCCGCCGGCGGGAGCGGTGACCGTCGAGCTGGAGGAGCTCGCGTGCGACGGCGAGGCCTGGGCGCGCTGCACCATCAAGGATTCCGGCGCCGGCTTTCAGGTCGAGGACCTCGCGCGGATCTTCGAGCCCTTCTTTACGCGGCGCCCCGGAGGGACGGGCCTGGGCCTGCCGATCGTGCAACGGATCGTCGACGAGCACGGCGGGCGCATCGCGATCGGCAATCGGTCTACAGGGGGCGCGGTGGTCACCCTCGAGCTTCCCTTGGCGGCTGTGGGCGTCCTCGCCGTCTGAGCAGCGCCCACCGTCCGTCGATTCCAGGCCCATTTCGCGGAGACTCGGCCCTGCGCCGGTGAGACAAACACGTTGAGGCGGCATCCTCGCTCCTCATGCTACCATCCCCCCGCCTACAGGCCCCTGAATCCTATTTAGCCGGGGTCCGCGCACACCGGTGCGCGGGGTGGAGGAGAGTGCATGGAGCGAGGTGGACGTCCGGCTGGGCTGCGGCCGGGCTTGCTGATGGCTATCGGCGGCGCGGAGGACAAGCTCCGCGAGCGGGTCATCCTGCGCCGGTTTCTGGAGGCTTGCGGCGGACCGGACGCCAACATCGTGGTGCTGGCGACCGCGTCCGAGATGCCGGAGACGGGAGAGCGCTACGCCGGCCTGTTCTATGGCATGCACGCCCAGACGGTGGAAGTGCTGCGCATCCGCACCCGCGAGGACGCTCTGGAAGCCGGACCGGAGATCCACGATCTGCTGGAGTACGCCACCGGCTTCTTCATGACCGGCGGCAGCCAGCTCCGCATCTCCTCGGCGCTCGGCGGCACGGCGCTCGCCGCGACGCTCCGCAGACGGCACGCCGAGGGCATGGTCGTGGCCGGCACCAGCGCCGGCGCCGCCGTGCTCTCGCGGCACATGATCTCGATGGGGGAGAGCGGCAGCACGCCTCGCAGAAGGCTCGTGCACATGGCCCAGGGGCTCGGTTTCGCGCCGGACCTCATCATCGATCAGCACTTCCGGCGGCGCGACCGCATGGGACGGCTGGTCACGGCCCTCTCCTACAATCCCGAGCCGCTCGGCGTCGGCATCGACGAGGACACGGCGGCCATCATTGAACCCGGCGGCGTGATGACAGTCGTCGGCTCCGGCGCCGTCACGGTGGTGGACGCTTCGGCGCTGCGCTTCACGGACAGCCACACGGTCACGCGCGGCCAGCCGGTGGCGATGCTCGGCCTCAAGGTGGACTTCCTCACTCCCGGCTGCCGGTACGACGTCATTCGAAGGATCGCCCTGGCTCCCGTGGGGCGGCTTACCGAACGCGAGGCGGAGGTGGTCGCGGGAGAGCTCGACGAGGCCGCGTTGGCCTGACCTGGGAGCGCCGGCATCCCTGCCGGCCTAAAAAGCCGTTAGGTAAGAAGCCGGCAAGGATGCCGGCGCTCCCAGGAGAGGACGAACCCTCCATGCTACGATTCCCGCTTCTTTTCAGGTCACCCTCGACCGATGAAGATCCTCGACACCCGCGTCTATCGCGGTCCTAACCTCTACGCCCTGAAGAGGGTGATCCGCCTGCGGGTCGACCTCGGCGAGCTGGAGGACTTTCCCACGGGCCGGCTGCCCGGGTTCGTCGATCGGCTGCTGGAGACGATTCCAACATTGCGGGAGCACACCTGCTCGTACGGCGAGCCGGGCGGCTTCGTGCGCCGCATGACGGAGGACGAGGGCACGTGGCTCGGTCACGTTTTGGAGCACGTGGCGATCGAGCTGCAGTGCCTCGCCGGCACGCCGGTGAGCTACGGTAAGACGCGCGGCCACGACCTCCCTCGCGGGCAGTATCACGTCATTCATAGCTACGAGGAGGAGGCGGTCGGCTTGGAGGCGGGCGAGCTGGGATTACGGCTCATCCGCCATCTGCTGCCGCCCGAACGCGCGGCGCATCTGGCGGAGCCGTGGGACTTCCAGGCTGAGCTCGAGGACCTCGTGCGCCTCGCTCAGCGCCGCGCCTTCGGGCCTTCGACGGCCGCGCTGGTCAAGGCCGCCGAGGAGCGGGACATCCCCTGGATCCGCTTGAACGACCGCTCGCTGGTGCAGCTCGGCCACGGCAAGTTTCAACGCCGCATTCAGGCCACCGTCACCAGCGAGACGAAGCACACCGCGGTCGAGATCGCTTCGGACAAGCGGCTGACCAATCAAATCCTGTCGGATCTCGGTCTGCCGGTGCCGCGCCAGATGCAGGTGCGCGGTCCCAACGACGCGGTGGAGGCGGCCGAGCGCATCGGCTTTCCGGTGGTCGTCAAGCCGCTCGACGGCAATCATGGCAAGGGCGTGTCGATCAATCTGACGACGGCCGAGCAGGTGAAGGTGGCCTTCGAGCAGGCCTACGAGTACTCGTCGGTGGTCATCGTCGAGACCTTCCAGGTAGGGAACGACTACCGCATCGTGGTGGTCGACGGCAAGGTGCGGGCGGTGGCGGAACGCGTGCCGGGGCACGTCGTCGGCGACGCACGGCACACCATCGCCGAGCTGGTGGAGCTCGTCAACAGAGATCCGCGGCGCGGCATCGGCCACGAGAAGGTGCTGACGCGCCTGGAGCTGGATCATCAGGCATTGCGGCTGCTGGAACAGGCCGGCCTGACCGCAGAGTCGGTGCTTCCCGAGGGCCAGATCTTCTACCTGCGCTCGACGGGAAATCTCTCGACCGGCGGCACCTCGGTCGACAAGACGGACGCGATCCATTACGACAACCGCGTCATGGCCGAGCGCGCGGTCAAAGCGATCGGTCTCGACGTGGGCGGCGTCGACTACATCTCGCCGGACATCACCCGCAGTTACAAGGAGGCGGGCGGCGCGATCGTCGAGATCAACGCCGCCCCCGGCTTCCGCATGCACACGGCGCCGACGGAGGGCACGCCGCGCGACGTGGCGGGGCCGGTGATCGACATGCTCTTTCCGGCCGGAACGCCGTACCGCATTCCCATCGCCGCCGTCACCGGCACCAACGGCAAGACGACGACTACGCGCATGGTGGGCCACATCCTCAAGCTCTCCGGCTGCACGGTGGGCATGGCCACGAGCGACGGCGTGTACATCGACGGCGAGCTGACGGTGGCGGGCGACATGACCGGCCCGTGGGCCAGCCATCTCGTGCTGCGCGATCCGTCGGTGGACGCGGCGGTGCTGGAGACGGCGCGCGGCGGCATCGTGCGTGCCGGTCTCGGCTGGCGCAAATGCAAGGTCGGCGCGGTGCTCAACGTCGCCGCCGACCACCTCGGCATGGGCGGCATCAACGATCTCGACGAGCTGGCCGAGGTCAAGCAGGTGGTTGCCGAGGTGGCGCAGGAGTGGTGCGTGCTCAACGCCGACGACGAGCGCGTGGCGCGGATGGCGGAGCACAGCCCCGGCAAGCCGATCTACGTGACCATGCGGCGGGAGAACGAGCTGGTGCGCCGGCACATCCGCGACAAGGGCCGGGCGGTGGCGCTGGAAGAGGGCCTGAACGGAAAGATGATCGTGCTGTATGAGGGTGAAGAGCAGATTCCGCTGCTGTGGGCGCGGCAGATTCCCGCCACCGTCGACGGACACGCCCTGCACAACATCCAGAACGCCATGTTCGCCACCGCCATCGCCCACGCCATGGGGATCAGCCTGGAGAACATCCGCCAGGGGCTGCGCACCTTCACGACGGACTTCTTTCAGACGCCGGGGCGAATGAACTTCTACAACGAGCACCCCTTCCGCGTGCTGCTCGACTACGCCCACAACGCCCACGGCATGGAAGCCATGGCGCGCACGATTCGTGAGCTGACCGTCACCGGCCGGCGCATCGGCGTCCTCGCCGCCCCCGGCGACCGCCGCGACGAGGACATTCTCGACCTCGCCCGCGCCGCCGCGCCCGCCTTCGACTTCATCGTTCTGCGCGAGGACGACAGGCTTCGCGGCCGCAAGCGCGGCGAGACGGCGGCGCTGCTCCGCCAGGGTCTCCTCGCCGCCGGCTTTCCCCCCGACCGCATTTCGCCCGAGGTCTACCGTGAGGCCGAAGCCGTCCAGCGCTCCCTGGAAACCGCTCAGCTCGGAGATCTGCTCGTCATCTTCGGCGACAAGCTCGACCGCGACTGGGAACAGATCGTCTCCTTCGGACGCTCCGCCGAAGCTCGTGTTGCGTCCGCTCCTCTGGCGCCTCTCTTCACCGTCGACGAGCTGCCTCTCGCGAATCCCGTGGCCGCCCTGGAAGCACCAGGAAGGCGGGCCGGGGAGCACGAGGACTGAGAGGATTCAGGCGGCTTTGGGCTGCTGACGGGGTCTGCGCTTCGAGACCTCACCCCCTGGCCCCCTCTCCAGCGGAGCTGGAGAGGGGGAACGCGCTTCGCCTCTGGTAATCGATATGTCTTTGTGCCATACTCAGGGCGTGAAGGCCTGCTGAAGGACGCCTTGACATCCTTTGCGGTGCTATTCGCGCATTTCTTCTGAGGTCCGTCCGCCGTTTCGCTTCCAGGGTGACCAGATGGATGCCGTTCTTCTGAAAGGAGGTCTTATGAGGATCAGGATTGCGTTCGCGGGGTTTCTTCTTCTTCTCGGTTTTGCGTCGAGCGGCATGGCCCAGCGGGTCGTCGCCACGGGACGAGAGATTCAGGATCCTCAGGTGGCAGTCGCCGGTACCGGCGACTTCATGATCGTCTGGAGCGATCTCGACAGTCCGGTCGGCAGCGCTCCGAGCTTCGGGGTTTTCGGCTGGATGTTCGAGGCGAGCGGCAAGCCGAAGGGGCGTGCCTTCCGCGTGCATCGAGATCCTGCGGGTGATCAGATCCTGCCGCAGGTAGCTGCGGATGAGCAGGGCAACTTCGTCGTCGTCTGGCAGGGAGGTTTTTTCTACGGCCGCAACTTAGAGAGTCCTGGCGGGGACGGCAATGGCACGGGTGTCTTCGCGCAGCGGTTCGACCGCTCCGGCGCCAGGCAGGGAGCGCCGCTCCGGCTCAGCCGTTCGGCGGCGGGCAACCAGATCACGCCGAACGTGGCGATGAGCTCCGACGGCTCCTTCACGGCGGTCTGGCAGCACTGCACGCCGCGCTGCTCCGAGCTTCACGTCGGCCGGTTCACGGCCGGTGGCGAGCGGATGGGAGAGACGCTGGAGATCCCTGCTCTCACCGCGACCTACTACGAAAGCGGCAGGCCGGCTCCGAACCCGACACCCTCCGTGACGACCGGGCCGGCGGGGTTCGCGATCGGTTTTACCGAGCAGGAGGCCTGCTACAAGTTCGAGTTCGAAAAGTTCCCCGTGATCGTCCGCTTCACGGATTCCGGCCGTCCGGCGGGTGAGAAGTTCCGTCTCGACGACGGCATGTGCGAGGACGCGACCGGCTGGGAGCTCGCCGCGCTGACGGTGAGCCGGACGGGGTCGTCCGCCGCCTTTTTCAACGGCGAGCGGAACTCCTTCCAGCTCTTCGGGTCCGACGGCGCTCTCGTGGGGCCGCGGACCGTCGTCGGTAAACGGAACCGATGCGGGGGCAACGGTTGCGAGTCCATCGACGATGCCGCGATGAGCTCCGACGGCGGTTTCGTCGCGTTGTGGCACCGCTTTGTCACCGTGACCGAGCCGAAGCCGGCGATCAGCTTTCTGCTGGAGGCCCAATTTTTCGACCCGCTGGGCCGCCCGCTCGGCCAACGGGTCCGGGTCGCGTCCACTCCCTTTGAGCCCTTCCGGTCGGCGGCCGCTTTCGCGAATGATGGCAGCTTGCTGGTCGTCTGGGCGCAGCCCGACGGATATCGTTCGGCTCACCGTCTGCTCGTCCGCAGGATTCAGCGCAACTGAGACTCTGGGTTCTACCAGGAGGAGATCTCCATGTCCTTCAGAACGACGCTCGCGGCAGTTGTCGTCTTCGTCAGTCTGGTCCCGGTGTGCCTCGGGCAGGGGATCGTCGCCCAGGGAGCGAGGTTGCAGGATCCCGCTCTGGCGGTGGCGGCGGACACGGGCGACTTCATCGTCGTCTGGAACGATGTGGATCAGGGGACCAGCCTGGGAGTGTTCGCCAGGCTTTACGACAAGAGCGGCAAGCCCAAGGGCCCGGCCTTTCTGGTGCACGAGAAGCGCGGCGGCGATCAGGTGCTGCCGCGAGTCGCCGCGGATCCGGCCGGGAACTTCATCGTCGTCTGGCAGGGCGGGATACGGATTTCCGAATCCGGCGTCTCACCAGGTGGAGACGGAGCGGGTACGGGTGTTTTCCTGCAGCGGTTCGACCGCGACGGCAAGAGGCTGGGCGGCCTGACCCGCGCCAGCGCGTCCGCCGCCGGACACCAGACCCGCCCCAACGTGGCGGTGCATGCCGATGGATCGTTCGAGGTGGTCTGGGAAGAATGCACGGCGACCTTCCGCTGTCCCAGTCTGCGCGTCGGCCGCTTCCAGGCTGACGGCTCACGCAGGGGCGGCGAGTTGGAGATTGCAATTCCGGTGGCCGTCAGCTTTGGCGGCGGCACCTTTCCGGTGCCGACGCCGCACATCGTGGCCGAGCCGGACGGCTTCGCGGTCGGCTGGACCGAGTTCGAGTCCTGCTACAAGTGGTATGCCGAGCACTTTCCGGTGGTCCTCCATTTCACGGAAGCCGCCTTGCCGTTCGCCGAAAAATATCGCCTCGACGACGGCGACTGCGAGGACGCCACGGGCTGGGACGTCGCGGCGCTGGTCGCCGACAGGGCCGGTTCCACGGCGGCCTTTTTCAACGGCCTCGCCGACCGCAACACCGTTCAGCGATTCACGCCGGAAGGCAGCCCGGTGGGACGGCGGAGCCCGGTCGGCAGCAAAAACGCGTGCTACGACCACCACGGCCGGGTCCGTTGCGAGGTGATCGCCACCGCCGGCATGGGCCCCGACGGCCGCTCCGCAGTGGTGTGGAACGTCGACGAGCCTACCGGCGGGCCGGGGACTCCGGTCCGCTATTTCCTGCAAGGCCAGCTTTTCGATCGCAAGGGGCAGCCGGTGGGAGATCGCTTCGAGATCCCTGGCTCGTCCCAGAAGAGCTACGGGCGCGAGAGCATGGCCGGACTCGACCAGGACGGCACCTCGACCGTCGTGTGGATTCAGAGTGTGGAAGAGGGCGGTGCCATCCCGAAGGCGCGTCTGCGGGTCCAGCAATTCCGGTTTCCGGGGAAACCGGACGGCGACTGAAGGCGGTCAGGCCGGGCTCGCATCCGCGGCCAGCAGGTCCGCCAGCAGCACGATTCGCCGGCTCAGCGATCGGAGATCGAGGAACTCCTCCCGCGTGTGCATGCCGCCGCCGACGGGCCCCAGGCCGTCGAGCACCGGGATGCGTCCGGGATCGGCGAGAAAGTTGGGAAAGGAGATGCCGCCGCGCTCGGTCTCGACCTCCAGGGTCCAGCCGCGGGCGGCGGCGAGCTCGACGGCGCGGCGGGTCCAGGCCGTCTGCGGACCGTGGGGATCGACCGGTGGGATGGATTGGCCGAGGCCGAAGGCGAGCGAGGTGCCGGTGGCCACGGCGATATCGCGGGCCAGCGCTTCGAGCCGGCGGGCGACTTCCTCATGCTCGGCGGCGCGGAGGAAGCGAGCTTCACCTTCGGCGACGGCGCGGTCCGGCACCACGTTGAGCTGGCGCTCGGTGCCGAGGAGGGCGGCGGCGCGGGCGAGGTCGTCGACGAAGGTCGAGTCGCCGGCGACGAAGCGGCCCACGTTGACGGTCGGTCCGCCGTCGCGCCGCGAAAGGGCCTCGGCCTCGACCGTCCAACGGGCAGCGGCCGTCAAAGCCGAGCGGCCGTCCCAGTAGTGAAGGCCGGAATGGGCCGCTTGGCCGCGGGCCTCCAGCCGCCATTGGAACATCCCCCGCCGGCCGGCGACGATGGTTTCCGCGTCGCCCATCGGCTCGCCCGGCTCGAGGACCCACAGGCCGCGGGCCGCTTCACCCCAACGGCGGACGGCGGTATGCGAAAGAGCGCCGCCCACCTCTTCGTCGGGAACGACGATCAGCAACAGGTCGCGCGGCGGCGTTTGACTGCGGTGGCGGAGGAGGTCCAGGGCGCCGAGCAGCGTCGCCAGCCCTCCCTTCATGTCGATGGCCCCGGTGGCGACGAGGCGGTCGCCCTCGACGCGGGGCGGCGCCGCCGGCAGGACGGTGTCGAGATGGCCGATCAGGAGCAGGTGACCGTGCGCGGTGTCCGAGCCGCGGGCCGCGAGCACCGGCAGCATGGCGCCGTCCATCTCTGGCGAGGCCTCGTCCCGGATCTCCACCGCGAGACCCCGGTCCCGCAGAGCCTCGGCGAGCCGTTCCGCCATGCGGCGGAGGCCGTCCGGATCGCCGCTCGGCGAGGAGAGGGCGGTCAGCTCGCGAAGGAGGCCGAGGGTATTCGCGAAGATCGTTTCCGGAAGCGCGGTCGTCATCGGGTCCATTGCGGAAACAGTATCTCGCAGCTATGGTGTCACACGCCTCCTCGATCTTTGACAGGCCTCCGTCACTGATCTAGTATCCGCGCCGATGTGCCGGTCGACGATAGCGCAAATATCTGTTTGAGGGTTTTTTTCTACCAGATTGGAGGGGTGCTGATGGACAGGACCGCACAGTCATCGATGGCCATGCAGGCCGCGATCGTGGCCGCGATTTTCACGTTTTCCTTCATGGGCCAAGCCTTCGCGCAAGGCGTGCCTCTGACGATCACCAAGTCCTTCAGTCCTTCGACGGTCGCGGTCGGCGGTGACTCGATCCTCACCGTCACCGTCACCAACCCCAATACCTTCCCGGTGAGCACGGTGCAGTTCAGCGACACGATGCCGGCGGGTATCGATCTCATCACCCAAACCGGAGGTACGTGCAGTACCCTGGCGACCGGTGGCGGCTCCTTCTCGATCAATCCCGGCCTGGAAACCTTCTCGAGCACCTCCAGCGTGCTCACGGCTGGCCAGTCCTGCACGATCACGGCGCTGGTCCGGCCGCTCGTGGTCGGCCCGCTCGTCAACACGACGTCGCAAGTCACCGGCACCGGAGTCCCCCCTGGTGGCCCTGCGACGGCAACCCTGAATGGCGTGGCGCCAGCGCCAATCCCGGCACTCGGCCCTTGGCAACTGGCAGGCCTCGCAGCTCTTCTCCTGGTGCTGGGGGTCCGAGAGCTCCATCGGCGGGCTCGCGCCTGATATAGAGTCTTGACCGATGGGTGTGTAAGTCGCCGTCCCATCGAGGAGGCTCGATCATGGTCAGCGCCGTCATCCTGCTGGTGGTGGAGAAGTCGAGGGTCAACGAGGTGGCCGAGCAGCTCGTGGACCTGCCGGGGATCACCGAGGTCTACTCCGTGGCCGGGCAGTACGACCTCGTGGCGGTCGCTCGTGTCCGCGACAACGATGCCATCGCCGACGCGGTGACCCGCCAGATGCTGAAAATCGACGGCATCGTTCGTTCGGAGACCCTGATCTCGTTCCGCGTGTTCTCGCGCTACGACCTCGAGCGGATCTTCTCGATCGGGGCCGAGGAGCCTGTGCGGTAGACATTCCGACCGAACGCTTGGTGGCCTGAGTTTTGCAGATCCGGCGGCATCGAGGTAAGGAAGAAGTTTATGTTGAAAGAGACACTATCCGAGACCAGCGGCGGGTGGCCGGTCGGATCGGGTCTGCACCCGAATGACCTGGAATTCCGCTGCCTATTGGAAAACCTGCCTGCCGGCGCGTACACCTGCGATCCTGAGGGGCTGATCACCTATTACAACCAGAACGCGGTGCAGCTCTGGGGCCGCGCGCCGAAGCTGCACGATGCCACGGACCGTTTCTGCGGCTCGTTCAAGCTCTACGCGGTCGACGGCTCGCCGATCCATCACGATCAGTGCTGGATGGCGCTGGCGCTGCGGACGAATCAGGAATACAACGGGCATGAGATCGTCGTCGAGCGTCCGGACGGCCGGCGCCTGACGGTCCTGGCTTACGCCAATCCGGTGCGCGACGAGTCCGGCAAGCTGCTGGGAGCGGTCAACGTCCTCGTCGACATCAGCGACCGCAAGCTGGCCGAAGAGGCCTTGCGCGAAGCCAATCGCAACAAGGACGAGTTCCTGGCGACGCTGGCCCATGAGCTGCGAAACCCTCTGGCTCCGATCCGCAACGCGCTGGAGATCATGAAGCTGGCGAGCGACAACGCGGCCATCGTCGAGCAGGCCCGCGCCATGATCGAGCGTCAGGTGGAGCAGATGGTGCGCCTGGTCGACGACCTGCTTGACGTGAGCCGCGTCACCCGCAACCAGCTCAAGCTGCGCACGGAGCCCGTGGACCTGGCGGCGGCGGTCCGGGGAGCCATCGAAGCCAGCGGTCCGCTCATCAAAGAGATGGGCCACGAGTTGGAAGTCTCGCTGCCGGAAGAGCCTGTCTGTATGGAGGCCGATGCCGTTCGTCTCACACAGGTCTTCCTCAACCTGCTCAACAACGCCGCCAAATACACGCCTCGGGGAGGGCGCATTTGGCTGACGATCGAGCCCGAAGGAGACGGAGTCGTGGTGCGGGTGCGCGACACCGGAGTCGGCATTCCCGCCGCCATGCTGCCCAGGATCTTTGAGCCGTTCATCCAGGTGGACCACTCGCTGGGGCGCTCGCAGGGCGGTCTCGGCATCGGTCTGACGTTGGTGCGGCGCCTGGTGGATCTGCACGGCGGCTCGATCGAGGCCCGCAGCGAAGGTCCGGGCCGGGGGAGCGAGTTCCTTGTGCGGCTGCCGGCTCGCGCGCCGGAGCTGTTGCTCGAGGAGCCTGCGGCATGACCGCCGGTTGACGCCGCGCGACCATATCCCTGACATAAACTCCCCTCGCATGAATCCGCCGGGGGGGCTCGACCGCTCGCTGGGCCTGACGCACGCGACGGCGATGGTAGTGGGCATCATCATCGGGGCGTCGATCTTCGTGCAGCCGTCGGAGATCACGCGCCAGATGCCGTCGGCCGGAGGCGTGCTGCTCGTCTGGCTGGCGGCCGGCGTGCTGACCCTGTTCGGCAGCCTGGTCTGCGCCGAGCTCGCCTCGGCTTTTCCGCGCACCGGCGGCGTCTATGTCTTCCTCAAGGAGGCCTATTCTCCGGTCCTCGGTTTCCTCTGGGGATGGGCCATGTTCTGGAGCATGCACACCGGGATCATCGCCGCCATCGCGATGGTCTTCGCCCGCTACACCGCTCATTTCCTGCCGATGAACGATCCAGGGTTGCGGCTGACGGCGGTGGCGCTCATCGTCGTGTTGTCGGCCATCAATTACATGGGTGTTCGCTACGGCGGGCGGGTGCAGAGCCTCTTCACCGGCGCCAAGGTCCTGGCCCTCGCGGCGCTCGTCGCGGTGGGGCTGTTCGGGTCCGCTCCGCGAGCGGTATCCCAGACCGCCGCGGGCACGGTGACGGGGCAAGGGTTCGTCCTGGCGCTGGTGGCCGGGCTCTTCGCTTACGGCGGCTGGCACATGGTGACCTATGCCGCGGGCGAGACGAGAGACGCGGCGAGGACGATTCCGCGGGCGCTCCTGCTCGGTACGCTGATCGTCACGGCGTGTTACGCGGGGTTGAACGCCGTCTATCTGCGCGTGCTGCCGCTGGAGGCCGCCCGTGCCTCGACGCGCGTCGCGGCCGACGCCGCCGACGCGCTCCTGGGCGGTGGGGGTGCGTCGCTCATGGCCGCGCTGGTCATGGTGTCCACGTTCGGCGCCGTCAACGGCGTCATCCTCGCCGGACCGCGGGTCTACTACTCGATGGCCGAGGACGGCCTGCTCTTCCGCTGGCTCGGCGCGACCCATCCCAGATTTCAGACGCCGCACCGCGCGGTGACATTGCAGGCTCTCCTGGCCTCTCTTCTCGCTCTAACCGACAGTTACCGCGCGCTCTTCACCCGCGTCATCTATACCGAGTGGATCTTCTTCGCGCTGATGGCGGCGGGCTTGTTCCGTCTTCGCCGACGGCCGGACTATCGGCCGGCCTACCGCGTCTGGGGCCACCCGGCGGTGCCGGTGCTGTTCGTGCTGGCCTCCGCCGTCATCGTCGCCGTGCAGATCGTTTCCCAGCCGCGCGACAGCGCCGTGGGACTCGGCATCGTCCTGCTGGGACTGCCCATCTACTACCTCTGGCATCGGCCGTGAGGAGAGCGGAATGCCGATCGTCGACTTCCATAATCATTACTATCCACCCGAGTACCTCGCGGCGCTGGAGCCGTCCGGCAGCGCGCTGAAAGTCACGACCGACGCGGCGGGCAACCCCGTCGTCCACTATCCGGGTGATTACAACGTCATGGTGCGCGGCCACCGCGATATCGCCTACCGCCAGTCGGTGCTGGACGAGCAGGGCGTCGACGTGCAGGTGATCTCGCTGACCACGCCGGGGACGCACGTCGAGGCGTCGGCCGTGGCCGTGAAGCTGGCGCGCATCACCAACGACGCCTTCGCGCGGGTGCGGTCCGACCGTCCCCGCTTCGTTCCCCTGGCGACGCTGCCGCTCTGCGATCCCCAAGCGTCGGCCGACGAGCTCGTGCGCGCCATCGACGAGCTGAGAATGCCGGGCGCGATGCTGTTCAGCAACGTCAACGGCGTGGGACTGGACGACGAGCGCTTCTATCCGCTCTATGAAATCGCGAACGACCGCGACGCGGTGCTGATGATCCATCCCACGTACCCCGTGGGAGTCGAGACGATGTCGGAGTACTGGCTGATGCCGCTCAACGGTTTTCTGTTCGACACCACGCTGGCCGCCTCGAAGCTCGTCTTCAGCGGCACGGTGCGGCGGTTCGCGCGCATCCGCTGGGTGCTCGGCCATCTCGGGGGCACCATCCCTTATCTGGCGGAGCGGCTTGACCGCGGCTGGCGCGCGTTCAAAGAGTGCCGGGAACACATCGACCGGCCGCCGACCGAGTACCTGAAAAAACATTTCTATTACGACACCGTGAACTTCAGCCAGGGCGCGCTGAAGCTGGCGATCGAGTTTGCCGGCGCCGACCACATCGTGGCGGGCAGTGACTACCCGCATCAGATCGGCAGCATTCCGCTGATGCTGGAAGCGATCGGTGCTCTGCCGGTCACGGACGAGGCGAAGGCGGGTATCCTGGGCGGCAACGCCGCGCGGTTGCTGCGCCTATAGGGGGCCGGCACAGGGATCGGTCTCCGTCTTCTCCGGCATCTGCCGGATGCGGCCGTCGGCGCGCGGATCGATGCCTCCGGAAGCCGACTGGAGGGCCGGGACGACGACGTCCGCCTTGAGGTCCTTGCCGTTGGCCGCGCACTCCTGCACGACCATCGAGGGATCGAGCATGGTGTAGCCGTCGCGGTCGCCGCTCGGATCGAAGAGGTAATTGTTGGTGACGGCGAGGATCTCCTCATCCGGCGTCACCGCGCGCCGGCCCTCCGAGGTGACCAGCTCGACGCCGGAAACGTGTCCTTTGGATGTGTCGTGGACGAAGGCGAAGCCGGAGATCTGCAGCCAGTTGCCGGAGCCGGGCCAGCCCACGATGGCGCGCGCGGCCACCTGCTGGAGCGTGCTCCCCTTGAAGCGGAGCAGGTAGAGCGGCGTGGGGTAGGCGAACAATTCCTCGATAGCCCGGCGGGTGACCGGCCCCGCCGGCAGGTCCTGATTGAGACGCAGCGAGCCGGAGTTGATGAAGGCGACCTGGGCGCCGCAGCTCTTGAAAGTCTCCACCATGCGGTCGGCGATCCAGTCGCCGAGGTTGGTCTCGGAGCCGCGGATCTTGATCTCCTCGGCTACCAGAGGCGTCTTGGTGCTGCCGAGCTCCTTCTCGAGGCATCTTGGATCGAGAGGTGTTCCGTTCTTGCCCGCCTCCTGGCCGCAGAACAGCCCCTCGTGCAGCGAGAGCCAGCTCTGGACCGTGCCGTTGACGGCGCAGTCCTCCGCCACGTTTTGATCCAGAGGCTCCAGCCGGTCCTCGACCGCGAGCTTGCCGTCCGCTCCCAGGGTGAGGCGCACGATGTTTGCCGTGCGGGCGTCCGCGTCGGCCTTGAGCACCTTACGGCCGTCGACGTCGCAGGCCATGTGTTGATGGTCGTGGCCGCCCATGACGAGGTCGGGGCCGTCCGCGCCCAGCGTCGCGAGGAGCCGCCGGTCGTCGCTGGCGTTGAGGTGGGTGAGCGCCACCACCACTTCCGCTCCCTGCCGGCGCAGCGCCGCCGTGAGCTGGCGGGCCGTGTCGATGGGATCCTGAAACTGGGCGGCGTACTCCGGCCGCTTGACGTCGACCGTCAAGCCGAAGAGCCCGATACGGATGCCCCCGCTCTCGACGATCCAGCTCCGCGCCAGGTTATCCCCCGCGATCAGGGGTCTGCCGTCCTGGCCTTCAGCGAAGACCACGTTGCCGTTGACCCAGCGGAACTGCGACTCCGCAACGCGCTGGTCGAGCAGCGGCGCGTCCTTCATCTTGTCCTTCTCGAACTCGTGATTGCCGAAGACGGCAAACATCCGCTGGTCGAATCCTGCCGGGTCTCCGTCGAGCGTGTTCAGCACGTCGATCATCTGCTCGCCGTTGAAGGTGCGGCTGAGGAACGACGGGAACAGGAGATCGCCGGCGTGGAGCACGATGAGGTCCGGATGCTCGCGCTCCAGCTCCTTGCGCAAGGTGCGCAGGCGCGACATGCCGCCGATCGTGCCTCCATCCACGCCCTCGATGCGGTAGACATCGTTGATGGCCAGGAGGACGGCGGTGCGCCCGCTTGATGCGATGGCCGGCGGGGTCGTTACCGGTGCGGCGGCGCGGTTGGCCGCGCAGCCGGCGAAGAGCAGCAGCAGCAGGGATGCGGCGAGGCGAAGCGCTCGGCTCATGGAAGTCCTCCTCAGGAGCTCGTTCCGCGGCGGATGCTCCGCATCATACCTCGCCGGCCGGAGTCATCAGCCCCTCCGCGCGGTGCTCGATCAGAGGGGCATGATGCGCCAGCTCGGCGCCGCTCTCTAGCGCGGCAGGACCTTCAGGTATACCGGCTGATCGCGGTCCAGGTGGGACTGCCCCGGCAGGGTGGTGCCGGTCGCCTGGAAGTTGCGGTTGGTCGTGGTACCCAGGATCTCGAGGACAAGAAGGACGAAGACGACGGCCGCCAGGACCTGGAGCAGCCGGCGTGGAGGATCGATCGGGAGCAGCGTGAAGCCGGAGGTGCGCTTCAGGATCCGCTCACCGATCCAGACCAGGGCGGCGGCCGTCAGCGTCAACCAGAAGGGGAGGAGCACCAGCCCCTGACGGACGTAGCCGAAGAAGAGGCCGGTGGTGATCATCCCGGCCGCGGTGAGAAGGAGCACGAGGACGGCCCAGCGCCGAGGCGCTCCGGGAGTCGCTCCACAGCAGAGCAAACCCAGGAGAGCCAGCGGCATTGCCGTGCCGTAGGCGGCTCCCGAGTCCGGTGTGAAGACGTCCACCGGCCGGCGCACGCCGTTGAGGCCGCCGGGCCAGTCCCACTGCGTCCAGCCGAGCGTCCAGGCGGAGAAGAACAAACGCCACTTGCGGAGGACCAGGCGGCCGAAGTCCCCCGGATTTTCGCGGATCCAGCTCCAGGCCATGCGATCGCCATGCAGGATGAACTGCAGGTGCTGCGGATCGGCGAGGTCCAGCACGGCCGAGCGCGAGCGGGAGGAGAGGAAATCCCGCGAGAAGGTGCCGTCCGCCTTGGGATTGTTGGCGAGCGCCAGGTTGACCGGACCATAGAGAGTGAGGGGAACGAAGCGCGGCAGCGGCTCGGCGAGCCGTCCGGCCAGGCTCGCGTCGAGAGCCGAGAGGCGCACGGCGTTACGGATCGTCCAGGGCGCCACCACGAGCATCCAGCCGAGGGCAACCAGGATCCAGGGCCTCAGCCGGACGGTCCTACGGTCGCCGAGCCACGGCAGCAGGCCGACCGCGGCGAGGAGAACCGCCGGGAGCACCGCTTCGGCGCGGACCAGCGCCAGGAATCCGAGCAGCAGACCGAGACCGAGGCTCGCCTTCCAGCCGCCGCTCGCCGCATTGGGCGCAGTCAGCGGATGCTCGAAACACCGGCTCCAGAGGAGGAGGCAGAGGAGGAGGACGGTGAGATACGTCCCCTCGGACACCGGGGCCGCGCTGATGACGTAGAGCCCGAAATGCCAGGCGCAGAGGAGGGAAGCGATGAGCGCCGCGGCGCGGCCTAGATAGGGTTTTACCAGCAGGTAGAGCAGTCCGATCGGCAAGCTGCCGATCAGCGCTAGAACGGCTTTCACGGCGAAGTGCGGCACGTGGCCGGCGCCGGAACCCGCTCCGACCAACGTATGGACCGCGGCGAGCACCCAGGCGAAGCCGGGAGGGTGGAAGGGGATGCCGTTGTCGTAGAGACGACCGTCGAGAAGCGCGCGGGCGTAATTGTAGAAGGTCTCCGAATCCCCTTCATAAAAGATCGTATACGGCCAGCTCCAATCGCGGTTGGAGCGCAGGAAAGCCAGCCGGTGTACCCAGGCGAGGAGGGTGAGCCCGAGGAACCACCACCGGTCGGTCCGCCCAGGCGCCCCAGGAGCCTTGCCGGCTTTGCGCTCCCGCCTTTGCGCCTCGCGCCGCTCCTGACGGGAGGGCCGTCGGTTGCTGGCTCTGCTCATCCAAGCCTCTCGCAGAGTGGGGTGAAGGATAACAAAGAGAAAGCCGGGCCTAAAGGCCCGGCTTGCGGATTGCGATGGAAGTCCCTCTACTGTGTGCAGGCCGGACGGCTGCCGCAGGCGATGCCGTGGGCGTTGAAGGCATCCCAGATCCGGCATCCGTTGGGCGTGCCGTTCGCCAGGTTGCCGTCGTCGTCGTCCGCGGCCAGGAAGACGGTATACCAGTTGGCCGAGCCGCAGCCGTTGACGGTGGCGCTCGGGTTGCACTTGCCGCCCGAAACCAGCTGGTATGCGCTCTTGCTCGGCGTCAGGCTCTTGTACCAGATGGAATCCATCTTCGCCCAGCCGGTAGTGGCACCCCAGCGGGCGATGAGCTGCTGGGCGAGATCCCAGTTGGCGCTGCTGGCGATATAGCTCTCGCAGTGGCCTTCATAACCCATGGGACCCTGGTAGGCGCCGATGAAGATGAACTGGTAGTACGGGCACGAGTAGCGGTCGCAGTTGATGCCGTTGTTGTCGGCCACCGTGCTCGGCTTGGCGATCGTATGGCTGCCGCCGCTGGCGAAGGACGACACGTCGCGCACCCCTGTGCAGGAGAGATTGCAGTTGGCGCAGGTGACGCCCGGCTGGAAGTTCTTGCCGATGCAGGGATCCTTGGTCTCGAGAAAGGCGAACGTATCGCCCACCGCCTCGCCGGTTCCCTTGTCAGAGGCGGCTCCGCCCGCGTTGGTGTCCATGCCATGGCCCCACTCGTGGAGGAAGACGGCGGCGATCTCACCCGTGTTCGAGCATCCGCCGCCCGAGCGGTAGAAGTTCACCGTCGAGCCATCCCAGAAGGCATTGCAGGTCTGGTTGATGTTCATGTTGGCGGTGAGGGTGCCGTTGAGCCAGGCGTTGGCGGGCAGGAAACCGGCCGCTTTACGGTTGATGTTCGTCAAATGGTAGAAGCCCGAGCGGGCGGCATGGGTGTTGCCCGCCCCGCCGGAGCCGGGCGTGGTGCAGTCGGTGCCGCCGCTGGTGCCGAAGGCGATGTTTCCCGTCACGGCGTCCGAGGTGGAGATCGCGCCGCAGTTGTCGGCGATCTTGATGTACTTGCCGTTCAGCGTCGCGGTGGCGACGCCGCCCGAGTAGGTGTAGTTGCCGCCGCCATCGGTCACCTTGGCGCTGCCGTTGGTGACGTTGGTGAACGGAAAGCCGACGACGGTTTCCGGATCGGTGTTGGTCGTCGGATAGATGCCGCCCGTCACCTGCGCGTAAGACGTCCGGTCGACCAGCGAGAGGACCTCCCCGCTCTTGGCGTCCACCTGCGCCTGATAGACGGCGGTATCGCCCGCGCGGCGGAACTCGAGCTCCCAGACCAGATAATGGCGGTAGCCGCTGCCCGGAGCCCCTACGAATTTTTCCCCGGGGCGCTCGCCCGCGGTCAGGGCCGGCACGAGCTTCAGCGTGCCCGGATTCCGGATCTCCTGGATCTCATTCGGACGGAAGCCGAGAAACCGCACGGCCGCCGCCAGGGCCGCGACGCGGTCGATCCTCGGCCGGACGCCGGTCCGCACCTCGGCGACCCGCTCGGTGCCGAACTGCACGATGTTGCCGTTGTTGATGCGGAAGTAGACCTTGGCGCCCTCTACCGGGACGCCGCGGTGGAACTGCTGAAACTCGACGAACCAGAGCTGCTTCTCCTCACCGACGTTGACGGTGCTGCCGGCATCGAGCCGCAGGTCGAAGTTGGCGGTCCCCAACAGCTCGGGGAACTCATCCATGAAGGCGCGAAGCCGGGCCCCGACCTCCGCCGCACGCGCACCGGCTCCAGGGGTGAGCTTCAGATCCGCCGCTCTGAGATTGTTGCCCGAGCCGGGCAGAAGCGGGATGCCGGCGCCCTGGATCAGGTTCGGACGGTTGCTGCGCTGGTCCCACCGCACCTCCCATTCGTCCGAGTGAAAGACGAAGAAGCGCTGCAGGGCCGGATTCTCCAGCGCCTTCTGTGATCCCCGGGCCTGAATTTCCAAAGAGGGCTGGACCTCGAGGTCCGGGAGCTGAAAACCGCCTCCCAAGAGAGTTGCCAGGCGCGCCTTCGCGCTGTCCTCCGGCGGAATCAGCGCGGAGGCCTTGACCGGCACCAGCAACCATCCGACAAGTGTGAGAAGTAGAAGACTCAACCAAGGCGTGCGCGTTCTCATCCTCTCATCTCCTTTTCTCAAGACAGATCAAGCGACATTCGGGGCGCTACAGTTCTGTAATCTAGGTGCGCCGGGGTGCGCCTCGCGAGCCGCTGGTCTTCAGGAAGAGAGAAAGTCAGGGGTTCCGCTATTCGATGACCACCCCGGCGAGGTCCTCCTCCGGCTCGGGGACCTTGAGGTCGAGGTCCTCCAGCGTCTTCACCAGGATGCTCGCGACCACCAGATTGCGGTACCACTTCTTGTTGGCCGGTACGATGTACCAGGGCGCGTGTTCCTGGCTGGTGCGCGAGAGCGCCTCTTCGTAGGCCGCCAGATACTCCGGCCAGAGCGCGCGGTCGTCCAGGTCTCCCCGCCGGAACTTCCAGCGCTTGGCGGGATCGTCGAGCCGCGCCTGGAGGCGCTCCTTCTGTTCGTCCGTGTCGATGTGGAGGAAGAACTTGAGAATGACGGTGCCGGTCTCGGCCAGCAGCCGTTCGAAGTCGTTGATCTGGCTGTACCGCTTGCGCCAGACCTCGGGAGGCACGAGTCGGCGGACGCGGGCGGCGATCACGTCCTCATAGTGGCTGCGGTTGAAGATCACCATCTCTCCCCGTCCCGGAACCTTGGGATGGACCCGCCAGAGGAAGTCGTGCTCCAGCTCCTCCGCGGTGGGCGCCTTGAAGGAGGCCACGCGCACGCCGAGCGGGTTGACCCCCTCGAAGACGTGGCGGATGGTGCCGTCCTTGCCGCTGGTATCCATTCCCTGGAGGACGATGAGCACCTTGTGCTTGTGCTCCGCCCAGAGCGCCTCCTGCAGGGCCTCCAGCTTGCCGGTGAGCTCGCGAAGGAGCTCTTCCGCGTCCTTCTTGCTGCCCTTGAACCCCTTGGTCGCGCCGGCGTCGAAGTTCGTGAGGTTGACCTTGGCGCCCGGCTTGACGCGATATCGCTTCATGGGAATCTCCTGGCGCGCTACGTTATCAGCCTCGCACGCGGTGAGGAATTTTGGGCGCCACCCATCTGTTCTTCCGGTTGAGTCGAAGGGAGGAGAAAATCCATGTCTGAAGGAATCGTCCGAAATTGTCCGTCCTGCGGCAAGCCGAACCGTGTTCTCTATGCCCGATTGGGGGAGCAGGCCCGCTGCGGCTCCTGCGGCGCGGAGCTGCCGTCGCTGACCGGGCCGCTCGCCGTTGATCGGGAAGGCGAGCTTTCCGGAATGATCCGCGAGTCCAGCCTGCCGGTGCTGGTAGACTTCTGGGCGCCCTGGTGTGGCCCGTGCCGCATGGTGGCGCCGGAGATCGCCAAGGTGGCGGAGCGCAACGCCGGGCGGTTGCTCGTCGTCAAGGTCAATACCGACGTCGACCCAGCCATCGGCTCTGCCTACCAGATCCAGTCCATCCCCACGATGGCCCTCTATCAGGGTGGGCGTGAGGTGGCCCGCACCATGGGTGCCCGTCCCGCGGCCGCCATCGAGGGCTTCGTCCGCCAGGCCCTGGGGGTGGCGGCGGCGTAAGGCCGTGGGGCGGCCTCTGGCCCCTCTCTCCCAGAGGGAGAGAGGGGAAAAATTTCTCTTTCCTAGCTTGTCTCCCTCCTCTCCCTTTGGGAGAGGAGGGCCGGGGTGGTGAGGGCTTCCCAGGGCAGACCGGCTAGGAGAGACAAGATCTCCTGAGGGGCCTACTTCTTCTTCTGATACTCCGCCAGAGTCTTCTCGCTCTCGAAATACAGCACCTTGCCGTCCGGCTGCGCCGCGATCACCGCCGTGGCCTTGTCCACCTTCTTACCGGTGACGGGGTCGACGGCCGTCCGGGCGGCGGCGTCCTTGCCGAGGCGCTCTTTGCACATCTCGCAGCAGCCGTAGTAGGTCTTTCCCTCCACCGCGATGGGGATCTGGTCCTTCTCGAAGAGCTGGTTGTTCACCATGCACACCTTCTTGGCCTCGACCCGCTTCAGGACCGGTGTGGAGGTCTCTTCGCCGGCCAGGGCGAAGGCCGACATCAGCAGCACGGCGCCGAGGGTCAGAATGAGGAGCAGGGTTCTCGATCTGGGCATATGTCGCCTCCTTTTGGTGTTGAACCGTATGTGCCTGCCGTCCGCGGGAGGCGACAAGACAGCCCATCGCTGGTATCCTCTAGCCGCTTTTCCGCTTCAGGATCTGGTCCCGCCGGGGGGACTCCCGGGATAACAGGCCCGCAGGGGCTGATCATTTCATAGTCATGGAGAAACTGGTGACCGAACCTACCGTCCAGAAGCCCCGGGTCAATTGGCTGAACATCCTCTTCCTGCTGGGAACGCTCCTCACCGCGCTCATCGGCACCCCCTGGTACATCGTCAAGTTCGGCCTCGGCTGGCCGGAAGGCTTGACCTTCCTGATCCTCTATCTCTTCGTCGGCCTCTCGGTGACGGCCGGCTATCACCGGCTGTTCTCCCACAAGACCTATCAGGCGGCCTGGCCCGTGCGGCTCTTCTTCCTGGTTTTCGGCGCCGGCGCGCTGGAGAACTCGGTCCTCAACTGGTCGGCCGATCACCGCGTCCATCATTCTCACGTCGACGACGAGCGCGATCCCTACAACATCCAGAAGGGCTTCTGGTGGGCCCACATCGGCTGGATTTTCTTCGAGAATGAGACGCCCAACCCCAGCGTGGTGCGCGACCTCACGGAAGATCCGCTGGTGGTCTGGCAGCACCGCTGGTACAAGTGGATCGGTGTGGCCGTCGCCGCCGGCATTCCACTGGCCGTAGGCCTTGCCACCGGCAACGTGCTCGGCTGTCTGCTGATCGGCGGCGTGCTGCGCATCGTGGTGAGCCATCACGGCACCTTCTTCATCAACAGCCTCTGCCACATGGTGGGCCGCCAGACCTACAGCCGCGAGCACAGCGCCCGCGACAGCGCGGTAATGGCCGTGCTGGCCTTCGGCGAGGGCTACCACAACTACCACCACAGCTTCCCCTTCGACTACCGCAACGGCGTCAAGGTCTGGCAGTTCGACCCCGCCAAGTGGATGATCTGGGTGCTGGCGCGCCTGCGCCTGGCGCGGGACCTGCGCCGCGCTCCTGAGGCCGCGGTCCTCAAGGCCAAGATCGAGATGCAGTTCGAGCACGCCAAGGAGCGGCTGCAGAAGGTGGTGCACGACTTCCGCGAGCACCAGGAGGCGCGTCTGCACGAGACCTACGCCTCGCTCCAGACCGTCCTTCACGACCTGATGTCGCTGCAGCGCCGGCAGAAGCGGAACGTCCCGGCCGGCGAGGAGCAGTTGCCGCACGAGACGCGTCTGGGCCTCGCCTACCACGCCCTCGAAAAGGCTCTCGAGGACTGGAAGGAGACCCTGCGGCAGATGAAGCGCCTGCCGGTGGCTGTCCCGGCCTGAGACTTGGTCGCGTTCCGATCCCGACGTCTTGGATCGGAACGTCGCCGGCCGGCGGTGCTGTCGTAGGGGGCGCAGGATGCTGCGCCCCCTACACATAGGCCCAGACGTATAAGATCTCATCCCGAAAGGAGATCCCATGCGTTCCTTCCCGTCCTCCGCGGGACGGCTGTTTTTCGTCCTGACGCTCGTTTCTGCGCTGTTTCCATCCACCATCTGCGTTGCCCAGCCGGCGGCCACCGCCCTCCCGCAGGACGTGAGAGCGACCGCGGCCGCTCTCCACAAGGACGCTCTCGCCGGCACCCGGGCATTCGACATCGTTCGCTCGCTCACGGTGGAGGTGGGTCCGCGCCCCGCGGGCTCCGCGGCTCACGACGCTGCGGTGGAATGGGGCCTCCGCACGATGAAGGAGCTCGGGTTCAGCAACGTCCGCGCCGAGAAGGCCACCGTGCCGCACTGGGTGCGCGGCGCCGAGTCGGGGGAGATCCTCACCCCCTACCGCCAGCCGGTTCACCTGGCGGCCCTCGGCGGCAGCGTCGGCACGCCGGAGGAAGGGATCGAGGCGCAGGTCGTCGAAGTGCCGTCTCTCGACGCTGTGGACAAGCTCGAGCCGGCGCAGGTGCAGGGGAAGATCGTCTTCTACAACGTCGGCATGGAGCGGCAGAAGGATGGCTCAGGCTACGGACGTGCGGTGCCGGTGCGCGGCGCCGGCGCATCGCGGGCGGCGAAGCTCGGCGCTGTCGCGGTATTGATCCGCTCGATCGGCACCGACAACAACCGCACTCCTCATACCGGCGCCATGCGCTATCAGGATGGCGTACGGCAGATCCCGGCGGCGGCGCTCTCCAATCCGGACGCGGACCTGCTGGCCGCGGAGATCGCCTCCGGCAAGCCGGTCACCTTCCGCCTGAAGCTCGGGGCGCGCGTCCTACCCGAGGTCGAGACGGCGAGCGTCGTCGGCGAGATCTCCGGCCGCGAGAAGCCGGAGGAGATCGTCCTGCTCGGCGCGCACCTCGACTCCTGGGACCTCGGCACGGGCGCCGTCGACGACGGCGCCGGCATTGCCATCATGATCGAGGCCGCGCGGCGCATCGGCCAGCTCCCGAAGAAGCCGCGCCGCACGATCCGCGTGATCCTCTTTGCCAACGAGGAGTTCGGCCTCTCGGGCGCGCGAGCCTACGCTGAGGCCCACAAGGACGAGCTGGCCCGCCACGTCATGGCCGGCGAATCGGACTTCGGCTCCGGACGCGTCTGGCGCATCGCTTCGCGCGTGGATCCCGCCAAGTTGCCCGTCGTCGCCGACCTCGCCAAGCTGCTCGGCGTCGAGCAGGGGAAGAACGACTCCGGCGGCGGCGCCGACCTCGGCCCTCTCGCCCCGGCGCACGTGCCGGTAATCGCTCTCGGCCAGGACGGCACTTACTACTTCGACTACCACCACACGTCGAACGACACGCTGGACAAGATTGACTCAAAGGACCTCGACCAGAACGTCGCCTCCTGGGCCGCCGTCGCCTACGCCATCGCCGACCTGCCCGGCGACCTCGGCCGCGCGCCGGAAGGAACGGGGCGGGAGTAGGGTAGGGAAAGGAGCGCGCACGGTGGTCACCTACTCCAGCTATCTCCGCCTCGGCGAGCTGCTCGACCTACAGACGCCGGCCTCCGGAGGCGAGGACCATGACGAGATGCTGTTCATCGTCATCCACCAGGTCTACGAGCTATGGTTCAAGCAGGTCCTCTACGAGACGGATCTGCTGCGCCGCGCCTTGGAGGGGAACGACCGGCCGCTGGTCCTCGCCACCCTGAAACGGATCCTGACGATCTTCAAGACCCTGGTCTCGCAGGTGGACATCCTGGAAACGATGACGCCGGTCTCCTTCTCCTCGTTCCGCTACCGCCTCGACACGGCGAGCGGGTTTCAGTCGTTCCAGTTCCGCGAGCTGGAGCTCGTGCTCGGCCACCGGGTGCCGGGGCTCGCCGAGCGGATGGCCGAGGGGAGCGAGGAGCGGCGCCGCGTCGAGGAGCGGCTGCGCCAGCCGAGCCTCTACGACGGCTTCCTGCGCTTCCTGGCGCTGAACGACTACGCGATACCCAAAGAGGTGCTGGAGCGTGACGTCTCCGGTCCGCCCGTCGAGGACGAGCGGGTGCGGCAGATCCTGGTCTGTATCTACAAGACCGATCCGGGGAACCGCGACGTCTGCGAGCGCCTGGTGGACCTCGACGAGGGGCTGCAGGAGTGGCGCTATCGCCACGTCAAGATGGTGCAGCGCACGATCGGCATGAAAACCGGCACCGGCGGCTCGGCCGGCGTCGAGTACCTCAAGAACACGCTGTTCAAGCCCCTGTTCCCCGATCTCTGGACGATCCGCACGGCGCTATAGGGATCCACTACCTCTTGCACCGTAGCGGCACCTCGGTGGCGGACATGAACTTGCCGCCGAGCTCGTCGCAGCGCTCCCGCGTCTCGCCGAGCTTGAAATCGCCGTCGACGCAGCAGCCGACGATCAGGCAGGCCGCCGTCGCCTGGCGCTGTCCGCGGAAGAAGGCGCCCTGGTCGTCCTCGCAGTCGTCCTTGCTGCTCTGGTTGACCTCGCCGCTGACGCAGCACCAGCCGAGGACCGGAACGGGGGCGATGACGGGCTGGTCCGGGGGCTCCGGCAGGGGCTCGTTGGACGGCTCCCGCGGCGGCTCTCTGACAGGTTCCTTCGCGGTTCCCGAGATCGCCACGGTCTGGCGCTCCAGGCCCTCCGCGTCAATGGCGAGCACCCCTCGATAGTGACCCACCGCCGGAGGATGGAAGAAGACCTGGACGAGGCACCGCTCACCCGGAGGGATCGGATGGCGGGCGCAGCCCGACCGCATGGTGAAGGCCTGGCCAGGGTTCTCGATGAAGGACATGCCGGCTACCCGCAACGGGTTCGTCCCTGTATTTCGCATCGAGAGCACCTCGACCGGCGTTCCCGGCGCCGTCCCCAGCGTCAGGGTTGGAAACTCCAGGTTATGGGGAACTTCGATCAGCGCCTCGTCCGCCGCCTCCTCGGCCGTGTGATCGGTGGTGAGCGGTGGGGGAGCTGGCTCCTCCACGTCCGAGGTCGAGCTCGACGGCAGATCCGTGGTCATTTCCTGTGCGATGGGCGGAGTCTCAAATCTTCCTTCTGGCACAGGCACGCCGCCGGCCATCGGCACGGCCGTCTGACGGCGCTGCTGCAGCGGTTCTCCCATGCGCGACGATGCAAACCGGATCGCTCCCACCAGGACGAGGAGGACGACGGCCGCGAGCCAGGGGAGCATACGAAAGCTGACGGGAGGGATTCGGATCACTCCGATCGCAAAGTCCGACAGCAGGCCCAGGTTATGGCGAGTCACCGCGGCTCCGGCCCGGTCAACGAGCGATTTCCGGATGGCGAGGGCGCGCGTGAGGAGCTGCCGCGCTCCATGCTTGTCGTCGAGACAAAGGAGGCGCGTGCCGAGCTGATGAAGGGCCCAGCCCTCGGCGGCCCGGTCCCCCAGCGCCATGGCCGCGACACGCACCCGTTCGAGGGCCTGGGCCCAGGCGCCCCACCGTCCGCTCAGGGCGAGAGGAGCATCGAGCGTGCGTCCCAGACGGACGGCCTCGGCCTGACGGCCGGCCTCGGCCGCCCAATCCAGCAGGTGGCGGAGGGCGACGGCTTCCGCCAGCAGGGCGGCGGAATCCTCCCGGCGAGCTTCCGCCCAGGGGAGAAAGTAGGCCAGGGCGCGTTCGCGCCAGGGAGAGAGGTCCCACAGCGACGGCAGCAGCGAGGCCAGATTTCCGGTCAGGCTGTATCGCGGACTGTGTGCCGCGACGAGCTGCCGGGCGACGAGAGCGTCGAGCGCGGGACGCGGATCGGGAACATCCGCCAGGACCGCCAGATGGACGCCTTCCACCGGACCGCCACCCACCGCGGCGAGCGCGGAGAGCACGCGCTTCTCCTCGTCCGGCAGCGGAGCGAGCCCCTGGCGGACGGTCGCTTCGTCAACCGGAGTCTGAACCGTCCCTGGGGCGGGAAATTCGTCGCTCGTGGTGAGGCCGGGTGCCGGCGCCGGCGGGCTCTCCGGCGAGGGGAGAGAGACGATGGCGCCGTGCCGGGGGTGCAGCCGGACGTTGTATCGGCCGACGCTGATGGGGCCGGCGGCACCCCCCTCGATCAGGGTTTCGGCGCCGGTGGGGATGAGAGATTGGGCCATGCGGAGGGTGCCGCTCTGCGAGTGGCGCAGGGGCACCCCTTCCTTCTTACGCAAGGTCCGTTCCCGCCAAACGGTCTTTACGGCTTCGCTGCCTCTCTCGGCTCCAGGCGGCGGCGGCACCGGCGGCGGAGGCATCTGCACGATCAGCAACTGCTTGACGACCTGCACGGGACCGACAGGAGTGGAGTGCTGTTGCTGGTACAGCTGCCCATCCGGAGGCACATGGGTCTGCAAGAGCGGTTACTGTCCAGAGACTAGCCGCAGTTGCATCTGGTAAAGACGCCTCGCCACCGCGTCGACGTGACGGCTTGCTCTTCCTCCGAGGAGGGGCAAGCCTATTCGCTGCCTGGCTTATTCTAGCCGTCATGAAAGCGGCGGTCATCGACGGTTACGGCGGCAGCGAGCACCTCACGGTCCGGGAGCTGCCCGAACCGGGGCCGCCGGGATCGGGACAGGTTCTCCTCCGTGTGCAGGCGGCCGGCGTCAATCCTCTCGACTGGAAAATCCGCCGCGGCCGCATGCGCCTGATCATGCCGGCGCGGTTCCCCCTGATCCTGGGCTTCGACGTGGCCGGCGAGGTCCTGGCGATCGGTCCCGAAGTGACCCGTTTCCAACCGGGCGACGCCGTATTCGGCGTGGCGGACGTGAATCCCCAGGGCGGCTCCTATGCCGAGCTGACGCTGGCCCGCGAGGCGGCGCTCGCGGCCTTGCCGGGGTCGCTCTCCTTCGAAGAGGCGGCGGCGCTGCCCATGGCAGGGCTCACCGCGCTCCAGGGACTGCGCGACAAAGGCGAACTGGTGGCCGGAGAGAGGGTGGCGATCAATGGTGCTGCCGGCGGCGTGGGCCACTTCGCAGTGCAGGTCGCCGCTGCGCTGGGCGCGCACGTCACCGCCGTCGCCAGCGGCAGGAATCTCGAATTCGTCCGCAGTCTCGGAGCCCACGAGGCGATCGATTACGAGGAGGAGGAATTCACCGCCAGGGATGAGACCTGGGACGTGATCTTCGACCTCGTCGGCAACCGCTCGTTCGCTGACTGCGAGGAGGTGCTCTCGCGGAACGGCGGGATTTATATTTCGACGGTCCCTTCGGCTCGCCTATTCTTGTCCGTGGCGGCGGCAACGCTCGGCGGCCTGCTGGGACAGCGCAAACGCGGGCGGTTCGTGAAGGTTCAATACCGCGGAGAAGATCTCACCCTCCTCGCGCGGCTGGCGGAGCAGGGGGAGCTACGGCCGGTGATTCAGGAGGTCTTCCCGCTGGAAGAGGCTCGCAAGGCGCACGAAATCAGCGAGGCAGGGCATGTGAGCGGCAAGCTCGCGGTGCGAGTGGGGTGAAAGACCTATACTTTCGCAAATGTCAGCACAGCTTCAGCCCCTCCCTTTTGGCACCTTCAACGGTGAGCGCCGCACGCCGTCACCGTCAGGGGCTTTTCACTCTCTGAGATGGTCGACCGCAGAGAACAGACGATCGCGAAGCATTCGCACGCACCCGCTCACTTCTGCTTCATCTTGAAGGGCAGATACATCACCCGTGCGCGCGGAGTATCCCGCCGGGACCACCCACGAGGAGCTGATCCGGGACTGCTTCCGGAGCAGGCTCACGGTCCGTCATCTCGCCGATTCTCTCGCCATCCATCCGCTGCATCTCAGCCGTTGCTTCCGGCAACGTTTCGGGTGCTCTCCGGGCGACCTGCTGCGCCAGCTTCGCGTGAGCCACGCGGCAGAGCTCGTACGGGGCATCAAGAGCTCTGAGACCCTCCCGCCAGCTCCGCCAGCGTCTCCCGCAACAACTTATAAAACCGTCCCACCGACGCGATCTCCACCCGCTCGTCCGGCGAGTGGGCGCCTTGGATGACCGGTCCGAAAGAGATCATATCCATGCCGGGAAACTTCTCGCCGAGGACGCCGCATTCGAGGCCGGCGTGAACGGCCTTCAGCTCGGGATCGCTGCCGATGAGCCGCCGATGGAGCTTGCGGAAGGTGGCGAGGAGCGGCGAGTCGAGGTCGGGTTTCCAACCGGGATAGCCCTCGTTCTCGTTCACCTCACCGCCGGCCAGGTCGGCAAAGGCGCGGAGCCGCCGCTGCGTGTCGCGCATCGCGGAAGCGACGGAGCTGCGGAGGCTGGTGAGCACGGCGAGCGAGCCGTCGGATGCCGCGGCCGTCGCGAGATTGACGCTGGTCTCCACCAGGCCGGGGATGTCGTTGCTCATGGCGAGGACACCGTGCGGCAGGGCGTTGAGGAGATCGAGCACCTTACGGGTGGCGGCCGCCGTCCAGATGCGCTCCGGCGCCGGAACTTCAGCCATCTCGATCGTCAGGCCGGGATCGACGGTGCGAATCTCGTCCTGAATGACGACGACCTCGCGCGTCACGGCGACCGTGAAGGCCTCCTGGCCCGCGGCGGGGAGCACCACGCGCGCGGTAGCCTCCCGGGGGAGAGCGTTGTGCTTGTTTCCTCCCCCGAACGAGGCGAGATGGAAAGGCGTCTGCCCGTAGGCGGCGAAGAGGGCGCGGGCGAGGAGCTTCACGGCGTTGCCCCGCTGCAGGTGGATCTCCATTCCCGAGTGGCCGCCCTTGAGGCCGGAGAGCTTCACGTCCAGCGCCGCGGTCCCCGCGGGCGCCGGCGCCGTCTCCAGCGGCAGCGTAAGAGTGCTGGCGGAGCCGCCGGCGCAGCCGATGGTCACCGAGCCTTCCTCTTCGGAGTCGAGGTTCAGGAGCAGCCGGCCCGCGAGCGCGATGGCCGCAGGATCGAGCGCCAGGACGCCGTTCAAACCGCTTTCCTCGTCGACCGTGAAGAGCAGCTCGAGAGGGCCGTGGACCAGGTCCTTCGCCTCCATCACCGCCAGCATGGTGGCGGCGCCGATGCCGTTGTCCGCCCCCAGCGTGGTGCCGGTGGCCTTCACCCAACCGTCCTCGCGCCGCGGCACGATGGGATCGCGCATGAAGTCGTGCACCGTCTCCGAGTTCTTCTCGGTCACCATGTCGAGATGGCCTTGCAGGACGACGATGGGAGCTTCCTCGCGGCCCGGCGAGGCCGGCTTTTCGACCACCAGATTGCCGGTGGAGTCCTGCCGGTGGCGCAGACCGTGCCTGCCGGCCACCTCCAGGACGTAGCGCCACGCCCGCTCCTCGTGCGTGGAAGGCCGGGGGATCTCCAGGATGGCGTCGAAGTGGCGCCAGATCGGCTGCGGTTCCAATGCGGAGACGAAGGACATGAGGCCTCCTGGCGAATTCGCCGTCGTGAGTGCCTCCGACAGGATATAACGCTCGACCGTTGAGGCAGCGGGCGATTTCCTCTATGTTGTCCGCCATGAACCGGGAGGACAGGCTATGCCGCTCCTTTTCCTGAACCGTGAAGACGTCGAAGCTCTCCTGCCCATGGAGGAGTGCATTGAGGTGGTCGAGGCCGGCCTGCGGGTGATGACGCGGGGCGGCGCCGTCCAGCCCCTGCGCACCGCGTACTGGATGCCGGACCGCCACGGCCTGCTGGGAGTCATGCCGGGGATGCTCGACGGCCTGGCCGCGGACGGCCGGCCGGTGGCCGGCGTCAAGGTGCTCACGGTGGTTCCGGAGAATTATCTCCACGGCGAGGAGTCGCACCAGGGACTCGTCATGCTCTTCGAGCAGGAGCGGGGCCATCCATTGGCCATCCTAGACGCCTCGGCGGTGACCGCCATCCGCACCGCCGCGGCGAGCGCCGTGGCCACGCGGACCCTGGCGCGGCCGGATGCCGGTGATCTGGCCATCCTCGGCTCGGGGACGCAGGCGCGGAGCCATCTCGATGCCATGCGCGCCGTCCGCAGCCTGCGGCGGGTGCGGGTATGGAGCCGCAATCCCGAGAGCGCCCGGCGCTTTGCCGGGCGGGAGAGCGACCGGTCCGGCCTCGAAGTGGAGCCGATCGAATCGGCGCGCGAAGCCGTGGAAGGAGCGGACCTCATCTGCACCGTCACCGCCGCGAAAGAGCCGGTGCTGATCGGCGACTGGATCGCGCCGGGTGCCCATATCAACGCGGTCGGAGCCTGCACCGCCGTCACCCGCGAGCTGGACGCCGCCGCCGTGGCGCGGTCGCGGCTGTTCACCGACCGCCGCGAGTCGGCCCTCGCCGAAGCCGGAGACTTCCTGCTCGCCCGGAACGAAGGGGCGGTCGTCGACGATCATCTCCTCGGCGAGGTGGGGGAGGTCCTGGAGGGAAGGATTCCCGGCCGCCGCTCGGCGGAGGAGATCACCCTCTTCAAGTCGCTCGGCATCGCCGTGGAAGACCTCGCCTCCGGTCGCTACGCCTACGAGAAGGCGCTGGCCTCCGGCCGGGGAACCGCGCTGACTCTTTGAGGTCTCGGTCCGTGACCACAGGGGTTTCGGTCGAATTCAGCCGAACATGAAATGTTTCTCCCCGCCTGATCACCTCCCATAGAACCAGCCGCCGGGGTGGCGGCTCCAAGGTCGGATTCCATGAAGCAGAGACCGAGTGTCGCCCTGGAAGCACCGCGGTCTGTGACGAAAGGTCTTCCAGTACTTCATTTGTGTAGTTGACCTGCTGTATCTCTATTGCTAGAGTGTCGCCTCAAAGATCGGAACGAGGCTTTCACAGGCGAACCGCTGAAGGAGACGGGCATGTCCACGTGTCGGTGGAGTCACTTTCAATCTCGTTGTGTCGCGCCGGCTCCGACCGGCTTCAAAGCCAGTCTGTTGCCGATCGTTCTCGGCTTTCTCTTCGTGCTCGGCGCCGCCCTCGGCAACGCTCAGCCCATCCCCGCCGGCGTGGCCTATCTCGCCGGCAGTCAGGGGACGGACGGGAGCTGGCAGAGCGGCGAGGTGCGGCGCGTGCTGGCCACCGCGGAGGCCTTGCGGGCCTTTCAAGCCGTGAACCAGGGGCTGACGGCGCGCTCGTCGGCGGCGAATTTCCTGACCGCCGAGCCGGTCGAAGACAGCGACGACCGTGCCCGGCGCATCGCCGTCCTCGCGGCAGAGGGAAGGCCCGTTGCGTCGCTGGTGACCCAACTGCTGGCCGACGCCGATTCGGGCGGCGGCTGGGGGCTGACCCCTAGCTTCGTTTCCGATCCTCTCGATACCACTCTCGCCCTCGCCGCGCTGGCCTCGCAGCCGGCCGTCGGCAACGACGTTCTGATCCCGACCCTCTCCTCGCTGCTCGCGGCCCAGAAGACGGACGGCGGCTGGCCCTGCGTCGACGCCGGCGAGGACAGCGAGATCTTCTGCACCGGCGAGGCGCTGCTGACGCTCGCGGGCTACCGCAACCGGTTCCTGCTGACGCCGCAGATCGACGCCGCGGTGGGCTTTCTGCGCGGCCAGCGCAACGCCGACGGCAGCTTCGGCCCCGCCGGCAGCGCGCAGGTGATCCAGACGGCGATGGCCGCCCTCGGCCTCGCGGCGGTGCCCGCCTTTGGCAACGAGGTCGCCGCCGTGAACGCTTTCCTCACCGGCCGGCAGCAGCCGGACGGGAGCTGGGAAGGGGATCCCTACACCACGGCTCTGGCGCTGCGGGCCCTCCAAACGCTGTCGCTGGTTCACTACTGCGGCGACGGCGCGGTCAACAATCCGGGAGAAGCCTGCGACGGCAGCGTTCCCGCCGGCTTGACCTGCCAGAGCCTCGGCTTGGGGCCCGGCACCCTCGCCTGCAGCGCTCAATGCACGCTGAACACCTCGGGCTGCTCGGCGGCGCCGCGCTGCGGTGACAACCTCCGCAACCAGCCGTTCGAGATCTGCGACGGAACGGATCTCGCTTCCCAGACCTGCCAGTCGCAGGGCTTCTCGGCCGGCACTCTTGCCTGCTCCGGCGACTGCCTGAGCTTCAACGTCAGCGGCTGCACGGCGGCGCCCACTTGCGGCGACGGCGTGGTGAACCAGCCCAACGAGCTCTGCGATATCAACGACCTCCGGGGTGCGACCTGCCAGTCGCTGGGCCTGGGCGGCGGCATTCTCGGCTGCGCTTCGGACTGCAACCTCGACACCAGCCAATGCCAGGCGGCGAACTTCGTCATCGACAACAAGGGGCGGGAGTTCATCGTCGGCCTCATGCCCAACCCGCTCGGCTCGGTGACGGCGTCGGTGCAGTTGACGAGCGACGTGCCGACCTCGGTGACGATCCAGTATCCCGTCAACTCGCCGAGCTTTTCGCAAACCGTATCGCTGACGCCGGGGCAGGTCCGGATCGTCAATCTCCCCTCCGGAACCCATACCAACTGGACCGCCGGCCAGGTGCTGAACAACGCCATTCGCGTTTCGGGGCCCGACGACTTCGTGCTCTACCTGGTCAACCGGGCGCCGTTCACCTCGGACGCCGGAATGGCCCTGCCGGTGGACGCCCTCGGCACCTCGTACATCGTGACGACGTACAAGGGGTCCCTCGCTCACTCGGGAGACCGCAGCCAGTTCCTGGTCATCGCTCCCTTCGACGGCACCCACGTGACGATCACGCCGGCGCAGACCCTGCGCTACCCGCCGGGCACCAACGCACCGCCCAACGTGCCGTTCCAGATCACGCTCAACCGGGGCCAGGGGTTCCGCGGCGAGGCCGTCTTCTCGAACGGCGACCTGACCGGCACCCTGATCGAATCGGACCGCCCGGTCGCGATGCTCAACGGCAACCTGTGCACGAACATCCCGTCCACGACGACCGCCTGTGATCACATCTTCGAGGTTGCCCACCCGGTGCGGGCCTGGGGGACCTCGGCCCTGGTGGCGAATCTGCCCAACCGGTCGGGGGGATCGGTCTATCGCGTCATGGCGTCCGTCGACGGCACGCAGGTCAGCCGGGACGGCGTCCCGCAGGCGACCCTCAACCGCGGCAAGTTCCTGGAGGTCGGGCCGCTGGCGGGTAACCACATCTTCACGGCGGACCAGCCGATCTTCGTCACCCAGTTCATGACCGGAGTCAGCAGTCCCGGAGCGATCCTGGGCGATCCGGCCATGGTCAACGTGATTCCGCCCGACCAGTTCCTGAAGTCGTACACCTTCGCGACGGTGGGCGGCTCGCAGTTCGTGAACCATTTCCTGACGGTGGTCACTCCGACGCCAGCGATCGGCGCGCTGACGCTCGACGGCAATCCGATCCCCGCCGGCCAGTTCTCGGCGATCGGCGGCACGGGCTACTCTTCGGCGATCGTCAACCTCGTCGAGGGATCTCACACCACGACCTCGCCGCAGGCCCATGGCATCACCGTCGAGGGTTACAACAGCGCCGACTCCTACATCTACCCGGGCGGCGCGCGGCTGGAGTTCATCAACCAGTTCTGCGGCGACGGCAGCGCCAACCGCGATCCGGAGGAGTGCGACGGCAACGACTTCCGCGGCAATAGCTGCTCCAGCTTCGGGTTCTCCGCCGGCTTCCTGCAGTGCACCACGGACTGCCGCATCGACACCTCGCACTGCTCGGGCTTCACCACCGAGGACGAGGACGACGACGGCTACCCGGCCACCGAGGATTGCAACGATCACGACCCCGAGGTGAACCCCGGTATGCCGGAGATCCCCGGCAACGGCGTCGACGACGACTGCAACCCGGCGACGCCCGACACCATCCCACAGGCGTCGCTGAGCTGCCGGCTGCTCACCGACCGGCTGAGCTACACCGCGACCGAGATCGCTCTGCTCGAAGGCACGGTGGAGAATCATCACGACTCCTTCTCGCTGACCGGCCTGAGCGCCGCCCTCAAGATTCGCGACGGCGGCGGCGCCACGGTCTTCGACGAGACCCGCCAGCTCGCGCCGCTGCCGCCGGACGGCCGCGCGCAGCAGAACTACGTCTTCTCTGCCGCCGGCCACCCGCCGGGCAGCTATCAGGCGGAGCTCACCGTGGTCGCCGCCGGCAGCACGCTCACGCAATGCACGGCCGGGTTCACCATCGAGAGCTCGTCCTCCACGGGTGCGGGGCTCGGTGGCGAGCTGACGCTGAATCCGGCGCTGGTCAACGCTGGCGATCCGAGTCAGGCGTCTTACTCGGTCCAGAACGGAGGTAACGCGACGCTGACCGATCTCGCCATCCGGGTCTTGCTGCTCGATCCGGACACCGGCGCCATCGTCGGCGAGCTGAACGACACGGCGACGCTCGCTCCGGGAACCAGCTTCAGCGCCACCAAGCCGTTCTCGACGGTGGGTCTGGCCACCAACAAGACCTATCTCGCGGTGCTGCTCGCGAAGCCCGCCGGCACGGACGCCGAGCAGACTCTCGACAGCGCCACGCTGACGGTGGTCAACGCGCCGCCGGACTGCTCACACGCCACCGTGGCGCCGGTGAACGTCTGGCCGCCGAGCCACAAGTACGTTCCCGTGACGATCGGCGGCGTCACCGATCCGGACGGCGATCCGGTCACGGTCACCGTGATCGGCGTGATGCAGGACGAGCGGACGGACGAGCTCGGCTCCGGAGATACCTGCCCGGACGCCACCGGTATCGGCACGTCGAACGCCAGCGTCCGAGCCGAGCGCTCAGGCCGCCAGGACGGACGCGTCTATCACGTCTTCTTCCAGGCCAGCGACGGCCGCGGCGCCCAGTGCTCGGGCGAGGTTCAGGTGTGCGTGCCGCACGACGGCCGGCCCGGCGAGATCTGCGTCGACGAAGGCGCGCTCTTCGACTCCACCCTGTGCCATTGACGAGAGGAATGGAGAGAGTCATGCGAAAGACCGGAATCCTGGCGCGAATGATGCGCGCCGTGACGCTGATGAGAAGCACGAGCTGCGTGGTGATCGCGGCTCTCATGTTGATGGTGGTTCAGCCCGGCCTCGTCCGAGCCCAGGGAATGCCACGGGCGAAGATCGTCGAGCCGACGCCCCGTTCACTGCCTTCGAACGTGGAGGCCGGTGTAGCCGAGCGGCTGGGGAGGACCCTGGCGGACGTGTCCCGGCTCGAGAAGGCGCTGTCCGCCGAGCCGTCCGCGGACCTCGCCAAGCGAGCCGAGCGGATCGACGGGGTGCGCAAGCGGCTGGAGAACCTCGCCCGTGAGGTCAACGCCGGCTTCAACGCCGTCGACGCCATGCTGAAGAAGGCCAACCTGCCGCGAGTGATCGAGGAGCGACAGGCCGAGGCGCGGGAAGGGTACCGGAAGCAGATGGAGACGCTGCTCGACGGCCTGTCGGTAGCGGAGAAAAGCGGCAGCCCCGAGGAGCAGGCGCGAGCTCTGCGATCGCTGCTCGCGCTGGCGAAACAGACCCCCCCGGAACGGCCGCATCAGCGCCTCGATCCGAACAACCTGCCGGTCAACCGGCCGGTGGGGAAAGTCCGCGCGCCGGCCACGACGCCCGAGGAGTTCAAGAGCTGGTTCAAGGACCTCAAAGTGGACGTGAAAGCCGCGCGCCAGCCGATGAAATTGGCCGCGGCGGCGGTGGCGCCGCAGCCGGCGGACCTGCAGCCGACCGAGGACGTACAGATCACGCCGGAGATCCAGGCCCTGGCCTTCGAGCTTGGCAACAACCCGCTGCGGATCTACAACTGGGTCTATGACAACGTCGAGCTCATTCCCACCTACGGCTCGATCCGCGGCTCGCAGATGACCCTGCTGACGAAGCGCGGCAACGCCTTCGACATCTCCAGCCTGTTGATCGCTCTGCTGCGGGCCTCCAACGTGCCGGCCCGCTACGTCCTGGGTACGGCGCAGGTGCCGGTGGACAAGCTGGCCAACGCGCTCGGCGGCACGGAGAACGCCGAGGTGACGCAGCAGCTCCTGGGGCAGGGCGGCATTCCCAACGTCGGCTTGCTGCAGAACGGGCAGATCACGCAGATCCGTGTCGAGCACGTCTGGGTGGAGGCGTGGGTGGACTACATCCCTGGCCGTGGCGCCAAAGCCGGCCCGGGCGATACCTGGGTGCCGCTCGACGCCAGCCTCAAGAAGCACGACGTGATCGCGGACAGCGGGCTGCTGGGGGGCATTCCCTTCGACATGTCGGGCTTCGCCAACAACCTTCTGCAAGGCGCGCAGGTCGATCCAGCGCTGGGAAGAGTGAACGGCATCGACGTCAATGTGGCCTATGACGCCGTCGAGAATTGGCAACTGGATCTGACGACCTACGCCGAGGCCAACAGCATTCCCTCGACCCAGGACGCGCTGCTCGGCAAATCCGCTATCGCCCCGAGCGGCGCTAAAGTGCTGCCGGCGAGCTTGCCCTACCAGGTGCTCGTCCGCGCCGCGGCGATCTCCGCTCTACCCAACAGCCTGCGGCTGGGAGTCAAGCTCACCGGTTACGCCTCCAGCTTCGACCGCGCCTTCGGCTCGCCGTCGTTCACCTACCACGTGAGCCTGCCGGCGCTCGGCAACCGGCGTCTCAGCTTGACCTTCCCGCCGGCCACAGACGCCGACGCGCAGGTCATCCAATCGGCGGTCGCCAACAACGCCAGCTCGCTGCCGGTCTATCTGATCAACGTCAAGCCGTCGATCACCCTCGACGGCACTGTCGTGGCCAGCGGCGCTCCCGTCCGCATGGGCACCTTCCATTTCGTCGACGTGCTCCTGGAGGATCCTGCCGGCTCCGCCACGGTGCCCTACCAGGTGGTGGCGGGCGATGAATCCGTCATCGGCCTCAACGGCGACGGTATCGATGCGGCCGCGGTCGAGGACCGGTTCAACCGCGTGCCGGTGGACACCGCCGCCGAGAACCTGCAACAGGTGGCCCTCCATTACTGGTCCGAGTGCGACGGCCTCGACGCGTTGGCAGCCAAGGGCTTGAAGGTTCATGCCCTCCGGCGCTTCTCGGTGGGGCTGTTCTCGACGCCGCTAAGCGTCGCCTACCTCTTCGGCTCGCCCCGGAGCGGCATCTACCAGAGCCGCATCATGGACGTGAAGCGATCCTTCGTCGGAGTCGCCGGCTCGACGGACGACCTGACGCGGGCGTTCGTGCGCTCCTCCGGACGTTCGGGCTCGTTCCTGGAGGGCTCGGTCTTCGACCAGCTCTTCGACCGGCCGCAGGGGCGCGGCGTCTCGGCCATGCAGCTCCTGCTCGACGCGAGCCTCGGCGGCATCGCCCTCTATCACGTCACGTCGGACAACGTGGCCGCGGTGATGCCGCTGCTGCGGTTGCCGGCGGCGGTCAAGGCCGATATCTCCGCCGCCGTCAGCCAGGGCAAGACCGTCATGGTTTCGGAGTCCGAGATCCAGCACGACAACTACCGCGGTGTCGGCTACATCGTGGAGGATCCGGTGACGGGTGCGGCGGCCTATCTCATCTCGGGCGGGCTCGCCGGCGGCGGTCTCTTCGACTGCCATCCGGAGCTGGTACCCATCCTGATCTTCATTCTGTCGATCATCATCCTCGCGCTCCTGCTCTGGTGGCTGTGGCCGGCTATCGCCGCCGGCTTGGCTTGGCTGGGGGGCCTGTTAGGCGGGGGAGTCGGAGCACCGGCCTTCGCCAGCCTCATTCTCGCCATCATCGGGCTGTTCGTCACCACGGCTCCCGCTTCCGCGCAGTCTCCGGGAGGCGGCGGTGGCGGAGTCGATCCAGCCACCTGCAAATGCCGGCCGTGCGATCCCAATCCGCCCTGCGAGGTGGATGATGTCGTTGGGGGAAACTCACGCAAGCACTGGCCCTGTCCGGGCGATCACTGGCACTTCTATAAGTACAACCAGGTGCCCTATCCAGACTGCCGGTGCTTCCTGTCGAAGCGCCAGTTCGGCGCCTGCATTCCGCCGCCGATGCCGGTGCCCTGCCCGCCGTAAGTTAGAGTGGGCGGATGACGGAAGGCGGGCTGCTCCTGGGCTTCGACGCGCGGCCGTCGAAGCCCCCCGAATGGGATGAGAGGCGGAAGAGGGACTTCCTCTTCCGCCTCGACGTCGTCCAACCGCTGTCCATCGACACCATGATCTGGCCTTCGGCTCTCGGTTCGAACGGCTTGGAGAGGCCTGACTGGGTCGGTATTTTCGATCCCCTGTGGGAGAGCCTCGACTCTTTGCGGCAGGCAGTGGGGGAGGCGAAAGGCATGGCGCTCGTCGCCTTCAGCACGATCACCGCTGGCGCCTCCGAAGCCGAGCTTGCCACGTTGGAGACTCAGTTGCGGGGCGTCTATCCGGATGGCACGCCGGGCAAGCTCCCGGCGACGATCGCCGACCCGGCCGCCGTTCAGCCCGGCTGGAGCTTCCTCGGTTATGACGTGGCAGACCTCGGCGGAGGAACGAGCGGCCTCATGAACTGCGGTTTTCTCCCGGAGCAGGAGGATGTCGATGCCCTACGGTTTCGCTGGGGCCCGAAGCTGAACCGCTTCCACCTCTTCGACCGTCTCGAGGACGCGCGGGAGTTCAAGGACTTCTCCAACCAGCGTGTCCTCGAGCATGCGCCGTTCTATGTCGACGGGATCTGGCTCGTAGAGGGTCAGCTCGCTTAAGCGGCCACGAGCCCGCCCTCGCGGTGGGGAAGAGTCCCCCGAGTTGGGGAAAACCTCCCCCGAGCAGGGGCGGACCTCCCCCAACTCGGGGCGGCCCTTCCCCGACTCGGGGGACCCCTCTCCCAACTCGGTGCGGTGGTTCCCCAACTCGGGGCGGCCCTCCCCCAACTCGGTGCGGTCGTTCCCCAACTCGGGAGAGGCCTCTCCCTGTTCGGGGGGACGTTTCCCCAACTCGGGGCGGGCGTCCCCCTGTTCGGGGCGGGCTCCCCCCTCCTCGCCTTCCGGCGTGCCGAGTTGGCTCCGGGGACCATGAAGCTGGGACGGGCGGCCGCGGAGAGGGGGAACCCGGCTACCGGAGCCGCGAACAGGCTCCGCAAATTTTGAAGCAGGCTCCGCGGAGCCTCGACCGCGGCTACCGGAGCCTCGAGCAGGCTCCACTAACTTTGAAGCAGGCTCCGCCAACTTTGGAACAGGCTCCGCCAACTTTGGAGCAGGCTCCGCCAACTTTGGAGCAGGCTCCGCGGAGCCAAGAGCAAAGTTACCGGAGCCTCGAACAGGCTCCACGGAGCCAGGAGCGAAGTTAGCGGAGCCTGAAGCAAAATCGGTGGAGCCTGAAGCTTTTCAAGGCCTCCGCATTCCGGTCCTTGCCCGGAGCTTCATGATTCCGAGGGGCTCGCTACCCCGATCTCGCGGGCGACCTGCTCCCAGGCCGCCGCGCTGGCGGGGTCGCGCGGCGCCTCGCGCACCGCCTGCTCGCGGGCTGCTTCGTAGAGGAGCCGCCACGGAGACCTTTCGGCCTCCTGGCCTGCCATCGCCCGCGGCGCCGCCGAAAGGCTCTCCAGCCGCTCGCGCAGCTCCGCCGCTTGGCGCCGCGCCTCGGCACCGGGTTCGACTGCAGGGAAGCGCAGCGTCGATAAACGTTGGATGGCCTGAGCGAGCTGCACGCGGAGCCGTTCCGTCAGCTCGCCGAGGACGGCTTCAGCGTCCGGCCCCTTCCACCGGGGGGACCGGCGAAGAGTCTCCGCCAGGCGCACGATCTCCTCTAGATCCGGCACCGTGAGATCGGCCGTCCCGGCGATTCCCGCCAGCGTCCCGTCGCTCGGCTCCACCTTGCCCCGCTCGATCTGCGCGATCAGCGGGGGAGTGACGCCCACCTCCTCGGCCGTCTGCTCCTGGGTCTTGCCGGAGAGCGCGCGCGAGACCCGCGCCTGCAGGTTTTTTCGCCTCATTCCTACCCTCCACTAAGCAAAGAGGTGAATTTTCACCTAAGCTCCCGTCTCAGGCACCTGAAGGGAGAACGCGGCCCGCGCGGGCCAGGGAGGCTCGCCGCCGGCGCCGCGACGGAGGGCCCTGACCATGCGCCGCACCCTCGCCGCCCTGGCAATCGCCGCATCGAGTTGGACCGCCACCCAACCCGGCCTCTTCGAGCCGGTCTTGAGGCTCCTTTCCTCGCTCTGGGACGAGCCCGCCACCAAGAACGGCTGCGGATTAGATCCTCTGGGCAGTTGCAAGAGCGGTTCTCGCTCGCAGCCTGCCTCGGATTGCGAGTACGACCCACTGGGCTGCTCGAGCGGCTCATGATTCGAATTGCAGGCTTTCGTCGTAGCGCGCTCTGAAGAGGAAGCGCAGGACGCGACGGGCCAACTCGACGGTAGCCTTTTCGCGTTCGGCGGCCTCGTGGAATAGGCGCAAGGCGGCCAGAGCTTCGCGGTGGACCCTCTTGTCTTTGAAAACCGTAGCCAGTTCCGTGATGAGCGCTTTGACCTCGGCAATCCTACCCTCCTCCAGTAGCAAAACGGCCTCTTCCAGCAGGGTCAATGACACCTCATAAGTCATCCCGCGGGCTGCAAACTTTTGCCTCGCCTTGGCTAATAGGCGCCGTGCCTCGGAGGACCAACCCTGCCCGGCGGCAACACGCCCTTCCAGCCATGCCAATCGAACCAGATCGATCTCGTCCCCCATAGCAGAAGCAAGAGAGCGTACCCGTGGCACCAGCTCAGCGGCGTCGTCATAGCGCCCGATGTGACAAAAGAGGACAGCGAGATTGAAGTACAGGACGTTCTTCAGGCGCAGCTCTTGCTGTTGATCGACCTTAGGAGCGGCTTGAAGAAGGACCTCGATCGCCCCTTCGTACTCTCCCATTGCCTCCAAAGTGAATGCCTTTTGGATGCGAGCCTGCTCGGGTGCACGGCCAACCTCTGTCTCTCGCTCAAGGAGATCTAGAGCCTCATGGAATCGGCGTTGTTCCCTTCGTAACGAAGCCTCAATTTCAAGCAGCCTCCCCGGATCGAGTACGCCGTAAGGGTCGTGGCCCGACTCCCACAAGTCTTTGGCTTCTTGTAGCACGGACTCTGCCGCAGTCAGCTCGGTGATCACCCGTAGGATGTTGGCCTCATGCGCCGCGGCATAGCCCTGGAGCCGCGCGCCCTCCGGCAGGCGTGCCCGCCCGGCGATCTCGCGGGCGAGCCGCACCCAGGCCGCCGCGCTGTCGAGGTTGCGCGACGCCTCGCGCACCGACTGCTCGCAGGCCGCGTCGCAGAGGAGCCAGCGCCGAAGCTCCGCGGCTTCCTCCGGCGTCGTCTGCGGGACGGGCTTCCGCAGCGCCTCCGTCAGCCCCTCCCGGATCAGGCGCGCGGCCTCCAGCGCCGCCGTCTCGATCTCGGCCAGCTCCTCATCGGTAAGATCCGCCGCCTGCTCCACGGCTTCCAGGGCTTCGAGGCACCCGGTCACAGCGAGGACCTTCGCCGGCCGGCCCTTGACGGCGGCCAGCAGCTTCTCGAAAAACCCATCCTCGATGTCCGGACCGCTGAGGAGGCGCGAGACGCGCTTCGGCGGGAAGCCGGCCCCGGCGGCGATCTCCTTCTGGCTCAGATCGTGCCAGGCGGCCAGGATCGAGATGATCAGCGAGCGGAGGTTGCGGGCCATTCCCCTTCCCTGACAGGAGTGCCTTTCAGGTTTCAAGTGTGACACTGGATTCTGTACCGGTTTCCCGGTCTGCCGCAACCGCGTTCCCGCCCGCGCGCCCGATGTTCCCTTTCGGGGAAACTTCACCCTTCTGCTTAGTAGCATTCCAGGCGATCCTGCGTTTACGATTTTTTGCATGAATACAGGAAGCTCGGGCCGGGTAGGGCGCCGGAGCGGTGCCGAGACGCTGGAGTCGAATCGTGGCTCTCGCGCCATGCCTCTGTCACTGGTCGCACATAACTCAGGTTGCCGCCGGGGCGCCATTTGTGACATCCGCCCGCAACCTGCCACCCGATCATGAGCGGCGACCGGCATCCTGGCCGCGAGGCGGACCCTCACCCGCCGCAGCGCCGGCTGGAGGACTTCATGGGCGGCGAGCTGGACCGCGCCGAGGCGGCCGGCGTGGTCCGGCACCTGCTGACCGGCTGTCCTCGATGCGCCGCCATCACGAGGAGGCTCTGGAAACTGGGGGAGCAGCCGCGCGCACTGCAGATCCTGCTCGAGGAGATGAGGGCTCTGGAGTCGAGCGCCCCCCGCTGGCTGAGGCACAGCCGAGCATGACCGATCTCGAAGCCGCCGCGCAGGCCGAGCTGCGAGCCATGGTGGTGGAGCTGGAGGCCCTCCGATCCCGGCTGTCGCGGCTTCACGACCGGCTGCCCGTGCCGGCGGACGAGACCGCGATGCTCCTGGGAGAGAAGGAAATGGATGTCTCCACCGAGGTGCGTTCCGTCATCGAATGTGTCCTGAGCGACCGGATCGAGCCTGCCCTCCGCGACCTCGCCGCGGCGGCTTCCTACCGGCTCAAGGAGAAAGCCTGAGGATGAGCGAGATCCGCGAGCGCTTGGAGGCCCACCGGCTGGACGCTTTGGTCCTCCTCGGTGCAATTTCGACGACCGCGACGCTCCATTCGGGATTTCGCCTCGCCGGGGCCGTTGGCCACATCGCGCGGGCACAAGCGCTCCTGGCCGAGGAACTGTTCAGCCTTCCTGGAGAGTCCAAGCCGGAGAAGACGGCGGCAGGGGAGCCCGCGGGAGCGGGAGAGGACGAGACGCCCATCGACGGCATTCATTCACGCAATCAGAGCAATTCCAGGTAGCCGGGAATGCAAAAATCGAAAGATCTCGAATCCATTGACGCGAGTCGCGGCACGGCTCTAAGCTTGCCGCCACTCGAAACAGGCCGTCGAATTTTCGGGGAGAGGAGCTCTATCGCATGAGAGTGCTGTCTGGGATGGCCTTGCTGCTGGTCTGGCTTGGAGGCGTCGCCGCACCCTTGCGCGCGCAGGACTGCCAGACCAAATCCGCTCCTCCCGCCGCCTTCCAGGCCAGTTGCAGCGGCGTGACCTGTACTTTCAATCTGACGTCATCCTCGGCTGGCATCACTAATCTGCGATGGGATTTCGGCGACGGCGCAACGGCCTCCGGAGCCGCGCTCTCGGTGACGCACACCTACCCATCCACAGGAGGTTACTTCCTCATCACGCTCACCGTGACGGCAACCGACGGCACGCAGGCGGTCGCCACCGGCTCGGTCAGCCTCGGGGGAGTCTCGGTCCCGCTCGCCACCGACGACGAGCTCTCGACCGAGGTCAACAAGCCGCTGGTCATCGGCGTCGCCGAGCTGCTCAGCAACGACGCGCCGGGCGTGACGTTCGATCACGCCGACCTTGCATGCCGTATGGCGGCGGATGGCGCCAGTTGTACCTGGACCCCGCCTCCCGGGTTCGTGGGCGTCACGTCCTTTCAATACTGGGTGCGGGATTCAGGGAATACCTCGGGATCCGCCACCGTCCACGTGACGGTCGCTCAGCCTCTCGCCGCCAATCCCGATCAATTCACTTTCAGGCTCACCAAAGACGTCAGAACCATCAGAATCACGAGCGAGCAGCTTCTCGACAACGACACTCCGGACAACCCCGTATTCATGGGGACGGAGAATCCCATGCACGGGACCTTGCAGCTCACGGAAACCAATGCGACGGACGGGTACGTCTATACGTTCACGCCCGAGAGCTGCTTTCTCGGCGACGCCACGTTCGAGTACCTCATTTCCCTGGACGGCAATCCGCCCTACGAACGCGGTTTCGTCACCATTACCGTGATCGGAGGGCCGCACGCGGTGTTTACGGCGAGATGCGGTGTGTCTCCCGATCCGCCGCGGCTGTGCAGAGTCGACACTACGTCGACCGACGATGGTTGTGTGCCGCTCCGGTACTTCTGGAATTGGGGCGACGGCACACCGACCGTCGAGGTGACGACGCCCTATGGCTGGGCGCCGCAGAGCCACACCTATGCAACGTCCGGCCGCTTCACGATCACCCATACCGTCTCCAACCCGTCCGGCCAGTCCGATTCGCTGCAGCTCGATGTGCTGCCGAATACGCGTCCTGTGTCCGTGACCGACTCGGCGACGACTGACCGGGACGTGCCGGTCACCATCCCCGTTCTCGCCAACGACAGCGATGCGGATGGCGACGCGCTCAGCATCAACTCGGTTACCTTGACACAGCCCGGCGCGGGTTATCAGGTCATCCCGAACGGCACGAGTTGGGCCATCCGCTTCACGCCACCGGATTCCTTCGTTGGCACCGCCAACTTCAGCTACGTCGCCGCGGATCGTTGGGGAGGAGCCAGCGCGAGCACCGGCGTGACGGTGACCGTCAAGCAATGGACGGTGATCGTCGACGCCCTGGGCGAGCAGCTCTACACACCGCAGAACACCTCGCTGCGCATTCCGCTCGCGACCCTGCTCGCCAACGACTACTCGGATAATGGCGCGCTGACCATCGTCTCCTACGACACGGCAATCCTGATGGGCACGCTCGACTGCACGACGGAGACGACGGCCTGCACCTACCGGCCGCCGATCAACGGCGCCGGGCTCACCCTGTTCAAGTACAAGGCGTGCGACTCCGCCGGCCACTGCGATACGGCGACCGTGCGCCTCTACGTCGGCTTCCGCGGCACGGGTCCGGCCGCGGCCGATGATTACTTCACCACGACGCGGAACACCGCGAAGACGTTCGCCATCCAGGAACTGGTCCAGAACGACTCCGACGTGGATGGAGACACCCTGAGCGTCAGCCTCATCAGCGGCGCCAGGGACTACGGTTCCCTCTCCTGCTCCACGCCGATGTACAAGTGCACGTACACGCCCAATTCCGGCTTCGTCGGGAAGGACCGCTTCCAGTACACCGTCACCGACGTGATGAATCCGGCAGTCTCGGCCTTCATCAACGTGCTCACCTTGCCGCCGTCCACGGCCACCTTCGACGCCCGCGAGGACGTGCGCGTCACAGGAGTCAACCAACAGACATACATCACCTACGCCGGCCTGGCGGCCAACGACTTCGCGCCGCTGGGCGATCCGATCTCGGTGTCTTCGGTCGACACCTCGGGGCTGATAGGCACCCTGACCTGCGACTCCGGCGGTTGCCTCTACAAGCCGGGCTCGACGTTCCAGGGAACGACGCGGTTCAAGTACACGGCCGGGGACACGCACGGCGGCACGGACACGGCGATCGTGAAGATCCGGGTGGGAGGCACGAATACCGCGCCGAAGGCGTTTGGGGACAGCTTGACGACGCCAAAGAATACCGTGCTCCGCTTCTCCAGTTTCGAGCTGCTCCGCAACGACTACGACGAGGACAACGATCCTCTGACCACGACCGTCTACCCGGCGACGACCGCCAAGGGGACCCTGAGCTGCGATGCAAAAGGCTACTGGTGCACCTACACGCCGCTCGCCAACGTCACCGGCGCCGACACGTTCAACTACGTTCTCGGCGACGGCACGACGAGCGTCTCGTCGACCTTCACCGTCAACATTCAACCGTAGCGTGGAGATCCTCGTGAAGGAACACTTCTTGCTTGCACTGGCGCTCGCGCTGACTTTCATGAGCTGGCTCCCTCTGCACCCCGCCGAGGCCGAGGAGCCCGTAACGCCAGCCTCGCTGGTCCCCTGCCCGTATACGCCCGAGGAGATCGAGGCTGCGCTCGGCGTGAAGGTGAACCCCGGCGAGGCCGCGGATATGGAGTTCCCGGCCGGCCGCGACGTCGGCTGCCTGTATCAGGTAGTGGGAGGCTCCACCACGATCGCGGTGCGCCAGACCTGGGATCCGACCGGCAGCATCAGCTCCCCCCAGTCCGCGACGAAGAAGGGAAAGCCGGAGCCCATCCCCGGCGATCCCGACGGCGCGAGTTGGAACGTCGGTGGCGGCAAGGACGACGAGCCCCAACTCGAGCTCAGTTATAAGCGCGGCAAGGTGCAGACGCGATTCCTGATCCACGGCCGCTCCTTCCGCGAGACGGAGATGCAGCCGAAAGTCCTCAAGCTGAAGCGTGTGCCCTGACCCGGCTCCAGAGAGTGCTCTCCTATGCAAAGATTCACACGGTGGAGGATGACGACCTTGATCGATAAGCGGACTCGTTGCGGAACGGCGGTTCTCTGGCTGCTTGGAATGGTGATCGTCAGCGCTCCCGCGCTGGCGCAGCACCCGAACGTCGCGCGAGGGTTCACCCCGTCAGGAATGTTCGCCGTCGGCGGCATCGACACGGTGAACGGATTCAACGGCAACATGTCGATCCGTATCCCGATCGGAACCAGCTATCCCGTCGGGGGGCTGATGGGGCCTTACTCCTTCTCGCTCAACTATAACAGCAACGTGTGGAATCACCTCAGCCGCGACGGCTTCACCCCCTCGGGAGCAGGAAGCCAAACTCCTGTTACCAGCGTCTACGCGGTTCCCAATCCCTTCGCGGAGGCAGGGCTCGGCTGGTCGTTTTCTCTCGGACGAATCGGGAACCTGAATAACGGTGGCTCATACATTGCTCCACGGCATCAGGGGGAGACGACGTTTCACGCGGCGGATGGCGCCGAGCACGTTCTTTTCAATTCCATGTCCGCCCCTGGAGGATCAGTGACCGATGGAAGTTACTGGTTTTCCAACGACGGCAGCCATCTCCGCTACAATTCGGGCACCGGCGTTTTGGAGTTTCCGGACGGGGCCCGAGAGACCTTCAACGGCGCCGGCTATCCGACGAGCCTTCGCGATCGCTTCGGGAACGGTCTTAGTATCACGTACAGCTACGATTTCCCTTCCGCGCCGGATATTCCGTCCATGTGGACGATCAATGATGGCACCCGGCAACACGCTGTGATCTTCAGGCTCACCGGTTATGAATGGCCGCTCCAGAGGGCCGTGGTGGATTCCATCCAGGTTGCCAAGTTCGGTGGCGGGACGGCGACGTACAAGTTCCTCTATAACGGCGAGGACGAGTTGGGCAACGGGTTTCAGGACGTTGCGATGACCGGGTTCGGCACTCAGCTCCGCATCTACTTGGAGCCATCCTGGCGGCCGAAGGTCTATGTTCTCACCCGGTTGATCTTGCCTGATGGGACCAGCTATTCCATGCCGCTGGCGAATTATGTTCAGAACAACGCGTCATGCGATGGAACGAGCTACTGCGAAGGGCCGATCGGCCGCATGGTGCTGCCCACCGGAGGAGCCTTGGAGTGGGACTATCAGCTCCGCCCCATGCCCGCGCCGCGCAGCGACGAGAATCAAAAGTGGACAATTCCGACGTGGAGCTTCTCGGTACATGTGGCCAAGCGGCGGCTCTATGACGAGCGCGGTGGTTTGGTCGGCGAGTGGAAATATGGCTATCCGGACGATGACCTGAACATCCTTCCTCGCTGGGACGTAGAAATCGTGAGCCAGGTCACCTACCCGCCCGCGGAGCCGGGCCGTGCAGGTGGCCGCGTGGTGACCTACTATTCCGCCTGCGGCTACGGTACGTGCCAGACTGCTGGGCAGTCCGATACATACGCTTCGGAATACGCATTGCCTTTCTCGCGTGTGCGGCCCGATGACGGCGCCGGCCGTTATTTGTCGCAGGAGATCTACCCGGCCGGAAACACGACACCCGTTCGCAGGATTTATGTCCGGTATGAAAATGACGGTCCTCCAGGCTATGCTTATGACACGACGCTCGGCATGCCGAAAATCAACCAGCGCCTCCAATCTCAACGCACGTTCTTCCTGGACGACGTGCTGCCGGTAGGCAAGGGCTACGCCTGGGCCGCCGTGGTCCACAGCGAGTATGACGGGCTGGGACATTACCGGAAGGTCGCGATGACCGATAACTTCGGCTATAGCACGGCGCGGACCGAGAAGACGAACTGGAATCCCAACGGAGCTCCGTCCACCTCGCAGCCATGGCTCCTGAACCTCTTCGACTATCAGGAGCAGCAGGAAGGTAGCTCCCTAGCCCACCAGGAATTCCTTTTCGAGCCCGACACCGGCTTCCTGGCTTGCAAGCGGTTCCTCAAGAATGGAGGAACCCGCGGCGCCTTCGACGTGCTCGTCAGCTATGAGCACACGGATAACACTCTGCCAGGATTCGTTACGATGGAGAAGTGGTACGGCGGCGACAGCCAGAACATCAACGGCAAGAACTGCAATTCGCTACCCCCCACCGCCGTCTATGTCTACAGCCATGCCTACTCCGCGGGAGCCCGCCGTGAAACCGCCATTCAGGCCCTCAAAGTGCTCGATCTCGACATTGATGCCGCGAGCGGACTGACGCTCGCCTTGCGCGATGTTTCAGGCCTGCGGACGAACTTCACCTACGACTCGATGGGTCGGCTCACGAGTTCGGCGCCTCAGGGGGATGCTGTCATCGGAATCGAGTATCGCATTCAGAGCGTGCCCATGGTCGTCGACCAGACGTTGGGCTCAGGCGGTTTATCACTAGGGGAGCAGAAGGTGATGCTCGACGGCCTCGGCCGGATTGTCCGCGACGAGATGAAGATGCCCGGAGGCACCTGGAGCGCTTCCGTCACAGCCTACAACGCGATGGGCTGGAAGCTCTATGAAAGCGAACCGTTGGCCAACCCGGTGGTGCCGGACCTCGCTATGCGTTGCGAGAAGCGCGGAGGAGGAACCGCCTACTGCAACTTCGACGCCTTTGGCCGTCCCGGCACCATCATGACGGCGGACGGCAAGACGACCCGCCTCGACTACCAAGGAGCGCGGGTGGTGCTGCGCACCCGGCACGTCTGGAACGGTTCGGAGGAGGTGGGCGCGACGACACGCGAGGAGTACGACAGCTTGGGCCGGCTTCGCCGGATTCGCGAGCCGAACAAAATCGAGCCAAATGGTAAAGTGACGGAAGGCGCTTGGACGTATTATTGGTACGACATGGGTGGAAGGCTCTCCTCGGTCACCGCGAACGCTACCAAATTGCAGCAGCAGACGCGGACGTTCCATTACGACGGACGCGGCTTCCTGGATCGCGAGGTGCAACCTGAAAGCGGCACAGTGAGTTATGAGTACGACTCCAGGGGCAACGTCACTAAGAAGATGACGCCTACTGGGACGATCCTCTATGAATACGACAAGGCCGGACGCCTGACGCAGGTGGGCGTGCCGCAGGCGGGCGTGCCGCAACCGCAGCCCCTGCGAATACTTTCCTACTTCGCCGACACCTCGGCTTCAGGCTCGGCAATCGGCAAGCTGAAAGAAGCGCGAGCCTTCAACAGCCGGCTCGTGGGCTCCTCCTGCCTGACTTTCGAGGTGAAGCAGGGCTTCGAATATAATGCCACTCACGGGCGCCTGGAAACTGAGAAGACCAGCCTCTACGAGGGTGGCTCGCTGCTGGAGGCGTGGTCACAAGGCTATGTCTACGACGAGGCGGGACAGGTCAAGCAAATTAACTATCCCTCTTGTCTAGAGCGCTGCAATGCGACCGCGAGAAGTCAGTCGTTCACCTACACAATGGGGCGGCCCACCGCGGTTCCAGGGTTCGCGAGCTCCATCACGTATAACGACAACGGCCTCGTCAAGAAGATCACCCACTCGAACAACGTGATTTTCACGCAGACTCCGGATGAGAGCGGCATGGCGCGCCCGGGCACCCTCGGCACGAATCGTACCTGGACGAATGAAACCTATAGCTATGATGGCTCAGGCAACATCAAAAAGATCGGTGGCAAGGACTTCGGCTATGATGTGAGCTCGAGGCTGATCTCCGCCAAGATCCCCGGCGTTAGCCTCCCTTATCGGGGTTACAAGTACGACGCGTTCGGGAACTTGACCGAGGTGGAGCAGGGAACGTCCGCCCAGGATCCGAACCGCACCTCCGTTGTTTACACGCCGAATCCTGCCACGAACCGCCTCCAGGGCGCCAGTTACGACAATTCCGGCCGCCTCTTCTCCTACCAAGGGAGTACCTATACCTGGGACGTGTTGAACAATGTCACCACAGTGAACACAGGTAATGAGGAATGGGTACACACTTATGACGCAGCGGGAGAGCGTGTCTGGTCGTGGAAAACCGGGAGCACGCGAAAGGACACGTACGCACTCCGGGGGCTCGATGGCAAGGTCCTGACCGACTTCACCAGGGAGGGCTCGACCTATACCTGGGAAGACTACATTTATCGCGAAGGCCAGTTGCTCGCCGCCAGTCTTCGTAACGGCAGTACCGCTCAGGTCATCCATTTCGACCTGGACCACCTAGGCAGCGTGCGCCAGGAAACTGACGATAGCGGTGCTCTGATCAAGTACCGCGAGTTCTGGCCCTACGGCGAGGAGGCCACGCCGTCCTCTGGCACAGAGCAGATGAAGTTCACGGGGCACGAGCGAGATCTGGGAGTGTCGACCTCGACAGCAGACGACATTGACTACATGCATGCTAGGTACTACAAGCCTCTGTTCGCTAGGTTTTTGAGTCCAGATCCAGTTAGCGGATCGGTGCTCATTCCGCAGACCTGGAATGGCTACACTTATGGGTTGGGTAACCCAGTCAGATACACAGACCCTTCAGGGATGTCGAGTGCGAGCGAATGTGGGTTTAGGGTTTTTTGCGAGTTAATCACGGTCACGGGGGTACTCAGCGATAGGAGATCTGTCTCCCTCGCGGAGGTCTATCACTTTTTTGGCGGGGCGGCGAACGCGTACGCCTCTGATCTGTTATGGGGGGGAGGAAGATATGACCGAGATATCCCAGCGTACCAGGCCGGCCAGGTCGTCGGTGACTTTGCGGGGGCTCTGACCGGTGTATATGCGATGTATCAAGGAGGCGAGCTCTTTCTCCTCGGCCTTGCAGGCGATGCAACCATCGCAGGCTCGCCGGGAGGGGTGACTCTCAACGCCGCCGGTTTGTTAGAGAGTTACTATGGTTTCCGAGTTACTGCGCAGGCGATGAGCAATCTCAAAGGAGGGGGTGGTGGTGGAGGAGGCGAGGAATTAGAGGCAACGCCTGACACGGATCGGGAGGCCTTCGGTAACGTTCGCGGCAGTTCGGCCAAAGTCAACAAAGACACTGGCGAAATATGGGTAAAGGATCGTTTCCACAAGGATCATTATGAGGTATACAGTAGTAAAAAAGATTTCGAGAACGGCAAGCGGACACGAGCGGTGTGGGCTGATGGGAGATTGAAGGAGTACTTTTAGAATCGGAGAAAGCTATGACCCCAGATGAGATCTCTGAGGAGTTTGCCAAGGCTGGAGTAAAGATTTCGGTGAGAGATCTTGATGAGTTGATTTTGATAGAGGGCAACCGTCAAGCCTTGGAGTTTCTTGGCCGCCTGTTAATTGCCCAAGCTGAGTCTACCAGCGATTGCGGCTTTCAGTTTAGTCCTTCGGGTCCAGGGAGCGCTCTGTTCACTTTAGACTCAACTCGCGGCTTCTATATTCATCTCAAGCATGACGATGCATAACTGCGCGTCAATGGCTTACGGCAGATCGCGGCGGAGCTTGAAATATGAGCGATGATCGACAAGCGCTTTCTGAGCTTTCTAGGCTGGAAAAAGCTGAAAGAATTCGCTGAGGAGTTCAAGGAACTGTTTGAGAACTAGGGAGATCACCTGTAGTGAAGATACAGAAGGAAGAGCCTATCTACTACGCCTTTAGCGCCACGCTGCGTGTCTTCGGCGATATCGAGAACTTAGATGAGATCTCGCGCATGCTTGGCATCCAACCGACTCACTCGCATCGACGAGGTGAGCGGCGGTCGGCTAGAGCTGAGCCTTACAAGCATGATATGTGGTCCTATAAGGCTCCGGTCCCCGAAAATCATCCGCTTTCCGAGCACCTAACGGCGTTGTACGCAGCCGTAACTCCTAAGGCTGAGTACCTCAAGGGGCTCCGCAAGCGCGGACTGTCGGTGGACATTTTCTGTGGTTATCGGTCCAACAGCGACACGGCGGGTTTCGAGGTGGATCATAAGGCACTCAGAATCTTCGCCGAGTTGGAGGTACCGTTCGGTGTTTCGGTGATCATTACCTAGGAACCCAGGTGCGTCTCAGTAGTCTTCAAGCTGCCGTGAGGTTTGCCACAGCGAATGGGATCCCTCACGGGCGAATCGTTCAAGTCGGTGGGTGGGAGCTCAAGTTCGCTGCTCCACGCGCCGCCGGACAGTTGCCTGCCCTTATTCATGCCATTCCAAAATGAAAGCCATGCTTGAAATTACAGGAAGAAGGGCCGCTAATGGT
>DASYTJ010000100.1:0-5756 GCA_036002325.1 Thermoanaerobaculia bacterium | reverse complement strand
TGTACTGCCCGCCCGAGGAGCTCGCCGTCATGCTCGACGAGTACTACCGCCTGCGTGGCTGGGATGCCGACGGCGTTCCCACGCGCGCCCGACTCGCCGCCCTCGATCTCTGATTCGGCGTCGGGCCCTCCGCGCCCGGCGTGAGCTCGGCATCTGGTACGCTGGACCTGCAGGGGCGTGGAGGAGAGGTATGCATCCGCTTGCCCACGTGGCCCTGCCGGCCATCATCCTCACCAGCGCGCTGGGCGCACTGGTGATGTGTCTGCTCGTGTTCAAGTACGGCTTCCCCCCCGCCTGGGAGGCGACGCGCAGGACGGCGCCCGGCGAGGCCGACCAGCGCCTGGTCGTCACCCGGCTCGGTCACGCCACGGCCGGCGTCTGCTTCGCCGTTACCGCCATGCTCGCGGTCGTCGCGCTGGCTCAGCAGTCCCGAGCCTCGGTGCCGGCTCCGGCCTCGGCTCGAGCCGACGCCGAGATCGACCGGCTCTGGAGCGACGTCCGGGTGCTCGACGAGCGGGTGGGTCGGACAGAGTCGCGGGTGGCCGCCGCCGAATCGATCGGGGGGGCCGCCGACCGCCGCGTCGCCGATGTGGCGTCGCGAGTGAGCGTCGCCGAAGCCCTGTTGCGTGAGGCGAGCGCCGACGCCGGCCGGGCCCTGGCCGGCTTGAAGCAGCTCGAGCGCGCGGCCGCGGCGCGCGCCTCGGCTCTGGTGGCCCCTCGCCGTCCGCTGCCCGTGGCGCGGCCGGAGCCGTCGCCGTCGGCGGCGTCGCCCCGCCTCTCGCGAACGCTCCCGCCGGGCCTGGCGGCTGGGCCGTCGATGGATGGGCGGGCGCTTCCGGCCGCCGAGACACCGCGGACGGGAGAGCGCCGAAGCCCGACGGCATTTTCGAGGGCCGCAGACCCGCCGCCCGCGGCTGCCGAGCCGACGCCCCGGCAAGAGGACCTGGCCGACAAGGTGCGCAGGGGCTGGCAGGTCGTCAAGCGCGACTCCAAGGCTGCCGCCGAGGACGTCCTCAATGTCTTCCGCAAGGTCCGCGACTGGCTGAGCCCGTAGTGGGGTAGTATCCAGACGGGGCGGATAGCTCAGTCGGGAGAGCGCAGCCCTTACAAGGCTGAGGTCGCAGGATCGAAACCTGCTCCGCCCACCATCAAAAAATCCGAAGGTTCCTGGACTTCTCGCTCACTTCTACGTCGCGAGAGCCGGGCCGGTAAAGGCCATAAAATACCCGGAAACGGACACCAGAATGGCAGCGGAGAGGCAGCAGATTCGAGGTTGTCTAGAGACCGTGACGGGCACGTTTTCGGGCACGCCTGCAACTACCTCAAGGAGAGCGCCCGGCTGGCGTTGTGCCTGATGGGCGGCTGCTGCGAGGAGCACCGCCCGAAGGCCCCCGTGACCGACCTGAAAGCGGCACGGCTCCGCCGGCAGCTCGAGGGGCTTGGCCCATGAGCCGGCCGCAGGACGGCATGCGCGCCCCCGCCCGGATCCTCCTCGCCGTCGCAATCCTCATCGCGGCCAGCGCCGTCGTCTACTTCGGCACGGTCCTGATCCTCGCGATCCTACGGGCGCGGCCGTGAGCGGAATGAATCGCCTTCGAGACCCCATGCGCGTCTTCGCTTGGATCTGCGTAGTCGCCGGGATCCTCGTTGCGGTGGGCGGTGTGTTCTATACAGAGGGCGAGCGGCTGCGGCTTGAGGCGCTCGCTAACTTCCCCGGGCACTACGACGCCGATAAGTACGATCGAATGGCGGCGGCCTACCGTCGCCAGGCCGATGACCTGCGGCCGTGGGGCTCCCTGATGGTCGGCGCCGGCGTCGCGGCGCTCGGGATCCTGCTGCTGGCGGTCCGGCGGCCGACGTCGTGATGGAGTTTACGAAGAATCTCGACAGCTACGTTCAGGCGCAGCTCCAGAATTGGAGCCAAACTCGTCGACTCCCCCACGTTGCTGAAGTCATCATCCCTCTCGATGAGCTCTACCAGGTGTCGAGGAATCTCATCCCTCCGTCGTCGCCGCCTACCTATGGCCGGTTCCTACTCCTGTGCCATAAGGCCTTCCTTGCCGCCGCGACAACAATCGGCCGCTGCCAACCCGACGACGCGGCAGGGGTCACACGACGAGCGATCGAGATCGCGACAATTGCGGCTGCCATGAAGGCCGACCCAGCGAACGTGGACAAGTGGCTGGCCTTCGAGGAACGGATGGCGCGCTGGGCGGAACGCGATCGAGGCGAACGCCCCCGGCCGTTCCATCCAGATATCCGATTTCCCAGCGCCCCGCTCGTCGAGCGACTTCGCGCTCACCTCGGGATGCTATCGGATGCCTCCGTGCACTTCACGCCGGAGTACCTTGATTCTCAGAGGTGGTGGATCGAGGATAAGGGCGCCCCGACAGTTACGCTGTATCTTCCTTACTTCACCGGCGATCAGCGCACCATCGAGCGCGAGTTTTTGTTCCTCGGGACCGTCCACGCCGATGTCCTCGACCTGTTTGATGAGTGCTTCGATGGGGTCTTTCATCGAGACTCGGAATGGCTACGACGGCGAGGAGCCATTGAGAAGAGGGGCCGCGAGCTGAGCGAGCTCTTTCGCAAAGACACTGACGAGGGGAGATGAACATGCTCCGACTCGGGCTGCTCGTCCTTGGATTAGCCGCCTGCGCCACTGTGGAAATCGGCCGCGACTTCGACCCCGCAGCAGCTGACGTGGCCAGCCCGAAGGAGCCAACAATGATCGCTGCCATCTACGCCCGCACAGAGCAGCAAAACAAGCGGCGCGTTTGAAGAAGGCCGCGAAGAAGATGCCGGCGCGTCAGCAGGTCACGAAGCGCGAGGCGGTGAAGAGGGCCGCAAGGAAGGGAGCGGGCGCATGAAGATTACGTTCCAGCAGGACAGCACTCTCGGCGAGGGGACGTTCATCCGAGTCCTTCGTGGCGGTCGGCCATTCGGCAAGATCTACTCGAGTACCGGTGTTCACCAGTTCTACGAGGGTGACCACGCGAAGCTCGGTGGACCCGACCTCCGGGATCCGGACCTCGAGCAGCTCAAGGCCAAGATCGAGTCAAGGTACGGGCGGTAGGAGAGGGGCTATGTCTGTCCGAAAGATCAGGAATCACGGAAAGTGGGTGTGGCAGGCGCGTGTCGCCTATCAGGGGCTCAGGAAGGCTGCGTTCCGCCCGACGAATGAGCAGGCGCGCGACGCCGAGTCCGAGCTGCTCCGCGAGCTGAAGGAACGCGTCGGCCAGGCCGAGCAGGAGGCCCAGGCGCCGGCGACGCTGTGCCAGCTCTTCGAGTTCTACCTCCAGGACCTCGACGCTCGCGGGAAGGGGACCGACACGATCACCCGGGCGGGGGAGACCCAGGCCGTCATCGAACGGCTGATGCCCGAGCTGCTGGACAAGCCGGTCAGCCGGATCGGGGAGCAGGAGATCTTCGCCTTCCGCCAGGTGCGGGTCAGGGACTCGGCTGCGGCGGTCCGGCTCGCCGAGCAGGCCAGGAAGCTGAGGGACGAGCAGCGCCCGGAGGAGGCCGAAGCCAAGGAGCGGGAGGCTGTGGCTCGCCAGCGGGACGGCACCAAGGCCAGCACCATCAACCGGGACCTCCGCACACTCCGCGCGATGCTGAAGCGGGCGCTGCCCGGCTACCGGTTCCCCGCCGGCGCTTTTCTGCCGGAGGACGAGACGCGGGTCCGGTGGCTGCGCCCCGAAGAGGAGCTCCTGGTGTTCGAGCCGATGCGCTCGCCGTTCCGGGAGATGGCGAAGCTGGCGGCCCTGACCCTCATGCGGCTCTCTGAGGTCCGGTTGCTCCGCCGGGAGTACGTCCACCTTGAGCAGGGCGTCATCCTGCTCCCACGGGCCAAGGCGGGCGCCAGGCCGGTGATCCTGAGCGCCGAGGCCCAGAAGATCCTCCGCGGGCAGGGCCACGCCGGCGAGTGGGTCTTCCCGGGCCCAGACGGGCACCCCTACGATCGCTCTTACGCGGGCCGGGTCTTCCGGAAGGCCGCCCGGGAGGCCGGCCTCCGGGACTTCCACTTCCACGACCTGCGGCACCACGGAGCAACGATGGCCCTGAACAAGGGCTTCACCGCGCCTATCGTGATGGCCCTTGGCGGGTGGAAGACCCAGCGGATGATGAGGAGATATGCGGCGGTGGCGGACCAGACGCTCCGGGCCGCGGCGGAAGCGGTGAGCGGGGCGGAACCCACGCGGATGGCTTTTTCGTGACCAGCGCCGTCTTTTTCGTCTGAAGGTGGTTGTTGTTGCGCTTGTCCCGACCTGTTGCTAGCATCATCGCCCCGGGAACGGGAGCCGAGTTAGACTGAAAAGGTGCCCCATCAGAGGCGTCGAAGCGGGTGCGGTTCGAATGGGACCCCGAGAAGGCAGCTTCAAACCTTGCCAAACACGGGGTATCGTTTGAAGAGGCGAGCACAGTCTTCGGTGATCCTCTTGCCACAACCGTTCTTGACCCCGACCACTCTACCGACGAGGAGCGCTGGCTCACTACGGGGATGTCAAAGGACGGCCGGCTGGTGATCGTCTGGCATAGTGATCACGGATGCACAATCCGGATCATCGGTGCGCGGCGGGTCACACTCAATGAGCGGAGGACGTATGAATCAGGAGAGTAAGGATCGGCAGAACATGCGGCCAGAATACGATATCCGCGGTGGCATGCGGGGGAAGTACCTCGAACGGTACAGACAGGGGATTCAGATGACGATCACGTTCGAGGAATCACCGTTGATGACTACGAGCACGACAAGCACGCCGCCGATTGGTAGCATTACGAAGACCGCCGTCTACCCCCCGGCTTACCCTAGCGCGAAGATCCAGCCGGACCAGCTCGCCTCAGCCGCGCGATAAAAATGAAGCTTCGGCTGTTCCTCGCTGACTCAGCCGAGGTCCGCGAGGGATTACTGTTCATGCTCGGCGGCGGCTGGACTGAGGTCGGGCCCCAGTCTCAGCCCTTCGCGCTTGCTGGGATCATTGAAGTGACCTGGGAGGAGACCAACCGCAAGCGGCATCTTGAATTCCTCATCGAGGATGAGGATGGGCGCCCATTGAACGTCGCGACGCCGATCGGGGAACAACCGTTCAAGATTGCGGCCGACTTCGAAGTCGGCCGGCCGCCGGGCGCGCCCGGACGATCCTTCAATCTCCCAATCGCCGTGACGGTTCCTCCTGTGCCATGGACGCCGGGGCGGCGCTACATCGTGAAGGCCGTGGTCGACGGCGAGGCGATGGACAAGGTCGCGTTCGAGGTGAGGCCACAGCCGCAGTTGCCGCCGCAGCCTAAGTAGGATGCCCGGAGTGGCAGCGGCCGATGGCAGCGGCCGTGTATCCCTCGGCAGTTATTGACTTACTAGCAGCCTTACAAGGCTAAGGTCACAGGTTCAAGCCCTGTTCCGCCCACCATCACCCTCCCGGGCCGGGCCCGCCGGCCGCCTACCATTTGAGTGCGCGCTCCCGGCGATGAGTGTGGTCCAATGTCTAGGATGGCTGGCGAGACGCCACCGGTGGACCTCTCGGCCGCCCTCAAGTCGGTCGGCGGCAACGAGGAGCTCCTCGGAGAGCTCATCAAGATTTTCCTCGAAGAGTTGCCGCGGAGGCTCGACGCCGTCAGGCACGCCGTGAGCCGGGGGGACGCCGAGGAGAGTCGGCGCGTCGCCCATAACCTCAAGGGAGCCTTGACCATGCTCGGAGCCGCCGAGGCCCGAGCCCTCGCCCGCCAGGTCGAAGGCCTGGCCGATACGCGGCAGC
>DASYTJ010000099.1:0-6643 GCA_036002325.1 Thermoanaerobaculia bacterium | reverse complement strand
TTCCACGTCCCCCACATGACGGTGCCTCCGGAAGGCATCAGCCTGCGCGACGTGATCGCCAACTTCGAGCGGCGCCTCATCGAGTCGACCCTGGACTCCACCGGCGGCGTCCAGAAGGAGGCCGCGCGCCTGCTCGGCCTCAAGCCCACCACCCTGAACGAGATGATCACGCGGCACAACATCCTGCTTCCCCGCGAGCGGGAGCGGGAGCGCCGCGCCGTGAAGGAAGCCGACGAGACGACCGAGAAACCGACTCCCGCCTGATCCTCGATCCCAATGACCTTGACAGGCCTGCGCGGGCTTGGTAGCCTCACCACTCCGATTGGTCGCATTGGAGCTCCGCAGCGCCTGACCCATGGCCTTTCAGGGATCGCTCGCCGAGCTTCATCTCCCCGACATCATCCAGCTCATCAGCGTCAGCGGTAAGACCGGCGTCTTCCACCTCACCAACGGGGCGCTCGCCGGGGAGATCTACCTCACCGACGGCAAGATCGTGCACGCCCAGCTCGACGAGAACTCGGGCGAGGAGGCGGTCTACGCGCTCGCGATCTGGAGCTCGGGCGACTTCCGCTTCGATCCGGGAGTGGCCACCGAGCTGCGCACGATCACGAAGAGCAACACCAACCTGCTCATGGAGGCGGCCCGCCGGCTCGACGAGTGGCGGGTGCTCTCGAAGAAGATTCCCTCGACGGACCTGGTGCCGGACTTCGTGGTGCAGGAGCACCGGGACGGCCAGATCAACCTCAACACCAGCGAGTGGCTGATCCTCTCCAAGATCGACGGCCAGCGCAGCGTGAAGGCCATCGCCGCCGCCACCCGCCTGTCGGCCTTCGATGCGGCGAAGATCCTGTACGGGCTCATTGCCACCGGGCTCATCCGCCTGCGCGCGCCGGGGGCGGCGGTGGCGGCGGCGGCCGCCAAGCCCGGACCCGCCAAGCCCGCGACGGCGCCGCGGCCGGTCACCGTCACGCCCACCCCCGCTCCGGCCCCCGCCAGGCCGGCCACCGCGGCGGCCGCCCCGCACGGCGCGTCTTCTTCCCCGGACGCCGCCGGCCACCTGACCCGCCTCAACCGGGTGCGCGAGATCTGCAACGGGCTTCTGGGGCCGGCGGGCGAAAGCGTCGTGAACAAGCACTACCAGAAGGCGCGGGCGGACCTTGAGCGGGGCGGCGGGCCGGAAGCAGTGGACGAGGCCATCAACCAGATCGCGCGCGCCTCCTCGATCCTGAAGGGGCCGTCCACCACCGAAGCGCTCCTCCAACAGCTCAAGGCCATCAAGGAGGGCGTGCGGCGCGACCTCCTGCTCGAGGCCGCCCTGCTGGGTTGCCTCGTCCTCCTCGTCACCACCTGGTTCACGGCGCGGCCCGCCAGCGTGCCGCCGATAGTGCCATTCGCCGGCCTGCTCGTGCTGGGCGGCATTCGATGGCGGCGGTCCTGGAGGGCGGTGCTGCGCGCGCCCGCGCCGGAGACGCTGGCCGCCCTCGGCGCGGCCACGCTGTACCGGCTTCCGGCACTCGCCCATCCCTGGGGATGGGTCAATCGTGACGGCGCCTATCCCGCCTTCGTCGCCCTCCACCTCATGCAGGGGATGCGGCCGGCCCCGATCTTCACCGAAGGCGCCCACTACCAGGGGACGCTGAAGGGCCATCTCGGAGCCCTGCTGGGGCTCGTCACCGGAGTGAGAGACCTGTCGCTGCTGATGGTTCTCAGCAGCCTCCTCCTCTACCTCGTCTTCATCGCGGCCACCATGGCGCTGGTACGGCGGCTGGCCGGCCGGGGGGCGGCGGTGGTGACGGGCCTGTACCTGGCGATCAGCCCGCGCTTCCTCACCGTCTTCTCGCTCAACTGCGTCGGCCAGTACGTGGACGTGCTGGCCCTGGGCGGGCTGGCTCTCGTCCTGCTCGCCCGGCTCCTCGCGGCCGACCGGCGCGGTGCCGAGGCTCGGGGGACCTATCTCGTCACCGGCCTGCTCCTCGGCGCCGCCTTCTGGCAGCAGCCCATCGCACTCGCCTATATCGGCGTCGCCCTTCTGGCCCTCGCCCTGCGCCGCGCGACGTGGCGCGACGCCTGGAGCCTCCTGCTGCCGGTGGGAGTGTTCATCGGTGCGCTCCCGGTGCTCCTCTGGAACGTCGAGAATCACTGGCAGAGCGGGGACATCATGGGACGGGAGCCGGGCGAGCTGGCCGCCCAGGCGGACGCGCTGCTCCACCTCCTCCGCCGCACGCTGACGATCTCCTTCGCCACCCTGTCGGGCCTCAGCCCCGGCCACCCCGGAGCGCATCTGTGGCCGGTCGCGGCGGTGGGTTACGTACTGGTGCCGGGAGCCCTCGCCTTCTACCTGGCTCTTCGCGGGCGCGAGATCGCGAGCTCGATGCGCGAGGGCCGCCCGTCACCGGCCCTGCTCCCGCCGCTTCTCCTCGCCTGCTGCCTCGCACAGTGGTGGGCGGTCGCCGCGGGACGGATCTACTGGCGGCCGCGGTACCTGCTGCCCGTCACCGCCGCCACTGCGATCCACCTCGGCGTCATCGTCGCGTGGCTCTGGCTGCGGGGGGTCTGGGGGGTGCGGCGTTCGGCACCCCCCAGCTCAACGAGCGAGCGCGGATTCATTCCGCGCGAGCGCCCCAGCTCAACGAGCGAGCGCGGATTCATTCCGCGCGAGCGAAAGACGCGCGTGCTGGGCGCCCTGATCCTGGGGGCCCTCCTCGCCGTCAACGTCAGTGGCACGTGGCCGCGGCTGCGCTCCGGGGCCGAGGTGGCGGCGCCTTACGAGAGGCTCGTCCGCTCGCTCGAGGCGAAGCAGATCCGCACCGGCTATGCCGATTTTTCCATCTCGGCGCCGGTGACGATGTTCACCGGCGAGCGCATCGTGTTCTCCTCGCGCCTGGGACCGACCGCCTCCTACGAGTCGGACCGGCACACGCAGAAGGTCGCCCGCGAGGGGCCCGACGCGTACGTGCTGCGCGCGGACGACGATCCCGAGCGCTTCGCGGCCGTGCTTCGCTCTCTCGGCGTGTCCTACAAGCTCGACGTCGACCCTTTCCCGATCTTTTACGGTTTTTCGCGCCGGGTCCGGCTCGATGAGGTAGCGGGCTTCCGCGGAGAGGAAGAGCCCGAGCCGTCTCCGGCCGAGGGCTGAGTCGGGCAACCCTTACATTCTGCGTGCGTTCCCGCCCGGCAACGCGACCGCGGCCCCGGCCGTCTCCACCTCTCGGCCGCTGGCACACATCCTGCTTTGGGTAATGCCGGGACTTCCCTCAGGGAGGATGCAGTGAGCCTGAGAGCGACCGATCCACTGAACGCTTTCTGTGAACGGGAGCCGGTGGCGCCCCGCCCGGTGCCGAGGCAGAAGCGGAACGTGGGCACGAGCCACTGCGCGGGCGCGTCGATCTCATACGCGATGCGGCCGCCGGAGCCGGGCTGCTACCGCTTCGACCGCGAGTGCTTCTGCCTCAGTCCCGAGGCGCACGGGACGCAGTTCCTCGACGCGGTCCCGATGCCGTGGGTGAAGGGCAACGCCTAGGAGCGTGTCCCGGTCAACGACGGAGGACACGCTCCTAAAATGCGAAATCAAATACCCACGTTAGGTTCTCCTGCGGCGCGAAGCGCTACTTTAGGAGTCCATCTCCAGCGTTGGCGGGATGGACTCCTGGCGGCGCTCGCCGCCGCGGTGCTCTTCGCCGACTGCGCCACCAACCCCGCCACCGGGCAGCGGCAGCTCTCGCTCGTCTCCGAGGCCCAGGAAATCCAGATGGGCAAGGAGGCGGACCCGCAGGTCGTGGGGAGCATCGGCCTCGTCCCGCAGCAGGAGCTCCAGGCCTACGTGCAGCGGGTGGGCGGCGCGCTGGCGGCCAGCTCGGAGCGCCCCAAGCTGCAATGGACGTTTCGCGTCGTCGACGACGCCGCCGTCAACGCCTTCGCGATCCCCGGCGGCTACATCTACGTGACGCGCGGCCTCCTCGCCCACATGAACTCGGAAGCGGAGCTGGCCTCAGTCCTCGGCCACGAGATCGGCCACGTGACCGCCCGCCACTCCGTGAGCCAGATGAGCAAGGCCCAGCTCCTGAACGTGGGCCTCATGGTGGGCATGATCCTCCGGCCGCAGCTCCAGAACTTCGGCGGCCTCGCCCAGGCCGGCATGGAGCTGCTCTTCCTCAAGTACAGCCGCGACGACGAGAACCAGGCGGACCAGCTGGGGCTGCGGTACCTGACGCGGGCCGGCTACGACCCGCGCCCGATGCCGCAGGTCTTCCGGACGCTCCAGAGGGTAGGCGAGGCCCAAGGCGAGGGGCGCGTCCCGGGCTGGCTGTCGACCCACCCGGACCCGGGCGACCGCGGGCGGCGCATCACCGCGGCGATCACGACGCTGCCCGGCGCGCAGGCCGGCGGCCGCGTCGAGCGCGACTCCTACCTGCAGCGCCTCGACGGCCTCGTCTTCGGGGACGACCCTCGCGAGGGTTACTTCAGGAGCAACGTCTTCTATCACCCCGAGATGCGGTTCCGCTTCGAGTTTCCGCAGGGCTGGAAGCCCAGCAACCAGAAGCAAGCCGTCGGGGCGATGAGCCCGAACCAGGATGCAGTGGTCGTGATCACGCTGGCCAACCGCCCGTCCGCCCAGGCGGCGTACCAGGAGTTCTTCTCGCAGCAGGGGATCCAGCGGGGGCAGCCGTGGCGGGGGAACATCAACGGCCTGCCCGCCTACACGAACGCCTTCGCCGCCCAGACGGAGCAGGGCGTGCTGCAGGGACTGGCCGCCTTCGTCGAGCACGGCGGCAAGGTCTTCCAGATCCTCGGCTACGCGCCCTCGTCACCGTGGGCTCGCTACGAAGCGACGGTCAGCAACTCGGTCGGAAGCTTCGCGCCCCTGACCAACGCGCGCGACCTGTCGGTGCAGCCGAAGCGCGTCGACATCGTCACCGTTGCCCAGGCGATGACGATCGAGGAGTTCGCGCGGCGGTTCCCTTCCACGGTGAGCGCGCAGACGCTGGCGATCCTCAACGGGGTGGAGCCCGGCGAGCGGCTGGAAGCCGGGCGCAAGGCCAAGCGCGTCGTGGGCGGCGAGCTGCCGTAGCTCCCGCCGTCCCTATCGGCCGGCAATGCTAAAGTACCGCCGCCGGGAGGGGCCATGTCGCGTCTGGCGCTGCTGACGTCGTCGTCGACCGCGCTTCTGGTCGCGGTCGTCCTCGCTCCGGTCGCGCTGTTGCAGTCGCCGCAGGCCCCACGACGGCGGGGGCCGGAAGATCTGCGGAAAAGGTCCGTGGAGGCCGAGACCGCCGGCCTGGCGGAGCCGTTCAAGGGCATCACCGCGGATGGCCGGATCGAGCCCGGCCTGTTCGGCATCCACTCCACCGGTGTATCCACCGAGCCGGTCCGCAACGCCGCGCGCGCGTTCCTCACCGGCCTGACCCCGGCCCAGCGCGACATGACGACCTACGCCGTCGACGACGACGAGTGGCGCAAGTGGATGAACCAGCACTTCTACGTGCGCCAGGGCGTCGGTTTCCTCGAGATGACCGAGGCGCAGCGCGAGAAGGCCTTCGCCCTGCTGCGCGCGTCGCTGAGCGCCAAAGGGCTGAAGCAGACGCGTGACATCATGCGCCTCAACGAGACCCTGGCCGAGCTCAACGACGGCAACTTCGACGAGTACGGCGAATGGCGGTACCACATCACCGTCATGGGCGCGCCGTCCGCCACCGAGCCCTGGGGCTGGCAGTTCGACGGCCATCACGCCAACATCAACTACTTCGTGCTCGGGGACCAGGTGGTGATGACGCCGTTCTTCGCCGGCTCGGAGCCGGTGATCGCCCATTCCGGGAAGTACAAGGGCGTCTCGGTGCTCCAGGAGGAGCAGAGCGCCGGCCTGGCGATGATCAACGCGCTCGGTGAGGCCCAGCGCCACCAGGCCATCCTCAAGTTTGCCAAGACGGGCAACGAGAACCTCACCGAGGCGTGGAAGGACAACGTCGTCCTCGATTACGCCGGCGTCCGCGCCACCGAGCTGTCGGAAGCGCAGCGCCGGCAGCTCCTCGATCTGGTCGCGCTCTACGTCGACAACGGGGATGACGGCCATGCGCGCGTGAAGATGGAAGAGGTGCGGAAGCACCTGAACCGCACCTGGTTCGCGTGGATCGGCCGGACGGAGCCGGGAAGCGTCTTCTACTACCGCATCCACAGCCCGGTGATCCTCATCGAGTTCGACCACCAGAGTCCGGCCAACCTCCGGCACCTCGCGAAGGATCCGAACGCTCCGAACCCGGAGCACGTTCACACGATCGTCCGGACGCCGAACGGGAACGACTACGGCAAGGACCTCCTGCGGCGGCACTACGAGACCCATCCCCACCATGCGAAGGACCGGCGCGCGCCGCTCCCCGCGGGAGGCGAGGAGGAGGTCGGCTGGAGCGCCAACGGACGGGACGTCCAGGGCACCCGCTACCTGCCGGCAACGGAGATCACGCGGGAAAACGTCGCCCGACTCGAGGTGGCCTGGACCTACCGCACGGGCGAGGCCGAGCCCCGCTTCGCCACCGCCAAGCCGACCGCCTTCGAGGCGACGCCGCTCGTCGTGGACGGAACGATGTACGTGGGGACCCCGCTCGGCCGGGTCATCGCGCTGGACCCGGCCACCGGCCGGGAGCGCTGGGTG
>DASYTJ010000098.1:0-3676 GCA_036002325.1 Thermoanaerobaculia bacterium | reverse complement strand
TACACAGTACGCAAACGGGTGTGCGACTTCAGCTAGATAGAACCTAGATAGAACCGTCTGAGCGGGCGGGGACGCCGGCGCTCTCAGGAACCAGCCGTACCGTCCCCGCGCCGCCGTCCATCGTCACCACCTGACCGGTCTCAAGGATTCTCGTTCAGCACCCTCACCGCGACGAAGGTGACGTCGTCATCCTGTGAGCGCGTAGAGCGGAACCTGGCGGCATCGGCGAAGAGACGCTCGACGACCTCGCCCGCCGTGCCGGCCTGCGCCGAGCGGCGGAAGGATTCGATTACGCCTCCATAACCGAGTTGCCGCCCGCTAGGCTCTGCGAGCTCGGCGAATCCATCGCTCGCGAAGAGGAGCGTGTCGCCACTGGCGAGCGCGGCCGTCCGCTCCTCGTAGCGCGCCGCCATCCGGCCTCCCAGCGGCAGGCCTCCGGCGCCGAGCTCCTCGACCTCGCCGTTCCCAGCGCGGCACACCAGCAGCGGCGGCATCGCCGCGGAGGCGACGGTGACGCTACGGGGTGAGACGTGCGCGAGGGAGAGGCACATGCGAAGAGTGGGGAGCTTCATTCCCGCCATGGCGCGATCACAGCTCGCGAGCAGCTTGCACGGCGACTCAGTCGGCACGAGCGACGTGAAGAGCGCCTTCGCCGCGGTGACTACGATGCCCGCGGCGAGCCCGTGTCCCGTCGCGTCGCCGAACGCGAAGAGAAGTGCGTCGTCACCCGCGAACTTCACATCGTAATAGTCGCCGCCGACCTCGGCCGCCGGCTGGGTGGCCGCCGCGATATCCAACCCCGAAACCTGTGGCATCTTGCCGGGCAACATCGAGAGCTGCAGATCGCGCGCCTGGGTGAGCTCCCGCGTCTTGCGCTCGTTTTCGGCCTCGATGATGCGCGACTGCCCCAGCGTGCTCGCGAGGTAGAGCGACATGCCGACCGCCGAGGCGAGGATGCCGAGAACATAGACCTCCCGCACGCCCACAACGGATTCGAGCAGCCCCAAGTTGACGAGGATCTGGAGCGCAACCGTGAGGCCGAAAATGGCGAAGCTGCCGAGGTAGAAGCGCGCTCCCTGCCGCTTGACGATCCTCTTGCCGCGCTCCAGACGGAAGATCTCGATGACGAGCGCAAGGAAATAAACTATCCAACTATATTCGACGAGGTTGCTGTTGAGGAGGAAAGACAGTGGATAGAGAGCGGCCCCGGCGGCAGCGATTGCGCGCCAGGACTTCGGCCAGGGGCGCGTACGGATCGCGTAATAGGTGAGCGCGCCGAACAGGATGGCGACGATCGGCAATCCTTCTCCGACACGGTCGGCGAGATCGCGCTGCGCATTGCTCACCAGCAGGACATCGCGGTACTCGCGCAGCACGATGGCCGCGAAGGTGAACATCTCGAGCGCATAGAAAAGGTTTTCCCGCGCTCGTGGATCGAACGAGAAGAGAGCCAGATGCAGCAGCGCGAGAAAGACCGGCAGCGCCACCAGCGCACCGCGGAGCGCGACCGGCCAGCCCCGAGGAGGAGCCCAGGCAGCAGGGCGCTTCGACAATGTAAGGTGGAAGCCGAATCCATCGTCCGTCCGCGGGGCGGGACGTGGATAGGCGTAGCGGACGGCGAGGACATGGGACGATCCCTCGAAGTGGATCAGAACCGCCTCGCTGCGGTCGCTTGGGATCTCGGGCGGCGAGGTCTCCTCGCCTACGGACAGAACGGGGCGGCCGTCGAGATAGACGCGCGCGGCGCCCGGCGCGGCGAAACGCAGCGCCAGCGTCTTCGCTTGCAGGTCGGAGCCGATCCGCAGATGCCTGCGAAACCAGCCGACGCCGCTCCATCCGCCCGGCGGTAAATCGGCGGCGGTGAGAGCGGGTTTGACGGGAGTCCAACGGGAATCATCGTATCCGACGGCTTCGCGTCCTGGCTCATCTCCAGGCGCGTAACGCCACGCGTAATTCAGCTCGACAAGACCGCCCTCGTCGAAGCTCGAAGTCTGCAGCCGCACCGGACTCGGCTCCTGCGCGACGAGCGGAAGAGACAAGGCCCACAACAGCAAGCCCGCGGCCAGAGACGGTCGAAACATGGGATTCAACACTGGTCTTCCCGTACTATCCCTCCGTCCGCACCGTCCCCGCTCCGCCGTCCATCGTCACCACCTGACCAGTCCGCAGAGTGCTCACCAGCCCCACGATCCCCACGATCGTCGGGATACCCATTTCACGCGCCACGATGGCGGAGTGGGAAAGGATGCTGCCGCGCTCGATCAGCAATCCCGAGACCGAAGGATAGAGCGGTACCCAGCCGGGATCGGTACGCTCGGCGACGAGGATCTCTCCGTCGAGGCGGGCGTCTTCGGACGGCGTACGGAGGACCTTGACCGGACCGGTGACGACGCCGGGGCAGCAGCCGGTGCCGCGCAGGAGGCCAGGCTCGGACGCAGCGGCGGGCTGCGGCCGGCCCTGGAAACGATTGCGGTGATATGGCAGCCCGTAGGTCTCGAAGCGGTCTGCCGGCGGGTCCATGCGGCGATAGGCGTCGAACTCGTCGCGGCGAAGGGCGGCCAGATTTCTGAGGTTGGCCGTAACGGCTCGCCCCTTCACGTAGTCCCATACCTCGTCCAGCGTGAGGTAAAAGATGTCTTCTTCCCGGTCGAGGAGACCGTCTTGCGCGAAGTCCTCCCCCACCGCCCGCAGCAGCTCGCGCAGCAAGCCGTAGATGCGGGTGCGGGCGAAGCGGAGGTTCTCGCGGTTCTTCACTCCCAGGCGGGCGTTCTCCAACACGCGGCGGAAGATCCAGGCCCGGGGCAGCAGGCCGGGACGGCGGCGGATGGCGGTGAAGGCCCTCTCCTCGGCATCGCGGCGGATGCGGCGCTCGCGCTCCTCCATGGCCGCGACGTCGAGCCCCGCGGGATCATCCGCCGCCAGATAGTTGCGGAGGATCTGGTAGAGGAACGCCGGGCGATCCTTGAGGGAGGGCTCCTCCAGCTTCAACTCGTTGACGCAGCGGAAGCCGTAGAGGTCGAGATAGCGGCGGATGGCGGCCGCGAAGTCGCCGAAGCGAGGATCCGTCGGGATTTCGCGAGCCAGGTCTTCCGGGCGTCCGGCAAGGAGAAGCGCGCGCAGCTCGGGCTGACGACGGGCACCGGCTGCCAAACCGAGGAGCATCTTGGTGGGCTCGGTGCTCTCGATGCCGCCCTCGCCGCAGATGAGGTCGTTCTGCAATGAGCCGGATTCGTCGCCGCACCAGGAGGCGCAGAGCTTTTTCAACGTGCCGTAGAAAACCATCACGAAGAAATCGTTGATGATCGGCGCCTTCCACTCCCAGAGGAGCTCGTCCTCCATCTTCCGGTAGAGCGCCGCCAGCTCGTGCGGAGCCATGGCCCGGAAGTCCATCGCCGACCAGCGCTCATAACGGTCGCGAAAGTACGTCTGAAAATCCCCCACGATGCGGCGGATGTGGAGAAAGTTGCGGACCGAACGCATCAGTAGGCGCAGCAGTGCAGGGAGCTCGACGGTGTAGCGTTGGAGAGCCGTCTCGCGCGATTCTTTTTTTAGGGTAGGGGCGGGTCTGGACGGCGGGTTGGGGGCTCGACCTGCCCTGACGGAAGAGGCTCGGCCTGCCAGGGCGGGTCGCGCCCCCGCCCCGCCGGCCAGACCCGCCCCGACCCGAAAAAAAGAA